>CAYTAT010000057.1:0-10185 GCA_964435795.1 uncultured Spirochaetaceae bacterium
TCTCCCCTTGCGCTCGGGCCGTCTCCCCTTGCGCTCGGGCCGTTTCAGCTTTGAGTTCGCTCCGATCGAGCTCGCTCTTCCGTTCTCGTTCACGAAGCTCCTGCTCGAGAATTCGATACTCGGAGTCTCGCAGGGATTTTGCCTCTTCGAGTCTGGCCAGTTCCCCAAGAGCCTGGGCGAGCAGGGCCTGCTTCTGGACCCCCTGCTGATTCAAGACGTGAGCTTCGTCTCGAAGGTTCTGATTTTCCTCCCTCAGCGATTCGTTGCCGACCTTGAGTGAGAGAATTTCCGCTTTGGAAGTTTCTTCATTCTCCCTTTCGTCCCCGATCCGTTCCCCGGCCGACTGCCGCCTCTGCGAGTCCGGGTCGGTTGCCTGCAGGAGAGGATGGCGGAGCCCCCGGCGATGGGGAATCTCCTCCTCGGCGATCGACGTGGACTCCATCGATTCCTGGTAACGCCGGAGCCCTTCGATGGCGGTTTCGGCGATCGATTCTCCCTCGGAGGAGTCCATGGCCTCGAGCAGGATCTGCAGTTCTTCGGCGGAGCTCTTGCTTCCGGGGGCACGGCTGGCGATCCAGACCAGCATGAGCTTGATGCAGTTGATGAGTTCTCCGACCTGCAGTTCGCGTTTCTCCAGCTGCGTTTTGAGCTGGCTGGACTCCTCGTTGAGAGGAACGACCTGGCCGCGGAGTTCATCGCGATCCCGGCTGATCTCTCGGATTTCCCCGCGCAGGCCCATCAGATCCGTCTCGGAATTTTCCCGCGCGAGCTTTGCGTTGGCGAGAATGGGTCCGAAGGCTTGTTCCGCTCCCGCGAAGGCCAGGTAGAGCTGGTCGATTTTGCGAGTGGACGTCTTCTTTCCCGCTGCGGCGAGATTCATCCATCGGAAGGTCGTCTTGATCCAGTCGAGGACATCCTCGCGTACGGAGAGATCGTCCACCGATACCTGATGGTGACGAAGGCGATGATTGATGAAATCGTCCGCTTCGGCCTGGGCGCGGCGGCCGAGGCGGTGAAAAGCGATTTCGAGATCGACGCCGATCTTCTCGACAGTCTTTCGCCAGTCGGCCAGAAGAGCCTCATAACTGACGAAGGATCGCTTGTAGCCCCGAGAATCGTGCTCCGCCTGAAGTACGCCGTTGAGCCAGATGAGCAATGCGTGCTGGCGCTCGATAGCCTCGGCTTCTTCCAGGGAATGCGCGACCTCAAGGGGGTTGCGGACGGGAAGTACGAAGGCGGGCTCGACCTCCAGAACTTCGAGGACGGCCAGCCAGAAGGGCACCAGTCTGCAGATTCGTGGATCCTTGAGGACGATCAGGGGGGAGTCTCCGAACTCCTCCGCGACGAGGTCGGCCATTCTTCGAACGTGCCGATCCCCGACAGAAGATTCGAGCCAGGCCGGGGGCAGGGGAGAGAGGTCGTGCCAGGTTGAGGCGAGGTCTCCCAGGATTTCCTCGTGGAGTTTGTAGATGGGCCGCGATTCGAAGAATCCGCGCGGATTGATTTCAGTGGCGGGCATGAGGTGGGCCGGCAGGCTCGCACCGCAGAGATTGAGAATACGCGTCAGGGCCGAGGTGCCGCTCCGGTGAACACCCAGGATCAGGATGGCTTTTCGGCGTGGGGAGGAATCCACGGTCTTCTTCCGCGTCTTCCCGGCACCTGATTTCCTGCCCGTCTTGGTCGTGCTCGACACTTTTCCTCCGCGATTTATTCGAAGCCTAGCTCTGAAGTCGCCAGCCGGGCGAATCGCATCCTATCAAAGGGGTCCGAGTCCCGGCTCGTGGAGGGGAGGTTCTCGGTTTGGATGATTTCTCCCAACGTACCCCAAAAATGGAGGACGCCCGAGGGGCCCCGATGTTCTCCAATCCCGCGACGCTTCATCCAAGGGTCCGGAGCGGCGGCCTATTTTTCCGGATCGCATGGTCCGCAGGCAGGAATCGACGCCAATACTTTCCATCGGGTTCACGATCCCGGAATGGGTCGTCCGTGGTACTGAAGCAGCTTTCGAAAGCCTTCCCGGGCCACCTCCATCGAAAAGGATCGTTCGATGCTCAAAGCCGAATTTTTCGAAATTTCCCGCCAGAGAGCTTCGTTTTCGTAGAGTTCCGCCACGGCCTCCGCGAAGTCGAGCGCCGACTCGGCGACGAGAATCTCACTCTCGCGATCCAGATCCATACCCTCTACGGCGACGGGGGTAGCCACGCAGGGAAGGCCGTGAGCCATGCTCTGGTTGATCTTGCCCTTGACCCCCGAACCATAACGCAGGGGGGCGATCGACAATTTCCGAGTCGCGAAGTGTTCGTCTACATCCTCGACGAAACCCTCGACAATCACGTACTCGCATGCGGCGTCGCGAATCGCATCCGGTGGATTGGCGCCGACAATATGAAAACGCAGATCGGGAATCCAGGCGTGCAGGGTGGGCAGAACATCCTGGATGAACCAGAGCACGGCATCCGCATTGGGGGAGTGCTGGAAACTCCCGATGAAGAGGATTCCGTTTCGATCCGAGAATGGGATTTCGTGGGAGTAGACGCGATGGATATTGCTGATCACATGGACGGAACTCCCCGGAATCTCCGCCAGGAGTTTTTCCCGATCGAATTCACTGACCGTAAGAGCCGCATCGGCTGCGCTCGCCGCATGAAGTTCCTGCTTCCGAATCGAATCCGGAGCGGGAGCGACTCCCATGAGGCGGAGTTCTCTCTCTCGGCGCAGGAAATGCAAGTCGACCGTATCGTATAGGAGCAGCGCCCGGGGACAGAGGAGTCGAACGAGGTCGAGGCAGTTCTCGGCGGTATCCGGGCGGCTGATGATGCAGAGTTCGAAGTCGTTGCCCGCTCGTTCGAGAAAGCGTTCGATCGATTCGATGTGGGGGCGACAGATGACCTGCACTCCCCTCTGTCGCAGATCGTCAGCGTATCTTCCCCGGCTCTCGAGATCGCTTGGCAGGAGGCTCACCGCGAAGCCGAGTTGTCGCAATACGAGGAGGAGGTTGAACATCCGAAGGGATCCCGAATCCAGATCGGGGGTGAGCATGGTTGCGTCGATGACCAGCGCTCCTCTTCCGCATAGCCGCGTAGCCCCCTTTTCCAACCTGCTGCTGGAGGGGAGATGCTCCGCCAGTCTCTCGCGCCAGCGATCGAGGAAGATGTCCGCATTGCGCGCCTGGTAGCGCTTCAAAGGCGATGAGATATCTCGACCATGGCTGGCTCCCCCGAAGTGAATCACGTGCGATCTCGGTTGGTAGACGACCTCCTTCCCCGCCTCGCGAATGCGAAAGGCGAGATCGGTATCCTCGTAGAAGGCCGGTGCGTAGACTTCATCGAAACCCCCGAGACTATGGAAGAACTCGGTCGCGATGAGGACGGCCGCTGCTGAGATGTAGTCGACTTCTCTGGCGAATGCGTAGCGGGGGTCGAGAGGATCCTCTCCGTATCCATAGTTGAGGGCAGTACCGTCCTCCCAAACGATGCTGCCGGCCTCTTGGAGTCGCCCATCGGGGAAAAGCAGCTGGCTTCCGATCAATCCCGCATCGGGAAAAGATTCACGAGTTTCGAGAAGCCGGTCCAGCCATTCGTCCGTGACCAACGTGTCGTTGTTCAAAAAAACGAGTTCTTTCCCCCGGGCTTCTGCAGCCCCACGATTGCAGCTGTGGAGAAAACCGAGTTGCTCATCATTTCGCAGAATTCTGAGATTGGCGATTTCCGTCAGTTCGCGGAAGTCTTCGGCAGCGGAGAAGTCGTCGACAACGATGACTTCGAAACGGATACGACTCTCGGCGCGGGAAAGGGAACGCAGGCAGGCCAGGGTGTATACGAGTTGCCCGTGCATCGGAATGATGATCGAAACGTCGGGCTCGTAGACGATCGGGAGTCGGATCGGAATTTCCGCATCCCCCGCGAAGGTTTCGGATAGGGCGCCCATCAGAAAGCCACCTGCGGGGTTGGCTGCGGGATGCCTGTGCGAAGGATTTGAATTCCTGAAAAATTGCAGGCAGAAGGAAAAGAGCCTGGACGGCTGGCACCTTTCCTCGGCGCCGACACGGCAGAAATGTGAGAGTGCCTTCTCTCCGTATCGGAGTTGAACTCGGTAGTGATTCAGATAATAGGAGGGGTCGAAGAGCGGATTGGGGAGAAGACCGCTGCTTTCGCCGGATTCGAGGTAGTCGAAGATCGGAACAGCCCCAGCATCTTCTCCCGAAAAAGAGTCGGCGTAAAAATCGCGGTACCACTTCGAGTTGAAGAGGGGGTGGGGGTCGAATCCCTTCGCGGCACCGATTTCCATGAAATGGCTGAGAGGATCCCATTCCGATGCCAGGGCTTCGGGATATTCCTTCAGGTACCAGCGGGGCAAAAAGACGGGATGAGGCCCCTTTTCGAGATCCCCCCTGGCCGCAAGATAGTATTCGAGGGGGTTCGTCTCTTTGCGAGCAGAAGCGGGCATCTGCTCCAGCACCCAGGCCGAATCGAAGAGGGGCGAAGGTGAGAGTCCCCCCCGCCCCCCCCAGCGAGAAAAATGCTCCAGCAGAGGGCAGCGGCTCCGGTCGACCTCCTGGCTTTGTCTTTCGTAATACGCCGGATCAAAGAGGGGATTCGGTTTCAGGTTCTGGTATTCGCCCCGCTCGAGGTAGTGGATCAGCAGGCTTCCCGTTGGCGGATATTGGGAGGATAGCTGGGAGGATAGCTGGGAGGATAGCTGGGATGCGTAGTAGGTTGAATTGAAGAGGGGATGCGGGTCATGTCCCGGCCGATGGCCACATTTCCAGTAGTCGCCGAGGCGCAGGCCGCCTTTGCGGGGGAGTTGGGGTCGCTGCGCGCTGTAATGGGCGGGATCGAAGAGGGGGTGGGGAGAGGATCCCGCGGCATCTCCCGAGTCGAGATAGTGGGCCAGAAGGTCCTGGTCTTCGCAGCTCTCTTCGTCCAATTGCTCGCGATAGAAATGCGTGGAAAAGAGTGGATTGGGAGCCCGTTGCTCGGATGCGCCGAATTCGACGTAGTGGATGAGCGCCGAATGGATTTGCACAAGATCGGGGTGTCGATCGAGATAGGACTTCGGGTCGAAGATCGGATTCGGGAGCAGGCCTCGCGCTTCTCCCTCGGAGAGATAGTGGACGAGGGGCGGAAGAGGACTCTCCGCGAGCTCAGGACATTGTTCGAGGTAGAAGTGGGAGCGAAAGAGGGGGTGGGGATTGCAGCCGTCACGTCCTCCCGCGTGGAGATAGTGGGCCAGCCGGATGCCCCCCTCTTCCGGGAGATCGGGCTGTTGAGATCCGTAATAACTCGGATCGAAGAGGGGGTGGGGGAAGAGGCCGTGACGATCGCCGACTTCCAGGTAGTGGATCAGCGGGTTGAGCCGGGCGTTTTCGATCTCATCGACTTGATCGCAATACCAGCCCGCGGCGAAGAGGGCATTTGGAGAGCGCATCTCGCTGGCACCAAATTGCTGATAGTGGCCGAGCAGGTTGCCCGTATAGCTCTCCAGGTCGGGATTGTCGTGCCGGTAGAAGAGCGGGTCGAAGAGTCTCGTGGGAAAAGAGCCGCTCTCTTCTCCGAATTCGACGTAATGGGCGAGGCGCGCCCCCCCCTGCCTGGGCAGCTCGGGATGTTGGAGGGAATAGAAATCCGGATCGAAGAGAGGTAGAGGCCGGTAGCCGGCAAGGTCGCCGAACTCCAGGTAGTGGGAAATCGCCGCCAGGTCGGAATCCGCGGCTTCGGGATATTGCTCGAGATACCAGACCTCTTCGAAGAGAGGCTCGAGGCTGCGGATCAGGTCATGCTCGGGGGAGGAAGTCATCGCAAGGGGGTTCTGTGCTCATCTTTGGTATTGAAAGCGAGATTCTGCTCGGGGTGCGCGTCTTCAATATAGGCCCTTGAAGAGAGCTTCGAGTAGGGCTCTTCCGATCAGGAGATCTTTTCAATCCAGAAACTTCCACCCCCGTGTGGGGCCCCGAATACGGATTCGACCTGATCCGGGAGGAGCAGGCTCGCGCAGTGGCTGCCAAAGACCACGCGGAAGGCGCCAGAAAACATGAGCAGGGCCCGAAGCAGGTATTGCTCATTCCATGAGCGCTCCTCCTCGAGCACCCAATCCCGGGGATACTCCTCGGGCATGAAGATATCGTGGATGTGGATCAGGACTCCGGGGGCGAGACGCGGCAGCACTTCGAAATAGAGGTGGTTGACATCGCTTCCGGTCTTCGAGACATGGGAGGAGTCGATGAATAGGATGTCCCCCGATTTGAGGGCGAGGAAGGGCTCGATGCCGATTTCTTCAACCCGTTCCCGGATCAGTTTCGAGACTCCGCTGGGGAGTTCGGTGAGGAACTCCGGGGGGTAGGGCTCGATGCAGATCAGTTCCGTGCGCCCCTTCAGCCAACGTGTATTTACATCCGCCGATAGCAGTGTCGAGTGTCCCGAGCCCACCTCGACCATGCGCCGAGGGCGTCGCATTCGCAGTATGCAGTAGAGAATGCGGGCGTCGAGGGATTCGAAAACGCCGTTGTTATCGCGGAATTCTCGGCTGGAAGTGATGGCCTCTTCGGAGGCGGGGTAAGCGAATTCCGCGGCCACGGATCGGGCGTCTTCGAGAAGGTTCCATTGGTCATCGAGTGCGAGGTCGATGCCCAGGGGCAGCCGAGTCTCCGCCCCCCAGAGATGATCGGCGCGGCGGCGAAGATCCTGGGGATCCACGAGCGGCGAATAGAAGTGTCCGGCGGGAAAAGTTGGCATGGAATCATTCTATCCCGGGCCGGAGGGATTCAGTTCGGTTCAAGGCGCGTCTCGTTTCCTGGAAATTATTTTCACAAGTAAGTGACGGGAGAGGTATTGCTGGTTTCGAAATGTCGAGAATATAAAACCCCCCGGCTCCCATGGGGGCCGGGGGGTTTTATGAATCGGATCTCGAGTCGGGAGTGGAATTCCCGTAATAGCCTTCCGCTACAGCCCCTGCCCATTGGAGAACGAGAAGCCACCGGATAGAGTCGCGATATTGTCCTGACCCACCAAGGCAGACCCGGGTGTAGAGTTGAGGTAGACATAGAGCAGTCCCGTTTCGTCCTGAACCAGCGTATCCGCGATCCCGTCGTTGTTGAAGTCCGCGAAGACTTGAATGAAGACACCCGCGGGCAGCTGGACCGATGGGGCGCTCGCACCCGCATCCGCCGAAACACCATAGTTATCGGTCACGAACAAGTAGATCAGCCCCTCGAGGCCCGGGGGATTGATTGCATCGATGTTGGTGACACCGTAATCGGAACTCGCGGTGTCCGGTGTAAACTGCCCATTGCCCGAGTATTCCCAGCCCTCGGGAACTGCGCCCGGCGAGCCACTCAAGCTAGCGCTGAAGCTGATGCCGTCGCTATTGGTAATGAAGACCCAGAGCTGATTGGAGAGGTTCGTAACCTCCGAGTTCATGACGATCAGATCGTTTCGGCCATCGCCGTTGAAGTCTCCTCCGCCTTCCACGCTCCAACCCGAGGGGATTGCCAGCGTGCCACCGCTTGCGTCGCTATCGAACGAAATCCCATCCGTATTCGTGATGAAGGTCCAGATCTGTTGAGTCGTCGTATTCTCGACGGCCACATCTGCGTTGCCGTCCCCATTGGTGTCATTGGCGCCGAGGACCGTCCAGCCGGCCGGTACTTGTCCCGGGGAGCCGCTGAGAGCCACCGAGACCTGGAGGGGCGACACCTCGGGGTCGGTGATCATGACGAAGAGACTGCCGTCCACCGTATCTTGGATCAAAACGTCCGCGTGGTCATCCCCGTTGAAGTCGGCGACGGACGTTACCTCCCAGCCCGCCTCGAGGTCGGCAATGTGATTGCTCTCGTCCGTATCCACCGCAAGGCCCGAAGAGTCGGTGACCAAGACGTAGAGCAGTCCGCCGGCATTCTGCACCAGGATGTCCGCCCGGCCGTCGGCATTGAAATCGCCGTAATAGCTGGCGGGGGTTGCGGGTCCGGCAGCGGGCCCTGCCAAGGCGGGCGCCGCCAGCAAGACCGATAGTGCGAGTCCGAGTGAGAGGATGAAAGCGCTCTTGGAAAGTTTCATTTGAGATGGTCTCCGAGTATGCGGGCGAGGCTCATCAGCCCCTGGAACCCGATATGATATGGTGATCGGCCTCAAGTATCGACCCTCATAACGATCTTTTGGAAAATTTGGGCTTTTCGGCGCGGCTTGTCACTCGGGAGGCCGACAATGGTTCCGGGATCATTCGTGGATGCGGATCCCTTGCGGACAGAACCGCATAGGGGACCGTTCCAGCTGTCTGTTGAGGATGGCCTGAAACCCTGGGGGAGTGGTCCGAGTATCGGGCATCCAATGTGCGCGATTCCGCATTGGGGGTCATGAGACCCGGATAAGAGGCGATAGAGGACCCACCACTTGCGAGTTCCCGGTCTGAATCCGGTGGAGCAGATGCAGATTCCGGAGCAAAAAAATATTGTGGCATTTGCCACCCTCTTCTTGGGGATGCTCGCGTTTCGGGGCTTGATTCCCTATCAGCCATTTCCCGCGCTCCTCTCCACGGACAGCCAATTCGAAGACTGGTTTTTCCGCCCCACGGGCCAATCGGCGGGTTTGATTTTTGGCCTGACCGCATGCTTCCTATACGCGCGATACCGACGTTTCGCCGCCGCCGTTCGAAATTCTGCTGCGGATGGCTGGCCTCTGGGGATCGCCCTCCTGCCCTTCGCTGCGCTCTTCTATTTCTGGGGCATCTACGTCGGGGCTCCGGATTTGCAACTGATTTCCCTGGTGCTCTTCTGCCTGGGCGCCGCGGTACTATGGGGGGGGCGGGCGGGCTTTCAGGTGATCGCATTCCCCCTGCTCTTCCTGCTTCTGCTGATTCCAATTCCAGCGGTGATCGCGAATCAGATCGTCTATCCCCTGCAACTCTTCAACGCGCATTGGGCAGCCTTCGTATTGGATCTTTGGCCGGGGATCGACGTCAGTCATTCGGGCACGTTCGTGAGCACCGAATGGCGGAGATTCCAGGTCATCGAAAGCTGCGCCGGACTCCGAACCATTTCCACGCTCGTGATGTCCGCGTTGGTCTACGCGGAGATCTTTCATCGCGGCCCCCTGCAGACGGCCTTGCTCCTCGTCTTGGCCCCCCTGATTGGTCTATTGGTAAATTTTGGACGCGTTCTCTCCCTGATGCTGAATCCGGCCGGAGAAATCGCAGCCCTTCATTCTCTCCAGGGCGTCGTGATGATGGTTGTCGGTGTCCTGCTTCTGGCCGGGCTGGACCGGGTTCTCATCCGTTTCATTCCCGGAGAAACTAGTGCTGCCGGCCCCGGAAGGATCCCCGGGGTCGAGGGGGAGGTGCGGGCGCGGGCTTCGGCGCGCCATTGGCTGGTGCTGGCGCTGCTCGCGGCCCTGGCCCTCGGTTCATTCATCGTTCACCCCTGGGAGCCCACGAGAATGCTCCGACGGGCCCCCTACGGAATTCCCTCGCAGTGGGCGGGATGGCGAGGGCGCCCGATTGAGATCGACAAGAACGCCATGGGCTCGGTGGCCCCCGACCGCTGGATTCATAGGCTCTACGAGAAGGGAAGCGCCGAGGTCGAAGTCTTCGTGGCGACGGATGAACTGAGCCGTCGTGGAAGCAGCCTGCTCTCCCCAAAGACCGTACTCCCGGAATCCGGCTTCGAGATTCTCGAGCAGGAAGTCGTTGCGGTCCCCGGGCTTGACGTCGCGGTCGAGGCATCCGTACTTCAGGGAGAGTTCGAGCGTGCGCTCAGTTATCGCTGGGTGACGGGGGCCTCGGGAATCGGAGTCGAAGCGCTACGGCTTTTCCTCGGCGTGGATCGAAGCGACTGGGTGACGCCGAGGCGTTTGATCCTGGTTCGCATCAGCACCCCGGTCGGGCAGTCGGTTCGAAGTCGCTCCCGTGCCGAAGCGAGGCTGCGTGAGTTCGCTGGGTTCCTGGCGCCCAGCCTCGACGAGATGGCTCGCCCCGAAGCGCTCTGAACCATGCGCTCGGAAGCCCCGGAGCCGGCATCCGAGTTGGGGCTCGTCGATTCCGCCACTGCCCCGAGAACGGCTCCGAAATCGCCGGTTTTTCCGCCCGGGTCGCCCTCCCGATCTCCCACGGGGGATTCGAATGCCCCGGGGTCCCCCTTCGCGAGCCTCTCCATGGGGAGAGGAGAGAGTGGAGAGAGGTCGGAGAGAGTGGAGAGAG
>CAYTAT010000057.1:10285-15065 GCA_964435795.1 uncultured Spirochaetaceae bacterium
CGGAGAGAAGAGAAGAGAGAGAAGCCGCTGGAGATTCGGTACGCTTAGCCGTCGGGTCGGTCGCCCGCTGTACGCGGTCGGGTTTTCGGCTCGCTCCAAAGGATGGGGGGTTCAGTCTGAATGGCGGAATCGGTTCGCTCGAATCAACGTGGCGTGGTGGCGATCGTCGTCGTCGTGCTGGCCGTCCTGGCATTCATGCTTCTGCGTGGCGGTGAGGAAGCGGCCGAGCCCGGACTGGCCAGTGATTCCCCCGCCGCCGAAGCTCCCGCCCCCCGAGCGCTGCGAGATCCCGGATCTGTGCTTCCGTCGAATCCGTCCGCCCGCTCGGGAAGGACTTCCGAGATGGAACCCGGTGATGCGGATCTCGATTCGCACCGGGCTTCGGAATCCCCGCAGCGCAGAACAGATGCCGGGGACTCGCCTGCCGGGGGAGATGCGGCCGCGGGCTCTTCTCGCATAGGAGATGCCGATATCTTCGATCCGGGGGTCGATCGCGAAAAGGCCAGGGTCAAGAAGGAACTCGCCCGGGCACGCGCCACTGCGGTGGTGACCGCCGGCATTCGGGCCGCCCAGGCAAATCCCGGGCTGCCTCCCGAACTCGCGCAGAGAATTCAGCCCGGAAGCCCCGTGTCGACCGATCTCGAAGAGGCCGGACGCGGGGTGAATCTCGCACCTCCGGAGATTCTCGACATCTTGCGAGCCGACCCGGAAACGCCCCCGGAAATCGCCCAGGCGATGGCCGACGCCGAGGCCCGGGAAACCTCGGAAGAGTTTCGCGCCTATATGATGGGGGAGACCACCCGGGTTCCCAACCAATAGCCGGCTCGGCCCCCCAGTCGCAATTTGGACCCGAATCGCTTGTGATCGCTGCGCTCGCCTGCTGGTCGATGAATGGAGACCCCTTGATGGAACGGCAGGAAGACATCGGGGGGGGGAGCGCGGAGGGTGCTGCCCCGGGTCCGTCCCGAGTTCGGTCTACCCTTCAGGCCATCGCCCCCTGGTTCGCAGCCGCTTTGATCCTCGTCTACCTGTTTCGAGAAGTTCCCTTCGAGGAGGCCTGGGGGGCGGCCGGTCGCGCAAGGCTCGGACTCTTCGTTCCCGAGGTTCTGATTGCGGTCGCGATGTGGTTCGCATTGGATTCCCGGGCGCTCTCCTATCTATTTTCTCGCTTCAACACTCCCGTCAGTTGGGCCGAGGCGCGTTCGCTGCGGGGCGTTACCTATCTGGTCACCGCCATCAATTGGAATGTCGGGACGGCGGCCATGATTCTGCACCTGAGACGCTCGAAGCAGATCCCGGCCCTGGAATCCACGAGTTCATTATTCTTCTACCAATCCTTCGATGCCCTGGTCCTGACGGGATTGGCGTTTTCGGGTGCCTCGATGTTCGCGGATTCCCCGCCCGTCGAGTCGATCCGCCGCTTCGCCGCCCTCTTTTTCGGATTCCAATTGTTGACGTTGGTTCTCCTGGTCTCTTCCCGTCCGGGCTGGAAGTGGTTGCAGCGCCTGCGCGGCGCATCCGTGATCCGCAGTTTTCGCCTGGTGGAGCGCCGGGATCTTCTGGTCCTCACGGTTTTTCGGCTGAGTTATTTCCTGGGCTTCATTGGCCTCTTCTGGGCGGGAAGTCACGCCTTTGGTATCGAGATCCCGCTCGCCCTCGCCCTCGCTTCGGCCCCCCCGATCCTGATGGCGGCGGCGTTGCCCATCACGCCGGCGGGCCTGGGCACTCAGGCTGCGGCGATGCTCTTTTTCTGGTCCGACTACGGCGAGAAGGCCGAGATCCTGGCGTTTGGCCTGGTATTCCCGGTGGCCCTGACCCTCTCGCGTTGTCTGCTGGGTCTATTCTACCTGGGCGATCTCCGGGCTTTGCGACGTCCCGAGTAGTCCGCCGGGCGCCGGGAGTTCGAGTGGGCGCCGGCGCCGGTGAAGTTCGCCCGGGTTGTCTGTACTCTCCCACGGCTCTTCTCCTCCCAGCGTATTTTCCCGTCAGCGGAGGATCGGCCCATGGTCAAGGATCTGAACGGCAATCGTTCGACCGCCATACCCTGTTTGCGCTACCGCGCCGCCGCCGCTGCAATCGAGTGGCTATGCGAGGCCTTTCTTTTCGAGGAGTACCTGGTGGTGCCCGGCGAAGAGAGTGGAACGATTGCTCATGCCCAACTCGTCTCCGGTAACGGAATGATCATGCTCGGATCGGCGGACTCCCACGGCGGTCGTGAATTCGATCCTGGGGTGCGACCCCCGGAGGAATTGGGGGGACTCACAAGCCAGATCATCTATGGGGTCGTCGAGGATGTCGACGCCCACCATGACCGCGCCGTGGCGAGGGGCGCCGAACTCGTCCACGATCTCGAGGATCAGGAATACGGCGGTAGGGGTTATTCGTGCGTGGATCCGGAGGGGAATATCTGGAGTTTCGGAACCTACGATCTCTGGCAGCCGGCTTGATGGCTCCGTCGCGAGATCCCTGCTAGCGAATCGGCAGCACACTCGATTTCTGAACGGTGCGCAATGCGAAACTCGATTGCACCCGGGCCACGCCGGGAAGCCGGGTGAGCAATTGGCTGTGGATGCGCTCGAAATCCGCGGCGTCCGCGACCACGACGCGTAGCAGGTAGTCGAATTCGCCGGTCATCAGGTAGCACTCCATGACCTCGGGAACTTCGCGCACCGCGCGCTCGAAGACCTCGAGTTCTTCCCGATCCTGGCGCTCCAGGGTGATGTTCACGAAGACGTTGCCCGAGAGGCCCGCCTTCACGGGATCGACCAGAGCCGCGTAGGCCTCGATCAGCCCGCGGCTCTCAAGGGCGCGCACCCGGCGCAGGCAGGCCGACTCCGACAGGTGGACCCTCTGCGCAAGACCGACGTTGGCGATCCGCCCCTCGCGCTGGAGCACGTCGAGAATGGCACGATCGAATGAATCAAGTTGGGTCACAAGAATATGCGAAAAATCTTATATAAAGTAGTTGAATCTATCGATATATTATCTTTTTACGTGAATAAAGCAATTAATCATTTCAGATTATAGAATATTATTGTCTCCCAAATCTCGAAATCGTCCGCAATCCCAGATCCTGAAAGATCGGCCGTGGGTCAGCCGTGGTGGCCCATCACTTCGAGCTCGAGGAGTCCTGCCATGAAGATCGGTGTACCGAGGGAGATCAAGATCCACGAATACCGCGTCGGGGTGATCCCGTCCGGGGTCCGCGAACTGGTCGCCGAGGGCCACCAGGTCTGGGTCCAGGCCGGCGCGGGCGAGGGCATCGGTTTTTCGGACGATGATTACGCGCGCGTGGGCGGGCGAATCGCCGCCGATGCCGAGGAGGTCTTCTCCGTTGCCGATCTGATCGTGAAGGTGAAGGAACCCCAACTCAAGGAGTGCGCCCGGCTGCGCCCGGATCAGGTCCTATTTACCTACCTCCACCTCGCCGCCGATCCCGCCCAGGCCAGGGCCCTCTGTGATTCCGGGGTCACCGCGATCGCATACGAGACCGTGACGGCCGAGGATGGCTCCCTGCCGCTGCTGACACCGATGAGCGAAATTGCCGGACGTATGTCGGTACAGGTCGGAGCGGTGAATCTCCAGCGCACGTCGGGCGGGTGCGGCGTTCTCCTCGGCGGCGTGCCGGGAGTAGATTCTGCACGCGTCGTGATTCTCGGGGGTGGAGTCGCCGGGAGCAACGCCGCCGAGATGGCCGTGGGAATGCAGGCCAACGTGACAGTGGTGGATCGATCCGCCGCACGCCTGCGAGAGTTGTCGGCCCGCTTTGGCGGACGCATCCATACCGCCCATTCATCCGCGGATACCGTCGATCGTCTGGTGAGCGCGGCGGATCTCGTGATCGGCGCCGTCCTCATCCCGGGGGCGTCTGCACCGCGACTGGTGACCCGCGAAATGGTGAAGCAAATGCGCAAGGGCTCCGTTCTGGTCGACATCTCGATCGATCAGGGTGGCTGCTTCGAAACCAGCCGCCCCACCAGCCACGCCCAGCCCACCTATAGCGTGGATGACGTGGTTCATTATTGCGTGAGCAATATGCCCGGGGATGTTCCCCGCACCTCCACGTTCGCGCTGACGAATGTGACCATGCCCTTCGTCCGCGCGTTGGCGGATCTGGGCTGGGAGGAAGCGCTGCACCGCGATCCCCACCTGGCCGCGGGTCTGAACGTCCAGGGGGGGCGCATCACCCACGATGCCATCATGAGCTGAGGGTCTCGATTCCCCAGCCGATACCCCGTCATCGCCCCGTCATCGGATCCGGCCCGGGAGGAAAATCCGGGCTTCCGTCGAATCAGGCCTTCTGCAGCTTTTCGAGCATGGCGGCCATCTGCTGGTGCATCATGTTGACGGCCTGCAGGGGGCGGATCATGACGCGGAATTCGGTCACCTTGCCCTCGTCGTTGCATTCGATGATATCGACGCCGTTGATGTACTTCCCCGCGACGGTGGCCTCGAATTCGAGTACTGCCTGGTTGCCCGACAGCACCTGCTTCGTATAGCGAAAGTCGCCTCCGGCTCCCGAATCCTCACGCGACCCCTCATCTGCGTCGGTATTCTCCTGCGCGGCGCCGAAGGTGCCTCCGGCAGCCGTGAGGTAGAGCTTCGCGATCTCGCGGCCCTTCTGGGGAGTGAAGACGACGGGGGAGTAGAAGACGACGTCCTCGGCCAGGAGTTCGTCCAGGCCTCCGTCGAAATTCCCGGCGATATTGGCATGCCAGCGTTCGATTACCTTTTCGATCATGGGTAGCGCTCCTTTTTTTTGCCCGTTTGCCCGTTTGCC
>CAYTAT010000057.1:15165-23194 GCA_964435795.1 uncultured Spirochaetaceae bacterium
TTACCTTTTCGATCATGGGTAGCGCTCCTTTTTTTTGCCCGTTTGCCCGTTTGCCGAATTTCCCGAGCGGATCTTCTCGTGGATCGCGGCGGATCCCTGCTTGTCATCGCTCATTTTTCGAAAAGTATTTTCTACGAATTCCCAGGATAGCGAAACGGGCTCGTTCGGATGTAGATTCTTGGCAGCAGAGCGAGTCATCTGATGCCGCCAGGCGCCGGGGCTCGCTGAGGGCGAAGTATGAGGGTGAAACTCGAAAAGCCGTCGGCCAGACGCGAAGCGGAATTCTTGCGGGCCGTGGGTCGCAGCCGCCGCTTTCATGCCCGTCGGGTTGCTCCACCCCGATCTTCCGCAGCCTTTTGCGAGTATATGCTCAGCGTTCGGAAGCCCTCCCGTGAGAGCCGCTGGGTGGTGCTCGAGGAGTCGGCCGAACTCGCCGGTGTCGTGAACCTGAATGAGATCGTTCGCGCTTCGTTCCAGAGCGCCTATCTCGGCTATTACGCCTTTCTCCCCCACGCGGGTCGAGGCCTCATGCGCGAGGGGTTGGATCTGATGATTCGCCACGCGTTCGGGGAACTCCGTCTGCACCGTCTCGAGGCCAACATCCAACCCGACAACGCATCCTCGATCGAATTGGTCAAGCATTTCGATTTTCGCCTCGAGGGGTTGTCCCGCCGCTATCTCAAGATCGGGGGGCGCTGGCGCGATCACGAACGCTGGGCGCTGCTGGCAGAGGAATGGCGGGGTCGCGGATAGACTTTCCCTATACTCCAGTTCTCGCGAGCGCAGGCCCGGGCGCCCCCACCCCGCGCATTTCTTCCAGGGTGCATGAAAGGAATCGAGAATGGCCGAAGAGGAGATCTCCCCCGAATTGCCCTCATGGATCCAGGATCATCTGCGTCGCTACATCGAGAGCGATGGCCGCGACGGACATCTGTGGGATTCCTCGGTGGCCGGAGGCTCCGGGGTATTTCCGACGCTGCTGCTCACCACCTGCGGCCGCCATTCGGGAAGATCGCGGACGCTGCCCCTGATCTACGGGGAGACGGAAGGCGGTTATGTGATCATCGGTTCCAAGGGGGGCTTTCCCAGTCATCCCGCGTGGTACCTGAATCTCCTTGCCGAGGCCGAGGTCGGACTTCGCGTGGGTTCCGAATGCTTCCGCGCCCGCGCTCGCACGGCCCAGGGCGAGGAACGTGCGGCGCTCTGGCGACAGATGGTGGGCATCTATCCCCCCTATGATGCCTACCAGGCCAATACAGAGCGCGAAATTCCCGTGATTGTACTGGAGCGAATCAGCGACTGAACGCGCTCGAACTCTTCTCGATCATCTCGACGCTTCGAAATATCCTCTGCGCTGCTTTCGGTGGGGCGGCCGACAGGGCATCGGGTACTCTCTGGACGATATGGCCTGGTTGAAAAGAGCTTTCCCCCTGATCCCGAGCGCGATCTGTTTCCTCTACGCGGCGACGGTGGCCATCGAGTCCTTCTACGTGGGCCTGATCGCGGAGCCGAATGCCCTGGAGAGCTACGCCTTCGGTCGCGGGGCCGAAGAATGGCATCTGCGATCCCGCGGCCATTATTTCTGGTATGGGGCGACGGTGTCGAGTGTTTTCGTCGCGGTCGGATTCCTGCTCAAACGGCTCTTGAGCAAGTAGCGCCTTTGGGGAGCTTGCGTCCTTGAGATGCAAGCTCCGCGATCGGACGTCTTTTTCGACAAGTTTTTCGACAAGGCCATGCGGGTTTGCACTCGCCGATATGGCGCATCTCAGCGAGTGCTGTCGGCCCATGCCTCGAGCAACGCCCGATCCCCCTCGTCGAGTACGGCATCGGGGTGCAGGGGAAGATAGAAGAACGGAGGCATTTCTCCTTCTTCGACTTCCTCCCAGGCATCCTGGATGATATCGATGCGTTCGTCTTCATCGTAGTCATCCCAGGCGGAGAAGTTGATGTGGTCGCGAGCTTCTTCGATGTCATAGGCGACGAGCCAGGAAAAGGGCGCGACGTAGCCATACCACGGCCAATGGGACTGATTCGAGTGGCAGTCGTAGCAGGATCTTTCCAGTACCTCCCGCACGGCGGGCGGGGCGGGAACATTCTCGCTGACGGGCGGATTCTCCCGATCGATGGGAATCAGCTGAATTGCGAGCAGCAGAATTCCGATGCTGCCGAGGGATTTGTTGAGTTTGGACATGGCGACCCTATTATATAGCCCGCTCCCAGGATCGGAGCTAAACCGAGCGAGGGCTGTGCCGACCCGGCCCAGGAGGGAAGTCGACTCCAGGAGTCGACTGAAGTTCGGGCGAGAGGTGTCGAGTGGCCCCCAGGTATAATGTTCTCTTTCTCTGCACGGCCAATTCCGCTCGCAGTCTGCTGGCCGAGGGTGTGATGAATCACGTCGCACCGGATCGTTTCCGGGCTTTCAGCGCGGGTAGCCACCCGGCGCTCTCCCCCCATCCGATGACTCTCGCAGTTCTCGCCGAGAAGGGTTACGAGGCGAGTTCTTTACGCTCCAAGAGTTGGAGTGAATTCGAGCGAAGTGCGGCGCCCTTCCTGGATCTCGTAATTACGGTCTGTGACAATGCCCGGGGTGAGACGTGCCCCCTCTGGCCCGGCACACCCGTCACGGGTCATTGGGGGATCGAGGATCCGGCGTCGCAGCCGGGGGACGGGAGACGATTGCGCGAGCACTTCTCACGGGCCCTGGACGAAATCGAGACCCGGATCAAATCCCTGATTGAATTGCCGATCGAGACCCTGAATCGGGAAGATCTGCGACGCGAGTTGGCTCGAATCGGTCGAAATGGGTGAATTCATCGGACGGATTGAATTTCTGCCCGACGCAGAGTCGAGGAGAGGGCGGTCAACCTGCCGGCGGTCCTTTCAGGCGATTGTCACATGAATGTATCTTTCCCGCCTAAACATTCCCCGGCTGTTATGGTATTCTTACCTCATGCCTTCCCCCCCCGGCTCCGAGTTTTCCCCCTCAGAGAACGGCGACTCCAATGCGAGTTTCTTCGTTTGCAGTTGGTGTCGAACCCCGATCGGAATCCGATCCGTCGCTGAGCCCGCAAGAATCAATTACGGGATCTGCAAGAGTTGTTTGCAGCCGGCGCTCAGCCGACTCGAGGACTCCGCCTCTGATCGGCCGGCCCCTCATTCGGTCCGGCGCTCCGGCAATCGTTCTTTTTCCGCAGAGGGCTGAGGGCTGCTGAGCTGCATCCGCCCAGCGGTTGAACTCCGGCCGACATTCGCCGCCGGTCCTGCTCTCAGGCGAGTCTTCTGGGCGCGATCCCCGGGCCGTTGTGGGAAGGCTCCTATTCGAACTTCCGGGTGGCTGCGGAGGAAAGGGCCGGGGGGAGCGACGCTCCCCCCTCAAGTGGTAGCGTTTTTCGCCATGACGATTCTTTCGTGTGCATCATCGCGTCCTGGGAATCTCGGGGTATCCGAGTCGGGCCTCGCAAAGTGTCCGTCCTCTCCGAATTGTGTCTGCAGCGAAGAGGCCCGGGGTATTCATTTCATCGAGCCCCTCGAACTCAAGGGCGATGTTGCCAGGGCCTGGGAGGTCACCAGGAAGGTCGTCGCCGCCCTGCCGCGAACTCGGCTCATCGAAGACACACCCTCGTATCTGCATGCGGAGGTCCGGAGTGCCCTGATGCATTTCGTGGATGATCTCGAACTTCGCCTTCGGCCGGCCGAGAGGAGAATCGAGATTCGCTCCGCATCCCGCTTGGGATGGTCGGATATGGGAGTCAATCGCAAGCGCGTAGAGACCTTGAGGAATCTCCTGGTGGTCGAGGGAGTTGTCTCCCCGAGCATTGGAAGTCGCGGCGATGGGTCTTCCTGAGAAGTTCGCGGCAATCTTCGCGATGTCCCGTCGCCGGGGAAGTCTTGGCAAGAAACCGACTCGAATGAATTCACTGCCGGGCTCATGGCGATGAAGAGGGTTCCCGAGTCGGAGCTGATGGACGCTCCCGAGCAGGTTCGGGCCTACGCGGAGGCGGACTTCGAGATTCCCCACCAGCGGGGGATCGCCTTGCTGTGCGCTCGACTCGATGATCTCCCCGAGCATGGGAGAGCCCTCGATCTCGGATGTGGGCCGGGGGATATCACTCTCCGTTTCGCACGGGCCCTTGGCGGGTGGCGGGTCGACGGGGTCGACGGTTCGCAGGCGATGATCGAATTTGCGCGAAAAAGGGCGGCGACGGATCCCGCGGGCGCCCGGCTCCGCTTCAGCCGGGTTCGGCTGCCGGATGGGGGAGTACCCGGCTCCGAGTATGACCTCGTCCTTTCGACGAGCCTGCTCCACCATCTATTGGATCCGCTCGTGCTGTGGGCGGAAATCATCCGCCGAGCGGCTCCCGGTGCCCACGTCTTCGTGATGGATCTCTCGCGGCCCGCAGACGCCGAGGCACTCGAAGCGTTGCTCGATCGATACGCGGGAGAGGAACCCGAAATACTCCAGCGGGATTTTCGAAATTCACTGCGCGCCGCCTATCGGCCGGAAGAAGTCCGGACTCAACTCGACGTCCAGGGCCTCGAGTCTCTGGTGGTGGAAACGATCTCGGATCGCCATTGGATCGTCTGGGGAAGGTTGCCTCGATGAGGGAATCCCCGGGCATCAGAAGGGGAAAGATGTGAATAGATTCTCGACCTCCTGCGTCATATTTTCCGCACTTCTCCTCGCCATCGGATTTTCGTCTGTCCTGGCGTCCGAATCTCCGCTCGAAGTGGGTGATCCGCTGCCCCCTCTGCGACTCGAGGACCAGCATGGGGAGAGTCGAGAGTTGAGTGCAATGACGAAGGCCCTTCTCTTCAGTCGCAGTATGAAAGGGGGCGATCTGCTAAAGGGGGCGCTCGATGGTTTGCCGCGCGGTTTTCTCCAGCAGCGGGGGATCGTTTATATTTCGGATGTGAGCGGCATGCCCTCCCTGGTACTTCGTTTCATGGCCCTCCCCAAATTGCGAAAACGCTCCTACCCGATTCTTCTCGATCGCGATGGCTCCCCGACATCGGGCATCCCGACTCGCCCGGATCAGGCGACGCTCCTGAGCCTTGACGCGCTTCGAGTTCGCGGGGTCGAGTTCTTCACGGATGCCGACGCACTTCGCTCCCGCCTGCTCGAAGCATCCGACTCGACGGGGGAGGATTCGCCCCAGCCCAAAGCCTCCCCCTAGCCCTCCATCGGAAGCAGGCTCCCCGAGCGAGTCCGCTTTCGTCTGGCCGAGAGGATTCCGACCCGAGAAAGTTTTCGGGGTCCGAGGGAATTTGGGAAGTTGGCGCGGATCAGGCGCCCGCAAATTCGCCGCGTCTTTCCGAATGCCGGGGATTCCCGGTTTCGGCCGGATCGTCCTCCGAAGGTCTTGCAGACTCCGAAAATCCCTTCCCCGTCGACTCCCGGCCGCCGGGAAATAGTCGCCACCCGAGCGGGGAATCACGGGTGAGAGAGTCACGAATTTTCTGTTAGCTTCCCCGCTCGCCCGATAGCGAACTCCGGGGGGTGGGTCTCGACGATTCATCGTTTCTTGGAGGGGGGTCGGAACGAGAGGGAGAAGCGATTTGATGAAAGTCACGTTCGATCTGAGTGACAAGGATCTCAAATATTTCCGCCGCGCAATGCGTAAGGTGAGGGAGAAGCATGCGGGGACCAGCGAAGCCGACATCGTCTTGGCCTGCAGGACCCTGATCGACGGCATCGCCGAGACGAGTTCTCCGGATTTTGTACGCATTCGAGTCCAGAAGCTCGGGATCCTGATCGATATGCTGGAGGACGGCGAATGGGCCCTCTCCAAGGCGGATCGAGATCGTGTCCTTCGCGGAATGGCCTATTTCGCTGAAGAGGACGATATGATCCCCGACAAGGTTCCCGTACTCGGTTTCCTGGACGATGCGATCATGGTGGAACTCGTCGTCGAAGAGTTGGTTCATGAAATAGAAGCCTATGCGGATTTCTGTGCCTTTCGCGAGCGGAGATCGGCGGCTGCGGGACAGAACGAGGATGCCGTCAGTCGGGAAGCCTGGATCGCGAGCCGTCGCCAGGCCCTGCATGCTCGCATGAGACGTCGCAGATCTCGTCGACGGAGTCGTGGCAGAGTCGGGGGAGGTCGCACGACTTCCCTCTGGTAGCACGGGAAGCCGAGTCCTTCGGGCATCCATCGAAAGATGCCCGGCTTTCCGTCAATCCAATTCGTAGTCCAGCAGGACATCGCCATCGAAGAGGAAACGTCCCGATACGCTTTGTCCGGCCAGCGCGGCGGGCAACCAGTGGATGTCGTCCGCCCACATCTCGGGATAGGGGATGGCGGAAATCTCGGTCCAGAGGGGAATGGCCTCGTCGCTTTCGCGTACTTCCCCCACGTGTCTTCTGGCGCTGAAGACGTGAACGTGAATCGAATATCCGTCGATGAATTGAAAGCGTAGTTCTCCGCGCTTTTCGGGATCCAGGGGGGTGATGCCCACCTCTTCCTCGACTTCCCGGATGGCCCCATCGCGAATCGATTCTCCCTCTTCGATTCGTCCGCCGGGACCGTTGATCTTGCCTGCGCCGAGCCCTCGCTTCTTCCGGATCAGCAGTACCTCCCGATCGCGAATCACGAAGGTGAGGGTCGCCCGATCCACCGGCCGCCAATCTGCCCAATCGATCTCGCCGAGTTTCCGGGCGGGAAGGGCGGTCGTCTGTCTCGTCACCTCGCCGAGCCAGGCGAGGTAGTCGGCATCGCAGTTCTCCGGATCGAGGACGACGATCTTCGGGACCTCGTATGCGTGAAGTTCGCGCAGCCGCCTGCGGGCTTCATCCGCGAGGGCGGCGGTGGTCTCCATGATTAGAAGGCTCTCCTCGTCGCGGCAGATTTCCCCCTGCCAGTGATAGAAGGAACGCACGCGCGGGATGAGATTCGCGCAGCCGATCAGTTTCTCCTCGAGGAGCCGCCCGATGAGTTCTTCCGCCTGGTCGCTCGAAGAGGTCGCCAATATCAGCCGCATCTTATCCTCGGGGCCGCATCCGGGCCGCTGCCATCCAGAATAACAGGTCGTCGGGCCCGAGAACTCATTGGGCGCCCCCCCCTCACGCTCCGCGACCCCCGCGGCTACCCTTCGCGCGAAAAAAGAGGAGGGCAGATTCGATGAAGCGATCGAGCCAGGAAAAGCGCTGCCGCTGGGAGCGGCGCCATCACGCTGCATTGTTGTTGATTTTCAGCCTCGCCGCGGCCTCTTTCGTCCCGGGTTGTGCGTCGAATAAGGGGGCCTCCAAAGCGGAGTTGCCGCCGTTTTCCGGACCGGATCCGATCGAGGTCATCGACGCCTACATCGCGGAACATCCCGTGGCCGCGAGGGATTCTGCTGAAGGGGCGAGTTGGAAGACCCGCGTGCCCCGTGCGCCCACGGCAGTGGTCTTCGATCCATCCAAGAATTACGACTGGTATCTGCATACCAGCGCCGGGGTGATCAAGATCCGACTCAAACCCGAATGGGCGCCGCGCCACGTGGCGAGCACCATATATCTTGCGCGTCTAGGGTTTTACGACGGCCTGGATTTTCATCGGATCATTCCGAAATTCATGGCCCAGGGTGGGGATCCCCTGGGCACGGGTGTTGGCGGACCCGGATATCGCTACGCGGGAGAGTTCCATCGGAAGGCCCGGCATAGCAAGCGCGGAGTCGTCAGCATGGCGAATTCGGGCCCGCGGACGGACGGCAGCCAATTCTTCATTCTTTTCGACGCCGCGGATCAACTGGATGGCCGGCATACGGTCTTCGGCCAGGTGGTGGAGGGAATGGGCACCCTGAAGGATCTCGAGATGTACGGCAGCGAAAAGGGAGAACCTCGCAGAAGGGTGGTCATCGAAAGCAGCGTCATCCAGGTGAACTGACGCTCAATCAGAATCCCGGAGGAATTGTGCTGCCGGATCGGTGCGGGATGGTTTCCGGTCGTCGCTGTTCGCGGGGGGCTGGGGTATGCTGGAGGTCTTGGGGGGGGGGCCGGAGAACCACATGACGGATTCCGTTTTCTTGTTGCGCTGCGTGGATTGCGATG
>CAYTAT010000058.1:0-22724 GCA_964435795.1 uncultured Spirochaetaceae bacterium
GAAGAATACGCTGCCTATTTCAAATCCTCGATCCACAACATCCAGTCATACCTCCACTTGGAGGCCTGTGGACGCTTCCAAGTGGAAACGTGCGGCGTGTGGATGACCGCTCCTTCGAAGGTCTCTACGCGGCGGGAAGCACCGCGTCGGGCATCCCCGCACGCGCGTACAACACGGGAACGTCGCTGGACGATGCCACTTTCTTCGGCCGCCTCGCCGGCGAAGCGGTGGCGGCACGGGCCGCCGCCTGGACGCACCTTCGATCCTTCGAAGACAGCCACCGGGCCCCGCCCATGAGGGAACACAGGCCTCCCGAAGTCAACCGGAGTGCAGGTCACCACCAGGGGCCCAAGATCCGGAAGCTCGAACCCTCGGTTCCATGGCTCTCCGGGCGGTCATGGAGCGGCTGCGGGAGCACCCTGGAGGACCACCCCACTCTTCTCGAAGTGGCAGACCTCCGTCTGAAGGAAAAGTGGCGTGGGGGCCCTATGCTCCAGCCCCAGGAGGAACTTGCATGTCCGCGATACTGACCGTTCTCTTCATTGGCGCACTGTTGCCGATCTTCCTGGCCTGGGTGGGGGCCTACTACCGGGTCCAGCAATTCGGAAAATTCGACAACAAGCATCCGCGAAGTCAGGCCGCCGGACTCGAAGGCGCCGGAGCGCGCGCGGTCGCAGCCCAGCAGAACGCCTGGGAGGCGCTTGCCGTCTTCACCGCCGGAGTCGTGGCCCTGGGTTTGCGCGGCGGAGACGCGGAGACCGCGACGATCGTGGCCCTGGTCTGGCTCGCCGCGCGAGTCCTGCACGCCGTTCTCTATCTCGCCAACCTGGATGCCCTTCGCTCACTGGTCTTCCTTGTTTCCATGGTCTGCTCGCTCTCACTCTTTTTTGTATAGACGACAAAGCGCAACACACGCGAATCGAATGGAGAAGGCCGAAGAAGGGGCATCGGAGAATACCGCGTTGGGCGCAGTGGATCTCGCAAAAAACCCGATTCAGAACGAGCGGCGGCCAACCACTGGGTGCGCGGGATCCCCAATTTCTTCTATGCTTTCCCTCATAGCGACAATGCGCCCGGACGCTTCCGCTGGAATCCGCACTGGCCGTCCCGACGCAGCCCCTTCAACCCATTCGAGGTGCATGTTGATGAACCCTGTTCGCGCACGAAAGATTCGCCCTGGCCAAAGACTCGGAGTCCTGGCCTGGCGAACCATGATGGGATTGTTTGGCGCCCTGAGTCGCCTGCAGCGCCGTTCTCTGCCCGATGCGATCTCGGAGCACGCCTACGGCCCCCATCCCGCCGAGCGCGTCGAGGTGATCGATCGGCGAGTCGGGTCCCCCGCGCTTGCACCGGTTGTCTACGTGCACGGAGGCGGGTGGATCTGCGGGAAGAAGGAGATGTACACACAAGAACTCCTATTTCTCACCGAGGTTGGACATCCGGTTTTTAACGTCGAATATCCGATGGCGCCGGAGCGCCCCCATCCCCACATGCTGCTCTCGCTCCTCTCCTCGCTCGCCTGGATCCGCGAGAACCACTCAGAAGTCCAAGCGGTTCATCTCATGGGGGATTCCGCGGGCGGAAACCTCGTTCTGATGCTCGCCATCATGATGGCGAACCCGGATCTCATTGGACAACTCGACGCCGATTCTTCCTTTAGCCTGCCTCGGGCGCAAAGTGTGATCTCAATCTACGGTGTTCTCGATCGACTGAGCTGGATCGAGAAGGGGTTCCCCAGCGCAGCCTTGATGCTCGAGTGTTATGCGGGTCCCGATGCACTCGAGCCCGAGGTGGGGAAAGAACTTGCCGTCACGCCCATGGATGTCGAATTCGATGCTCTGCCCCCGACGTTCATCACGGCTGGATCGAAGGATCAACTCGCCGAGTCGTCACGCATCTGTGCCGAAGCGCTGCAGAAACGTTTCGAGGCAGTCGAGTACCAGGTTTACTCGGGCGAAGCACATGGCTTCTTCAATCGCAGCAGTCGCCCGCAAAGCCAGAAACTCCGAAGCGATATTCTTGTTTTTCTGTCACGACACTGAAGCCGGCATGAGACACACTCCCACGCACGACTGGGTGACTCTTGAATTTTAAAGTCATCTCACTCAGCGAGAAGGCCCTGACATGAGCCTACATGAAGACAAAGTGGCATTGGTTACGGGTGGTGCGAGCGGGATCGGGCACGCCATGGCCAAGTTGCTGATCCGGGATGGCGCACGCGTCGTCATGGCCGATATCGCCGAAGCAGATGTCAAGCAGGTAGCGGCCCAACTCGGAGGCGAGTCCCTGGCCCTGGCCGTCGATGTCGCCGACGAGGACTCTGTCGCGGCCATGGTCGCGGCCACAGTTGATCGATTCGGACGTCTCGACTACGCGTTCAACAATGCCGGCATCTCCGATCGGCCAAAACGCCTGGTGGACTTCGATGCGGAGTCCTGGCACCACATGATCGCCGTAAACATGACGGGCGTCTTCTACTGCATGAAACACCAAATTCGCCAACTCCTCACGCAGGCACCAGACGATAAATGCCGTGGCGCTATCGTGAACACTTCGTCGGGAGCGGGCATCATCCCCGCCCCGGGCCAACCGCACTACACGGCCGCCAAGCACGGCGTACTGGGTCTCACCAAACTGGGAGCCCAGGAGTACGGCGCCGAGGGCATCCGCGTCAATGCCATCTGTCCCGGCATCACCGACACGCCCCTGATCCATGCGAGCTTACCCAAGGACATCCTCGATCAGGTGCTCAGCACGATGCCCGGAGGAAAGATGGGGCACCCGGAAGACGTTGCTGCCGCGGCGATCTGGTTGTGCTCGGACGAAGCGCGCTGGGTCAACGGCCAGAGCCTGGTCGTCGACGGCGGCGGCGTCATTCGCTGACGGAGAATGGACGCGCCGGGAGCGGAGAGGGACGAAAGGGAGTCCAACGGTTTGGCCGGTACGAACCCAGAAGGGAGGTGTGCATGTCGGGATTGATGACCATGGAGGACGACACTCCGCTCCTCGAGTGCGAAGCACCT
The DNA here is from genome assembly GCA_964435795.1 of uncultured Spirochaetaceae bacterium. Classification (GTDB taxonomy): domain Bacteria; phylum Myxococcota_A; class UBA9160; order UBA9160; family UBA4427; genus JAZXM01. The sequence goes on from CAYTAT010000058.1 coordinate 3,024, forward strand.
CTCCATGAGGCGGCCCGGCAGGCCACGGGGTTCTCGGGGCATAGGAGATATGGTGCTTCAGGGATTCGTGTGGGTTGATTTGAGCGAGTTCGGGTAGAGATCCAGGTCGGCGAGATGGAAGTAGATGGCGTTGTGGAATCGCTTCCGATTTCGATAGCCACATGCCTTTCGTTTGATCCACTGGATCTTCGAGTTCAGGCCCTCGCTCCGGGCGTTGGTAGCGTGGGTCGTCGCTGCATTGATCACGCCCGCCCAGTAATACTTGATCGAGAGTGCAACGCGCTTGATCGGTGCCAGGCGAGAGCGGATCGCCCAGCCGTACCAGGCCTTCCATGCTCGTTCTGCCCAGCCACAACGAACATAATGCCAGAGCATCATGGCGGACTCCTGGATCGCACACGCCCGCGCCACGCGTAGCTGACTATCGCGAAGCGACGCGAACCCTTCCCATCGCCGCCGACTCATTCGGTCTGGATTGGTGAGCCAGAGGTATTTGGTCTTCTTCAGGCGACCGTCTCCCTGGCTAACGAGTTCTTTATTCTCGGCTCGTCGAACCTCGTCCACGGCTCGACCCCGGTGTTATGCCCCGGTGTTGTGCCCAGATGTTATGCCCAGATGTTATGCCCAGATGTTATGCGATCTGGAACTCGTCGAATGGCGATCCGTCGATCCGCGTCGGGAACGTGTTCACGGGTCGAGGCGATGTAGCGAGTCCACATATCCATCGCGACGGATTGGAGCCGTGCGCAGCCTTCCGCGCCCAATACTGCGTAGAAAGCATTCGGGGTCTCTTTCCTTCGGTTCTCACCCACCCGGAGAAGCCGGTTCTGATCGAGGTCGTTCGCCACCGTGATGTACTCGGCGCCCTTGCGGAACGATGTCTCATCGATCCCTCTGCGACAAGGCCGCTGCGTCTTCCTTCGGGCCAGCCCACGACGGAGGGCCCGGTCCTGGATCCCCGGCACCGGATCCCAGCTCAGGGACAGCTGACGCGCCAACGCCGCAAAGCTGGCCTCTTTCAGCCAGTTGATGACAAGCGCCTCGAAGAGGGCAGTGAGGCGAGACTTGGGATCCGACCACGGGACCGTGATCTGAATGACCCCGTGCTCGTCACAGGCGACCCGGGGAACGTCAGCCACGAGAATCGTGCGCTACTGCATGGTGTCGAGATGACGCCAGCGTTGCTCACGGGAGTCGTAGCCTGATACTCGGCATTGACACTTCGGGCACTGGAGGATCGCTACCGGATCCATCTCCACAGACACCACTACCGCCTGCTCTTCATCCAGACGCAGCGTCACGTCCTTTACTCGCCAGGGATCTTCGATCCCCAGCAGTCGCGCATAGAGAGTTCGATCTTGCATCGCGACACGATACCGACGACACAGCCCACTCGATAAAGGCCTCCCCGGCCGCCCACGGCGGTGCTTGGGGTGGAGCCCGATAGGACCGTACGCGAGGAAAGGGCCCCGGAGTCGGTCGTAGAGCGAGCGGGCCAGACCGATCTCTCGGCAGGCTTGGCTCACGTTGCCGAGTTCTTCGGCTCGGCGGAAGGGCCGCAGGCGCTGAAGCTGACCCTTCTCTTCGAGGGTCGTCGACTCCTCTCCCAAGTGGGTGCGTCGTAATAACAACTTAGTCGAGGAGAGCCGATGGCCCTCATCCCCCTGAACTCGAAGGTGTCTAGACCGTTTAGACATAGTTCTAGACCTTTCAGGCATAGTTCAGCCTGGGGATCCAATATGACGCCCATACTCGGATGATGTGTCAGAAACCAGCTTGAATGTTCTACCCTCTACCGCATGCGATACTATGATCCCCGGATCGGCACCTTCCTCCCTGAAGATCCTCTCGGTTTCGAAGCGGGAGTGAATTCTTATGCGTATGTGGGAATAATCCCATCAACTTCAGTGGCCTGTGATATCAGGGATCCGGTCGGACGTTCTTCTTCAGCTGAGCTTCTCCCGCAGAATTTCATGGGGCGTTCTGCCCTTCCCTGCAGCAGGGTTGGGTCCCGACTGACTACATGCGGATGAGCCGCCGGACCACCCGCTTGCCGATTCTCCAGTTCAGCAGATAGGGCAGGTAGTAGCGCCGCTTCGCCATTTGCGAAGCAGTCGAGGGAACGCTTTCGGCACGGATTGAGTGCTCCGTTTCCTGCTTCGTGCCGATAATCGTCACGCACCACATCTTCGCTCGGCTCACTCGCTGGTACGCAGTGTCCAGGTAGAGCACGTTCAGCCCACAGCGCTCAAAACACTTGAACATGCTCTCCTCGGAGAAAAAATTGATGTGGGTAAGCGGCTCACTCATGAACCGCCATTCGTTGAAGCAGCCGAGGGGCACTTCGACGTAGAGCAATCCATCGTCTGTAAGGTGGCTGCAAAGTTGCTCGATGAGTTCTCTCGGCTGCAATACGTGTTCGAGGGTGTGCAGGAGGAGGATCAGCCTGAAGCGGTCACTGGACTCGAGGTCAGCAAGATCACGCCCCAGGCAAGAGACTCCCGCTGGTAGCTTCCAGCGCTCATAGTCGAGGACGCCGGCGCCGAGCTTGCCCACGAATGGAGCCGAGTTGTGCCCGGCCCCCCCGCCGTAATCGAGCATCCTCTGACCCTCTGGGATCCCCGGGCCAATAAACTGCATGGCGAGCTTCGCGATGCGCTGTGCGCGCTTTTCTGGCTCGACCGGAGGGTCTGCTGCCATTCGTTGCTGAACGGAATCGAGCTCGGCGATCGTCTGGTACTTGAGCGCCATTTCAGCATCCGTAAAGCGCGGATTATTGACGATGAGGCCACAGGCACGGCAGAGAGTCGACTCGAACACCAACTCACCGCGGCCTTCTGCGATCTTCTCGAAGAGAATCCACAGACGAACGCGGGTCATGTCCACGAGATGGTCTTCCACCCCCTGTCCGGGGGAACGAAAGACATGCTCCTTCAGCGTCTGCAGTTCAGCCGAACCGCAGACAAGACAGTACAGCAACCTCTTCATCGCCTTCGCCGAGTTCCTGGCCGGTGGGCGCCGAGAGGGTCGACCCCCCGTAGCCGCAGCTGGAGTCTATCGCACCACTGCACGTCCGCTGTCCGCCAGCGGCTCACGACACCCGCTGAGGGTAGGACATCCAAGCTGGTTTCTGGCATATGTCGCAGAAAAGTAGAAATTTCCGGCTCTCCGCCACGGGTCTCCCGATAGGAACCAGACATAACGCCCACACTCGGATGTCATGCCAGGAAAATCTTGAATATCCTTCCATAGGGTCGGAGCGCAAGACGTACTTCCCCTATCGCCTCAGATTCTTCGATCCGGGCGTCTGCTCCCCCCAGAACGGCCGGGTTGGGGGTTTATCTCAAGCCCCTATGGGGGGGCCCGTAAGGGGCTCCGATGGCTCTGAATAGCCTGCCTTCGGCTTTGCCCTATCTCATTATCAAATCCGAAGAAGATCCCTCCGCTCCCCTCAACTCCTGTTGGCGCAACTGCGCTCCCCCCCGCCCCGACAATGACATCGATGAGCTCCATCGGATCATTTCGGTTAACGGGATCATTCCCCCATACGCATAAAAACTTCACCCAGCCTCGAATCCGAGAGGATCTTCGGAGAGGCAGCGGCCGATCTCGGGCCACCCTCAGACCCAGGGAAAAATTGAGCGCTACCACCTACGAAATTGCCGGAAGCAAAGTGAAGAGGGCCTTGGAGCTGGACATCCCGATACTTGGTGGACAGGGCTTGGAAGCTCTCTTCTGAGTCCATGGCGACCCCCGGGCCACCGAATCGTTCAGCCGAGAAACTCGAAACGCCAGGTACCTGATTCGAATGACCGAGCCTCTCCCAGGATCCGCTCTCTTTCCTCCTCTTCCCCAAAGCGGGAAAAATAGACATGCGGCTCGATTCGCCACTCGATGGTCACCGGAAGCATCACCCGGATGCGACTTCCGGAAGGCAATATCATCTGGAGTTCGGATCTCCCGTCCTGATCGTGAATCAGGCGAACCTTGATCCCGGGAGCCAGAGGAAGCGAGAAGCAAACCGGCATGGGTGGGCCCTTCAGCCGATCTCGAATCTCGAGCGCACCCTCTTGAAGCGTGAAGACACGACGATGAAGATGCTGAGGAGTCGACCACGCTTCGCAGGTTGCCTCGATCCGTGCACCCGGCTGAAAATCGACCAGACGAACCCGCGAACGCCCCCCGATGCGATGTGCGCCCCAAATCTCGGCCTGCTCTAAACCGCCGATCTCCAGGGTCGAATGAGAAAGCGTGGCGCGGGAGATTCTTCGCCTTTCGCCACTGACGTACTCAAAAACTCCGGTGTCCGCGACGACCCGTTCGTCTCCGCACGAGAGCTCGAAGGCCAGAGCATCACAATGCGCGTGCCCGGGCTGATGGGCCGGGGATGGTGCGGCCACGGAAACGATCAGCGCAAAGGCCCCTCCATCGAGTCGCGCAAATCCGGTAGAGTCGAGCAGGCCGAGCGTCGCCGGTCGAGCCGGCACGACGCCCAGAACTTCGGCGTATTCCACCAGGGTGTCGAGCCGATTCGACACGCCGAAAACCGAGTCACCAAAGAGCGAAATCTCCCCGTCGGGCAGGCTCCAAACCGACAGGGCGAAGAGCGCCCGCGAGGCAACCTCTTCGAGGGTCTCGATCAGTTTGTCGGGAACTCGATCGAGCCGTGCCCGGGCCAAGTTGAGCGTGTCGAGTAGATTCTCCAGCAGAAGCGCGTGATACATGGGACTGCGCTCTTCGTGGCCCCCATCATCGTTGAACTGCAAGTCAATTTCCCGGATCAGAGCTTCACTGCGGCCGAGCCAACGGTCCGCCCGGGGCCCATCAAAGAGAAGTCCGGCAAAGACGATACCCAGAAGATTCGAGAGCAGGTGGTTACCCTGCACGCGCACCTCAAGATGGGCGTCGAGTGTATCTGCCTGCTGGGCCAGGGATCCCCGGATCTGCCTGGAGAAATTGCCGTCGAGCGCGAGATTCTCCGGGAACACCAGGAGCTTGCCCCAGTTGAGTATTCGCAGACAGGTGGGATGGGAATCCCATCCCACTCCTGACGTGTGGTTCTGGATCCAATCGCGAATCAACTCCGCGCGCCTCTCGGATGTCAAACCCTCATCTCGAAGATGGTCACAGTTGTGCAACAAGTACGCCCACAGAGGGCCACCTTCCGCATAAGACCAGTCCACGCCACGCGAGAAGTCGGCCCGATGATTGATCAGTTGCAGGACCCCTTCTCCGAGCCAGCGCGCATGGACGGGCCCCGGCAAGAAAGGCGCCAAGGGAATACCGGAAGAAAGCTCCGGTTCGGCTTCCTCCGAACGCACGGGCGAACCCACCCCACGCACCAGGTAGAGGATCTCGGCGATGAACTGCCGGGGCCGAAGCGGCCGAACTGTTCGCAGCATTCGGGCCAGTTGCTGGATCGCCGTCACTCGCGCGGAACCTCAGAACAGCCACTCTCAGCGGCCTCCGCCCGCTCCAGAGCGCCGCGAGCCACCACGGCCCGGGCGTAGATCTCGCGCCGGGGCAAGTCAAAGGATCCGGCCAGATGGGCTGCAATCTCGCGGGGCCGCTTCCCTTCCCGGGATGATTGCTGAATCCGCTGCTCCACCTCCTGTCCCCCCAGCATGGGCCTCGCAACCCGGCTGCGACTCGATTCGCCGCCTTCGACCACCAGGGTGATCTCTCCCCGAACGGGATCCGCGAAACGCCGGGACAACTCCCCCAGGTCGTCGCGTACCACCTGCTCATGCGCTTTCGTGAGTTCGCGGGTCAAGCGGGCACGCCTTTCCGACCCCAACCATTCCGCCAGTTCCGAGAGTGTCCGGCCCAATCGGTTTGGTACCTCGAAGATCACCAGGGTCTCGGATCGATCTCGATACCCCTCGATCAGGCGGCGCCTGGGCCCGATGCGCCGAGGCAGGAACCCGAGAAACGTGAACGGATGGACGCGGAGACCACACACCGATAGTGCCGTCACGATGGCGGACGGGCCCGGCACGCCCTCGACCTCATATGACTGCTCCGCCGCCACCAGACGGGCCCCGGAATCCGAAATCAGGGGTATGCCCGCGTCCGAAACGAGAGCCGCCATCTCGTTTCGAGCCGGCTGCACCAGGATCTCGCGAATCCGACCGGACTCGTTATCCGCGTGCAACGAGACCGGCTGTGCGGAAGTCCCGCGCCAATCCACGAGCTTGCGGACTCTCCGCGTGTTCTCTGCACAGAACTGATCCGCCTGTCGCAAGACGCGGAGCGCCCTCAGAGTCACATCCTCTAGATTGCCAATCGGCGTGGCCACGATCTGGAGTGCCCCCCTCTGCTATCCTCGCCGCTGCGCCCCGATGCGATGCTTCTTCGGATCCCGCGGAGCCATCCCTTGGCCTCACGTCGAACCCGCCCATCCCACCGGAACCAAGCCCCTCTCACGGCCCTCGCCCTGGGTGCCGAAGGCGAGACGCGCGCTGCGCTCTCCCTCGAGAAAAGAGGATATCGTATCGCAGATCGTAACGTTCGTATCGGGGGTGCTGAGATCGCGATCTGGTCGCCCGACGCGGATGGCGTGTGGTCTTCGTCAAGGTGAAAACCCGCCGGAGCACCCCTTTCGGCCCACCCGAGTTGGCGGTGGATGCGGCCAGACAAGAGAGGCTGGTGCGGGGTGCACACCCCTGGTTGAGCGAACATAGCCGGGGAGTGAGCGAGGCTCGCTTCGAGGTCATCGCCTGGCAAGTGGAGCCGGGTGCAAATGGCGTTGTGCGTTGGCGTAGAAAACATCTGGAGGAGGCCTTCCAAAGCACTGACCGATGCCTCGCCCACATGCTCTGTTGAGCGGAGTTCGACCCGCTACGATCCCCAGTTGTCGCTGAAAGAGGAGACGATCAATTCGGTTGGGCAACCTTCTAGGCGAGTAGAAAAGCCGTGGGGCTTCGAACTGATCTGGGCCGAGACTCACCGCTATGTCGGAAAGATCCTCTCCTTTCGACCGGGACATCGGCCGTCTCTTCAACGCCACGAGATGAAAGACGAGGTGTACCCGCTCCACGAGATCGGGACGCTCCGCCGCAATCCACTTCGTGTCACTCACGTACTAGCGGTTAGTGCTGAAGAACCTGGCCGCACTCTCCCTGGCCCGCCTTGCCGGGACATTGCCGAAATGATTCCCGGAAGTTGGATCCCCCCGCCTCCCCTGCCGCTCTTTCGCCTCGGCCTCGAGCGGAGGCAGCATATCCTGCGCCGCCATGGTTCTCTGGCTTGAGTACCCCAAAAGTGTCCACTTATGCCACACTCTCCGCCTCCTGGCGGCTCCTAGGCGCTTTAGGACATTTGGTAAGCAATTCTCAGCCACAACCCCGCCTATCGCACCACTCACTATGAGATTAGAGGGAGGTTGAATGCAAAAATCTGTTCTGGCGGCGGTGTCGGTCTGATGGCGAGGGCGGCCGCAGGCGGCCACCCTGAACGTCGTCGGCGGGGTAGTTGATGGGCGCGTAGGGGGTCATTCTGGACAGCATTGCATGCGACATTGAGTTCCCCGATGGAACGTGCACTGATTTCTACAGCGGCTGCGATGAAGCAGCGGGCTTCAGGTTTCAAACTCAAGCCTCTGCGCTCCTTGCGTCGCAAGCCTTGTTGGATCAGGTGAGCCCCTCCGGCAGTTCGACAGTGATCTCGAGATTACCAATGGTTGTAGTCAACTTGGACAGTGCCACAACGTTGCCCCCTACCATCACTACAGGTTCCCTCCGAAGCATCTTGATTCCTCATTCTTTTCGGCAATTGATGCCATCAATGACGCTCCAGCTGCTGCAATGTATATGGGTGACTCCCTTATGCTCGGAGACTGGGGGCGTCTCCATATCAAAGATTACCCCGAATGCGTAACAGTACCTTCGTCGTCTGGCCCCCCCCTCCCCGAATCCTCCACTGCTCTCCCTCCAGGCATCGGGCTTATGGGCCGCGCCGCCAGGATGTCTTAAGCCGCATAGGTCTACACAGTTTATATTTTTTATCGTTAGCTCCCCAGAAGATCGAGGCTGGCGTCCTGCCAGGCTGCTGGGGTTACCTGCCCGGACACCCTTCACGGGCTTACCCTAAGGACTTGAGATGAACCCCATACCCGGGCACCGTTCAAGAACCCTGCTTGAATGTCCGACCCTCTCGGATGCGAGAAGATGGATCCTTGGGCCTGTCCTGCAAGCCGGGGACGAATGCAGAGGCCAAGGAGAGGAGCGCAGATCATGGCAGTTCTAATCACTGGTGGTGCAGGCTTCTTGGGACGCCACATAGCCAAAGCAATGGCGCATGAGGATCAACGGGTCACGATTCTAGATGATCTTTCGTGTGTCAATTCAACATTTGACTGCCCAGAACTGAAATCCACTCGAATACGGTGTATAGAAGGAACGACTCTGGATCGATCCCTGGTTGCCAACCTGGTCGCTGAACATCAAGAAATTTTTCACCTTGCCAGTGTAGTGGGTGTAGAAGAAACGATATCCCGACCCCTTGAAACGATGAGAAACCTGGAGGGCACCCTGCACATCACTGGTGCCATGACTCCTGATCATCGCGTGATATTCACGTCTTCAGCGGATGTCTATGGACTCCATTCTCATCTCCATGACAGGCCTATGCACGAAGATGACCTTCAACTATTCGAAAAGTCCGAGATCAACCGTTGGATTTATCCGAAGATAAAATCTTTGGAGGAGAGCGCGATCCTCAACTCAGCTGCGACGAGTCTGGTGGTTCGCGTCTTCAATTGTTTCGGACCCGGTATGGACTTTCCAAACGGCAAGCGTCTGGTACCACAACTGATCGATGGAATACTCTCGCAATCATCTCTGCGAATCTCCGGATCCGGCGAGCAAGTCAGAGCGTTATGCCATTACACAGACACCATTCGGGGCCTCGAGCTAGCTCTCCAACTCTTGAGAAATCGTCCCTCAGACGCCCGAACTGTGGTCAATATAGGAGCTGATCATCCCCTGAGCGTAGTCGCGATCGCACAAAAGGTGAACGAAATAGCGCTTGAACTCGGAATGATTCCTTCCCTGCTTCCTCTCGAGTTCAACTCGAATCTCTATAGCCAGCCTTTCGATGATTCGTGGGACCGGCGACCGAATCTAGAGCGAGCTCGTGAGCTAATTGGATACGTTCCTGAAATTTCAGTAGATGATGGGTTGAGGTCTACGCTCAAGTATTACCGGGCCATGGGTGGCCCAGAATTGTCCTGTGTGCCAACCGACTCACTCATTCGAGCCGTCGAGATTCTTCCTCAAGCCAAAGTTTCGGAGAGGCTGCTGCGATGAGGCTCGCGCTTCGTGGCTAGGTAGGCTGGAAAACGTGTTCGAAACCGATGTGCTCATCCTCGGTGCCGGAATCTCCGGGCTCAGCTGCCGGGCCGGCTTGGAGGAAAACCGGGATGCTCTGGTTCTAGAGGCCGAATCTGAACCGGGCGGATTGCTGCGTGTTCATAGACGCGGCGACTTCACCTTCGACACCACCCTGCACGCCATATTCTTCCGGAATCCGCGGATGCGAAAGGTCATCGAGGGCCTTGTATCCAAAGGCTTTCACGAGTTCAAGAAGAAAAATCTGATCTGGCAAAGGGGGCATACGATCGACTACCCCTACCAATTCAATATTGCTCAGCTCCCGGACTCGATCCGTAAAGAATGTCTCGCAGAGTTGCCGGATCGAATTGTTGAGTCGTTTCCAGAAGCCAGCTTCGAAGACTGGCTTCTCGATCAGTTTGGATCCGGGCTCTACCGGCATTTCTTTGGGCCCTACAACCGAAAACTCTATGGCGTGGAACCAGCTGACCTGGAAGCGGCTCCGATGGTCTGGACAATTCCAGCTGACAATCGAGCCGCCATTGTCAGCGGAGCAGAGCGGGGCGGCGAGTCGGAGACAGCAAGCCTGTCCTGCCTATATCCGCGCGGAGAGCACGGAATCTCGGAGTTGGTTCGAGGTATCGTGGCCCAGGGCTCCTCGCCAATTCGTCTTGCCGAACACGTAGTAGGCATCGATCCGATTCAGCGACTCGTAACGACCGAAGCGGGTACCCGCATTCGCTATCGATCCTTGGTGACTAGTCTCCCTCTGCCCAGATTCGTCGCATTGCTCGAGGGCGCTTTCGATGACCTCAAGATGTGCGCGGATTCTCTCAAAGCGGCTCCAATAACCGTGATTCGCATTGGCGCACTCGGACAGCAGGACGTACTGCCCGCAGATTGGACTTATTTCCCCGATCCCGAGATTCCCTTCTACCGGCTCACACGTCAGGAGCGAATCGCCCCGGATATGTGTCCCGATGGAGCGACCGCCCTGCTCCTCGAGTGCTCCGGCCCGGAGCCCCCCGACCCGGACTACGTACTCGGTCTTCTTCAAGACATCGGCGTTCTGGAGAACCGTGCGGTCGAGGTCTATGAACACCAGAAGATTGAGCATGCGTATGTGCTTTTCGGACGTGGATACCAAAGAGTCACTGATCGCATCATCGCAGCGGTGACTTCACTAGGAATTCACTGCGTCGGTCGATACGGAGAGTGGCGCTATGCGAATATCGAGGAATGCATTGCTTCTGGTTTCGAAGTGGCGAAAGCGCTTTCACAGAACGAGATGCGATCGGCCGCGGTGGGTGATGCAGGCAGCCACTCAGCAATGGAGATTACGTGACCGGCCCTCCCTTTCCGGACAATGCTCGTAGCGAGGATCCCGATGCACTGGAGATTCGCAGTCAGATCAACCATCAGAGAGGATCCTTTGATCTTGCAGACTGGCTGACCCGCGTCGTTTCGGTGGGACCTGGAGATCGCTTGCTTGACGTGGGTTGTGGGACCGGACAACTTCTGATGCGATATGGAAGGCCGGCAATGCAATCAGGATCCTGCATAGCTCTGGACGTATCTAAACGAAGTCTCGCCGAACTCCGCAAGCGGGCCTCCGGACTTGCTGGACTGAGCACAATTTGTTCCGACATGGATGACTTGCTCGATGGCGCTCACTCGGAATTGACGGGATTCACGCGCATCGTATCGGCTTATGCTCTCTACTATTCGGCTGACGCGCCGCGCTTGCTCGCAGATCTCAAACAGCGTCTTCACTCGAACGGCCGTCTTGTGTTGGTCGGCCCGGCGCCCGGAAACAATTCGCCCTGGTACACGCTGCTGCGAGAAACGGGCTTTCAACTCCCTGATCAGATTCGCCACGTGTCAGAAGAATTTCTGGAAAGAGCGGTGATTCCGTTCGCATTGCGTTCCTTCCGGTCGACGAGGCTAGAGATTGCGGAGAATGACGTACACTTCGAGTCTCCGGAAGAGGTCGAGGCATATTGGCGCAGCAATATCTACTACGACGGCTCCTTCGACCAGGCTTTGCATGCCCGGATCAAAGCGCGCTTTGACTCGGATGGGCAATTCGTAAATCGGAAGCGTATTGCTCTCATCGTAATGGAAGATGGGGATAGCAGATGATCGAATCGATTGAATCTGACGTACTCCCATGGAGCCTGAAGGGCTATCAGAAAATTCTTGAGCTGGCCCAATCCCGTGACTACAGGACTTCCTGCTTCATGGATTTTCCCCCTGACGGCGAAGCTCCGGTTCTTCTATTACGGCATGACCTGGACCACTCGTTACGAGCCGCTCTTCCCGTGGCCGAGCTTGAGAGTGGCCTGGGAATTCGATCCACCTACTTCGTCCAGGTGACGTGTGATTTCTATAATCTGCTGAGCCAAGAGGGTCGTGCGATTGTTCTCCGCATGGTGACACTGGGGCACGAAGTGGGCCTTCATTACGATTCTCGGCGCTACACCGAAGCGTTGAGTAGGGGTGGTTTGGAACAAGCCGAGCGATCGCTGCGCCTGGATATGTTGCTTCTCGAAGATATCTCTGGACAACCTGTGGTATCGGCTTCGCAACACATTCCGACTGAAGGGCCGGACTTCGACGTCAGTGACCACATTGTCAATGAAGCCTATGCGCCTCGATTTACAGAAGGCGAGATGCAATACATCTCCGACTCGCTGATGGCTTGGCGGCAAGCGACCCCTCTCGAGTTGATCCGCACCGGCGCATCCTTCCAACTCTTGACACACCCGATGAAGTGGGGAGACCCATTGACCGGGATGCACACTGCTCTCAAGCGGGCACTCACCGGGGAGTGTGATGCGCTTCGAGCCCGCTACGAAGAAGTTGAGTCCCATTACGAGGATCTCCTGAAACGACGCATAGATCTGGATGCGCGGTTTCGCGCGCGACGCAGCTGGAAACCAGGTCATGGCTGACGCCTCTCGAGAAAGAGAAGGCGTCAAGAGAGACGTGCAGCGTATTGTTGACATTTTTTTCGTAGTGAGCCTTATGCCCATTTGGGCCCCGATCCTGGGACTGGCCCTGCTAGCAATCTGGTTGACAGCAGGCCGCCCGGTCTTCTTTACGCAAGTCCGCATGGGCCTGCGTGGATCTCCCTTCCGAATATTCAAACTCCGTACGATGCATGACGGGGCTGCGGCTCCAGAAAACGCACTTTTTGAGGGCTGGACGTATGCCAACGACCCAAGGGTCACTCGGGTTGGATCATGGCTCCGGCGCTATCGTGTAGACGAGCTTCCGCAACTCATCAATATTTTGCGTGGAGAGATGAGCCTTGTTGGTCCGCGCCCAGAACCGCTTGAGATCGCGGAACGTCTAGGAACCGAGATCGGGGACTATCACAATAGACATGAAGTTCGCCCAGGCCTCACCGGCCTCTGCCAAATTTCGGCCGTCTATCGGGATTTTGGGACCGTAGAGAAGTCGGCTCGTAAACTCGAACTTGATCTGGAATATGTCCGCAGACGGAGTGTTTGGCTCGATCTAAGAATCATGCTGGGCACCGCTAGGGTGATTCTCACTGGACAGGGAATGTCCTAATGCGGGTAGTTCTCGTATCTCAGTATTTTCCACCCGAGACTGGAGGCCCCCCGAACCGTGCTCTCTCGCTTGCCCGTGGGCTGCAGGCAGCGGGACACGAGGTCCTGGTTGTCGCCGAGAAGCCGAGTCATCCAGAGGGCCGAATATGGCCGGCATATCATGGGGGCTGGATGCAGCGGCGCGACTTCGAAGACATCTCGGTACTCTACGTCTGGGTTCTAACCAGCCGCAGGAAGAGTCTTTGGGCTCGGGTAGGAAATCACGTCAGCTTCATGATCCTTGCCTTGGCAGCACTGATTCTTGAGCGGGGTCCGTTTGATCTTGTTCTCTCTACCTCTCCACCCCTCTTTGTTGGCGTTGCGGGATGGCTCACAGCGCGGTTAAGGGGTGTCCCTCACGTACTCGACGTGCGAGATCTCTGGCCGGATATAGCGGTGGCCATGGGGGAACTCGACAAGCCTCTTTTGATCCGGCTCTCGCGGGCGCTCGAACGACGTTTGTACCGCGGTGCGAACGCAATTTCTGCAGTGACGGAAAGTTTCTGCAGTACCATCTCCGCGGTCGCCGGTGAAAGTTCCCGGGTAGAGCTGATTCGCAACGGAACTCACCCCGCTTTTTTCGGCTCGAGTGAAGACCCCAATCGTATTCGGAAAGAGCTCGGGATGTCGGTAACCGCCGCAACGTTACGAATTGCCTACGTGGGTAATGTTGGCCTGCCTCAAGGGCTGATGCATCTCGTTGTGGCTGCTCAAATATTGGAGAGCCAGGGCCTGGATTTCGAACTCTGGATCGTCGGTGCCGGGCCGATGAGACTTCGACTGGAGGAGGCCTCCAGAGAGCAGGGTGTGGCGAGCGTGCGGTTTCGAGATCGCGTTGACCAGGCAAGGGCTCGCGACTGGATGGTCGCCGCCGATGTCCTCGTGGTTTCTTTGGCGAACGTAGAGATGCTCGGGCAATTCGTTCCGTCGAAACTCTATGATTCGATTGCCACGGGCCGGCCGGTATTGCTGGGGGCCCCACAGGGAGAAGCACGCGGGATTCTTGAGGACAGCGGTGCGGGGATGTCCTATGCGCCAGAAGACGCCCGAGCATTGGCTCTCCATCTCTCGATTCTGGCCGCGGACTTGGAACTCCGGCGACGCCTGGGGGAAGCGGGTGAGTCATTTGCACGGTCTTCTCTGGACCGTGATGTGCAGGCTCAGCGGATGGTGAACCTGATCGAAGATTTGACGGGACGGAATGCGAAGCGCGGTTCATCCTGCGAACTGAGCCAGTCCTGATGCGCATCGCAATCAATGCCGTGTCATTTCAGATGGGAAGTGCTGTGAGTATCCTTCATCGATTTTTCGATGGATTTCGCGCGATTGGGGCCTCCGTGGACATCGTGCTCTATGCATCTCGGACATCCGTCCTGGATCACTTCGCTACCTCTTTTCCGGAGATCGAAGTCATATCATTTGCTCGAGAACGGAACTCGGCCCTCCATTTCTGGGCTCAACAGACGCGGCTCGGATCGTTAGTGGACCGAAGCGGAGCGGAGGTACTCTGGACCACGCACTTCGACCTGGCGCGCTGTGAGACTCCACAACTGGTCCATCATCGCAACTTGCTCTACTTCCTACCCGACCGAAGCATGCGTTCGCGCGTGGGCGATGTGGTTCGGGCTGCCGCAGCACAGCGTAGCCTCAAGAGAGCCAGAGCGAATGTATTCGTTTCGGCCCATCTGCTGGACGTGGCGGAGACAAGCTCTCCCTCGCCTCGCGCACGCAATTACGTTGTTCCCAATCCGCTGCCGCCAGCTTTTCTCAATATCGCAATGGAGAAACGCAGTCATGGGCAAACAGAAGGTCTTCTCCTCGCTGTACAAGCCCCTTACCCTCACAAGGATTTCCCTACTCTGATCAGGGTTCTCGAAAGGCTCCGAGCGGTCCGGTCCAATATCCCGTGGCGGCTCGTCGTGGCGGGATACGGAAACTGGAAGAAGGAAAAGGCACTCGTGTCGGACAAGGCGCTGGGAACATGCATCGATTTTGTAGGCTATCTGGGAGAAAAGGCGCTCTCAGACCTCTACAGTTCATCGATGTGCTTGGTACACCCGAGTCGTGTCGAGTCCTTTGGAAACGCCCTGACTGAGGCGATGGCTCATGGTTGCCCGGTTGTGGCGGCCCGTGCGGCGGCTGTCCCAGAGGTTCTTGGAGGTGCCGGAATCCTCGTGGAGCCTGGGGACTACAAAGCTTTTGCGGCCGCGATTCTCGAGCTGATCGACTCTCCGAGTTTGAGCTTGGATCAGCAAGAACGCGGGCGCCGCCGATCGCTGCATTTTCGGGAGGTGGACTCGGCCACCCAAATGCTGAAAATCCTGGACACCTGTGCATCGTCATCCCAAGGGCCGAATCGTGCGCAACGTTGACACCATGTCGAGCAATCGACCACCTCAGAATCTGGACGGCCAAGCGCCCCACGATTCGAACGCACGACCCCCAGCTTCGGGGGCTGAAACTCGAATCAGAAGAACTCAGGGTTCTCAGTCACTAGACGTTTTCCGGCGCATCTTGCATTTCGCATGCTGCACAGAATCGTACCTAAGCGACGATCTCCCGCACCCTACCCGCGATGCGCGCGTTTCGCCCCTTGCATTGGTCTGGGCGCTTGAGCGTTGACCAATCAATGGGACAGGCTGCCAAAAGCTGCCCTATCTGAGGACACCCAAAAAGGTGATGCACCCGGAATCCCCATCGCGGGTCCTTCTGGGCGAATTGCCCCGAGATCTTGACGAGGAGCCCATAGCCTGAGCAGTTGTCGGATCGGAATCTGGCTATTTGTGAAGCCTGTCTGTGTATATGAATCCCGTCACAGGGCTGCCCGTAGAGGATTGATCTACCACCCGCCAGCGGGCCCCCCCCTACGGATTTAACATAACTCCCATACTCGGACGTTATGCTGTAGCGCCCATTTAGAAATGTCGGGTTTCTCCAAAGTAGAAATGTCCGCTTTCTTCATCCACCCTCGGTATCCCCGGGGCATGGAGACACTGACATTGAGCTACGGGAAGCTGGATCGCGTGAGCGTGATTGAGCGTGTGGTCGAGAAGCAGCTGACGCAGGTAGAGGCGGCCCGGATGTTGGGTTTGACAAGCCGCCAGGTGCGCCGACTGCGCCAAGCGTATGAGCGAGACGGCCCGATCGGCCTGGCGTCGAAGCATCGCGGCAGACCGAGCAATCCACGGCTATCTGCCGAACTGCGCCGGGAGGCGCTTGCCATAGTCCGGTCCCGGTACGCAGACTTCGGCCCGACGCTCGCCCATGAGAAGTTGACGGAGTTGCATGGGCTGAAGTTCTCGGTGGAGACGCTCCGGTACTGGATGATTGAGGACGGCCGATGGGTTCCCCGCGCTTTCAGAGAATCGCGGATCCAACAACCCCGGCGGCGTAGGCCGTGTCGTGGCGAACTCATTCCAATCGACGGATCTGACCACGAGTGGTTTGAGGATCGTGCCAGCCGCTGCACGCTGCTGGTATTCGACGACGACGCGACAAGTCAGTCGATGGAACTTCTGTTTTGCGATTCGGAATCGCTGTTTTCCTGCTTCAGAGCACTGCGCTCATACCTCGGGCAGCACGGTAAGCCTGTGGCGCTGTACAGCGACAAGGCCAGCGTGCTCCGAATCAACCGGAAGGAGCCCGAAGGAGGGGCTGGCGTCACACAGTTCAGCCGAGCCCTCAGAAGCCTGAATATCGACATCATCTGCGCAAATACTCCTGCGGCCAAGGGCCGCGTGGAGCGTGCTCACCTGACACTGCAGGACCGGCTGGTGAAGGAGTTGAGGCTGCGCCAGATCAGCGACATCGCCAGCGCGAACGCCTATGTCTCGGAGTTCGTTGCGGACTACAACCGCCGTTTTGCGCGATCTCCGCGAAGCGAGCATGATGCCCACCGTCCCATGCAGCCCGCCGACGACCTGGACCGCATCTTCAGTCTGCACGAGACCCGCATGGTATCGAAAAGCCTGATGCTGAACTACCAGCGTGTCCTGTACGTATTGGACCCGACCGACGCGGCGCAGGCAGCGCGAAAACAACGGGTCAGTGTCGAAGAGCGGGAGGACGGCTCAGGTAGCTTCTGGCACGGTGAGCATGAATTGGCAGCGATGGCATTTCCAAGGGACTCCGGCGTGCGCCAAGGAGACGTCGTCGCCAACAAGCACCTCTCCTCCACGATGGACCTCATCAGAGAGAGGCAGCGCCAGCGCGCCGAAGAAAGGATCACGAAGCCGTCCACGACCCTACGCGACGCCCGCTTGCTACGCGAAGGAACTCCGCGACGGACCGCAACGAGGGCGCCAGCAGAGACTCAACCTCGACAGATCAAAAGAGGAAAAGCGGATATTTCTATATTGGGGAAAACCGGATATTTCTATATTGGTACTACAGGCATAACGTTCGAGTATGGGAGTCATCTTGAATCCCCAGGGGGAGCCGTGACGGGGCTTCGATTTCAGGACGGGGGGACTTCCGCGCGAAGCGATGTATGCCTCGACATCGATCCCTCAAGAATGATTCGGGCCCACAATTCGAGCCATAGGATCAGCCAGAGTCGAGTTCCATGTTCGCCACGACCCGTCATGTGTTCCGTGATGGATCGCAATACGGGCTCGCGTTTCAGCAGACCGAGTTCGACGCAGCGGCTATCGACCATCAATTCGCGCAGCAGAATTGCGAGGCTTCCCTGCCACCATTCCTTCATGGGCACGGCGAAACCGAGTTTGGGCCTGTAGATTACCTCCGGCGGAACCTGGCGTGCGGCAATTCGCTTGAGGATCCACTTGCGTTTTCCCCAATGCAGTTTGTAGTGATCGGGAAGGATCCACGCCGCTTCGACGAAGTGGTGGTCCAGCATCGGAGGTCTCACTTCCAATGAAGCGGCCATGCTGGCGACATCGACCTTGACGAGATAGTCGTCGGTGAGTTGAACCAGGAAATCATCGTAGAGTATCTGCTGGAGACTGCTGGAATTCTGGGCCGAACGGGGCCGACCGGCTCGACAGCTCACGACGTCATGGCCGCCAGACGTGCCCGAGAAGGCATCGCCCAGGATCTCCCCTCGGTGATCGAACCAGCTGGCTGGATTTCCATAGCCCGCACCCGGGGCGGCCAGAGAAAGGCGATTGAGGGCAGTCAATCTCGTCGAAAGGCCTCCAGCACCGAATCGGGAGAGGGTCTTCGCAATGCCGGGAACGGCAGATTCTCGCAATCCCCTGGGAAGCATCCGCGCGAAGAGTGCCGCGTAGGATCCCGAGGCCGCCCGCCAATAACCCGCGAAGGATTCGTCGCCCCCATCCCCTGACAAGGTGACCTTGACCTCTTCGCGGGCGAATCGCGAAATCAGGTGGGTGGGAATTGAGGAGGAGTCACCGAAGGGTTGACCGTATTGCCAGACGAGTTCGGGCAGGATCTCGAAGATGGCCTCGGGTCCAAAAATCAGCTCGTGATGGGTGGAGCCGATATGCTCGGCGACGATGCGCGCATACTTCAACTCGCTGTACTTTTCTTCCTTGAAGCCGACCGAGAAGGTGTCGATGCTGGGGCTATGGCGTGCCGCCAGCGCCATCACGAGAGAGGAGTCAACTCCACCGCTCAGAAAGCCGCCCACCGGAACATCTGCAAGCAGGCGTGCCTTGACACTTCGATCCAATTCCTCTTCGACAGACTCCTCTGCCTCCCTAAGATTCATCCGGCGCGGACGTTCGCTCGGAAAATCCCAATATCGCTCGGTCTTCAGTCCGGAACTTCCGGAGATGACGGCGAAATGCGCGGGCGGCAGGGATTCGACACCCTTCCATACGGTGTGGGGATGGGGGATGAACGAATGGGACAGAAAACATTCGATGGCCGAGTTTTCGATTTCGAGTTCGCGGTTCACGATTTCCCGAATGGCGTTCAGGCCCGAGGCAAAGGCGATGAGGCCCGGGCGCTGGAGAACGTAAAGCGGTTTTTCGCCCATCCGATCCCGCCCCAGGATCAGGCGTCGGCGCGATGCATCCCAGATCGCGATGGCGAACATTCCGTTCAGACGCGAGAAGAGAGCCTCTCCCCACTGCTCGTAGCCGTGGACCACGACCTCGCTATCGCAGTTTGAATTGAAGTGGTGACCGGATTCTCTCAGTTGATCCCGCAGCTCTTCAAAGTTGTAGATTTCGCCATTATGAACGGCGTGAATGCTCCCGTCCTCATTGGAGATCGGGCAGCGCCCGGCGTCACTGAGATCGATGATGCTGAGGCGTCGGTGGACCAGTCCGATTCCATCGGCGACCAGCATACCCTCATCGTCGGGCCCCCGACTCTGCATGGCCAGGGACATGCGCCGGAGGGCGGCCTCGTCCGGGCGACTCCGATTCGCTTGCCAGACTCCCCCGATTCCGCACATCAGCCCTGCTCTCCGACCGGATCAGCCCCGGTTGCCGCGGGTCGAATCGCGAACCGCCTCACATCTTTAGCGTCCCACTTCATTGCCGTCGAGCCGGCACTCCGGGAATTGAGTGAGTCACGGCCCGAAATGCCTTCCCGATGGCTGGTGGGGCTCCCTACGTCCATTCTGATGCGATTCCGGCTGTTGCCAATTCGGTTTCAGCCGTTTTCAATCGCTATGGGCTGGCCGCTGGTGATGGACTCGAGAATGCCGAAGGTGACCGCGGAAGTGCTCAGCAACTCGGAGAAGGCAAAGGGGCTCGGCTTGCCCTTCCTCTGCCTATCCACTTCGCTCAGCCTTTGTGACTCATCACGATACGGAAGGA
>CAYTAT010000059.1:0-22461 GCA_964435795.1 uncultured Spirochaetaceae bacterium
CGGGGCTGACTCGAAAGTTGCCTCCGGCGATCTCGAAGCTTCTGTAAGTGGTAATGCGGTCACGATATCCGGTACCACGGCCGATGCAGATTCGAACCTCGGCATCGTGGGCAATAGTGGTTACTCGAACATGAGTGGTATCAGTGCCGTGGCAATGGAGACCGGTGCGAACGGTAGCCAGAATGTCAGCGTCAACGTGACTGCTGGAGTGACGACGAACTAGTTCTCTGAAAAGAATCGAGCTTGAGAGAGAGAATTATAAGGCCAATATAATCTAACGATAATCAGTAATCTCTAAGATCTCATCCATCTTTCGGGTACAAAAAAGGGGGGTGGATCCTGATTCGGCGGCAGATCCTGATTCATGCCGGAATTGTGATCCCCCCTCTGTGCTCGAAGGTCTCTGAGGGGAAGGCAAAGGGAGAGAGAAATGAGAATGAGCAACGGATTGGTGCCGCTTGCAATTGCGGCGTTATCCTTTCTGCTGACTGCTGGTCCAACGGTTGCAGGGGACGAAAATACCATTGCATCTGGAGGGATCACTGCTCTCGACGCCAATCAAGGTTCAGGCGTCCAGGTCAACGCAGACAGCTGGGAGGATATGGGAACTGTTCTTGCCGGCCAAGGATCGCAATCCAGCGACACGGGTGGCAGCGCCAATACGGGTTCCGGAAGCCAGAATGGTGCGACTGTGGATTCCGACGACTGGGCGCAGATCGATAATGCCAACAGTGGTACGGGGAGTCAGATCGGAAGTTCGAGTAATTCCAATGGGAATGATCGAATCTCGAATGATCTGCTCACCACGGCGGGAAATGACTCATCGGTCGCCAGTGGCGATCTTGCAGCAAGTGTGAGCGGCAATTCTGTCCTGACTTCAGGCCAGTCAATAAATGCTGACTCCGAGCTACTCATCGACGCAGAGAGTGGATTCTTCGGACTGTCGGGTATCAATGCAGTCGCCGCGGAGTCGGGCACGAATTCGAGTCAGAATGTCGGAATAAATGTCACAGCATCCGTGCAGACGGGAGGCTCGAGTCTGTAGAAAGTGAGTTCTGCGAGGTCAGCACGACTCGGGGGAAAGGAATGCTTTGGACAATTCGAGCGAACGAGCAGGAAATGGCTCGTTCGCTCATTTTCTTTGGTACGCAGAAGAACGGAAATGGAGCTAAGTCAAAGCGGAAACAGAACTGCGGCTGAAGAGTTGAGTCAAAGCCGAAACAGAACTAAGGCTGATTGAAAGAGAGCAGGATAGTTGGAAGTCTTGGGCGAACAGAATTGCATTCGTAGTGAAGGCAGTCGCTTTTTTGCGATTCTTTCGCTGTCGATCCTATTGCTGATTGTCGCCACGGGATCGGTCCAGGCCGACGATGGACTCGGAGGACTTGGAGTGGCTGCTTCCGATTCGGAGCTGAATCTGGAAGCAGAGGCGGATGAGATTGATGATCTTTTCGCCCTTGCGGCAGTCGCCGAAGACGAGCTCTCGGAAATTCGCGGTGGGGAATCGACCGCAGTCAGTCTTCAGGATCTGAATTCGACGGTCGAGGGCAATAGCATTTCCGGAAATGTGACGACAGGAAGTGTTTCGATTGGGGAGAATGCCTTTAGCGATCTGGACGGCATCAGTTCGGTGATCGTCAATAGTGGCAATAATGTCTCGATTCAGAGTTCGACTGTCATCAATGTGGTGATCGGCGAGTGAATTTTCCAGGGAAATGCCCCATCGCTTTTGTCTCGATCGTACTGGGGTGGGGACTGGTCTTCTCCGGCGCGAAGGAAGCGGTAGCGGACGTCATGATGCCGACAGCCGCGGGCTCTTTTTCTGTCGGGATTCGCAGTATGCAGGAATTGCGTTTTCAGGAGACCGTTCGGCAGGGTTACGATTTCAGTTGCGGTTCGGCGGCACTGGCTACTCTGCTGACCTACCACTACGATCGCCCTCGAACGGAAGTCGAGATCTTCGAAAAAATGTGGAACCATGGAGACAAGAAGAAGATCCGCAAGAACGGCTTCTCCATGCTGGATATGAAGCGCTACCTGGAATCGGAAGGCTTCTCCGCCGACGGTTTCAAGATCCCCCTCGAACGGATCAAGAAACTGAACATAGCCGGACTCATCCTGCTGGTGAAATTGGAGACCCCCCATTTTGTTGTAGTGATCGGTCACTCCGACGGTGAATTGCTGATCAGCGATCCCGCCAAGGGCATCTGGAATATGTCCTTGGAAGAGGTGAGCGAACTCTGGAATGGAGTTTTCTTCCTGGTGCGTGATCGGGCCTCTCTCGCGAGATCCAATTTCAATGATCCCGAGGTTTGGAAGAGGCGCCGCTGGTCGCCCATCGAGGATGCGGAGATGGCCCAGTGGATCGTTCCCCTCGCGGAAGAGATCCCGATGTCGACGGAGTTCAACGCCAATTGAAGATTCTCCTGCACACGATGGCATACCTGCTCAGGGGCCGAGTCTTCTCGGCCTCGCTCGCAGTTCTGGGCCTTGTGTTTCTGTTCCTGGCGAGCCCGGGCACATCGCGAGCCGGGGATGACTTCGATGATCCCTTTGCTGACCTGCAGGCTTTGGGGGATGAAGAACTCGCCGAGGCGAGGGGGGGGGCGGTGAGCCTTCCGAATGGCATGACGATCGAGGTGACGGGGAGCATGAAATTGCTCGCCGATGGTCAGGAGATTGCGGCGGGGATGATGCCCGGGATGGACATCGGGGAGTTGGCCCTCGACCACGCGACTCAGAACCTGGATCTGGCTGGCCAGGACGCGATCGTGAACTCCCTCGACGGGATTTCCCTCGATCAGTACCGAGAGATCAATTTCTTCATCTCGAATATTCCCAAGAACGTTCTTTCCTCCCAATTCTTGCCCGAGCCCGAAATCAACTCCTCGCTGGCTCCCTGACGGGCGGATCCCTCGCCGCAATGGGCGCGAATCGGGCGTAATGAGGTGGGCCGACGAGCAGGAGGCGGAGGCCGCCCCTGGAAACTGCGCGGGTAGCCCCCGTCATGGGCCCGGGTTGTATCGCAGGCAGTTTTCCGTGGTGCGGGGGAAGGTCGGGTAGGGCAGGCATCCGCCTCGCAGCGTTGGCCGAAGCGCCCGCAGCCGTGGCTGCTCCGGCCAGGTGATTTTCCCGCATCCGGAAGTACCCCCTAGCTGCCCGATTTCGAAGTCCAGGAAGAATCGCCCGCCATGATGGCGATTCAGCTCCCGTTAGTGTGGCTTTTAGGACCCGATTCGAGTGGCGAAACTCCCCCGGAAGTCCGTTATTTCCCAGGGTCTTATGGCCGGCTTCGCATCCTGGTCGCGATTTCAGATCGAGCCCCAATCTGCCGATCTATCTAGGGAAACTCGAACGCGAGGGGTAGCCAGACCTGGGGCTCAGAGGAAATTCACCACCGGCGGGAAGAGGGATCGGGAGCGGACCCGCAGGGTGCGTGATTGCGATCGTTCTGCTCTTGAGTCTATCGAGCGCTGCGGCGGTTGCGAGCGAACTCAGCGACGCCAAGCCCGCTCGAGAAGCCGACGCGATTCTGAATCAGGGCAGACGATTGGAGTCCCAGGAAGAGGAGTTGAAACTCCTTCGCAAGCAGGTGTCCGACCTGCGTTCCGCGATGGCCGAACTCATCACGCGAATCGATTCGCAAAACCCGTCGCCGGCCGCCGATGCGGGGGCCAAGCCCGCACGGACCAAAATCGTCTCTGCGAAACCGGCCTCGAAGGCGGCGTCTGGGAATTCCGATTCGTCCTCCGGGCAGGCTTCTGCAGCGGTAGCGACGAAAACGGAGTCCGCCGGATCGGCGAGACCCTCCGTGGCACAGCGGTCTCCGGCCCGGCAACAAACTCGGGCCTCTGATCCAGGCGCGCAGTCGCAGAATTCTTCGGCTTCGGCGAAGAGCGCCTCCCAGACGGAAGGGAGGGCCAATGCCGTCCGATCCACCGCCTCGCAATCCAGCGCTTCGCAATCCAGCGCTTCGCAGTCCAGCGCCTCGCAGTCCAGCGCCTCGCAGTCCGGCGCCTCGCAATCCGCTGCGGCCCAAGGTGGGCAGGAAGCAGCCCGACCGGATGACCGAGAGCAGAGCGAGAAGGAGAGGAAGGCTCAACTCGCCGAGGCGATTCCGATTCGCTCGGGTGGAGTTCTTCTGCCTCCCGGCCGTCTCGTGCTCGAGCCCCAATTTCGATACGGATTTTCCTCGGTCAATCGCGTCGAGATCACGGGATATACGATTCTTCCCGCTCTGACCCTGGGCATCATCGATGTCACACGCCGCGACAGGGGCACACTGACCACCCATCTGACCGCTCGTTACGGACTGATGAATCGGCTGGAAGTGGATTTCACCGTGCCCTATATGGCGGGCTGGAGCCGTTTCAGGCTTTCGGATAAGAATACCGATGCAAATCGGGATAAGAATCTCACCGCGGAGGGGAGAGGCATCGGCGATATCCGATTTGGTTTCAGAACCCAGCTGAATCGCGGTAGCAATTCCGTGGCCGCCTTCGTTGCGGGTGTCGGGTTTCGTATTCCGACGGGTACCAGCCCCTACGAGGTCAAGCGCGGAGACAAGTTGAATAATTTCCTCGAAGAGGAAGTCCCGACGGGAAGCGGATTCTACTCCCTCTCGCCAACGCTCTCATTCGTTTATCCCACCGAACCCGGAGTGATCTTCGGGAGCCTCCACTACAGCTGGAATATTGCTCGGCATATCGATGCCGTTCAGCCGAGCTCTCAATCCGGAGCGCCCTACGGGAAGATCGATCCGGGCGACGTGATCGGTGGAAGTCTCGGGATGGGCCTTTCCCTGAACAACAAGCTTTCGCTGAGCCTCAGTTACGACCATTCGGTGGTTCTCAAGACGAAGCAGAATGGAATCACCCCCGAAGATGCGGTTCCCCTGCAGGTCGGAACGCTTGGATTGGGCGCAACGATGCGAAGAAGCTCGAATATCAGCTATAGCTTCATGATCAGTGTGGGTGTGACAGACGACGCTCCGGACGTCGGCCTGTCGCTCAGGGTTCCAATTACGCTGAATCTCGGTGCGCCTCCCTGGTATTCGAATGCCTCGAGCCCCTAGGCATCCGGGATCATGGCTTCGGGATTCGCGAGGTCGCCCAGCTGCCATTGGGTGATCGAGAGGAGACGCTCCATGAAGGAGAGTTCGTAGGCTTCTTCAGGGGATTCCCGCACCAGTCGATCGAGGGCATGTGCGTCTTCGCCGATCAGGATTCGCCATCTCTCATCGCGTACGCCCTCGAGAATGACCCCCGCGGCCTCCGCGGCACTCACGGGCGCCTGATCGCGAAAATCTTCAGCCCGCTGCTGCAGGGCTTGTCTCATCTCGTCGTTGCTGATCGGACCGATATCGAATCCAAGCTGGGCCATGCGATCGCGAGCCCCATCCAACTCTTCGTTGGAGAGTTCCTTGGGGTCGTGGCCGAGGATTCGATTGGAGTTGATGACGATCGAGGTGCCGATATGTCCAGGCATGACCAGGGAAACCTTGACGTGGGGGGCGTTGATGCGGAAGTCGTTGATCAGGGACTCCGTAAATCCCTTGACCGCGAATTTGGCACTGCTGTAGGCGGTATGAGCTGTCATGGGGCCGAGGGAAGCCCAGAACCCGTTTACGCTGCTGGTATTGATGAGATGACCCTCTGGAGCCGCCACCAGGAGGGGGATGAAGGCTCGGGAAGAGAAGTAGACACCCCCCCAGCAGACCGCGAAAGTCTTCTCCCAGTCATCTCGGTCATCGAGCAGGAAGCTTCCACCCGCTCCGATTCCGGCGTTGTTGAAGAGCAGGTGGATGCAGTCGGTGTCATGTGCCTGCATGACCGCATCTCGAAATGCGAGCACCTGCTCCTCTTCGGATACATCGGCCTCGAAGGCGTGGAGGCGGGTCCCGGCGGGGGCGCTTTTCTGGCAGAGGGCAAGGGTCGTTGCCATGGACTCGTCTGAGACATCGCAGATCGAGATGTGGCAACCTTCCTTCGCGAGTTGGAGGGCCAGCTCTCGCCCCATACCCGTTCCACCGCCCGTGATGACCGCGATCCTGTCAGCGAAGTTCTTCATGCGTTCGATCCTTTCTGTCGGCTGCAACGGCCCTTCGAGTTCTCTTCGAAGCATTGAGAATAGACCCGATGGTCTCCCCATGCTGAAACCACCTGGCCCGCGGGAGTCGGGGAGATCGACCTCCGGGCCACCCGACGTGCCGGCTCTTCCGGGCGCGGCCGCGCGCAAAAGCAAGTGGGTGGCGGGCCAGGCTTCGAATTCAGATATGTCGGCTCCCGGGGAGTGGCATCGGCCTCCATCCACGCGATACCCTCCTCTTGCCGAGGCGGCGGCCGAAATGCCGGAGATCCCCACCCGTGGGCGGCTCCACGGCGCACCTTCAGGGGCCTGGGGCCGCGGGCGTTCCGGATTCGAATGCGGTTGCCTTCGGGGCGGGATTCCCTATCTTTAGAACGATCGTTTCAAACGTTCGTTCTCAAGTCTCGTCCCGCGAGACTTCGTTTTGGGATGCCCGTCTATCCGACCCCTGCGGCGCCCAGACCCGACGGAGAGAAAGCTTGTCCAGTACTTCGATTCCCCTCAGTTCCATTCGTGAACCCAATTGCTCCGAGGAAGGGGATACCAAGGCTCGGCTCCTCGATGCCGTGGTCGAAATCTTTGCCGACCGCGGTTTTCACGCGACTTCCATGCGTGCGATCGCGCGCCGAGCCGGCACCGGCGTCTCGGCGGCTCACTATCATTTTGGCAGCAAGGAGGAATTGCTGCGTACGGCTCTTCGGGAGAGAGCCGCCCCGTTGAACTCGCTCCGACTTCAGCACCTCGAACGATTGGAAGCGCAGGCGGAAGAGAATTCGGTCACGGTCGAAGATGTATTGGGGGCCTTCATTCGCCCGATCTTCGAATGGGGTGCCGAGGCTTCCCAGCCGAATCCCGTTTTCCAGCGTCTGGCGGCCCGGCTCTACGTCGATTCGCCCGCGGTCGTCGAGGAGATCCGGATCGAAATCTTCGAATCCATAATGCGTCGCTTTCAGCGAACCCTCGAAGGCGTTTCTCCGGAGACGGATTCCCAACGTATCGAGTTGGCCTTTCAACTGGCCCTGGGCGTGATCATCCACACGATCAGCCGCGGTCTCGTCTGGTGTGAGGGTGGGGAAGTGGGACGGGGTGGTCTCGATCCGGAGCGCATCGATGCTCTCGTGAACTTTTCGGCGGCCGGCTACCGCGCCGTCGTCGAAGGTTCGGGGGAATACGATCTTTCGGACGGGCGGGATGCGAAATCTGGAGTGTCGGCCGTAGCAGAGGACATTCCATGAAGCGAACTCTCCTGATTCCCCTGGCGATCCTGTCGATCGGTGGCACGCTGGTGGCATTATTGTGGATTACGCGGCCCGTCGTCGCGCCGAAGCCGATTGCCGTCGATGCGCCGTTGATTCGCGTTCAGACCCTTGAAAAGAAGAAACTGAAGTTGATCGTAGAGGCACAGGGAACGGTGGTGCCCCGCACGCAGAGCGAGTTGAGATCCCAGGTCTCGGGTGAAGTGGTATGGGTCTCGCCATCGCTGGTTCCCGGCGGTTTTTTCGAGCGCGGCGACCTGCTGCTTCGGATTGATTCAATCGACTACGAGGCCAATCTGGAATCGGCTCGGGCCGTGCTGGCCCGGGCGCAGAGTGAGGCCGGTCGAGCCAGCAAGGAAAGAGATCGCCAGCAGCGTCTCGCAGATCGTTCGGTCGCGAGCGAATCGAGGATCGACGATGCCGAAAACGCGGCTCATATCTCTGAAGCCATCCTGCGCCAGGCGCTGGCCGAAGTGGGCCGGGCGGAACGAGACCTGGAACGAACCCAAATCTTCGCTCCCTATAGCGGCAGGGTACGCAGCGAACTCGTAGATCCCGGTCAATTCGTGGGTCGAGGCGAAAGCCTGGCGCGGATCTATGCCGTGGATTACGCGGAGGTTCGCCTGCCCCTCCCGGACCGTGAACTTCGCTATCTCGAGATTCCCCTCGATTATCGTGAGTTCAACGGAGGGCAGGGGGAAGTGCCATCAGCGGAAGGGTCCGGGGAGTTCAATCCTCCGGAGCTGGCCGGTGCCCCGGTGAAATTGCGGGCCCAATTCGCGGGCCTCGACACGGAATGGACGGGCAGGGTCGTGCGGACCGAGGGCGAAATCGATCCTCGGAGCCGGATGGTGACGCTCGTGGCGCGGGTCGAGGATCCCTACGGCCGGATGGAAAAGAGCGGACGACCTCCGCTGGCAGTCGGTCTCTTCGTCGAAGCGGAGATCGAGGGACGAGTGCTTCCCGAGGCTCTCGTGATTCCCCGCAGTGCACTCTCAGGGCAGAGTCGAGTGCTCGTCCTGAGTGCGGATAATCGCATCCACTTTCGTCCCATAAAGATCCTACGACCCGAGCGAGAATTCGTGGTCGTCGAAAGTGGCCTTGCGGAAGGGGAGCGGATCGCGATTTCGCCCCTGCCCGGCGCCATTGACGGTATGCGGGTTTCGGTTGCGGAAGACACGACCCCCCCAGCGGGCGCCGACTCATGAATGGGGTGATCGGATGGTTTGCCCGGAATTCCGTGGCCGCGAATCTGCTGATGATTCTCGTCTTGCTGGCGGGGATTGTGGCCCTGCCATCCATAAGGCAGCAGACCTTCCCGGATATCGACGTCGATATCGTGCAGGTCGGAGTTCCCTATCTGGGGGCCACTCCATCGGAAGTAGAGGAGGGCGTCTGCATCCGAATCGAGGAGGAAATCCAGGGCATCGACGGGATCGAGAGGATGACTTCTTCCTCGGCGGAAGGCGCTTGTGGCGTGACCGTCGAATTGGTCACCGACTATCCCGTGGATCGCGCCCTGGCCGAGATCAAGAACGCAGTCGATTCGATTTCGACTTTCCCCGCCGAAACGGAAAAGCCCGTCATCAATCATCTGAATGTTCGACATAATACGCTTCAGATCGCACTTTCGGGCCCGGCGACGGAATCGGCTCTGCGTTGGTATGGAGAGAAGATTCGCGACGGAGTTCTGGCGCTGCCCGACGTCACCCAGGTCGACCTCTCCAATGCCCGAGCCTTCGAAATTTCGATCGAGGTATCCGAATCGGCATTGAGGCGATTCGGCTTGACCTTCGATGAGGTGGCCGCAGCCATACGTCGATCCTCCCTGGATCTTCCCGGTGGCGCCATCAAGACCAGTGCGGGAGAGATCCTGCTTCGCGCCAAGGGCCAGGCTTATACCGGCCGGGAGTTCGAAGAGATCTTGATCCGCAAGGGCGCGGATGGGACGCGCTTGCGCCTGAGTGACGTCGCCACGGTGGTCGATGGTTTCGAAGAAAACGAGCGCAACGTGACTTTCAATGGGGAGCCCGCTGTCACGATCGGGGTATTTCGAGTAGGCGATCAGAAAGTCCTGAAACTCGCGGATACGGTCAAGAAGTACCTGGCCCGGGCCGAGGCGAGGTTGCCCGAGGCTCTCTCCCTGACGGTCTGGCGCGACGATTCCAGCTATCTGCGCGATCGACTGGATATTCTCCTCCGCAACGCCTACGGAGGATTCGCACTCGTATTCGTGGTCCTGGCCCTCTTCCTTCGCCTGCGGCTGGCACTCTGGGTCGCCATCGGCGTGCCGATCTCGATCATGGGAGCACTCGCCGTCTTCCCCGTACTCGGATTTTCGATCGATGTACTGACGCTATTTGCGTTCATCATGGTATTGGGGCTCCTCGTTGATGACGCAATCGTCGTAGGAGAAAATATTTATAGTCATCAGGAGAAATCCGATGACCGCATTCAGGCCTCCATAGAAGGGACTCAGGAGGTATCCGTTCCCGTCATCTTCGGGGTGCTTACGACCGTAGCCGCTTTTCTTCCCATGGTGGCTGCGCCGGGTACGATGGGGCAGTTCTTCGGCACCATCGGAATGGTGGTGATCTTCTGTCTCTTCTTTTCGGTGGTTGAATCGCAGCTCGTCCTACCCTCCCATCTCGGCCATCATCTGAAGCCGGATCATGCCGATCCCCCAGGAGGTTCGATCCGGGGCCGCTTCAAGAAAGTTCAACGAGAGCTCTCGTCGAGCCTCTTGCGCCTGGCCCGAGAGGGCTATCTCCCGACTCTGAACCGCGCTCTGCGATGGCGTTATGTGACGGCATCCCTGGCCCTGGTCTGTCTGATGGTGGCATTGGCGGCAATCGGAACGGGTCGGGTGCGATGGACGTTTTTCCCGCCGGTAGAGAGTGACTACATATCCGCCACCGTCACGATGCCCGCGGGCACCCCCCTCGAAAAGACCAGCGAAGCGATCGCGCTCTTGGAGGAATCTTCGGATCGCCTGAGGGAGGAATACGCGAAGCGCTGGGGATCCCCGGACCTGGTCGTCAAGCACGTGATGGCGGTCGTCGGCGGAACGGCGGGGAGCAATCGAGGAGATCCAGGCCAGCCCTCTGCAGGGCTCGGAATGAGCAACCAGGGTGAAGTGGCGATCGAATTGGTCGGCGGGCGAGCCAGAAAATTATCACCCAAGGATGTGGTCGCGCGTTGGAGAGAGTTGACGCCTCTTGTCATCGGTGCCGAAGAAGTCTCCTTCGTCTCGGACTATTTCTCTTTCGGAAGTCCCATCGACATTCAGCTGAATTCAGCCGATGTCGATAAGCTCCAGGAAGCCTCAGAGAAGTTGAAGCAATCGTTGGGTGAATACGAGGGGGTTTTTGACGTCACGGATTCCTTCCAGGGAGGGAAGCAGGAAATCCAGCTGAACATCCTGCCCGCCGCCGAGGCGTTGGGATTGAGCCTTGCGGATCTGGCTCATCAGGTGCGACAGGCATTCTACGGCGAGGAGGCCCAGCGCATACAGCGGAATCGCGACGATATTCGAGTCATGGTCCGCTATCCCGAGGACCATCGTCGTTCCCTGATGGATCTCGAGAACCTGCGGATTCGTACACCCGATGGCGGAGAAGTACCCTTCTATGCCGTGGCTACGGCGAGTATGGGCCGCGGCTATTCGGTGATCAAGAGGGTGGATCGACAGCGAACCATCAATGTCATCGCAGATGTCGACGAGAGTCGGGGCAATGCGGCCGAGGTATTGGCCGATCTGAAGAAGAATGTCCTGCCGAGCCTGATCAGGGAATTTCCGGAAATCTTCTATTCCCTGGAAGGGGAGCAGCGCAGGGAGCGCGAGATGTTCAGTTCCCTGGGGCGCAATTATCTTTTCGTACTGGCGTTGATGTATTCCCTGCTCGCAATTCCCCTCAGAAGCTACAGCCAACCGCTGATCATCATGGCGGTCATTCCCTTCGGGCTGGTAGGGGCCATCGCAGGGCACGTTCTGATGGGACTTGATTTCAGCATGATGTCCACCTTCGGCGTGGTGGCGCTTTCGGGTGTGGTGGTCAATTCGAGCCTGGTGCTCGTACATTCCGTCAACCGGCGTCGCAAGGAGGGCAGTTCCATCGAGGATGCTGTGCGCGTCGCCGGTGTGTCACGCTTCCGTCCCATCGTCCTGACTTCATTGACGACCTTTGCGGGACTTACTCCCCTGCTGCTCGAAAGGAGCATGGGGGCTCAATTCGTGATCCCGATGGGAGTTTCGCTGGCCTTTGGCGTGGTTTTTGCCACGGTCATTTCTCTCTTCATGGTCCCCTGTGGCTACCTGATCCTCGAGGATATCAAGCGGATGATATCCCCGCTCCGCGCGGGCCCTCCCAGCGATCAACCGCGCCGCGGTCCCCTACGCCTCGAGCATCCCGTCAAGAAAGTCGCCGGGGGCTCGGGCGGAAGCTGAGGGACTGAATTTCAGGGGGGGATGCCCTGCCGCTCAGTCGATCCCGCCGATGCGAACGTATTTGAGTTCGATGAAGTCGTCGACACCGTATTTCGAGCCTTCGCGGCCTATTCCCGATTCCTTGATCCCACCGAAGGGGCCGACTTCATTCGAGATGATGCCGGTATTGGCTCCGACGATTCCGTATTCGAGCGCTTCCGAAACACGCCAGAGGCGGGCATGATCTCGAGTGTAGAAGTAGGCCGCGAGGCCGAACTCGGTGTCATTGGCCATCGCGATCGCCTGCTCTTCATCATGGAAACGGAAGATGGGAGCGACGGGTCCAAAGATTTCTTCCCGGGCCAGGGCCATATCGGGCGTGGCATTGGTGAGCACGGTCGGCTGGAAATAGCGATTTCCGAGTTCATGGGGCTCTCCGCCGACCAGGATCTGGGCTCCCTTCGAGCGCGCGTCGGCGATCAATTCCGACACCTTGTCGACCGCAGCCAGATCGATCAGCGGACCCTGTTCCGTGCCGTCCTCGAGGCCGTTGCCCACGCGCAATTCGGCGACCGCCTTGGCGAAGCGATCCGAAAACGCGTCGTAGATTCCGTCCTGGACGAGGAAGCGATTTGTGCAGACACAGGTCTGACCCGCATTCCGGAATTTGGAACTGATGGCCCCCTGCACGGCTGCCTCGAGATCGGCATCGTCGAAGACGAGGAAGGGCGCATTGCCGCCCAATTCGAGAGAGACCTTCTTGACGGTGCCCGCGCATTGCTCCATCAGAAGTTTTCCCACCTCCGTGGAACCCGTGAAGCTGAGTTTGCGGACGGCCGGATGGCCCGTTAGCGCCGGCCCCATCTCTCCGGAAGGGCCCGTGATCACGTTGATGACACCGGCCGGAATTCCGGCACGATCCGCTAATTCCGCCAGGGCGAGGGCGGAGAAGGGTGTCTGGGAGGCGGGTCGGATTACGACGGGGCAGCCCGCGGCCAGGGCCGGGGCGCATTTCCGGGTGATCATCGCGGCCGGAAAATTCCAGGGCGTGATCGAGGCCACGACCCCGATGCTCTGCTTGAGAACCATGATCCGATGCCCCGGCAGCGGATCGGCGACGATATCGCCATAGATCCTCTTGGCCTCCTCGGAAAACCATTCGATGAAGGAAGCCGCGTAGTTGATTTCGCCGAGGGCTTCAGCCAGGGGCTTGCCCTGTTCGTGAGTCATGAGGAGGGCCAGGTCATCCCGATTGGCAATGATCAAATCGAAAAAGCGTCTGAGCAGAGCCGCTCGATCTTTGCCCGTGCGGCTACGCCATGCCGGCCAGGCGCTTGCGGCTGCTTCGACGGCCCGCCTCGTCGCATTTCCGTCCAGGGCCGGAACCGAGCCGAGGATCTGACCGGTTGCGGGATTGTCGACTTCGATCCGCCGATCGTCGCCGGAGCCCACCCATTCCCCATTCACGTAGCATTGATGTCGCAGGAGAGACTCGTCTTTCAGGGGAATCTTTACGGGGTCTGCCATGGGTGGCTCCTTCGGATTGAGGATGGAACGTCGTTCAGGCTAGTCCTTGGGTCGAGAGGAAAGAATAGCTGCCCGCTCCGAATTATATGGCCGGGGGCGCTACGTGGGAGACCTCTTCAGGTGCTTCGTCACCGAAGGGTTTGAAGGTGAGGATCAAGGCCGGGAGGAGCAGGAAATCCCCCAATAGGGCGACGATAATGGTCGTGCACAGTAGCACCCCCTGGGTGGCCTGGCTGTCGAGCAGTGAAAGCGTTAGGACGAGAAAACCGCAGACCAATGCGATCGAAGTGATCACGAGGGCGCGTCCGACGTCGAAGAGTGCGAGTTCCAGGGCGCGAGCGTAGTTGCCGCAACGCAGGAACTCGTAACGAAAACGGGAAATCAGATGGATCGTGTCGTCGACCGCAATTCCCATCGCGACCGCGGCAATCGAAGCCTTCGAATAATCGAGGGGGATGACCATCCAGCCCATGATGCCGAGGGTCAGCAGCACGGGGACCAGATTGGGCAGCATCGAGAGCAGGCCGGTCTTGACGGAAGCGAGGAGCAGGCACATCAGGAGCGTGATCACCGAAAAGGCGATCAGGAAGCCCTGGATCTGGCTGACCACGATCTGGTCGAGAAGTTTCAGCCATAGGGCACCCATGCCCGTCAAGCTGATCGTCGAAGCCCGCAGCGGGTTTCGAGCCAATTCCGCTTCCAGATCCTCCACGAGTCCGGCCGTATGGCTCATCATTCTCAGCTGGAGGCGCAATTCCAGGCTCGCGCGTTGATAATCTGAAGAGACGTATTCGTCGACCTCGACCCCCCCGGCCCCCTCGTAGAGGATCAGGTATTGGGCGATCAGTTCCCGAGTCTCAGGGATCTGATGGAAAGAGGGGTCATCCGCGTGAAAAGATTGATTCAAATCCTTTATGACATCGGCAATCGAATAGGATTTTCGAACGAGTTCCTGCTGGTTGGCCCACTCCTGAACCCTCGCGATGTCGCCCAAAACGGCGGGATCCTTGATGGAGTCCGGACTCCCCCCATCAAAGAGAAGGATGAGGTTCATGGCCCCTCCCATGACTTCATCCACCTGAATGGTATGGGCCTTGAGGGGAATCCGATCCGATAGATCGTTCAGCCAGTTGGAATCTACTACGAGCCTCAAAATTCCGGCGACGGCGATGGTGAGAATCAGGAACGATATCCAGAGAATTTCTCTTCGTCGCTTCAAGACGAAGTGATAGATTGCGTCGAGTACGCCGTGCAGGGTGTCGCCTTCGGATCCTTCTCGCGGAATGGCGTCGTTCATGGCTCTGCGTGGATGAGTGCGACCGAATGATAGGGCGGCCAGCAGCATTGTGAGCGAGAGGAGGAATGCGACAAGGACGCCGAAGGCGCTGTAGGCACCCATATGGGCGATGCTCTTGATTGGGACGAAACTCATCGACGCAAAGCCCACGGCGGTCGTGATACTGGTGAGGAGACAGGGCGTACCCACGAGTCGAAGCGTTTCGACGAGAGCCTGCCGTCGATCTCCAATCTTCGAGAAGAGTCCCCGGAACTCCGAGAGAATATGGACCGAATGGGCAACGCCGATTGCAGTGATCAGCGTGGGGATGCTTCCAAAACTGAGATCCAAATCCCAGCCGAGCACTACGACGAAGGCGACGGTCGCGATGACACTGATCTGGATGACCAGCAGCGGTGCGAAAACTCCGACAAAGGATCGAAAGAAGAAGAGCAATATCAGCGAGATCAGGAAAGCCGTCACCCCCTGCAGGAATGCACTTTCATCTCCGATGACCACGTTGAAGATTGCATTCAGGGGAACGTCCCCGGAATGCAGGAAGGTGATTCCCGAATATTTCTCTCTGGCCAGAATTTCTGTAATGGCGGCATCAGTGACCTGCGGATAGAGGTTGGCGATCCCGTCGCCTCCCTCGGGATCCAGACGGATGTCTTCGAGTGAATCCGTACTGCTCCGATCCATTTCAACGATGATGGCGGCGTATTTCGCATCCTCACTCAGGATGCCGCCGACGAGCATTTCCTTGCCAAGGTATGCGGGACGCAGGTCGATCAGTTCTTCCTGGCTCAGGGGGAAGAGATCCTGCAACTCGAGGATTTCGATGCCATCATCGTTTCCGATCATCAACTCGACGTTGGCGAGGCTGCGGACCTGATAGACGAAGGGAACCTCTTCCTCGAGGGCCTCCGTGAGTTCGATGATCCGCTGCATGATCTCGATATTGAAGGGGCCGAATTCGTGGTTCGGCGCCTCGTAGAGGATGTAGGAGATTTCATCCGATCCGAAATCTTCCCGGAACTCGTCGTAGGTGAGATAGGTGGTGTCATTGGCATCGAAAAAGGATTCGAAGCCGTTGTTGATCCTTGCCTTGGAGGCCAGAGCGAGGCAACCCAGCAGCAGAAGGATCGAGAGGGCGACCATCCACCATCGGTGGTCAAAAGAAAATCCCGCCAACTTTCCGAAGAAGTGATCGAGGCGTTCGAAAGAGTGAGCTGGTTTCGGTTCGTTGGCTCGCATTGAGTTCTTTGAGAAGCTTCAGACTTTCGGGTTTTCAGGAATCGCGAGTGGCTTCGGATCGCTTCGGAGATCAGGCCCCGATTCGCTGCGCTCGTAGCGCCATTGGCTACCGTGCATGATCAGCCTATGGCGACCGCCGGGTCGCGTGGAGTCATGATCCGCCCAGCCCGCATCGCCATGCCACATGGCGACGGGTCCTTCGTCTTCCACGGCGATATGGGTCTCGAATCTCTCGGGGGCGGCAGCCGAGGCTGCCGCCAGGGCGTCGCCCACGTTGGCATGCCCGGCGAGCTGGCTCAGAGTTACCCA
This sequence comes from uncultured Spirochaetaceae bacterium, assembly GCA_964435795.1. Classification (GTDB taxonomy): domain Bacteria; phylum Myxococcota_A; class UBA9160; order UBA9160; family UBA4427; genus JAZXM01. The sequence continues at coordinate 16,139 of CAYTAT010000059.1, forward strand.
GGTGGGGGGCGCGAGTTCGATCTTTCCGGCATCCCGCTGCTCGAGGGCCTCGAGGGGTTTCATCCAGGCGTGCTCTCGGATTTCTCCGCCGTCGATCGTGATTTCGGCGTCGGGTGCGGCTGCCAGGAAAAACCAGGTCAGGAAACGCTTCGGCGTAATGGGCGGGGGTGTCCAATGGGAATAGGGGATCAGGCTCCCGGATTCGAGCTGCAGGCCGGCCTCCTCTCGGGCCTCGCGGATGGCCGCCCGGCGTGCCGAATCAATTTCTTCCTGCTCCTCGAGGTGGATATCCTCGGGGTCGACGCGGCCACCGGGAAAGACCCACATCCCGCCGAAGGCGATCTTCGAGTTGCGGCGTAGCATCAGCACTTCGAGGCCCTTGCTTCCATCTCGAAGGGGAATGACCGTGGCCGCTTGAACTGCGGGCTCACCGACCTTGCCGCTGCGCGCCCAGCGCACTAGACGATCCTGATGTTCTTCTTTGGCCATGACTCGTAGGATAGGACAATCCGGTATGGTGAAGGGGCGCGGGCTCAGTTATTTCCTTGGCGCCGGGCGGCTGCGATCCGCTTGCCAGACGAGGTCGCGCAGTCGCAAAGGGAGGTCAGATGCGGGGAAGGGTCTTCTTCAGGCTGCCGACTCGGATCGTCCTGACACTATTGGGGATGGCGGTGAGCGTCTCCATCGCAGAGGCTCGATCCCCCTCGCCCGATCGCCCCAACATCCTGCTTCTCGTCGCCGAAGATATGAGTTCGCGAGTCGGGGCCTTCGGCGATCCGGTCGCCCTCACCCCGAATCTCGATCGACTGGCCACTCAGGGGACCCGCTACAGCCATGTCTTTACCGCTGCCGGAGTCTGCGCTCCCAGCCGGGCGGCCCTGATGACCGGCCTGCATCCCATCTCCATCGGTGCCCAGCATATGCGCACGTCCAGCCGCCCCGGGGGCGGCTATCGCGCCGTACCCCCGCCCGAAGTCAAAGCCTTTCCCGAGTGGTTGAGGCTCGCGGGCTATTACACCTTCACCACTTCGAAACTCGACTACCAATTCAGCGGGACGATGGCCGGAAGCGGGCCCTTCTCGATTTGGGACGACGAGGGGGCGCAATCTCGGGCCTGGGCCACCGCGCAAGCGGGGCAGCCCTTTTTCGGTCTCATCAATTTCCAGGTAACCCATGAGAGTGGAGTCTTTACTCCGCTGGGCCGGGGCTGGCCCCATAGCGCCATGCACCTGCTGATGCAGCTCGTGCGCGCCTTTCTTCTCGAGATTCCCGAAGAGGGCGATCCCGTGGATGCGAGTCGCGTCAAGCTCCCCCCCTATTATCCGGACACGCCCATAGTGAGGGCCGATCTGGCTCGGCACTACAACAATATTCACCAGATGGACCGGGAAGTGGGGGAAATCCTGGCCGCCCTCGAAGCCGACGATCTCGTTGACTCGACCATCGTGATCTGGACTACGGATCATGGCGACGGTCTGCCGCGGGCCAAGCGCGATCTCTTCGATTCCGGGATCCGTGTTCCGATGATCATCCGCTGGCCGGAGCGCTGGCGGCCCGCGGATGCGCTTCCGGGTGCAGTGGATGCGAGACTGATCAGCTTCGTGGATCTGGCGCCGACAATCCTGGGGCTGGCCGGGGTGGAGGGAACGGCGTCGCTACAAGGGCGGGACTTTGCAAAGACAGCAGACCCTATTCGCGACTTCGTTTTTGCCTCTCGTGATCGCATCGATGAATTCGAGGATCGGGAGCGAGCCGTTCGTAGCCGGGAATATAAATATATTCGCAGCTGGAATCCCCTGCGGCCCAACGGACATCACAGCGAATTTCGGGACAATCAGGAGATGATGCTGGAAATGTGGAAACTCCTCGCAGCCGGACGCCTGAACGAGGATCAGCGAGTCTGGTTCGAGCCAACGGGCAGGGAGAGGCTCTACCATCTGGCCACGGATCCCCATGAATTGCGAAACCTAGTAGGGGATCCCGCCCACGGCGATTCGCTTCAGCGCATGCGCGCCGCCTATCGGAAATGGGCGCAGCGGGTAGAGGATTGGAGTGATCGAAGCGAGGAGGAGATGGTGGAATCGATGTGGCCCGGCGGGCGGGAACCTCGGACGGCCACTCCCGAAATGGAAGTAGGGGATGGGAAGATCGTGTTGAAATCCGCGACCGAGGGCGCGTCCATCGGCTATCGAATCGATGACGCGCGCGAGAGGCTCTACGATCGGCCTTTTTCCGCTCCCAAGGGCGCACGGATTCGGGTCCGGGCCGTTCGGTATGGCTACGAGGAGAGCATTGAATCGGATCGGAGGCTGCCCTGATCCCGATCCCGAGGCCTCTCGGAGGAGGTCGGCGCGGCGGGCAGAAGGAGCGGAAGAAGTTTTTTCGAAGCGTGACGAGGGGAGTGCTCGGGTGACTTCTTCTCCGGCGTCTCCGCTTTATCGTCATGCCTGCTCGCGCAGCCGGTAGGCGCTCCAGTCGACCCTTCTCGTGCGCCACCAATAGCTGAACGTACTATGTGGCCAGTTGTTCGTGATTCGGCCCGCATCATCCTTGTACCAGCTCCGGTCTACCTTCGCCCAGGCCGTATCGGCCAGATCCGACTGTACCTTCTCGTTATAGGCCCGCATGACGTCGGGGCGCAGATTCAGCGAGTGGAGTCCATTGCGCCGGATCTTCTCGATACATTGCACGATGTAGCGGGCCTGCGCCTCGATCATGAAGATGATCGAATTATGCCCGAGGTTGGTATTGGGCCCGTACATCATGAAGAAGTTGGGAAATTCGGGGACGGCAAGGCCCAGGTAGGCCTCCGCCCCCCGCTTCCATTCCGCTTCCAGGCTCCGCCCACCCATCCCCTCGATTTTCATGGGTGTGAGAAAATGAGTCGTATCAAATCCCGTCGCGAGTACGAGTACGTCGGCGCCATGGAACTGACCATTCGAGGTGACGACACCCTCGGCGTTGACCTTCTGGATGCCCTCGGTGATCAGCTCTACGTTTTCCCGGGCCAGAGTCGGATAGTAGTCGTCTGAAATCAGTACGCGTTTGGCAAGCAGGGGATAGTCGGGCGTCAGGGCTCTTCGGAGTCCTTCATCCTGGATATGGGAATGCATATTCTCCAGGGCCGCTCGCCGAGTCATCCGGGTCAGGAGTCGATTGCCGCGAATCATCGGGTAGAGGAGAATTTCTCCGCGAAGCCAGAGGTAGGAGCGATACAGCCTGGTCAGCAGGGGGAAATTCTCGAAGAGACGCTTCTCCCTTTCGCTATAATCTCGATTGCCACGCGGGATCATCCAATTTGGGCTGCGCTGGAAGACCAGGACATTCGCGGCCTGCCTGGCGATCTGCGGAATGAATTGGATCGCGCTTGCCGCACTGCCGATGACCGCAACCCGTTTTCCCTCGAGGTCGACATCATGGCGCCAGCGTGAAGAATGAAATTGAGTTCCTCCGAAAGAATCCAGGCCGGGGATCTTCGGAAATAGAGGTTGGTGCAGCTGACCTACCCCACTCACTAGGATCTCGGCTTCGATTTCTTCGCCATCGCTTGTCCGGATTCGCCAGATGCCCGCATCGTTATCGAAAGCCGCCGCTTCGACGGCCGTGCCGAAACGCATATGGGGCAGGAGCTGGTACTTCTCTCCGCAGTGGTCCATATACTCGCGAATCGAAGCCTGGGGGGACCATTTCTGCGGCCAATCCACCTTTTGTTCGAAGGAGAAGCAGTAGAAGATCGATGGAATATCGCAGCAGGCGCCGGGATAGGTATTGTCCCGCCACGTCCCCCCCAGGCTGGCTTCCTTTTCGAAAATCGTGAAGGATTGAATTCCCGCCCGTTTCAGCTGGATGCCAAGACAAAGACCCGAGAAGCCGGATCCGACGATGGCGACACGAGGACTGCGGGCTGTGGAAAGGGCCATAGTCATGACTCCTGACCGCTCGGAAGCGGGGCGATGGTGGGCGGGGTCCCCCGTCGATTGCCGGAGTATAGGGGGTGAGGATGCGCCCTCCAGTGGTTCTCGTCCGGGATTCATCGCCTGGACCCACCCCGGCTGGAGGCGGATGGCAGATCGGATCGTCCGGGTTCAGAATTGCGTTTCCAATGAGAGCCAGAGGCGCAGCAGGAGGCGTTTCTGATCGGGGTCGGGAGGGTCCTCGTAGCCGTCGCGAGCATGGAGGATGGAATGATTGGAGATCCATTGCATATCGCCGGGCTCCAGCGTCATGTCGAGGCGAAGATCGGGATCGAGGGCGATTTCTTCATAGAGGTCGAGAAGGCTCTCTTCCTCGGGAGTGAAGGCGGGTACGTCCTCATGGCGTCTGGCCGAGCGAAAATAATCACTGTGGTAGAAGGTGCGCAGATGCCCTTCTCCATGGCGGCAGGGCGGGATCGGAAGATGTGTCCGTGAAAGACTTCGATCTTCGTTTCGAATATCGAGAGCGAAGTCCTCGAAGAGGCGCGGCATGAGATCGGGTCTGCGTTTCAGCAACTCATTGAAGACCGATACCGAACTCACGATATGGCTGGTACCACCGGCCGCAGCCGCTCTGACGCAGAGAAGTGCGACGACATCGGCCGCATCGCAATGATATTCGATATGGCGTCGGGTTCGGTAGAGCCGGACGTGGGGATCCAGGGCATCCTCTTCCGTATCCTCCACGAATCCGAGCAGATCTCCCTGGGGATTCTGTGCCCCCGGGCGGCCCATATGGAGACCGAGGCACCAGAAGAAGAGTTCGGCATCGGTGCGGCTCCAGCGCTGGATCGGTACTCCTGAAACCACCTGGAAGCCCCGGCCGTGCCCGATTTCCGCGCGCCAGCGGGCAATCTCGCTCGCGAGGGTCGGGAGCGGGAAGTCTTCCGCCACGAGCGCTTCCAGATGTTTCCCGCTCGCCCTCGCGCGCCCGAGGGCCTCCTCGATCTCCTCGATTTCAGAGCTGGAGAGCCGCTTGCGCCAGAGGGAATTCTTCCGCAATTCCCGGCCCCGCCAGGCGGCGGGAGAGTCGAGCGCCTGGCGAGGAATGCGCGTATGGGGCCGTGAAAAATAATGTGCGGTCTGTTCCGCAAACGAAAAGTAGGAAGGCATCCTCGGGATCAATCCTTGAAATTCGGCTTGCGTCCCTCTTTGCGTGCCCGGGTCGCCTCTTCGAAGTTCTGGGTCGTCATCCTGACGAAGAGTTGAGTATGACTCTCGAGTTCCACCGCGGCAGCGAGGCTTCCCGTTTCCAGCCCGGACCACATCATCCGCTTCGTCAATTGGGTCCCCTGAGTGCTCCAGCCGTTGATCTGATCTGCGAGATCGAGGGCGGCGTCCATCAGGGAGTCGTCGGCTACCACCCTCGAGACGAGCCCGATCTGCGAAGCTTCCTCGGCCGGGACATCACGTCCCGAGAGCATGATCTCGAAGGCGCGAGAACTTCCGATGGCTCGGGGCAGCAAAAAGCTCAGGCCCAATTCCGTTGCGGTCAGCCCGTTGTTGATGCCCGCTGCCCGAAAATAGGCCGACTCTGCGGCGATTCGAATATCCGCTCCCAGGGTCAGACAGAATCCCCCGCCGATCGCCGCCCCATTGATGGCGGCGATGACCGGTTGCGGCATGCGACGAAGAGCGGGTACCAGGTCGGCGAGAATGGTCATCGACCGCGTGGCGATTCGCGTCAGCGTCAGACCCTCGATATTGGGCGGAGGTTCCGTGGCCTGGGTGTCCGCACCCGAGGAGAATCCTCGGCCCGTTCCCGTCAGGATCACGCAGCCCGTATCGTTATCCGCGGCGACCTCCTCGATGGCTTCGTGCAGGGGTCCCACCAATTCGAAGGCCATTGAGTTCATGCGCTCGGGCCGGTCCATCACGATGACACTGGTATGGGGTCGGGGTTTTTCGATTCGGATATGGCTCATGGTGTAGGGCTCAACGTGGATTCCTCGGATGTGTGATCTCCCTCGAGCGGACGCTCGCTTCTCGGGAGTCTGAAGACCTGCCCCAGGATAGGGGAGAGCGGGAGCAAGCATGAGTGCCCCGCTCCTCGGCCCACGGAATTTCCGAGAGCGGTCGGCCCTGGGGCTCCCGGGGGCTTTCGCAACTCGCGGCGACTGACCTCGCGGCCGGGCAGCCGGCATGGAAGCCGCACTTTCGGCCTATCACTCCCCGAGATACCGGGTTCTATTTCATTACAATTAGTGCCTGAAGGTGCAGATTATGTAATATATGGAAATGTGCCCGTCTCCGAAAAGTCTCGTTCTCGATCTGCTTTCCACGCTGCCGGGCCGGGGAAGACACGCCATGCCGGTTCGCGCCCTGGTGGAGGCGGGTCGGAGTTTCGGG
>CAYTAT010000060.1:0-10600 GCA_964435795.1 uncultured Spirochaetaceae bacterium
TCGTGTACCACTCAATTGCGTACCGCGCACGGAGTTTTTCCGCAACCTGCTAGAGGAGTCGGGGCCGCTGACCCGAGAAGACCTGGGCCGTATAGGCGAAATCCACAAATTGGTTGGTCCCGCTCACGAAGCGCGCCGCATCGCTATTGAGCAGGATCAGGGGTTCGGCCATTTCTTCCGGTGTCGCGTTGCGCCCGATCGGGGCCTGGAAATGTTCGTCCATGGCCTCGGCGGGAATCTGCTCGTGAAAGGCTTCCATCATCGGGGTTTCCGTGGGTGCGGGGCTGATACAATTGATGCGAATCAGGCGATTGGCCAGATCTCCCGCGCGGGCGAAGGTGTAGGCGATGATGCACTCCTTGGAGAAGAGGTATCCGTTTGCGACTTCGGGGTTGGCCTCACACCAGGCCTTGGCTTCATCGAAGGTCGAGGTCGCGAGGATTTCCTTCAGGCGGCCTTCGTTCTTTTCGTAACCCATGCCGGCCACCGAAGTGATACTCGCGATCGCACCCCCATTCTTGATGCGCGGCAAGAGGGATTCGGTCAGGTGCCGAAGTCCGACGAAGTTCACCAACATCGTCGCGAGAGCGTCGAAGCGCGGTGCGCCGGGAAGGCCCGCACAATTGAAGAGGCAGTCGATTTCGCCTTCCACCTGGGCGAGGGCCGAGTCGATGGAGCCCTCGTCGCCGAGATCCACGCGGATGGCCTGGCTGACCTCGTCCTTGATATCCTGGATGTCGAGCGCGATGACTTCGGCTCCCAGGCTCCCCAGGGTGCGCGCGCAGGCCGCCCCCATGCCCGAGGCCGCTCCCGTCACCAGACAGCGTTTCTCCGCGTAGCCGAGAATATCGGTCATTGGTCTTCTCCTTTTCTTCCTTCCCCGGGATCTCTCCATTACGGGGGGATGCGGTCGCCGGGAAGCCCGGCGGAGTCTCGATTGGGCGATTCTACCCGAGTTCCGACGAGCCCGGCAGGTCGCGTCGACGGTCCTCGGGGCCCGAGGCGCGCGGCTTCTTTCAGCCCCGGGGCGTCTGTGGGCCGCGGGGGCGCCGAGGGGGGCAAGCCGGGTAGGGCCCGGGGGGCCATGGAGGAAAGCGGCGATTCGCCTGGGCCGGGCTAGCCTTTCGCAATCCGAAGGGGAGGATGCATGGAAAAGGCGAATCGCCCCCGGGCCCTGGCGACCGCACCCTTGAGGGGTCCCGGACTCGAGACCCTCGAAACCATCGTCGAGTTGGTGCTCGATCCCTGGTGCGACCAGCAGCCCCTCAGGATCTACGGCCCCGACGAACTCGCGGAACGTGCCCGCAAGGAGGGGGCGGAGATCCTGATCTGCGAGGCCGATTTCTGCATGGGGCCGGTTCTGGAGCTGCCCCTGCGCGCGATTGCGTCCGCTCGGGGCACCCCGACCAATGTCGATCTCGCGGGGGCCAGTGAGCGGGGCATTCCGGTTCTGCATACCCCGGGGCGCAACGCCGACGGGGTGGCGGAGATGACCCTGGCCCTGCTCTTCGCCGCGGCCAGGGATCTGATTCCCGCCGACCGCGACCTGCGCCTGGGGAAGATCGTGAGGGATGGGCAACTCTCCACCCATCGCTATCGCAATTGGCAGTTGGCCGGCCGCAAGGCGGGCCTGATCGGGCTCGGCGCCGTCGGGCGAGCGGTGCGCTGGCGTTTCGAGGGCCTGGGGATGAAGGTGATGGCCTTCGATCCCTTCAACGACGAGGCCGATTGCGATCTCGATACCCTGCTCGCCGAAGCCGACGTGGTCTCGGTTCACGCCGCTCCCACGCCCCAGACCCTGGGCATGCTGGGCGCCGCCGAATTCGCCCGCATGAAGGAGGGAGCGATCTATCTCAATACGGCGCGGGCGGGTCTGCACGATCTCGATGCCCTCACGGCGGCGCTTTCGAGCGGACACCTGCGGGCCGCGGGTCTCGATCATTTCGAGGGAGAGCGCCTGCCCCGGGAGCATCCCCTGCTGGCCTTCGACAACGTCGTGCTCACGCCGCATATCGGGGGTGCGACCTTCGATACGGATGAAAATCACACCCGGATGATCGCCGACGATCTGCTGCGGCTGCTCTCGGGCGCGCGGCCACACTTCATCGCCAATCCCGAAGTGCTCGACTGAGAGCCCTGTTGCGGGAGGGCGGGAAGGCGGGCGGGCGGGGCGGGCGGCACGAATGCGGGCCTCGATGCGAAGCGCCCGCAGGGCCCGGAAGCTCGCCCCCGGGCCGCGATTGAACTCCCGCTCTTCCGCTAGTCCTTGGGAAGCCCCAGCATGCGCTCGGCGATGATGTTCTTCTGTACGTTGGGGGTGCCGCCGCCGATGACGGTCGTGGGCCAGCCCAGGGCGCCGATCTGCCATTTGCCGCGATAGAGGGAGGCTTCGCTATCGCCCAGGTAGGGGCTCGCCCCTCCCAGCAACTCGATACCCGTCTCCGCCATCGCGACCAATAGATCACAATTATGCAATTTGTTGATGGAGGCTTCGCTATCGGCGCCGTTCTCGCGCAGTTGACGGGTGAGGCTGCGCAGGCCGTTGAGCCGGGAGGCTTCGATGCGGGCGTCGAAGGCGGCGAGCCTGCGCCGCAGGCTGTCGTTCTCGAGGGCGGGCTTGCCCGCGATGCGGGAGTTTCCGGCGAGTTCGATCAGACGCTCGAGGGCTTCGTGGTGGCGGTTCACCTCCGCGATCCCCGAGCGTTCGCGCTGCAGGGCCGAACAGATGATCGCCCAGCCCTCTCCCTCCTCGCCGACGCGGTTGGCGACCGGCACGCGTAGGTTGTCGAAGTAGACGTCGTTGTAGAGGTGCGCGAAATGATCCCCCGCGAAGCTCTCGATCGGCCGCACTTCGATGCCCGGGCTTTTCAGATCGATCAGCAGGCAGGAGATGCCGTCGTACTTGGGCACGTCGGGATCGCTGCGAACCATGCAATAGAGCCCCGTCCCATGGTGGGCCATCGAGGTCCAGGTCTTCTGCCCATTGACCACGTATTCGTCGCCATCGAGGACGGCCCTGCATCGCAGGGAAGCCAGGTCGCTTCCCACCCCCGGCTCGCTATAGCCCGTGCACCAGGCGGATTTACTATCCAGGATGTCGGGCAGGTAGCGCTCGCATTGTTCGTCATTCCCGAATTGGATGATCGCGGGGCCCACCCAGCCGAGGCCCGTATAGTCCCGGCCCAGGGCCGGCGCCCTCGCGGCCAGCATCTCCTGCTTCAGGACGTATTGCTCCATCAAGCTGCCGCCGCCCCCCCCGTACTTCCGGGGCCATTCGAATCCCACCCAGCGCTTCTCGCGGATCAGCTGCCACCACTCGACGAAAAAAGCCGGTCCCATCTTCTTGCGCTCCGCGGCCGAGGGCAGGTGCTCGGCGTTGAAGGCCCGCACTTCTTCGCGAAATTCCCTTTCTTCCGGGGAAAGATCGAAATCCATCAGAGCCCCCGCAATTCGAGTACGCGCTCGTAGTGGGTCTCTGCGTCGCCGAAGATTGGCCGCGCCCATTTGGAGCGTTTGAAGTAGAGGTGGATGTCGTGGGCGGTCGTGAAGCCCATGGCGCCGTGGATGTGGATGCTGTCGATGCCCGTGCGGATGAAGGCCTCGGTCGCGTAGGCCTTGGCGAGGGATGCGTAGCGGGGCAGTTCCTCGGGTCGATGATCGAAGCACCAGGCCCCGTAGTAGAGCAGGGATTTGAAGGATTCGGCATCGACGTAGATTTCGGCCAGGGGGTGCTTGATGCCCTGGAAATGGCCGATCGGATGCTCGAATTGCACGCGCTCCTTCGCGTAGGCGACGCTCAACTCGAGGGCGGCATCGACGGCTCCCGCCATTTCGGCGGTCACCGCCAGGGCACCGGCGTCGAGCAGGCGCGCGATGGCCGGCCCCGCATGCCCCCCGTCTCCGAGAATCCGGCTCTTGTCCACGCGCACATCCTCGAGATCGAGATGCCCCATGCGTTTGCTGGCGTCGATCATGGGGAAACTCCGGGCGCTCACGCCTTTTTCGTCGGCTTCGATCACTGCGAGCGCGAGGTCTTGGGGGCCGGCTCCCGTCCGGAAGGAAACGATGAAGAGGTTCGCACTCTCGGGATCGAGCACCTGGCATTTGCGGCCGTTGAGGCGCCAGGCGTCGCCATCCTCTTCGGCGCGCAACTGCATGCCCGCGACCGAGATAATGTCGCTCTCTTCGATCAGGGCCGGGCTCCCCACGCGACTGCCATCGCAGAGGCCCGGCAGCCAGCGACTCTTCTGCTCCTGGCTTCCGAGCTCCAGCAGGGCGGTCGCCGCCAGGGTGTTGGCGATCAGCGGTGAGGGAAATAGGCTGCGCCCCGTTTCTTCCAGCAGCACGCTGAGATCCAGCCAGGAGAGCCCCGCACCGCCCAGGTCTTCGGGCACGCTGAGCCCCAGCCATCCCAATGCCCCCAATTCCTTCCAGAGGGGCTCCGAGTAGCCGGATGGGGTCTCGATGATCCGGCGCACCTCGGGCAGGGGGCAGCGCTCGTCGAGAAAGCGGCGCACTTCACGGCGCAGTAGATCCTGTTCCTCTGTGAATCCGAAGTTCATGCCGCAGCCCCACGGATATCGCGTCGAACGACTCGCCCCGCCGATTCGGGAGAATCCTATCTTATCAGAGGATCCGCCTCGTCGGTCCCCGGCCGGATTCGCGATCCACGGGGTGGCCGATCCGGGCCCGAAGACATACGGCCCTGAAAACATGCGGGTCTGAAACTAGGGTGCGGAGTCTTTTTTCGCGGTAGACTCTCGGCTCCCAGGAGATTCGATGCCCTACGCGCACCGTTCCGTCCACGATGCCGATGGTCAGACCATGGAATGGCCCGGGTGGCCGAGTGAGTATGCGGATTCCAGAACCCTGGAGCGATTGGTGCCGCTTTCCCCGAGCGCTATCACGCCGGGAGGCGCCGACGTCGTAGAGGCCTTCCGGAGTGAGCATCGAAATCCCACGCGCCGCACTCGCGACGGGGTGGAATTCATCTCGCCCAGGGATTGGGCCGCCACCGGATCCTTGATCCGCGAAGATCGTCCCCCGGTCGCGTATGCCTTCCGCAAGCGCGGGGGGTGTTCGCAGAAGTTATCTCTTCTTTCGAGTCTTCCGAGTCTTCCGAGTCTTCCGAGCGAGTTCGTGCGCCGCCAGGTGCACGCGATCCCCATCGCGCAGAGGACGTGGGCGGGATCGTCGGGAATCGTGGAGACGAGATCTGCCAATTCTCTTCCGGCTATCACCGTTTTGAAGGTCGCCGTCTCGAAGGTCTCCGTCTCGAAGGTCGCCCTGGAGTCATGGGCCAGGAGCCCCTCTGCGAAAGCCTCGATCGTCGAAAAGCATGATCCGCCCGTCGAACCACAGAGCGTGGTTTGGACAACGAGCCGTCCCTGATTCTGCACGACAGGAGTACTGCATTCATGCCGCAAGGATTCCGTCTTCTACTTCCAGGTCTCTTCTTCGGTCTTCTGATCTGTTTTGGTGGCGCCAGCTCCGGGCAGGAGTTGACGCCGGATCCGGAAGAGGGCCCCTCGGAAGAAAATAAGGACTATCAGGGAATCGAAGAGATCGTCGTCACGGCCGAGAAGCGCTCGAGTGATCTACAGAAGACACCGACTGCAATTACGGCACTGAGCGGGGTACAACTTTTCGATCGGGGCATCTACGACGTGGAGGCCCTCGCGAGTCAAGTTCCCAATCTTCACTATGGAGAAGTATTCGGTCTATCTCGGATTACGATCCGCGGGATTGGTGTCCAGGGTTTCAATGATCCCAGTACTGCCTTTCATATCGACGGGGTGTACCAGAATAATCCAACCGCGGCGAGCGCATTGACCTTCTATGACCTCCAGCAGATCGAAGTGCTTCGGGGTCCGCAGGGCACGCTCTGGGGGAGGAATTCCACCGCCGGTGCCATCAACGTTGCGACTCGCCGACCCACCCACGAGCGAGAGGTCTTCGGGGATCTGCTATTCGGATCCTACGATCAGGTATTCGGGCGCGGGGTCGTGAACGTGCCTCTGGTCGAAGAGAAGGTGGCCATGCGGGTCGCCGGATTTTATAGAGAGAGAGACGGGTATCAGGATAATCTCTTTGTTCCGGGCGACGATCAAGATGCCGATGATGCGAAAAATTGGGGCATACGCCCGCAACTGCTTTTTGAGATCACAGAGGATGCCGAACTGGTCATGCGCGGGACCTACAGCCATCAGGGTGGGGTGGGATTCGGGAATAAGATCGTTGGCGACTATCCGGGTGTCTATCTTTTTACCGAGGGGCCCCCGAATGGCGGCGCTCCGAACTGGGTCTATGCCGATCCATATAATTCCACGGTTGTGGGTTATGGCCCCGTTCGGCCGAACCCGCAGGATTCCAGGGAGGTCCGCAAGGATGCGCACCAATTCCAGGATGTTTCCACCTGGGATGTGAATGGGACGCTCGAATGGGACTTCGCGATGCCCGGGCTCGGCGATGTCACTTTCAGCGCGGTGGGCTCGTATAAGGAAGAGAATCGGACTCAATCCTTCGACGGGGATCTCACCGAGCAGGCCATGGTCGTGGCCAATATCGCGGCCTGGACCAAGGATCGGGGGCTAGATGCTCATTTGAGGAGCAACTCTGATATCCAGGCAACCATGCCCTTTGCAGGCGAAGATCTGACTTTCAGCACCGAGTGGATTCTGGGCTTCTTCGCCCTCGATGCAGATGGATATCTGGATGTCCAACTGCCGGGAGTCGGCAGGGATAATACGATTTTCGTGGGGCCGGGGGGAAGCATCTGCAACGGCAACGACCAGCCACTCGGATGCCCCAATGCATTTCCGGGCTTCAACCTTCTTCTCCGCGGTGCATTCACAAAGGCGAGCACCGAAGTTCTATCCCTGGCTCCCTATGGACATATGAAGTTCGGATTCCTGGAAGATACGCTGAACTTTGGTCTGGGTCTCCGCTATAGCTACGACCGTAAGACCGGCTATCGCCAGGGCGGGCAGGTGGATGCTCTGGCTACAGGCTTCCTGACGCTTCCTATAGGCTGCGTTTTTGCACCCTACAACTCGACCACGGAGGCGGATTGGGACGGTGTGAGCGGTGATTTCAAGGTCGAGTACCTGCCGGCAGACGAGCATATGGTTTATGGATCCGTTTCCCGGGGATACAAGCCAGGCGTGATCAATGGCGATTCGGTATCGACGAATTGTGCAGAGGGGCCGCAACCAGAAGACCCGGCGAAGAAAGAAAAGATCTGGGCCTACGAGATCGGCACCAAGAATCGTTTCCTGGACAACCAGCTTCAGGCCAATCTGACGGCCTTCTATTATGACTACGAGGATCTCCAGGTTCGTACCCAGGTGCAGGATGTGACGATGACCAGCAGCGCGGAGCAGGCTCGCATATGGGGAATCGAGTTCGAGGGTATCTGGATGCCCATCGATGAGCTGAGGCTGAGTGTGATCTACGGCTACCTCAACGCGAAATATACCGACTACAATAGGGGCTGGGATTATGCTCTACCCAGTGATCAGAATCCGCAGGACTTTTCGGGCCACCGCATGATTCGGGCGCCCGAACATACAGCCACTTTTGCGGCGGAATATACCTACGCGCTGGAGAGCTATGGGAGTCTCATCTCCCGAATCCAGTATTTCGTTTCGGACGAGATCTACTTCAGCGCCTCGAATCGCCCCGAGGATCGCGAGCCCTCCTACGGCAAACTCGAGGCTCGGCTCCGTTGGGAGGCGCTGGAAGAGGATCTCTTTATCGAAGCATCCGTCGAAAACATCACGGATGAGACGATTCGTTCCACTCGGGCGATTGGCAACGTGCTGCTGGGGCGGCCCGTCACCGCCGCCTTCGAGCCGCCCCGCACCTGGGGGATTCGCGTGGGTGGGAATTTCTAGCTCCCCCGCAAGAGGAAGATCCTGGTGATTCCCCGCCGGGGCGGGGACTACGGGAAAGGGAGTGCCGAATGAAGTCTGGTCGCTTTCGCGACGCGCTGGCGTGGGGGGTTTTCCTGGGGCTCCTCTTTGGGATGCACGCCTCGCATGCCCCTCCCGCGTTCGCGGAGTCGAGGCAACTGCTCTGGGGCGATACGCATCTGCACTCCAGCAACTCATTCGACGCCTATCTCAACCTCAATATGTCCGTCGATCCGAGTACCGCCTACCGCTACGCGAAGGGCTTGCCGGTGGTCCACGCCTCCCATCGGGCCCGGGTGCAGATTCGGACGCCTCTGGATTTCCTGGTGATCGCCGACCACGCCGAATATCTCGGCGTGATGCGGCATATCGTGGAGCGGGGCATTCCCGTGGATGATCTCGGCCTGGTGGATCGTATCAGCGCCTGGTATATCGAATATTGGCTGGGAGACGTGATCGAAAACGATGAGGGCATGGCGGCCTTCAGCCAATTTTTGCCCGACGCGCAATCCGTCGAGGAAGCCGCCGCCAGCCCGCTCTCCTCCATCATTCCGAATAGCGAGAGGATGCAGCGGACGGTCTGGCAGGAGGCGATTCGGATCGCCGATGAATACAACGAGCCGGGCGAGTTCACGGCTTTGATCGGCTGGGAGTGGAGCTCCATTCCGGCGGGAGCGAATCTGCATCGCGTGGTCTTCACGAGTTCGGGGGCCGACGTGGCCTCGGAATTTCAACCCTGGAGTTCTGCGGATAGTATGTACCCTGAGGATCTCTGGTCGTGGTTGGACGAGACCGCGGCCAGGACCGGGGCCGAATTCGTCTCGATTCCCCACAACTCGAATATCTCCAAGGGCTATATGTTCGATACCCGGACCCTGCGCGGGGCCGCCTATGACGAGGCCAAGGCCAGGGAGCGGCTGCGCTGGGAGCCCGTCGTCGAGGTGACCCAATTCAAGGGGGATTCCGAGACCCATCCGGACTTCTCCCCCGAAGATTCCTTCGCGGACTTCGAACTCTACCCCTATTACATCGAGCAGAATGCCCCGCCCTACGCGCCGAAGGTGGGTGATTATATCCGCCCCGCGTTATTGCGCGGTCTGGAGATGGAGTCGAAGATCAATTTCAACCCCTATCGCTTTGGCCTGATCGGATCCACGGATTCCCATACGGGCCTCTCCTCGGCGGAAGAACCGAATTTCTGGGGAAAATTTCCCCGGGATTCGACGCCCGAGAAGAAGGAAGCTCGCTGGCGTCCCGGCCGGGGTCCTTCGGGCTGGTCGATGTCGGCGTCGGGCCTGGCCGCCGTCTGGGCCGAGGAAAATACCCGCTCGTCCATCCTCGAGGCCTTCCGGCGCCGAGAGGTCTATGCGACGACCGGCCCCCGCATGCGGCTGCGTATCTTTGCGGGCTGGGACTACGAAGAAGCGGATCTCCAGGCGAAATCCGTCGAGGAGGTGGGCTACGGGCGCGGCGTGCCGATGGGCGGGGAGCTTTCGGCCGCTCCTGAAGACGGCAGTCCCCGCTTTCTCATCCATGCCCTGAAGGATCCCGGGGGAGCGCACCTCGACCGCGTGCAGGTCGTCAAGGGCTGGGTCGATGCTTCCGGCAAGGCCCATGAGCGAGTCATCGACGTGATGGGGTCGGGGGATCGGATTCCCGATGCCCGGGGCATGCTGCCCCCGGTAGGCAATACGGTGGATCCGGAGACGGCCCGCTACAGCAATACGATCGGTGCCGCCCAGCTCTCGGCTTTCTGGCGGGATCCCGATTTCGATCCCGCGCAGCGGGCCTTCTACTATATACGTGTGCTGCAGATCCCCACGCCGCGCCACTCCCTCTTCGATGCGATCGCCCTGCGCAAGGATCCCGAGCAGATCGACGGGCCGTGGTGGATCCAGGAGCGCGCCTATACCTCACCGATCTTCTACAGCCCCTACACGCCCTACAACCCCCATACGCCCTAGCGCCGCTCCGTTCGAAACGCGATTCCCGGAGTCGGCTTTCGCGTGCCCATTGCCACTCGGGGTCGCCGACGACGAACGCGGTTGCGATTTCCCGGAAATCGGAGAGTTCGCATGATGAAAAAGGCTCTTGCTTTCAGCCTGGGTCTGCTGGTGGCCGCGGCAGTTTTCGCGCTGCTGCTGGATGCGAAAATTCACGAGCGACTGCCGGGGCCGCTATCGGCGTGGACGCCCGAGGTGTCGCGGGCCTCGGAGTCTCTCCCCCCCATCCTGGTGATCGTCGTCGGAAGCGAGCGGGGCGTCGAGCATATTCGTTCGGCCATTGCCGAGGAGCGGATTGTCGCCAGTAGCGAGGGGGCCTTTGCGACGATCGAGGGACGCATCGTGGCCGCCAGTCCCGATGCGGCGAGTGCTCCCCTCAACGAGATGAATTGGGTCGAACGTGAGATCGAGATCGTGCGCGTGCCGACCCGCAGCCGGCCGGGCCAAACCGCGAGCGGGGCGGGCGAGACGGCGGGCGGGGCCGACCCCGCGCGGATCGCCGAGTTGATGCAGAAGGATACCCTCACCTCCGCCGAGGCCCACACGCTGCTTCTCCACATGGAGGCCCGGGGAGACTTCTGAATCCCGCCCCTGGCTTCGGCTTTGCTCTTTCTGCCTTGCCTTGCCTTGCCCCGCCCCGCCCCGCCCCGCCGGCCACCCTCTGCCGGCGCCGCTAGAAGCCGA
>CAYTAT010000060.1:10700-22004 GCA_964435795.1 uncultured Spirochaetaceae bacterium
GCCCCGCCCCGCCCCGCCGGCCACCCTCTGCCGGCGCCGCTAGAAGCCGAGTCCTTGCCGGGAGGGGGATCGGATCGCTCTTCGTATCGTCCGGGAGATCGGGGAGCATGCGAAGAGATCGTCGGCAGATTCTTGCATCGACTGCGTGGGCGGCGCCATCGTTCGCGCTGGTGACGAATGGGAATCCCGCTCTCCGAATGAATCCAGAACGCTCAGACGAGTCGAAGTCGACATCCTCTCCGCGCATTGCGTTTGCGACGAAGTGCTACAGCCACTCGATTCGCCGCAGCTGGCGAGGAATCATTCAGCTTGGACGGGGCCGGGAATCCGAATTCTTCTCACCAGCTCTACGATCGAGGCATCCGGTGCGGGAGTGATCGCGGCCACCCCCCAGGCGACCGCGAAGTTGAGGAGCATGCCCAGGGTACCGATTCCCTCGGGCGAGATGCCGAATAGCCAATATGCAGAGGTATTCAGTTCCGGAGACATGAACTTGAAATAGATGATGTAGCCGGCGGTAAAAAGAAGCCCCGCCGCCATTCCCGAGATTGCACCATGGGCGTTCATGCGGGTCGAGAAGATGCCCATCAGAATGGCCGGGAAGATCGAGGCCGCCGCCAGCCCGAAGGCGAAGGCCACCACCTGGGCGACGAATCCCGGTGGGTGAATCCCGAAATAGCCGGCGATCACCACGGCGACGCCGGCGGCGATTCGGGCCGCCAGCAGCTCGGTCTTCTCAGCGAGATCGGGCCGCCAGCTCTTCTTCAGCAGGTCGTGGGCGACGGCGCTGGAGATGACGAGCAGCAGGCCAGCGGCCGTCGACAGGGCGGCGGCCAGGGCGCCTGCGGCTACGAGTCCCGCGACCCAATTTGGCAATCGAGCAATTTCGGGGTTGGCGAGGACCATGATGTCCCGGTCGATCACCAGTTCATTCCTGCCCTGGGCCGCCGGACCGAGATGCTGCACGCGACCATCTTGATTCAGATCCTCGAATTGAATCAGTCCGGCGCTCTCCCAATTGCGAAACCAATCCGGCATCGCCTCATAGGGTTGATCGGCCACGGTCTGGAGCAGATTGGTGCGTGCAAATGCGGCCACGGCGGGCGCCGTGGTATAGAGGAGGGCGATGAAGAGCAGGGCCCAACCCGCAGAGCTACGCGCCGCGGACATACGCGGCACCGTATAGAAGCGCACGATCACGTGGGGAAGTCCCGCCGTGCCCAGCATCAGCGCCGCCGTGATGAAAAAGACGTCGAGTGTCTCCTTATTGCCGGCCGTAAAGGCGGAGAAGCCCAATGCCCGGCTGAGTCCGTCCAGACGGTCCAGCAGGTAGACCCCGGGCTCGGCGCTGAGCTCGCTCCCGAAGCCGATCTGCGGGATGACCTGGCCGGTGAGCAGCAGGGAAATGAAGATCGCCGGTACCAGGTAGGAGAACATGAGTACGCAATATTGGGCGACCTGGGTATAGGTGATGCCCTTCATGCCGCCGAGCACGGCGTAGAAGAAGACGATCGCCATGCCGACGAAAACCCCGAGATCGATGCCGACACCGAGAAAGCGGGAGAAGACGATCCCCACGCCCCGCATCTGTCCGGCCACGTAGGTAAAGGAGATGAAGATCGCGCAGATGACGGCCACCACGCGAGCCAGCCGAGAGGCGTATCGATCCCCGATGAAGTCGGGAATCGTGAATTTTCCGAATTCGCGCACGTAGGGGGCAATCAGGAGTGCGAGGAGGACGTAGCCCCCCGTCCAACCCATCAGATAGACGGATCCGTCGCGTCCCATGAATGCGATCAGCCCAGCCATCGAGATGAAGGAGGCGGCCGACATCCAGTCGGCGGCCGTCGCCATGCCGTTGACGACGGCGGGCACCTGGCCCGAGGCGACGTAGAAGTCACCGGTCGAACGCGCCCGAGACCAGATGGCGACTCCGACGTAGAGAATGAAGGAGACGCCGATCATCAGAAAAGCCCAGGTCTGAACGCCGATCATGAATCCTCGGATTCTTCGCCGACTCCGAAGCGCCGATCGAGTCGGTTCATCAGGGCGACATAGATGAAGATGATCAGCACGAAGGCAAGGATCGATCCCTGCTGGGCGAACCAGAAGCCCAGCCCGAAACCCCCAATGCGGAACTGGTCCAGCCAGTCGACGAAGAGGATCCCGCAGCCGAACGAGACAGCGAACCACAGGCTCAGCAGAACACCGAGGTAGAGGAGGTTCTTTCTCCAATAGGCGCGGAGCTGTTCGGGAGTCGGAATCGGCATCAGCAGGAACTTGCACCCTAGCCCGCTTGCCCGGGATTCGCTCCGTCGGCAGGGGCCCGGGCACTGCCGACGAAGCGCCCGCCGAATGGAGCCACGAGGCTCCCCCGAGGGGTGCCGGCTTAAGGGGAGCGGGTAGCGGCTTATAGGGGAGCGGGTAGCGGCTTATAGGGGAGCAGTCGGGGCGAAGGCTTCAGGTTCGCGGTGGGGTGACCGATGTCTGGCTTGTCTGTGTGTTGCGTCAAGGAGATTCGAGGCGGGGAATTTTCAGGGATCTTGGGGGGATCACCCGATCATTGACCCGCCTCGATGCCTCTCCCCCATTCTCGTCGACCCCATGGTTGCCG
The DNA here is from genome assembly GCA_964435795.1 of uncultured Spirochaetaceae bacterium. GTDB lineage: Bacteria > Myxococcota_A > UBA9160 > UBA9160 > UBA4427 > JAZXM01. The sequence continues at coordinate 13,315 of CAYTAT010000060.1, forward strand.
GCTAATCATTAGGCTCTGGCTGGCTCTTGCCGCAGGATGAAAAGTCCTGGGCCGCGCTCGCTCGGGGGGAGTCTTGTTGTCAGTTCGGCCAACCGCCCGCTTGCCGGTCCAGTCTTACCGCGGAGGCTGACGTGCGGCCTCACTCGGAACGCAGTCCCGAACGGAGCCGGTTCGCCTCTTGTTCTCCTTATCCCTGACCCTTGTTGCCGCTGCCCTCCTCATGGCCCCACCCGCTTTTGCCCACGACGCGAGTTTTCCAATAGCGGGCAGCGAGGTGAGTGTGTTGACCCAGGGCGATCCCTAGAGCTGGCAATTCTTATTTTCGACCCATGCCAGGGAATCCCTCACCCTGGGCCATGACCCCACGGTGGATGCGACCTCGCTGCTGGTTCGCGGCGTCGGGACCAATGGAAGTCGCATCGAGTTGATCCGTCTGGATCTCCTGAACTGGTCGTTCAATGGCTCGACGGGAGAGTCCGAATCTTCGGATGTATCGGGTCTCGAGGGCGGTGTGACCAGCGCGATCCTCGGGGCGGGAAGCCTGGCCGTGATCGCCTCCGGGGCGAATTGGTCCTGGTCGGTCGCGGGCGCCCAGGATGCGGTCTGGGTGGAGTTCCAGGTCGCCAGCGAGTTGTTCTGCGCCGAATTTCCGGATGCCAACGCGACGGTGGTCGCCAATGGGCGGGGGAATTTTCTGCCAACAACTCCTCGGCCCCCCTGGCCTGCGAGGCGCCGGTCTGCGGCAATGGTGTGCATGAATTGGGCGAGGAATGCGATGATGGGACCTTCGACGAGGGGGATGGGTGTACGAGCGAGTGTCTCCAGGCCGCCTGCACGTCGGTTGAATATGCGAGTACCTGGGAGGGTATTCAAGCCGTAGTGATCGAAGATCGGTGCATCTTCTGCCACGGCAGCAGTCCGTTGGGAAATAGCCTGGGCCTGAGTTTGCAGGTCGCGTACCAGAATCTGGTCAATGTTCCGGCCGCGAATTTTTTCACGGATCACGACTACGTGGAGTCGGCTGAGCCGATTGCAGGTTTCCTCTACGAGAAGCTGGCGCCGGCGACCCACGCTACGCCCCTCGGCAGTGGCCAGGGCGCCGCGATGCCGGCTTCCACCACGCCCCTGTCGTCGGAGCATCTCGCAGCCGTCTCGAAGTGGATCCGAGGGGGGGGGCGCCGGCGACGGGCGTAGTTGAAGGTTCGGCGCAACTGCTGGCGGCATGTCTTCCTCCCATGACTCCCCGGAAGATCGTGCCCCCGGAGCCACCGGCCACCAGCACGGGGGTTCAACTCCTGCAGACTCCGTGGGATCTCCCTCCGCAATTCGAGGATGAGATCTGCCCGACGACCTGTTCCGATTTCATGGCGCCCGGGCTCGTTCCCGCCGAATTCCAGGTCGATTGCCCCGGCGCCTTTGGGGTCAATGGCCCCTCGGATAAATGCTTCCTCTACCATAGGAGCACCCTGCGTCAGGACCCCAACCGCATCAGAGCATCATTCACATCTACCAGGGAGATAGCGCAGTTGATGCGATGGAGAGCGCCGCCGCCACTCCCGACAAGCCCGCTCATGAAAGGGGTTCTGGTCCTTTTACTTACAAGCAAGGCGCCCATAGGGGAGAGAGTTGTGATTCGAAGGCGATTGATTCCGCTCTGGGCTTCAACCCCGATTGCAGTGGAGCCATCGTGAGCAGTCTTGCCTGCAATTCGGTATTCGTGCCTACAATTCCACCATTCGGCTTTTCCGGGGCCGATGTTTCCTTTGGGCCCACGGATTGCGTGCCCAATGTGAAGGCACCCTCTTTCGCAGGATCCCAGGAACCCTACGCGGATAACGAATTTGCCGATGGCGTCTACGCGCTCCTTCCGCTGAGTGGCGTTGTGGTCTGGAACTCCCATGCCTCCAATCTTACGGATACGGCGTCCACCCTGGATCAATTTTTGAATCTGATCTTTTGAGACGTGCCGGATCGACTCTATCCCGTTAGCGCGATCTTCGACGCGGACTCGATCTTCTCGCAGAATGTGGCCCCCTACGACACGCAGGAAGTGTGTCGTACCTATACGATCGGGGTCGGGGCGCAACTCTTCAATCTGAATTCTCGCACCCATTGCTGGGGGGTAGAGTTCCGCATCTGGGAGCCTCCCCACATTCCCTGCGAGCCGGATGCCGATGGCAACGGTTGCGTGCTGGGAGATCCATCCCAACTCATCTATCTGAGTGCCGAATACCGGGGTCCCACGGATCTGAAGTTCGATCCGCCGCTGCTCTACAATTGTCCCAACGTCGAGGATCGTACGTTTCTATACTGTAGTCTTTACGATAACGGCTCGACGATGAACAGCCCCAGGGTCAAGAGACGATCCACCTCGCCCGAAGCGCCTGCGGGTCTCCAGACCTTTTTTGTTTTTGGCTACGATCATTATTTTGGAGGCCCGTGGGGTAATTTGGGCGTGGCTTGCCTCGGGGGTGCCAATGCGGGCGCGCTCTATGGCGATGCCGATAGAGCTTGCGATAGCGGCGTATGTGATGTCTGCCCGCTACGGGGTGGAGTTACAAGCGAGGATGAGACGTTGATCATGCTCGGAAGCGATTTCGTGGCTCCGAGTATTCCCGATACGGATGGTGATGGCTTCGATGACGAAGCGGACAACTGCCCAAACCTCGCGAATTTCGGGCAGGAAGATCTGGACGCGGATACTCTCGGTGATGCCTGTGATGACGATGGCTTCCCCGATGCCGTAGAGGAGGCCCTGGGCACCGATCCCCTGGATGCCGCGAGTGCGCCCTCCACCTCGGACCCGACCTCCTTTGACGCCTTCGGAGGCTATATCGCCTATCTCGCGAATCCCGAGAATAGCGATCTCTTCAATGGAGAGGCGGGTGTTTGCGACGAGATGGCGGCTTTCGAGCATTGGCGGGATACGGGTTTCGCCGAGGGTCGTGGATTCGCGGAAGGCAAACTCCGCACGGATCAGGCCGACGGCAGCCCGGACTCGGATTACGAGATCGACGGGGGTTTCAGTTGGGAGTATCCGGCTGCGAATACCGTGGTTTTCATTACGGCGGATGCTCAGAAGCCCGCGGGTTGGGCTGGTCGGGATCTGCTGCTGGAGCGCTGCCAGACTTTCAACATCGGCTCGCATTATACGGCCGAGGCCTACCGGACGATCAACACGGACGTGGCCGATGCGATCGACGGGGGGCAGATTCCCGGTTTTTCATCGGTGACGGATCATTACGTGAAGTATGGATTCAAGGAGGGTCGTCTCACGAATTCGGATTGGAGTCAGGCGGAGTTGGATGTCTGGGTGGATGCGGATCATTTCGTTTTCAACGGCGATGTGGAGAAGTATTTCCGAGGAGCCCAGAGCGAGGGCTGAATCGCTTTCGGGAAGATCGGATTCGCGCATTGGATCAACTTTGGACGCTACGAGGGGCGGAATGATGGACAGCCCTGAGCCCGGGGCATAGTGCCCTGACGGGCGTCGTTTCCGGGGCGGCATCCGCTCTAAGAACTCATTGGCTTTCCGATGCAGTCGGCAGTGTCGAGACGGTAGGAGATGCGGCGTTCCATCTATCGGGTAATATCGATAATCGCATCAGCGCGTTGGGGGGGGACGTGAGTGAATAGCGATGAAGGGGCAGGGCGCGGAGAAGGAAGAGCGGCATCGCCCCCACGCGAGGGAACTCCCGTCCCGAATGGCAGGGGACGCGTCGTCGCCAGTCTGGCCGCCGTCACCCTGCTGATGGCCTGTGCGGCCGCAGTCTGGAGCCCGCTCGGCTCCCGGCGCATCGCGCCTGTCGAAGGCGCGAGTCGGGTGGGGGAAGAGGATTGCCGGACTTGTCACGAGGAGGTGGCTGGCCATGAAGAGATCGCCGCCTACCACGGAGATTGCGAGGCCTGTCATGGAGGCGGCAGTCTCCACTCGGAGAGCGAAGAAGCCGACGAGATTCGCTTCCCGAGCAGCCAGGATTGCCTGGTCTGCCACGCCAGTGGCCGGGATACCCACCTGCAATGGGGAGTGGGCGAGCACTCACGGGCGGGTCTGATCTGCAGCGATTGTCACGACCCCCACGACTCCCGGAGATTCTACCTTCGGGCTTTCGAGCGCTCCGGATTTCCCGATATGGATGCCGCCTCGAAGCTTTGCGTGGAATGTCATGCCAGCGTGGCCGCTCGATTCCGCTACCCGACCCACCATGGGGTGGCCGAGGGAGCAATGAGTTGCGTCAGCTGCCACGATCCCCATGAAGATCAGAGGGTGCGGGCGGGTGATCGCAATCAACTCTGCGCAGGCTGCCATCCCGACTTTCTCGGACCCTGGACGTACGAGCATCCCCCCGTGACGGAAGATTGCCTGGGTTGCCACGATCCCCATGGTTCCGCGACCAGCGATCTTCTGGCCGTTCCGCAACCCATTCTCTGCGTCTCGTGCCATACGGTGAACGATTCCTTCCATCATGAGCAGTTCGGACCCGGGATTCCGGAGAATCAATCCATCACAACGGATTTCCCTACTGCGGCGGATCAGCGTATCAAGCCGATCCTCCCGAGCGATCGCAATCAGGCGGGTACCTACCTCCGTCGTTGCACCGATTGCCATGGTGCAGTTCATGGATCCTATACCGATGAACATCTTCGGCATTGAGGGGCGGAGGATCGCGGGAATGAGAGCTGTCGGGATATTGACCTTTGGCATCCTCTTTTCCCTGGGCGGAGGTCGGGCCCTGGCCAGTGATATCTTCGAGAACTACGAGCTTCGCAGTGAGGTGACCGTCGGAACGCGCCTCTACGTGGTCGAGTCCCCCTACGACAACGACAATGTCACGGGCTTCTTCGATCAATACCGCTATATAGAGAAGAAGGACCAGAGGCTTTCGTATTTCTTCGATTTCCAGGATCTCTTTCAACACGTCGATCTCGGCCTGATGCGGGAAGACGGTACCTACCTTCTTCGAGCTGAGCATTTCAGTCGCAACGCCATCAACTCGAATACGCTTTTCGACTTCGACTGGCGGGGCCTCGACATCGACGCCGAGATCTGGCGTATCCGAAGCGACTCCCTGCTCTTCTTCCCCAGCGGAACGGAGGAGGGCTGGGTGCCACCTCCTGGAGAACAGCCCTCCACATTTGCCCTGGGCAGTACCTATTCGCCGATGGTCTCGGCTGGAGATTTCTTCGTACGGGACGATCGAATCTACGTGGAGAGACTCAGCGCCGGAGGCGAGATCGGATTTCGCCCCGAAGATTTCGGTCTCGATACGGCATTTCTCGACCAGGCCCGGATGCGGGCTCGGCACGAGACCCGGACGGGTTATCGCCAGGATAGTTTTCTGCTCGATTCCCGCGAAAATATCTCGAGTCTCCAGAGCTTCAGGGGCAATGGACGGCGTATCGATCAGTCGTTGACGTCGCTGGGAAGCAGCCTGGTCCTTTCCCCTCCAGGGGCCCTGACCGGCCTGATTGCTTTCGATTTCGAGCACTTCGAGGAAGAAGCCCCGATCGTTACCCTGGCGGACCTGGCAACGCCTGCGAGCGGGATCACGCCCCCCAACGCCAGGCCTGAGACCCTTGGGCGCGAATTCTTCTTCGTTCCCGATACGAATCGATTCTCTCTTTCTCTCGAACTCGCCCGCCGTTGGGAGGGGGCGACCTTCGACTTCGGCGCCTTCGCGAGTCACCTCGAGCAGACGGGGCGCCGCTCCAATCTGCAATCCCTGAAGGGCCTCCCCGACAATGCCGTGACGACTGCATCCGCCCACGCCGATTTCTTTATCCCCTTCGGAAGCGTGGATCTGACGGGATTCGTCAAATACAACCATCGGAACAATGACTTGAATCAGGCTGTTTTCGCGCAGCTGGAACCCTTCGACCGACAAGAGTCTCCCTACATCAAGAAGAGAGGAGAATTGCAGGCAAGCCTCGAGGCGGGCGTCTCGCCCTATCGAGGCAGCCGTCTCGGGCTCGGATACGCGCTGGATCGGGTGGATCGGGATCTCGTCTATCCGGATCCGGGGAGTTCCGGGATTCTGCCTCGTGTGAGCCTGATCGGCGAGAAGAGTCTTCGCCATAGGGTATTTCTCGAAGGGCGCGGCCGTTTCTTCCGCTCCCTGCGGGCCTCGGGAGAACTCTCCTATTTTCGAGCCCCCGAGGTCGCGTATCCGACCGACCTCAGCGAGGGCATCGACTTTCGGGCGAGAACCCATTACACGCTGCCCTTTTCCCTCCTGGAATTTCCGATCTCCCTCACTGCGAGCGGTCGGGTGCTGGACGGCGAAAACAAGGAATTCGAATTGCCTTGCCCGGCCGCCCTGGCCTGCGATAGTCGGAAGCGGAAATTCGAACGGCTCGAGTGGGGCTACGACCTGGGCCTGACCCTGATGCCTGGGGACTCATTCGTCTTCTACGGGACGTTTTCGCAAGCCGCTGATCGGCAGGATTTCCAATATATGCGCACGGACTTTCCGCGTTATTTCGAAGGCGCTTCCTTCTTCATCGACTCCATACCCCACTATGAGAGCGATGTGAAATCCCTCACCCTCGGAGGCACCGCCAACGCTTTTTACGGCATCGATTTCGGCCTCTCGGCCTCCTTCACCTGGGTTGATCTGAGTGCCAATGGCGACTCGAATGTGGGGAGCAATGTCGGAAAATTGATCAACGAAGCCAACCGTGTGGATAGTCGCATCTTCTCCCTGGACGGCGAGATTGACTATCGGATCTCGCCCGTCTTCGAATTCGGAATCGGCTATCGCTACGAGGAATTCGTCGATGACGCCCAATTGGGTCCCCTGGACTTCGATAGCAGTGTCCACCGAATCACGCTGCGCGTGTCGATCGACTTTGGGGCCTTGGCGCGGCCACCTGCCGAAGCCTTCTAGGCAGTATCGCTTCCCCGGGGCTTCTGCGGGATATTTCTAGCGGCCGAGTTTCTTGCGCCTCTTCTCCTCGGCCTTCTGCTCGGCTCGCAGTTCGAGGTAGTGGCCCTTGACGTGCTCGGGAATGGGATGGGAGATCTTCTGCATCGCCTGCTCGTAGTCGAAATCGCTCGTAGATCCATCGCTCAGTGTGTAGCGCTGCGGATCATGGGTGGGGCTCTGGGAATTATGGCAGCGCAGGCAAATTCCATGATCTTCTTCCGGTTCCCAAAGCCCCGCTGAGCGTGCTCGACGCAGCTTCGACATGACCTTCTTCTTGCGGTAATCCCTGCCCGGGCCATGGCAGGATTCGCATTGAACCCCGTCTTGCGGGGTGATGGGCTCTCGAATGCGAGACTTGGGGACTCCAAAGGCAGTTACGTGACAAACCAGGCACTGCGGCGCCTCGAAGGCCGGCAGCCCGAGTTGCTTTTCCCGTGCAATTGTCTCGGCTCGAGAATTCTTGAGAGTCTCGTAGGCGCCATGATGGACTCCCTTCAGCCAGGTGCCGTATTGATCGCCCATCAACTCTTTGCCGTGACAGCTCTTGCATTTTGCGGCACTCACAAAATCATGTTCGATTGCGGCGGCCGCATCCCCGATCGAGTCGTTTGCGAGGGCAAAGGACGATCCGTGCAGTATCAGGAAGATGAGAAAGCCCGCACTTCTGAGCCCCTTCCTGGCCGACGAATCGTCGTGCGGGAGGGGCGACCGATATCCATGCTTACCTTGGCTGGTGGCTCTTATCATGCGAGCCAGTATAGAAAAAGACGAGTTGATCCAAGCCCCTACGCTCCCCTCTATCGGATCTTTCCGACGCCCCGGGGACCAGGGGAATGGATCAGGGCCGCAATTTCGATCCATCGCCCGCTGGGGGGGCGGTCATAGCACCGAATCGCCTGCATTCTGCGAAGCAGTAGAGCCCGTCCATGGTGTCGACCAAAGCAGCGCCATCACGGCCATCGCCGGCATTCAGGATGTTCCTATTCCGGCCATAGGTGTCCCAGCCCATATTGATATTGCACCCGTCCGGCCGTCAGCATCGCTCATCGCAGCGAGGGATCCCGAATGCTTCCACTCAACCCGAGCGTCGTTTCCATTGCGATCGATTTCATCACCGCAGGCCTGGGCCCGAGAACGTGGATCTCAAAGCCCATCTTGTTGTCGACATCTCGCGGTCATCGGCAATCAGATTCGACTCGCCATTTGAAGCATCGATGCCGCCCCCTCTTGCGGATAGAAGAATCCTGCCCGCCACGGGCCCCCAGCAGCCCTATCGGAATGGGTTCCGCCATCCCCATGAGAAGTCCGCAAGCAGTCTCCGGGCACGACGCATCAGCAATTCTCAGGCGATTTCGGATATCGACTAGTGGCATTCAGGGTTTCTTTTTGCCGATTGGATTCCGACGCAGTTCGGATGTTGCAATTTGGCAAATTACATCATAAGGCCGCTAACTAGAGTCTTTTTTAAAGGTGGTCCGTAGTTTAAGGCCTCTTGGTATCGAGATTGCAGTTAGTAAGGCGACACCAGTGAAGGCGCTTTTCCGCCGCAAGTCAGACGCCTGATTTGGCTACGTAGGTGAGATTCTCCTACGGGGATGAGATCAACGCAATATACAGACACCAAAAAATGAGGAAACTGGAACGATGCGAAAACTCAATCTGTGGGTGGGTGCGGTCGCGGCCCTCTCTCTTTTGATCGTACCGGCCGCTTTTGCCGGTGATGCGAATACCGACGCGACAGGAGCGATCGAAGCTCTCGATGCC
>CAYTAT010000061.1:0-21359 GCA_964435795.1 uncultured Spirochaetaceae bacterium
CTTATCCTAGGGGGCGAGTGGATTCCCGCCCCGCATAGGGGCCTCCGTCCCCCTTGCTGAAAAGGGCCTTGGCGCTGGGTGATGCGACCCACTCGAGAGTCGGAAAAAGGCTCGCCGCTTCGCCCCGTCGTTCGGCGACGCGAGACCGAAGAGACGCGAGAAGTCGGCCGGGGCTTTCGAACCCTCTCCGATGAACCCAATCCGGGGCCAGCCGTCGGGGGCTCCGAGACTTCGTGTCGAGGCGGAGGAGCCTTCGCTGGCCGCATCCTGATGCGAATGCGAGGGCCGCACTTGGCAGATAGAGAGGGAGCCGGAGGCAATCCACGTCCAAAGTTCTTGCATTTTCCGACGCGGGAGACTGCCTTCTCGAGGTTTCCAGCCTCCGCTGACACCGCCGGGAGCGACATCTACACTCGCTTTCATGGCTCGCCATCCGGATCCAAAACGCCGGAATGGTGGGCGATGAGTGAATGGCGGAAATCGAATCGGAGGGGTCGAATCGAGCAAGCTGGGCAGAAGAGACCAAAAGTGGGGACGGTCCATCAGGAGAGAGCGATGAAGGATTCGGAGTCGGGTGAAGACGGGCGGGAAGATCTGCGGCCCACGACCGTAGAAGAAAAGGAGACCTTCTCATCCGGGGGAAGGCGTCATGTCATCCTCTTGCGCGGGAAATGGGGCCTCTCCGTCGACCGCATTCTCGTCTGGCTCACGGGCTACTCCGTGATCACCAAGCAATACGCCCTGGCCCAGGGGCATCGATACCAGCCCACCCTGATCCTCACGACGGTCGGGGCCCGGACGAAGCGGCGGCGCACGGCCTGCCTGCCCTTTTTCAGGGTGGGGGAAGATTGGGTGGTCCGGGGCAGCAATGGGGGCGGCCCCACGGATCCACATTGGGTTCATAATATTCGCGCCAATCGGGAGACAAGAGTCCGCTACCGCTGGCGATCCATGCCCATGCAGGCCCACGTCGCCCAGGGCAAAGAGAGGGAGCGACTCTTCGAAGCCCTTTCGAAGATGAGCAAGACCACCTCGATCTACCAGAAGATGTGCGCACCTCGTGAACTCCCCCTGGTGGTATTGAGACGTCTGCCCTGATCCAAGCGGGAGACCTGAAACCCGTTATCGAGTCCGGAGCCATTATCCTACTCTCTTGAGAGAAACGAGGTATGAGCATGGACACCATCACCGTTCGCAGAATGCCCTTCGAGTTTCCCGAGAAACTCGATCCCATATTCATCGAGGGGGAGACGGAGCAATCTTTCGTCATGATCGCCACATCGCTTCTGCTTCCCTATCTCGAGCCCTATCTCATTCGCTCGATGAAGGCGGCGAAGCATCATGTGAAAGATCCGGCAATCCTCGACGGCCTCGAACGTTTCAGCGCCCAGGAGGGGCAGCACTATCGCACACATATGAAATTCAACGCGGCCTTCCGACTTGCGGACTTTCCCGAACTGCCCAGACTCGAGCGAGAACTCGAGGCCGACTACCAGCGCTTTACCAGAACAAAATCCCTGCGCTTCAATCTGGCCTACGCCGAGGGCTTCGAGGCCTGGACAATGCATTCCGTCAAATTCATTCTCGAAGAGCATGGATTCGACAATCCCGAGTCTCCGCTCATGCAGCTATGGGAATGGCATTTCGTCGAGGAACTCGAACATCGAAACGTCACCTTCGACGTTTATGAACACGTCTGCGGCGGCTACTTCTACAGACTCTTCGTGGGCATCTACGCCCAATGGCACTTCATGCGCTGGATCGGCAAGGTCAGTCGCTACATGCTCAAAGTCCGCCCTCCCCCTGCGCGCAGCCCCGAGGAAAAGCGTATCCGCCACGATCAGGAGCGTGCAATGCGCAGGGCCGCATTCCGGCGCCTGCTCCCGGGTCTGCTTCGCAGCTACCTGCCCGGCTATACCCCTCATTCCATCGAGATCGGGCCGGAGATGCAGGAGATCGCCGACAAATACAGCGAAATGGCCAGCGCCACCTCCTGATCGGCTGCAAGTGAGAGTCTCTCCGCTCGGCTCGAGGAGCCGGATCCACTCGGGGGGGCTGGCCCCGGGCGATCCATCCCCGGGCGCACTCGCTGCAGGACAAAATGATGCGTGGGGGGATCGCAGAGGGGGCGTAGGGGGGGGCCGCAGGGGGAGGCGTAGCGGAAGGGGCGTAGCGGAAGGGGCGTAGCGGAAAACGGAACTCGAATTCGAATTAGCCGAGTCCGAGTTCCGATGCCGTCTCCTCGATGAAGGCCAGCACCTGATCCCGGGCAGCGGAGGTCCCAGCTCCTGCCATGTCGGCCATGCTTCGCATCAGAACCAGACGATCGACGCCGAGGTCCTCGTATTGTTTGACCGTGTCGAGATTGACGGGGCCAGGCGGCGTGATACTGATCTCGAGCCTGCCCAGATCGGCCGGGCGTTCCGTCGCCTTGGCGGCTTCTTCGATTCCGCGCAGGGCCGTGGCCGTGCCCTCCAAATCCTGGAAGAAGCCATACCAGCCGTTGCCCCGAAGCACGGCCCGACGGTGGGCGGCGGGGGACATGCCACCGATCAGAATCGGCGGATGGGGACGCTGTACGGGAAGCGGGCGCGACTGGATGCCGGAAAAACGCGTGAAGCGCCCCGAAAATTCCGGCTTCTCCTGGGTCCAGAGAGTGCGGATTACCTCGATATATTCGTCCATGCGAGCACCGCGTTCTGAGTAGGGAATGCCGAGGCTCTCATACTCACCCGGCACATACCCCACACCCGCACCAAAGAGAAGTCGGCCCCCGGAGAGCACATCGATCCCCGCCAACTCCTTTGCGAGCACGATCGGGTTGCGCTGGGGGAGCAGGATGATGCCCGATCCGATCAGCAGGCTTTCGCTATGCGCGGCGGCAAAAGCAAGTGCCGCAATCGTGTCGAGAAAGGGCGTCTCGGGCGGAACCGGGGAGGGGGGAGCCTGGGGATCGATCACAACCACGTGCTCCCCGCTAAAGATCGACTCGAATCCGGCCTCCTCCATGCGGCGAAGCAGCAGCTTCATATTCTCGGGATCGCAGAAGGGACCCATATTCAAGCCGAAATAGCCGATCTTCATGATGACCTCCTCGCGCTCCCGGCGCTGATGCGAGCATGACAGAGAAGCGTTGCCTCCGCTAGGAGCGAGGGCAACTCGGGGCCGCTCGGGAGAAGTGGACTCCCGCAGTTCGTGCCCTCGCTCGTCATGGCATGAAAAGCGCAGGGGCCTAAAGTCTCGAATGCGCTCCACGAGCATCCACCCTCACCCGAACCCCAGGCGGTCCGAATTCCGTTGCCGGGCCGAATGCGATGGTGCCAAAGATGGGCTCTCTCGAATACCGAAGCGCCAGCGAACTCGCCTCCCTGATTCGGTCGGCTGAACTTTCGTCGCGCGAACTCGTAGAGGCCTGCCTGCGCCGCGTTGAAGCGGTAAATCCCCTTCTGAATGCCGTGGTGACGCAAATTCCCGAGGCCGCTCTCGAAGCGGCGGGCCGCGCGGACGAAAACCAGGCCCGAGGCGCTCCGCTCGGCCCCCTGCACGGCCTGCCCATCGCCCATAAGGATCTCGTCCTGACGCGCGGCATCCGCACCACCTTCGGTTCAAAACTACTCGAAGACTGGGTGCCGGATCGCGACGACCTCATCGTCGAACGCCTGCGCGACGCCGGGGCAATCCTGATCGGGAAGACCAACACCCCGGAGATGGGTGCGGGTTCCCAGACCTACAACGAGGTCTTCGGCGAAACCCTCAACCCCTGGGATCGAGACAAAACCTGCGGGGGCAGCAGCGGAGGCGCGGCCGTGGCCCTCTCGGCGGGCATGATTCCCATCGCAGACGGTTCGGATATGGGGGGCTCGCTGCGCAATCCCGCGAGTTTCTGTCATGTCGTGGGAATGCGTCCGTCTCCCGGACGCGTACCCATGGATTCGGCACCGATGGGATGGGATATGCTGGCGGTCCTGGGTCCTATGGCGCGCAATGTCGAGGATACCGCGCTGCTGCTCTCGGCCATGGCCGGGCCGGATCCGCGCAGTCCCATCTCCCTCTCCACCCCGGGCAGCCGATTTTGCGCCCCCTTGGAACGAGACGTCAAGGGGATTCGGATCGCCTGGAGCCGGGATCTTGGCGGTCTTCCCGTCGATTCGGCCGTCGCGCAAGTACTCGAGACCGGCCGCGCTGTCCTGGATTCTCTCGGTTGCGTGGTCGAGGAGGCGGAATGCGATTGGGAGGGAGCGGACGAAGCCTTCCGAACCCTGAGGGCCTGGGGCATGGCCGAGCGACTGGCAGGGCTCTCCGATGAGAAACGTGCGCAGTTGAAGGAGACCCTGCGTTGGAATCTCGACATCGGCCTGCGCTGCACAGGACTCGATGTGAGCCGCGCCGAGGTGCTACGAACGAATCTCTATCGACGCGTTGTCGAATTCATGAGGGATTACGATTTCATGTTGATGCCGGTCAGCCAGGTTCCCCCCTTCCCCGTAAAGACACGCTATCCCGCGGAAGTGGCCGGCGTCCCCATGGAGTCCTACATCGCCTGGATGAAATCCTGCTACTACGTGAGCGTGACGGGACTCCCCGCCCTTTCACTTCCCTTCGGCTTCAGCCCGGATGGCCTGCCCGTGGGAGTGCAGATCGTGGGAAGGCCGAGGGATGACTTCGGAGTCCTGCAACTCGCGTGGGCAATCGAAAATAGTCTCGGAATCTCGGAGAGAAGGCCCTCCCTCGACCCGGCTGAGCCAGGAGTTTCGAGGCAGAGCTGAAGACCGGGCCGCCGAATCCCGATCGAGGCCCGGCGCCGCTCGCAGCTCTTTGAGCCCGATCGCCATGGGTCGAAGTCGCCCGGGCGTGCAGCGGGCGATTCTTCCTTCCCCTACCCTGTACCCGTTCGAAAATCGAGTCCCCATGCCACCGATACGGATTCAGAAGAACCGACCCTCCCGCGTCAATGCCAAGTGACCGAACCCATGATCGAAACTCATACACAGTGGCGAATCCTCCTGCCGACCCTCGCCCACCTGCTTCTGGGCCCTCTCCTGCTGACTCTCTCTACGCCCGTTTCCGCCGATCCGCTGCGCTACGAGATTCTCCCGAGCGCAACCTTGAGCTTCTCAGGCGAACCGACCCTGGGCCTCTCGGGCTCGTTGGAACTCGCTTGCCCCCCTGCTCCGGCTTTCGGACTCGCCTGCGAATTTCAGACGGGAGAGGTCTCGTTGGACGTCGTATCCCTGGATCTCGAGGCCCAGGACTTCTCGCTCTCGGGGCGGGGAGAATTCGCGGCGGTGATGCATCCCACCACGGGCGGGGGATTCAGTGCTGGCCGCCAGTTGACTCTCTACGGTGTAGGATCCATTTCCCTGCCCCCGGTGCAGAAGGAGGCCGTACTCCTCTACGGATTCGATGCGGAGATGATCGAATCCTCCCCGGACTTCGACCGCTATCGATTCTGGTCGCTGAGCAGTAGCGAGGCTACGTGGTCGGGAATGGGCATCTCCGCGGACTCCATCGTCATCGAAGCCGTATTGTGGGAGAATATCTGGGAAATAAACTCTGATGCTGAACTGGGCACGACAGTGACCAGGTCTGCCGATCTCAGCATGACCCTGGTGCAGATCCCAGAGCCTTCGACCCCCATCCTCCAGGCAATCGCCATCGGGATGCTGGGGATCTTTCGGCGCGCGCGCAGCCCGCGCGAGCCTCCAGGGCGCTCGCGCACTTCCTCAGACCGACCAGTTCATGTCGGGCAGTGAAATATTCGCTTCCAGCAGATCGCCTTCCGCCGCCGACGATCCCACGAAAACGCGCAGGCGCCCCTTCAGGATCCAGCAACCGGCTGAGAGGTCATAGTATGCGAGGTCTCGGAAGCGAGTGACGATGCCCACCCGGCGAGATTCGCCGGCCTCCAACGACACACGCTGAAAACCGCAGAGCCGCTTCACGGGATGCTCCCTTGCGGATGGATCGGGCCCCGCATAGACCTGCACGACCGCCGTCCCCCGGCGCATCCCCGCGTTCCGTACGTCGACCTCGATGCCCAGGCAGTCTCCATCCCGCTGGATCTCCAGGCCCGGATTGGAGAAGGAGAAATCCGTATAGGAGAGGCCGAAGCCAAAGGCGAAGGCCGGAGCGATGCCCTCATGATCCAGTTTCGTATAGCCATGCCATAGGTCGTAGCGAATCGAGTCCGCCTCACGATCGAAGTAGGGCAGATCCCCGCTACGCCTCACGATGCTGAAAGGCAGCCGCCCGGATGGATTCACACGACCGAAGAGCAGATCGGCCAGGGCCGATCCTCCCGCCATTCCCGGGTACCAGAGCAGAAGAATGGCCGCGACCCTTTCCCGCCAGTCTTCCATCATCACGGCCGAGCCCGCCATCACGGCGACGACCGTCCTCGAATTGGCCTCGGCGGCGGCCAGGATCATCGCCTCTTGCGCGGAGCCGAGAGCGAGTTCCAGGCGATCCCCACCACTGCTCCCAGCGACGTCCGCTACGACGTCCGCTACGACATCCGCCACGACATCCTCTACGACATCCGCCGCGGGATCGGGCTCCAGTGCCGGAATAAACTCGCCCTCATCCTCGTGGGTATAGCCGGCCACCACCAGAACCACGTCGGCCCGGGCGGCGAGCTCGCGCACGCGCCGCAGATCGGAGCCCGGATCGTATTGGATCTCGTAGCCCTCGGGCGCTCCATCCCTCAGCCCCTCCAGCGGGGTTACGACATGAGGAGGGTAGACTCGACTGGAACCGTGATCCCCCAGGTTCTCGGTCTCCGCGAGCGGGCCCAGGACGAGCAGGCATTGCTTTCCCTCGGCCTCCAGGGGCAAGAGGCCGTCATTTTGGAGCAACACGATGCTCTTTTCCGCGGCCTCCCGGGCCAGGGCGATATGCTCCTCGCAGGCGATTACTTCGGGACCGTATGCCTCGGGATCAGGAGCCGCCAGGATGCGCAGCAGAAGCCGCAGAATGCGGCGCACGGCATCGTCGATCCGGTCTTCGCCAACCTCGCCCCCGCGCACGGATTCACAGAGCTTCTCCCCATAATGAATCGTGTCGGGAGCTTCGACGTCCAGACCCGCCGCAAAGGCATCAACACCGCGACAGCCCAAAATAAAATCCGAGTAGACAAAGCCCTCGAAGCCCCATTCATCTTTCAGGATCCGGGTCAGGAGTACGGCATTATGACCGCAATGGGAGCCATTCACTTTATTGTAGGCACTCATCACGGCGCCAGCGCCGGCGTCGATGCAACGCTTGAAATGCGGAAGGTAGACCTCGCGTAGAGCGCGTTCATCCAGGCAGACATCGACCTTGAAACGAGCATTCTCCATGCTGTTGGCCGCAAAATGCTTTGGCGTCGCCAGCACGTTGTGGTGCTGAACGCCCAGGGTCAATGCCACGCCCATCTCCCCCAGCAGGAAGGGATCCTCACCGTAGGTTTCCTGGGCGCGCCCCCAGGCGGGATGACGCAGGAGATTGATGCAGACACCGCCGAAGAGATTGCCCCCATGGGCGCGCAATTCGCGGCCAATCGCCTCTCCGATCCTTCGTTCCAACTCGACATCGAAAGTGGCGCCCCGGGCCATGGGAACCGGAAAGCATGTGGAATGCCCCTTGGCGATACCGCGCGGGCCGTCGTTGAAGAGCAGGGGCGGAATTCCGAGACGCTCATTCCCCGCGCCGATGGGGTAGAGGATGTCGCAGTAGCGACTGCCCTCCCCGCCCATTCGGGCGAGGAAACCGTGGCCGGAGAGCATGAAGACCTTCTCCTCCAGCGAGAGATCCTCCAACCACGCAGCGATCCGGGCCTCCCGCTCCCCTTGCGTAGCCCCTTTCCGAATTGGCATTTCTCCCTCCCGATCAGCTTCCTTCCAGGGCCATGGACGATGCCTCTTCCGACCCCCTCGGCCACCCCCTCGACCGCCGACCCCGGGGCCCGACAGCCTACATCAAGCCCATGCGAGCGTCCCGGAAGTACCGAATCAGGAGGAATTCGGCCGCGGGCGTTGAGATCCCGACCCGCGCACTATTCTTCTCGACTCAGCTTGTTCTCGAATCAAGAGGAGTTCCCCCGCCATGCACTTCGGACTGCTTTCCATCTTTCAGAACTACCGCGATGAATTCGATGACGGCGAGATCATGCGAGGCGAATTGGCCCTGGCAATTCTCGCGGATCAACTGGGTTATGACAGCTATTGGGCGACCGAGCATCATTTCTTCGGCTACTCGATGTGCCCCGACAATCTGCAATGGCTCGCCCAGGTGGCCGCCCTGACCCGGCGAATCAAGCTCGGCACGGGAGCGGTCATCATGCCCTGGAACGATCCCTATCGCATCGCGGCCAAGATGGCCCTGCTCGACCAGCAGACCGGGGGTCGCGCCCTGCTCGGTTTCGGTCGAGGACTGGCCCGGCGGGAATACGAGCGCTTCACGATTCCCATGGACGAAGCCAGGGGGCGCTTCGATCAGGGTACGGAGTTGGTCCTCCAAGCCCTCAATAAGGGATTCTTCGAGGCGGATACCGAATTCTTCAATCAACCCCGCGCAGACTTGCGGCCACGCCCGACGCGAGGCTTCGATGATCGTGTCTATGCCATCGGAGTCTCACCGGAATCGGCCGTCCAGGCGGCCGTACTCGGCGCACAGCTGATGGTTCTCGCCCAACAGCCGTGGGAAGTCTTTCGCGAGCTGGCCCTGATCCCCTTCCAGGAGAAGTGGCGATCGCTGAGAGGTACGGAGCCGCCGGTTCCCTTTGCGGGCCAGCTGGTCTTTTGCGATCGCGATTCGGAGCGAGCGCATGAACTCGGCGAAAAATACGTGAAAGAGTATTTCGCCACCGTGGCCGAGCACTACGACATCGGGGGCGAGCACTTCAAGGATACCCGGGGCTACGAATATTATGGAAATGCCGCCGAGGCCATCCAATCCATGGGATTGGAAGCGATGGCCGAGATGTACGCGGGCGTAAATACCTTCGGGACGCCAGAGGAAATCGTGGAACAGTTGAGGAATCAGAAGGAGATCCTGGGCTGCGACCACAACGTGCTGGTCATCCCCAAATACGGAAGCATGAGCCAGGAAGATGCCGAGAGTTCGATCCGACTCTTCGCGCAGGAAGTGATCCCGCGCTTCTAGCCCCGCTCTCCCCCTTCCGAGCCAACCACGAGCGCCTTGAGGGGCCCGAGTTCGGCCTCGCGAATAGAGGCGATCTCGATCGCCCGAATTCTCCGAAACGAAACCATCAAGTCGGGAGCGCGCGGGGCGAGGCCAGGCGAGCCCGGATGCCACCATCGGCCACGAGCACGGATCCGTTCACATAGCTGGCCCGGGAGGAGAGCAGGAAGACGACCGTCCAGGCGATCTCCTCGGGACGCCCGAGTCGGCCCTGGGGAATCTGGGCCTCGAAGGCCGGGCGCCCACCCTCGAAGGCCTCCACCCAGCCCCCCATGCCGGGGGTATCGATCGGGCCCGGAGCCACGCAATTCACCCGAATGCCCGCAGCCGCATATTCTACGGCGGCACTCTGGGTCAGGGCGATCACTCCCGCCTTGGCGGCCCCATAGGCGGATAGCCCGGGTTCGGCGGCCAGGCCCGCTCCGGAAGAGATGTTGACGATGGCTCCGCCGCCCGAGTCGAGCATGGATCGAATCGCAATGCGACAACCGTGAAAGACACCGCCGAGGGTGACGGCCTGAACCCGTTGCCATTCCTCTTCGCCGCATTCCGCCAGGGCCGCTCCGCCCACATGGGCGGCGTTGTTCACCCAACCCGAAAGGCGACCGAATTCGGCCACGCAGGCTTCGGCGGCGGATTGTCCCGTGGCGGGATCGGCCACGTCACCGCAATACGGGATGGCCCGCCCCCCGGCGGCAAGAATCGTCTGGGCGGTCTCCCGGGCCGCCCCCTCATCGATATCCAGGATCAGCACCGCCGCGGCCTCCGCCGCGCACGCATAAGCGGTGGCCCGACCGATTCCGGATCCCGCCCCGGTGATGACCACGACCTCGCCCGCCAGAGCATCCCCCCGGAGATGCGGAGTCGGGGCAGAATAAGGGGGCGATGCATTTTCCGTCATATCTACCTCCCCGGATCAGCGCCCCGGATTCGGGCGACGATCCGCCGCAGGGAACTCTATTCGAGGGGGGGCTCGACAAATCCCTGCCAACTCGACATGTAGCGAATAAAGGCTTCGCCGAGCCCCTCGCCCCGGAGATATTCGGGGGTTACCGGCACTTCGACCATCCGGAAGTCATCCTCCTCGGCCACCCGCCGTGGAAAATCATGATGAAGAATCGCGGCACGGCCATTCATCACGAAGTCAACCCCTGCGTCCAGACATGATTGGGCATCCCGAGCGCCGTAGATCTTGCCCGCCACACCGAGGCGCACATCGCCGCGTTCGAGTTCGGTAAAATAGGAGAGGAGACTCCGGCCCTGAAAGGCCTCCTCGGCGGGTTCCTTGAATACATCCCAGAGGGACATATCCAGAAAATCGATCTTTCCTTCCCGCATGAGGCGTTGGGCAACGATCCGGGCCTCCTCGAGTTCGACGCCGAAGCGCTCGGCCGAAAGCCGAACGCCGAGCATGAAATCGGATCCGCAGCGCTCGCGAATGCCTTCGATGATGTCGAAGAGAATCCTCGAGCGATTTTCGAGGGAACCCCCATAAAGATCGTCGCGCCGGTTGATATCGCTGCTGAGGAATTGGCAGATCACATAACCGTGGGCGCCGTGAATCTCCACACCGTCAAAGCCCGCGCGCTCGGCCCTCTGGGCGGCGCTGATGAAATCCTCGACGAGGGTCTCGACCTCCGCCGTGCTGAGCGCTCGGGCATCGGTCTCCTCGTTGGCCGATGGGCATACGGGCATTTCACCAATCAGATCCCGGGGAGATCGCATTCCGGCGTGGTGCAGCTGAATCACGGCCACGCTCTCGTGGGCGCGAATGCCGGCAGCGAGCCTCGTCAGGCCCTCGAGGTGCTCGTCCCCATGGATTCCAAGCTGACAGGGGAAGCCCTGCCCGATCGCCTGAACGTGTGCGGCACAGGTCATCGTCAGGCCGAATCCGCCGCGCGCGCGAAGCGTCAACCAGTTGAATTCAGCGTCGGAGAGCCGACCGTCCCGATGGCTCTGCAGGTTCGTGAGTGGCGCCAGCATGAATCGATTCTTCATGGTGGGACCGCGGGTAAAGGTCAGACATTCGAAGAGCGTAGAGGTTGTCATGGCAGGCCGCTCCGGGCTCGTTCGAGCCGCGAGAAGAAAGTTGAGGGCGAATCGGGGGCAAAGAAAAGGGGGCCGGGAATTCCGGCAACAAGAAGATTGGATAGCATCGATGATCCGAATCGAGTAGGCCGCAGGAGGGGGGGGAAATCGAAGAGGGGCCCACCCCCTTTTCGACGGGGTTTCGATATAATTTCGGCCTGCGCGTCGGAAAGGGGTGCGGATTCCCTTTCGCAACTCCAGGCAGCAGGGGTAGAGGGAGCGGCCGAGACGCTCCCGGAGGAAGATCGAGTCCATGGCCGAAGAGATCGCTGACGTCGTGATCATCGGGGCGGGAGCCGCGGGAGCCGCCCTGGCCTGGAGCCTCTCCGACACGCGGATGCGCATCGTCTGCCTCGAACAGGGGCCCTGGATGAAACCCACCGACTATCCCACGAATGGGAACGATTGGGAACTCGGGCAGATGGGAGAATTCTCACTCAGCCCCAACACGCGCAAACGGCCCGCCGACTATCCGATCAATGACGAAGAGTCTCCCATCGCGGTCTCCAATTTCAATGCCGTGGGCGGGAGCACGATTCTCTATGCCGCCCACTTCCCACGCTTTCATCCCTCGGACTTCCGAGTTCGCAGCTTGGATGGAGTCGCGGATGACTGGCCCCTCGAGTACTCGGATCTCGCCCCCTACTACGCGATCAACGACCGCATGATGGGCGTCGCGGGCCTCGCTGGAGATCCCGCCTATCCGGACAAGAAGCCGCCTCTGCCACCGGTGCCCCTCGGAAAACTCGGAGAGAAATTGGCCCGGGGATTCAATGCCCAGGGTTGGCATTGGTGGCCATCCGATAGTGCAATCGCCACCGTCGAACACGAGGGCCGTGCGGCCTGTATCAACCTGGGGCCCTGCATCACGGGCTGCGCCCAGGGCGCCAAGGGCAGCACCGACGTCACCTATTGGCCCGCGGCCCTTCGCCGCGGGGTCGAAGTTCGTACGGGTTGCCGGGTTCGGGAAATTCAGCTCGCTGGCAGCGGATTGGCGGACGGCGTGATCTACTACGATGGGGAGGGGAATGAATGTCGGCAGCGGGCCGAGATCGTCGTGCTGGCCTGCAACGGCGTCGGAACTCCCCGCCTGCTGCTCAATTCCGCTTCTTCCCGCTGCCCGGACGGGCTCGCCAACTCCAGCGGCCTCGTCGGACGAAATCTCATGTTTCATCCCTACGCGCGCATCTCGGGATTCTTCGACGAAGAACTCGAGGGCTATAAGGGGCCCATGGGCTGTTGCATGATCAGCCAGGAATTCTATGAAACGGACACCTCCCGGGGATTTCTCCGCGGCTACTCCTATGAGACGACCCGGGGAATGGGGGCGCTTTCCACCGCATTCGGGGGAATGTCCATGGGGCGGCTGCCGTGGGGGAAGGATCACCATGCGGCCTATGGGAAGCTCTTCGATCGTTACGCGGGGATGGTCGCAATCTGCGAAGACCTGCCGGAACTCCATAACCGCGTGACCCTCGATCCCAATGAGACGGATTCGAACGGAATCCCGATTCCGAAGCTGCACTACGAATTGAGCGAGAACAGCCGGAAGATGCTCGACCATTCCGTAGCCCGGGGAAGGGAGGTCCTCGAGGCGGCCGGCGCAGTAACGGTGGAATCCGAAGCCCCGGCTCCCTACGCGGGCTGGCACCTGATGGGAACCGCCCGCATGGGGACGGATCCGGAAAAATCCGTCGTCAATGAATGGGGACGCTCGCACGATGTCCGCAATCTCTTCATCGTCGACGGCAGCATCTTCGTCACCTCCGCCGGTGTCAATCCGACCCATACCATTCAGGCTCTTGCACTTCTGATCGCCGATCGGATCAAGAGCAATCTCGAACATCTTTTCGACTGAGGCATATCCCAATGGCGAATGACTCCAACACCCTGACCGCAGTATTGGACACGCTCATCCCTCCGAGCGCAGACGGCCGACTTCCGGGCGCCGGCGAACTCGGCCTGGCCGACGCGATTGGCGAGGCATTGGGAGATTCGGAGCTGCTCTCCCAGAGCCTCGAGGCCCTCGATGAGAGCGCCCGCCAGGCGGGGGCAGCCTGCTTTGCCGAATTGGGATTGGATCCCCGCAGTGAATGCCTGCGTGAATCGGCCGAATCCAACCCCGCCCTGCTGCCGGGGCTGATCTTCCACACCTATTCGAATTATTACCGGAATCCGCGAGTTCTCGAGGCCCTGGGGCTCGAAGCTCGCCCGCCCTTCCCCCTCGGCTATACCCTCGAAGCCGGGGATCCCACGCTGCTCGATCCCGTGCGACGCCGAGACCCCTTTTATCGCAAAGTCGATTGATGGAAAAGAATGTTCCGAGACCCCGCTTCGATCTCTTCAACTGGCATCCGAAAATGAGACATCAGAACACGACGAAGCCGCGGGCCGAAGCGGCCCGCATTTCGGGTGTGGCTCGGGAGCCGGGACGGAAGACGTCATGAACCATCGTCGCTGGAATTGCCGCTGGATCTGGGCCGCCACGGAATTGACGCGGCCCCCGAAATTGATCGGCTTCGAGGGCGCGGGCAGCGGGGAGGAAGACGTCTTCCTCCGGCGAAGCTTCAGCCTCGATGAGGTGCCCGAGCGGGCCCTGGCACGTATCACCGCGGACTCGCGCTACATCCTCTACATCAACGGAACCGAAATATCCCGCGGACCCATTCGCGGGGATCCCTCGAAGCTTCACTACGATCCGGTGGATCTGGCCTCGGAGCTTCGTCGAGGCGAAAACACACTCGCCATCCACGGGCGCTACTACGCCGAAAGCACATCGTGGTGGGTGCCCGCTCGTTCCGCGCTCGGATTGGGGCGTCGAGGAGCCATCGCATTCGAACTCGAACTCGGCCCCGATCGCTGGCTGGGTTCCGACGCTTCCTGGAAGGCGCTGCTTTCCGACGCGTGGACGCCCCATGAGCGCGGGCGTCATCCGATCCCGATCGAAGAGGTGAACGCGCTCCACCTGCCCGTGGACTGGGAACTTCCCGGATTCGATGACTCCGACTGGCCCTCCGCATGCGAGATCCTTCCGCTCTACGTCGGGGGAGACGCGCGGGTGGCCTCGCCCCCCTCGAATCCCTACGGCGCCCTGCGACGACGTCCAATTCCCCAACTCGAAGGTCAGACGCGCACTCCCAAGATCCTGCGCGCCACGCTCGTCGAGGGGGTCGAGGCGACTCAACCCCCTCCCGAGGCAGCACGCGCCGATGAAGAACGACCGATCCTCAAATCCTTCCCAATCGATTCCGACTGGCCCCTGACCCTCGAGGGCGACGGAACTCTCCTCGTACTCGTCGACTTCGGAGAAATCGTCTCGGGACTGGTCGGTATCGAGTTGGAGGCCCCGGCCGGAGCCGAGATCGAGCTTGCCGTTCGCGAAACGGAAATCCCCCCGCAAGATGCAGGTCTCGATCCGACATCCCCGGCCAGCTTTCGCTACCACACCCGGGGCGATAGGGATCGCTTCGAAAGCTTCGACTCGATGGGCTTTCGCTATGGCCTGCTCGCGATCCGAAATGCCCGGGGGCCAATCCTATTGCAGCGCTTCTGGGTGAGGGAACGCCTCTATCCCGTCGCAGGGGGAAGCCACTTCAGCTGCAGCGACCCGCTTCTGGATCGCATCTACGAGGTGGGCAAGCGCAGTGTCGCCATCAACGCCCACGATGCCTATCTCGACTGTCCCTCGCGAGAACAGAGGGGCTGGACGGGTGACGCCGTCGTTCACCAGATGGTCCACCTGACGACGAATAGCGATTGGGGACTCGCGCGCTGGCATGCCCAGATGTCCAACTCTCCTCGGCCGGACGGCATGCTGCCGATGGCCGCGGGAAGCGACTTCGAAGCCACCTCGGTGACGATTCCCGAGTGGCCCCTGCATTGGATCCGCTCGCTCTGGAATCTATGGCGCTATACGGCGGATCGCGAACGATTGCAGGAATTGATGCCCGCTGCGGAGAATATATTGCGCTGGTTCCTCCCCTATCGGGGCGAGGATGGGCTCGTCTGCCACGTTGACCAATGGGTGCTGGTCGATTGGGCGGCTCTCCACCTCTCCGATACGTCTTCATGCCTGAATGCCCAATGGGCACGCGCGCTCCTCGAGTTCTCCGAAATCAGCGAATGGCTCGGGGACGCCGGCCGAACCCGCTGGGCTCGGGATCTTCACGCGGAAATCCGTACGGCTTTCGAAATCTTCTGGGATGAGTCGCGGGGGAGCTACGTCGACCATGCGATCGACGGCGAGGCCCAACTCCCGATGAGCCAACACGCCGGTGCGACCGCCGTCTGGGCCGACCTCGTGGATGCGCAGCGCATTCCCCGGGTACTCGACACCATCACAGAGAGCAGCCGCCTGGTGCGCGCCACCTGGATGGAGATCGTCGGCCCCGGATACCTCGTGCTGGGCGCCGGGGAGCCCAATTGGGATGTGAAGGAGCAGATCGTCGCCGCGCAACCCTTCTATCGTTTCATCGTCCACGACGCCCTCGCAAAAGCCGGCAGGGCGGATCAGATTCCCTCTCTCTGCCGCGATTGGGGCGAGTTCCTCGAGCGCGGAGAAACGAGCTGGCCGGAACTCTGGAATGGTGGAACGCATTGCCACGGCTGGGGAAGCACGCCGACCCGGGATCTGATCGAGTACACCCTGGGCATTCGACCCGCAGAACCCGGATTCGCCGTGGCCCGGATCGCCCCGCGCCTGGGAGATCTCGCCCGGGCGGCGGGGGCCGCCCCCACGCCCCACGGCCTGATTCACCTCCGGGTCGACCGGGAGGCCGAAGAGATCGAGATCGATTCACCCGTTCCCGTGGATCTCGACCGCCCGGGAAAGGAGATATCGCGTCTCGAATCGGGTCACCACCTCCTGCCCTGGCCCGACGAGCCGCAATAAAGGGCCATGCACGGCTGCCGAAGGGCCGTGGCAGCTTCTTCCGCGGCCTTCAGGGCCCGTCGTCCCCCCCTCCAGCTACCGAGAATCGAGCGCAGCATGCGTCTCGGCGGGGAAGCGAAATGTCCCCCGTTCCCCCCATTCTCCGCGACCTTTGGAGTTCTGGGGCGATTCGGGCTCGCCTCGGGAACGCAATGTCGCTATCAAGAGCCGCGGAAGGAGCCTCCAATGCCGCGCCTGGAATTTTTCTTTGACTGCTCGAGTCCCTGGACCTACCTCGCCTTTCACCGGATCGAGGAATTGGCGACCGAGGGAGGGGCCGACCTGATCTGGCGCCCTTTTCTCGTTGGAGGCGTCTTCAATACAATAAACCCCAGCGTATACCAGCAACGCGCCAATCCCACGCCCGAGAAGCTCCGCTACTACGCCAAGGATCTCGCCGACTGGGCGCGCTTCTACAACCTCGTGATCGGCTCCCCCAGCGTCTTTCCGGTCAATAGCGTCTCTGCCATGCGCGCCTGCTTCGTCGCCCTGGAGCACGAGCGCCTGCCCGCTTTCGCCCGGGCCGTATTCGAAGCCTATTGGAGCCATGATCGGGACATCTCCCAGGCCGATGTATTGGGCTCCATCTGCCGGGACGTCGGACTGGATGAAGAAGAGGTCGCCGAGAAGATCGCGTCGGCCACCTACAAGCAGAAGCTTCGCGACAATACGGAAGAACTCATTGAACGCGGCGGTTTCGGAACGCCAACTATTTTCATCAACGACGGCGATATGTACTTCGGAAACGACAGACTCGCATTGGTTCGGAAGGCATTGCATGACGCCCGCTCCTGAAAACGAGACCCCCTTCGAGCAGGTGCTCGGCCTTTTCGACCTCGAGCGCCTCGACCGCGATCTATTTCTCGGCGATCCCGGTCCGGGCCAGGGGCGCCTTTTCGGTGGCCTGGTGGCCGCCCAATCCGTAATGGCTGCCAGCAGGACGGTCGAGGGGGGGGACCTGCACTCACTCCACTCCTATTTCCTGCGTCCCGGACGACACGACGCCCCCCTGCGTTTCGTCGTGGACTCCATTCGCGATGGGCGCACCTTCACGACTCGACGCGTGGTCGCCCTCCAATCCGGTGAGGCCATTTTCAATTTATCCTGCAGTTTCAGCAGGCCCGAAGAAGGAATCTCCCACCAGGATCCCATGCCCGAGACGGTGGGGCCGGACGAACTCGAAGACTGGGAAACGATCCGCCAGCGACTTCCCGGGATGGGGAGCCGTTGGCGGGATGTGGCGCTCGAATTGCGCGTCTGCGATCCCGATGACTTCAAGCCGGGCGTGGTGACCCACGAGCCGCGCATGCAATGGATGCGACCGCGTGGACCCGTCCCCGACGATCCGCTTCTACATTCCGCGCTGATGGTCTACGCCAGTGATCGCGCGCTGCTGAGCACGGCCGGCCGACGCCACGGTATCGTGCCCGGCATGCGATCCTTCGCCAGCCTCGATCACTCGATCTGGTTCCATCACCCGGCGCGCTTCGACGATTGGATTCTCTATGTCGCGCATAGCCCCGCGGCCCACGCCGCCCGGGGGCTCATTCACGGTTCCATGTTCAGCCACGATGGCAAGCACATCACATCGGTCGCCCAGGAAGGCCTGATCCGCAGCCCACGCGAAGAAGGCTGATGCTTCGATAACGGAACGCCGAACTCCTTTATGGACAGGGTTTGAGTGCGAAGGATCGACATGAATTCGGGCGGGATATATCATGCGTCCATCGGAGCCGATCCTCTTCCCGGGCCACCCTCCCGATGGATCGGCGAGAGAAAAGCATCTGGGCCAGTGCCCGGAAGCAGAACTCAACCTATCCTTTCCAATCCCCGGCATTGCGGCGAGAATGCGATTCGCCACCAGGTGGAGGTTGAAAAGGAGTGGAAGGAATTTTCAACGACTTCCTGATCTTTCTCGCAACGATCGATCCCGTGGGCACCCTCGCACTCTTCGTCGGACTCACCTCTCGACTCTCTCCACACGAACGCATCCGGGTGGCCTTCCGCACGGTCGGATACGCGGCCGTGATTCTCGTGATCTTCGTCCTTCTCGGCCAGATCGTTCTCAGTTCGTTGGGAATTCGGCTGGAATCATTTCAGTTGGCGGGTGGCATCATCTTCTTCTTATTCGGCGTACAGATGGTATTCGGGGTCGGATCGGGAGCCACGAGCGCGGAACCCGAGGCGGGCCATGACATCGCCGTCTTCCCGCTGGCCGTCCCCTCCATCGCGAGCCCGGGGTCGATCCTGGCAGCGGTCGTTCTGACCGACAACCGCGAGTTTGCCGTCGCCGATCAGGCGATCAAGACGCTGGTTCTCCTTGCCGTTCTCGGCCTTACCCTTCTGATCCTTCTGCAGGCGAATCGCATCTATTCGTTGATCGGCAATGCCGGAGCAACCCTCATGGTCAGAGTCCTGGGCCTGGTGCTCGCGGCCCTGGCCGTCGAGATGATCCTCGGGGCAGGAAGCGAACTCATGTGGGATCTGCTGGAGGAGCGGGCGTGAGCCGCCTCGACGCTGGAAATCGAGGAAAATCGAATGGGATGGCATTCTAAACGCGAAATGTCGAGGATCCGAAGCCGCCCAATCGATCCGCCCGCATCCCCTCTCCGCATTTATCGCCCGCAATTCCCGACTGCTTCCGATCAGAGATCTCGAAAGAGGAATGTCCCCGGACGCCTGGCGAGACTTCGCATCTCCTTTTCACCAGCGAGTCACCCGCGAGCATTGACCGGATGGGAAGCATGATACCGACGGGGGAACGAGAGGAGATGGCGAAAAGTGGTCGGTCGACGGCGGGATCGCGAAAAGGAATCGCATATGCGTTGAGCGCCTACGGGATCTGGGGGATCACCCCGATCTACTGGAAACTCGTGGCCTGGATACCGGCGGACGAGATGCTCGTATACCGGGTGCTATGGACCGCTCTCTTCCTGCAGGGATGGATCTGCCTGACGCGGCGCGGCGCCGACTTCCGCGACCTGCTGCGAGGAGGCAAACAACTCTGGACCTCCCTGGCGGCAGCAATCCTGCTGGGATTCAATTGGCTCGTCTTCATCTACGCGGTCCAGACCGAACGCATCCTGGCAGCCAGCCTCGGCTATTACATCAATCCCCTCGTCAGCGTATTGCTGGGCCTGATCGTCCTCGGGGAACGACTCTCCCGCCTTCAGGGTATTGCGGTTGCATCCGCGGCGGCGGGTGTACTCTCGTTGCTGATGGACGCCGAAGGCCTGCCCTGGATCTCCGTGGCCCTGGCACTTTCCTTCGCGCTCTACGGCCTGCTCCACAAGCTCTACCCACAACCCCCTCGTTCCGGACTGGCATTGGAGATGGGCCTGCTCGCACCGCTGGCCATCGGCTACTCGCTTTGGTTGGCCGCCCGGGGTCAGATCGTGCAACTGGACGCATCCTTTGAATCCCATCTGCTCGTCGCCGCATCGGCGCTGGTGACTTCTCTACCACTTCTCTGCTTCCATGGCGCTACACGCCACCTGACGCTGGTGAGCGTCGGCATGTTTCAATACATCGCCCCTACCATCGGACTCCTTCTCGCCGTCTTCATCTATGGCGAGCCCTTCGAACGTGCGGAATCCCTCGCCTTCGGATGTGTCTGGCTGGGACTCCTCTGTTTTGCGGCGGATGCCTTTTGGAGATCCACTCCCCGCAGAGAAGAGGCTCTTTCCCCGCCGGATCGAAACCGATGATCCTCCGGAAATATGCTGCTGCAAGCCAAGGAGATGCCGCCGATCCTCATTCCCTCTTCGGGTCGATGCAGGCCCCTGGGCCCCGGGAACGTCCCACCCGGCATGCTGAAGGAGTCGAAACTCCGATCGGGATAGGGATCTGCTGGCAGTTCTAGATCATGAATGTATCACCAGACGCACGAACCGTGATGTCGCTGATCGACACCCCCCAGGGTTGATCAATTGCGAAGACGATCTGATCCGCGAGCAAATCCGGGGCGAGCGCGAAGTAGTTGATACTCTCCGGATCCGTCAACTCGGCCCGCACATCTTCTCCCTGCACCAGCGAAATCATGGTTTCCATGCTCTCTGCAGTCTTCGCGCCGAGGATTCCCGTCACCGCGAGTGGATTGACCACTCCGGCGGCCAGACCCGTTCCGGGCACTCCCGTGGGCCGGATCGTGGTGACCTTGATGCATCCCTGCGACTCCTGGCGCAGGGACTCGGAGAGCACGTTTACAGCAGCCTTTGTGGCGCCATAGACGGCTGCACCCGCAACGGGATAGTTTCCATAGATGGAGGATATATTGATGATCTGGCCTCGACCCTGGGCGATCATCTGGTCATATACTGCGCTAATCCCGTGCAGAACTCCCTTCAGGTTGATATCGATGCAACGATCCCAGGCATCCGCAGCCTCGTGGTGATCTGAGTAGAAGGCGAGAGGCATGACTCCCGCGTTATTCACCATCACATCGAGTGAGCCGAAATACTCTACCGCTGTTTTCGCAAGTCCTGACATCTCCGACCGGCTCACCACATCGGCAACAACTCCCCTGGCGCTCCCACCCGTCTCCAGGATGGAGTTCACGGTGACATCGAGTTCGGCCTGGTTCACATCGGACGCGACGACGTGCGCGCCCAATGCCGCAGTCTTCTGGGCGACAAGGCGTCCAAATCCCCCTGCCGCTCCCGTAATCACAATCACTTTTCCGTCTACATGATTTGCCATGAAATCGTTGTCCATTTCGAGACTGATTGAAGACCTCTTCTCGCCCGGACACCCGGTCTCTGCTTCGGGAGTCCTGCCGATTCGTATCATAGTTGGCGCCAGCCACGAAGCCATCGAAGCAGACTCGCTCCGAAAATTGATCCGGCACTCATCGCCGGCGGCGGCGGAGTCATTCTTCGGGAATCACTGCCGCGTTGCAATGGGGCCTCCCGGGCAGGCGATCAGCAAGACTTCGAAAGACAAACTCGCGGGAAATCAATCATCATACCCACCGCGCCCGATCCGGGGCACTTGAAGATCCGAGGGAGCAAGTGGAGGATCGACCACGAGAATTCGACGGGGCGAAAATACCGCCACGGACCAGGAAATCCCCTGCCCGGCCATGAGCAGCGGACGAGGGACCGGCCGCGGGATTCGGGGCGAGCTTCAGCGGGAAGATCCGTCGTCGCGAATGCTCCTCTAG
>CAYTAT010000062.1:0-9630 GCA_964435795.1 uncultured Spirochaetaceae bacterium
ACCCCGGCCGCGCTCCGGCACTCGGTGGTGATCGGTTCGAGGGTATCTGCGGGACAGGTGTCGCTGGCGCCTGTACAGGTTTCGGCAATATCGCAGACCCCAGCCGAGGAGCGACAAATTGTGGCCGCCGACTCGAATTCGCAGGTTGCGGAGCAACAATCATCCGGATTTGTATTGCCATCGTCACACTCTTCGCCACTATCCAATGTGCCGTCACCGCAGGTTCCCGTCGCCAGCGAGCCATATAGGTTCACGCGACCGTATCCGTAGTAGTCGTTTCGGCCTCCTGGATACGCGTAGGGGCCCGATGCGTCGGCACCGGCCCTCAGGGCATTGCGAATTTCAGCGGCGGTCAGACTCGGGCTATGGGCAATCATTGTCGCAACGACGCCCGAGGTCAGCGGCGTAGCCGACGAAGTCCCCCCGAAATTGGTGTAATAATTCCCCGTGCTATAACCGGAGCCACCCATCACATCCGTTGTAGTGATCCCCTGCCCGCCTCCGCTGCTGCCGGCAACCACATCGACCTCGGGGCCAAATTGACTGTAGTAGGTGCGCTCTTCCACGCCCCCGGGCCCGCCGTCCGTCGTAGCACCCACCGCTATCGTATCGGGATTCTTAGCGGGATAACTCACTGCGTTCTCGTGCTCCCCGTATTGCCCCGGGGAGTATTGGAAGTAGCGGGTTCCGTTGACATAGAGCTCGAAGAAATCGTAATTGTATTCGGAAGAGACCCAGACCCAGAACGTCAGTTTTCCGCTGCCCACCGACTTCCCGGTGGCATAGAGGCTCGTCTGTTGATTATGGGTAATGGTTCCGGCCCTGACCGAATTCCCGCTGGCACCACGGGCGTGGGTGCCATCGCTGACTACGGTCCAGTTGGCACTTCCTCCGCTGGTGAACGCGCCAGGAACCCCACCCACGAGATCACTCTCAAAATCCTCCGAAGCGCCGCCCGGCCAGGTGATATCGTCGAGCCAGATCGTATCGTAGCCCTCGCTTACGGAAGGATCCTTGTCGAAACGCCACTCGAAATCGTATGAGCCAGCGGAAAAACCGGATAGAGTATACTTCCTCCATCCGCTTGCCGAGTTGCCAGTAGCGAATAGCACCGGTGTCCCGAGCAGCCCCCGGTTATCACCCGCTACACTGCCACTGACCACATCGGAAATGGCCGAATCCAGCGCGCTATGACAACCGCTGATCCCCCAGCTGTTGTTGACGAGGTGGCCGTACTTGCCCGCATAGCGCATGGCGTTTCCCCATTGGGTGCAGGACATGGAGCCAGTCCGAACGGGCATGATCTGGGCAGCGGGTGCGCTTCCGGAGACCCCCACGCCGTTGTTTCCGATGGCGGCCGCAACCCCGGCTACGGCCGTACCATGATTGTCTCCGGCCCCGGGGCTCGGATCGTTGTCATCGTCACCGAAATCCCATCCCCGGTAGTCGTCAACAAATCCGTTGCCATCGTCGTCGACACCATTCGTCTCCTTGCCGCCCCCGGTTTCGCCCGGATTCGACCAGATGGGGAGATCCTCATGGGAAACATCGACGGCATCATCGAAAATAGTGATGACCACTCCGCTTCCCTGGGAGATATCCCACCCTTCAGGTGCGTCCACATCGGCATCCGCTGCCCCGCCGCCCTGACCCGTATTGTTGAGGTGCCACTGATCCGGGTATTGGGGATCGTTCGGCGTAAAAGAGCTGACGGAACTCACGACAATATTCGGCTCCGCCCATTCGACGGTCGCGAGAGCGCCCAGGGAACGGACCAGGGCGAAGATTTCTCCGATATCCGACACCGGCTGGAGCATTTGAAATTCGAATTCCAGTTCCGAGTAACGGAGTTGGGAACGCTGGGATAAGTTAAAATTCTGCTCGATGCTGCTCAGCGTGCTGCCCAGATCCGCCGATGGCGAAAGGCGTACAACCAGGCTGGGCAAGACACCCATTTCCCCACGTCCCCGCTCGGTCACCAGGAGTGGCGATATGAATGTGATCGAGGGATCCGACGTTCTCATCTGCTTCAGAAGGCTCTCGGAGTCTCGCCCCTCCTTGATCTTGAAGACGCTTCTCCCTCGCAGGGAATGCTTCTTGACCAGATCGACATCGGTGGCAAAGCGAGATTCGATATCATTCGAGAGTTGCCTTGAGGCCGCGGCTCCCGGCGCGCCGAAAGCGACGAAGGTGCCTTCTCTGCGAAGGAATGAATTCCGTTGCCCATCCCTCAGATAGTAGAAATCCGAGTGGCCCGAGAGCGTCTGCTTTTCCAGGGGCTCCTGTCGCGCAGCGGGCGGCGGCTGACCGAAGACCGCCGTCGACGCTCCCGCATTGGGCTCGACTGCCTGCGCACGAAAAGAGGCGGGCAGGCAAAGGGCGGAGAGCGTTAACAGGAAAGGAAATAGCGAGCTTCGCATCGATTTTTCCGGACAACTTTGGCATTCAGGAAGCATTGGAATGCGCATCGACAACTTCAAACTATTCAACCAATAGGCTTCTACTCTATACCCGCATCCTACCCGCAAATGCCATCGCTGAGTGTTCTTTTTCCCCCCCCGGGAGAACGCCGAGTCGCTCGGTCCAGAACTCCAGGGGATCGACCGCCTGGGGTCTTTGATGGACATTGCGATCCGCTGACTCGGAAATACCGTCAAGGAGTCTGTCTCCAGACGACTGAGGGCGGCCCCTACGGGCCGGCCCTGACCCCGCCCTATGTCTCTGCCGGCCCGGCATACCAAGGGTGCCGGAATTCTGCCTAGCGCGGACAACTCTATTTCAGAGGGGCGCAATCTCGATCAGTTGAACGGTGGAGCCGCCTATATATTCGGCGCTATTCAGGTAGACCTCCTGGACTCGAAAGTCTCGTCCGCCCTGATCGATCACGAATTCGTACTCAAGGATCGGCTTGAGTCCTTCGTCGGCCAATTTCTCGACGACCGCCCCGATATCCTCCACCGAGAAGGCGACGTGTTGCAAGCCCTCACCGTGTTCTCGAAGGAAGTCGGTATGCGGAGATTCACCTTCCAATACTTCGACGAGTTCGACGAATACCTTGCCCGAGTAGGCGATCGCGGCCTTCATGCGCGCCTCGGCGGGCTCACCCCTGAAACGAAACTTCGTCGATTCGTCGAGTACGTAGTCGTCGATAGAGAAGGGGCCGATGCCGAAAACCCTCTGCCACCATTCAGCCGCCTTCTCACAATCCTGGACAACGATCCCCACGTGCGAGATCGGACCCAATTGCACAACAGGTATTTCAGACACGGCATCCCCTTCACGATTCAATCGCTGAGTATGTACTCGCTCATCAAAACCATGCTCAATGTTTCAAAGTCGACGAACGAAAAAAGATCCTCTACGGCGCGTTCTCGATCCCTCTCACTGCGATAGAAGGAAATAGGATCAGCGGCAATCGCGATGGACGCTACAGACTCGTTTACGATCGCCCGGATGGGCGGAGCTCCCGTCGTCAGCACGCGCGCGACCGAATTTCGGACGTATTGAATCAGTGGATGGATTTCGAGTGAGAGGGGAGTATGCGAGCCATGCCAACGATCGTAGAAGGTCTCCTCGTCAATCCGATCGGGTTTTGGAAATGTCGTGAGGAGCGAAACACCCGGGCTGCGCTCGCCAGGCCCGAGGTCCTGACCTCGGAGCGCGCGAGGCACGCTCTCGGTCACGAGATATCCGGCAGAGCGTTTCGCAAGCGGCGAGAACAGAGCTTCGATCCGAGAGCGGTCATCGACAGATTCGAGCCAGAGTGAAAGCTTGGCATCCATCAGCCCACTCGCATTGAATTGCCTCACTCGATCGGCATCGGGATCATCGAGGTCAGCAACCGCAAGCGAGATCCGCCTGGCGCCCGCCCGAACGAGATCGGGACCGATTTCGAGCAGGGCATCGCGCAGGTCGCTACGGGCTCGCGGCAGCGTCCCGGATTCAGCGTCGCCGAGCAGGTAGATCAGCTTTTCCATTCACCTCAGTGTACATTATCGGATTCATGCAAGGGGATCGAATGAGCGTCAGGACCTCGGAAAGCCATCGCGCGATTGCGAAACTCATATACCGCTATGCGGAATGCGTCGACAGGGCCGACTTCGCGGGGTTGTCCGAACTCTTCTCCCAGGGCAACATCCGCTCATCGTCAGCCGCAGAGAAGACCGAGGGCATGACGGGCACCCAGGTGGGGCGCTTCTATGCCGCGACCAATCGCGTACATGAGGATGGAACGCTATGCACGCGTCACATCTCGAGCAACCTGATCATCGATGTCGATGAAGAGGCTGGCTCGGCCAGGGTACGTTCCGACTACGCCGTCCTTCAGGCGACCCGGAAGCTACCCTTCCAGGCGATCGTCGCTGGCCGCTACGAGGATCGCTTCTCGAGAATCGATGGTGAGTGGCAATTCACGGAGCGGGTGATCCACGTCGACCAGATCGGCAATATGTCCGAGCATCTGAATTTCGACCTCGCCAAGGGAAATATTCGCTACGAAGAAGTCGTACCGCCCCGCGATTGACTGCCGGCGGATATACGCATCACGGAGAAGATCCAGAAACCCAGGCGAATCAATCCTGCCCCCGGATACGTCACCTGGAATCGCCCCCCTGGAGCGATGACGGATCGGGAGTGGCAGCGGTCTCGAGGATCTCCACCAGGCCGCGGTCGCCATCCACCCTGAGCCAATCACCGGTACGCAATACCCGTGTTCCAATGCGGGTATTGAGCACAGCCGGCAATCCGTATTCCCGGGCAACGACGGCTCCATGGGAGACCGCACTTCCCAGATCTGTGACCAAAGCGGAGATCACCCCAAAGAAAGGTGTCCAGCCCACATCGGTGATCCGGGCCACAAGGATCTCTCCCGCTTCGATGGCCCTGGCATCTTCGAGTGAGTTCACGACGCGCGCACGCCCCTCCACCTGGCCTCGGCTGACGGGCTTGCCCAGGATCCGCTTCGAATTCTCCACTTCCGAATCCTTAGGGCTCCTTTCGGGATGCGGCTGCCCCTGGCAGACATCCGGGAAGTCCAGGGTCTCGTGAAAAGCAAGAACCTCGCGGCGACCAACGGCTTTCTGCGCCAATTCCTCGCCCGATGCGAGTCGTCCCAATTCTTCGTGAAGGAGGAAGAAAAGAGCATCCGGGTCGGGAAGCCGGCCCTCGGCCACCAACTGCGCGGCCAGCCCGCGGTAGGCGCGCTTGAAGCGCACCGTTGTAGCCACGAGCAGCGACTTCGCCCGCTCGCGATTTCGGACGGCCCGATGGGCCCACGGGATGAGCGCACGTGCGACGCGGGCCCCCACTCCCCTGCGCCGGGGCCGAGACGCTCCCGGGTTGGGAGTCGCGCGCCGCGGGCCGGGGGAGCGAGCCCCTCGCCCCTGGATCTGTTGCACCAGGGAGCGCACTATGGGCAGGGGATCCTCTGCCCATTCGGGTTGCCTGACATCCAATTCTCGCACGCTTCGATGGCCATGTCGGTCGAGATATTCCCGATAGGCGGCTCCGATTTCATCCGCCTCGGGACTTTCGAGCCAATCACGCAGGAGTTCCGGCGGATCCCCCTCGAAGCGTTCCCGTACCGCAGGCTCGAGCAGGATCCGATCGGCGATACGCTCGAGGCCCGCCACGATATCTGCGCTCTCGACGTCCTCTGCTCCGGCGAGGAGTGCCGCCACTTCGGCATGATCCTCCTGGGAGGGCTCGGGCCCGCTCGCCAGCAGGCCGAGGAGAATCGGCGCCATCGCGCCGGCCCCGGTGGAGACTTGCAGATGTCGCGCATAGGCCTCGTAGAGTTCCTCCATCGAGTCGTCGATCGCTCGCCAGGTCGCAGCGGAATCTTCCCCCAACAGAATCGCTCCCCGGGACAACTCTTCGAGTCGGGATAAATTCAGCCGAATGCCGAAGGTCTGGGAAAGTTGTCGAGCGATCCTCGGCAAACGCTCACGCCAGGGTGCGGCTGGAGGACTGACTACCTGGGGCACCAGTCGGCCGCAGATCGCCAGGGATTGCTGGTCCGCATCGGCACCCGTTACCCGGGCCGAAAATCGGGCCCCCTCGGAGAGATTGATGAAGAGATGACCGAAGAACATCGGCACGTAGGTCTGCTCTGCCGTGCGTTCCTTCGCCACACCCAACGCGATGGAATTATCCTGCCAGCCCACATCGATTCCCCGGGCACAGGTTGAAAAAGTCAGGGGCGATATGGCTCCGGGCATCATTTCGCCGACATTGCAACGCGTGATCACATCATCGTGTCGCAGGAGGGGAGTATCCAATTCACGGGGATCTTCGCCCAGGGTGGTGATGGGGCGAGCCTGCAGCCAATAGAGCGCATCCGAAGCGTCGATCGCCCATTCGAGATCGAGTGGGCGCCCCAATTCCGCCTCGGCGACAATCGCCAGGCGAGCGATCTCCTCCAATTCCGAGGGGGCCAGAACGGGCGAGGAAGACGGAGTTTCGGTTTCCCGCCATCGCCCGGGGCCCCGTTCGAATACGCTGTGGTCCGCGTCCTCCCTGCCCGATACAAGGCTTTCGCCGAGCCCCGAAACGGAGTCGACGACGAGCAGATCCCTGCGCGATGTCAAAGGATCCGCGGTAAAGCACACCCCTGCAGATCGCGCCTCGACCATGCGCTGCACGACGACACACATGGCGGCCGGCGCATCCTTCGAAAGACGGCGCTCGCGGTAGACCTCGGCACGGGATCCAGCCATCGAAATGAGGCAATCCTCCACCGCATGGATCAGCTCATCTGCCCCCTCTACACCCAGGACGGTCTCGTATTGGCCGGCGAAGGATGACTCCCCACCGTCCTCGCCCAGGGCCGAGGAGCGTACGGCCACGCGCCCCCCCCCCCAATGCCCGCCAGTGGTCGAGAAGGTTTTCGGGCAAACGACCGCTTTCGGCATCCACGATCACGAAGCCCGCCGGAACATCGAATCCGATCGATAGCAGATGAGCGAGACCCGCAGCCTTGCCACCCGCGGAGGTGCCGATGGCTGCATCCAGAGGAAGAATCCGTGCTTCCCGCTTCATCTCGACTCTTCCCCGTCTCAATGGCCCCGACCGGGGCCACCGCAAGAGATCCCCAGAGGGGAGGCTCGCGGTGTCCGCCGGAGGTATGGAAATCCAACGCTAGCGACTGGCCGACGGCTCGCAATGATCCGACTGAGGCAGAGGACCTCACCGGGAGAAGCGGCAAGCCCCCGCGAAGTGTCGGGCGTCGGTCGCTCGGGGCCGGGAATGGCGAAGAATTTCGCCTCGGCGGCTCGCTTTCTCTTGATCCCGATCGATCATACTCGTCCCCTTGCAGCACTTCCATGCGGAAGGAATGGCGTTCTTGAGGTCGTTCGACGACAGATCGATCCGGCGCCGCCCCGATGGCGGCGTATGATGATCGAGTGTCCTCTTGATGAACCTCTGCCCGAGGGCGGCGGTCGGCCCTGGTCGGCCCCACCCGACTCGGAGATTTTCCAGCGTCGAAACGGAGAAGACCCTCATCGATCGGGAGCATCCAGTCGCACGTCCTCGAAACACATGCCGGTTTCTCAAAGACACCCATCCCGCCATGAAGTTTGCCTGCACGGGATGCGACCGCGACACCTTCGACTCTCCGCGTCTTCCCTCTTCATTTCGATCACTTCGTTCCGGTTGTCAGCGATTCCGGGAATTCGTGATGATTTGGAGAAGAATGCAGCCGCTGACTCAATCAATCGCACCAATACTCTCGACATCTCGGATCAACCATCGAAGATCCTGGTTTGGCCTCACGCTTGACCACGCGATTGCGACTGGCAGATGTCCTGGGTCTCAATAGCCACATCTTTTCGCAAGTACTATTCCGGCCTAAACTAAATGCGGTATAGAGAGTGAACTTATCGAACCCTTCTAGGGTCAAGTTCCGTTGGCCCCCCGGAGTTAAAACAAGGGTGCCTTTCCAGGGACCACAACAGGCAGGGTAGAGTGGAAGACACTTACTACGAACGACTTTCTGCTCAGGATAGTTCGTTCATTCGCTTCGATGCCGGGAGGGGCCAACTCAATATTGGTGCCATTGCGGTATTCGAACCTGCCGCCGCCGGGAGCCCACCCCTCAATCTCGATAGCCTCCGCGCCCATGTAGAGTCTCGCCTACACCTGCTCAACCACTACCGCCAGAGAGTCCGAGAAACCCCCTTTCAGGGCCATCCGATCTGGGTGGACGACGATCGATTCGACCTCGCATACCACGTACGCGGATGCGCCCTCTCTCCACCCGGAGACAACGCAGAACTCAAATCCATGGTCGCCCATGTTGTTTCGAGCCCTCTCAACATGGAGAGGCCCCTATGGGAGTTGTGGCTCGTAGAAGGGCTGGAGAATGGGGGCCACGCACTGATCGCGAAGGTCCATCACTGCCTGATGGATGGAGTCACGGGCGTGGGCGTCCTCCAGGCGCTCCTGAGTCCCGATGCAGACCTGTCCGAAACTCCCGCGGAACCACCTCCACCGTGGAAAGCTCGAAAGCCACCCGCAGCAATCGATTTCATGATCGATGGGGCCTTTCAGGCCGCCACCCTCTCGACCGAAGCCGCGCGCAACATCGCTTCGGCGCTGCTGCGCCCCCTGGACATGGCAGGTGATATCACGACTTTCGCTCAATCGGGATTCAGCACACTGGCGACCGGACTCCGATCCCTTCCCGACACACCCCTGAATCGACCCATCGGATGTCAACGACGCGTCGATTGGCATCAACTCGACATGATGTCGGTCAAGGACCTCAAAAAGCGGCTCGATGGCACGGTGAATGATGTGATCCTGGCGGTGGTGGCCGGAGCCGCACGCCACTTCTTCAGACACCGAAAGGCCTCTGTCAAAGATCTCGATCTGCGGGTGATCGTTCCCGTGGATACGCGAGCGGGTCCAGCGGATGATACCTTCGGCAATCAGGTCTCATCCTGGTTCGTCGACTTGCCGATAGCCGAAGAAGATCCCCTCGAACGATTTCAAAAGATCCACTCGCAGACTCTCGAGCGCAAGAGCAACGGGGCTGAAATTCCCATCGAGCAATTTCTTCGCTTCGCTGACTGGGCTGGATCCTCGCGACTCCCTTTCTGGGGAGTCCGTCTGGTTCAGGCTCTACAGCCTTATAATATGATCGTCAGCAATGTGCGCGGGCCGACTTTCCCCCTCTATCTGCTGGGATCCCGCTTGGCTTCGATCTACCCCACCGTGCCCCTCTTCGAGGGCCAGGGAATGACCGTGGCCGTCATGAGCTACACCGACCGTATGCACTACGGGATTCTCGCCGATCAGGATGTGGTGCCGGATGTCGCCCGCTTTTCCGAGGGCCTCGCACTCGCTTTCGAGGAACTTCGCCAGGTCGCCGAGCAAAGCGATCAATCCGCTCGGCCTTCTCTCGAACTCACGACCAGCCCAAAATTCAGCGATCAGCCCGCCCCGGAACCCACTCTCGAATCAGCCCTGGAATCCCCCGAAGAGTTGGCTTCAAAAGAAGCGGGGATGGGGAAGGAAGTCAGTGGATCGCTGGCTTCGGCTGCCAGGCAGGAATCCACGGTTGCAGAGCCCGCGGTGGACTCCCGCATTCCGCCCAATCGCATTCCGCCCAATCGCATTCCGCCCAAT
>CAYTAT010000062.1:9730-14773 GCA_964435795.1 uncultured Spirochaetaceae bacterium
CGCATTCCGCCCAATCGCATTCCGCCCAATCGCATTCCGCCCAATGCGAAGAATTCCTCGGCGATCGACGACGCCGGGAAGAGGGATGAGACAGCCCAATCCTCGTGCCCGCAGTCTCTTCCGGAGCATCAAAAGAAGATCCGAGGACCTCGCGAACGGAGTTATGCAATTCTGCTGGACCAGTTTCTCGCCGAGACATCTGAAGCGCCGATAGAGAAGTCGGAAGAAGAGGTCGATGTCATCGAGAAATTCAGCAAGAAGTTGCGCGAAAGCCGGGTCCGGGGCCGCAAAGAGGGCTCCCGGCGCCAGGGGTCGGATCGGGGTCAGCCCCGGCACTACGTCTGAAGCCCTCGCCGCCATCGGGTAAAAGAAATGGGTGCTCGGCCGGGCGGGAAAGAATGGCAAGTCCAATGAAACGACCGCTATCCGCCGCAAGAAAAGCCGCCCCTACCGCCAGCTTGCCAGCCGCTATCTCGATTCCGTGAGTTGCGGCCAAATCCATAATGTGGTCGCGGCATCACGCCTTCCCCCGTCGGGCGTTGTATCAGCTTGCAAGCGCTGGCACGGAAGGAAGCTATGCGAAAGCGAGATCTTGGGCCGAGGCCCGTCCGGTTCCTGAGAATCTCGGCGCCGAAGAGTCCAGGGGTCGAAAATCGTCGCATGCCACGTCTCGCAAGAGACGAAAAGCACAGTCTCGGAAACGACGCCTCGCAATTCTGCGATACGATCTCTGAACCCTTCCTCGATCTTTGCAGATGAGAAAGCGGCCACCCCGATTGATTCCATGCATACAATGTTGCGAAGACTCTGTCTCCTCTCCCTCTTGAGCCTCGTCTGGCTGACGGGATGTCCCCAGCAATCCGAAGTCTCTTCTCCTGAGATCAGCGCAGACAGTGATCGGATAACAATCTTCTACACGAATGATCTCCACTCTCGATTCCGGGGCACGGGGCCCACCCGAATGTTCACCCCTCGAAGCGGAGATGGAGACCCCGTTCTCGGTCACTATGCGAGACTCGCGTCGATTCTCCGAAATAGACGGCACCAGAAAGAGGATGCCGGGATCCCTACTCTCACCCTGGATGCCGGAGATTTCTATTCGGGATCGGTCTTCGCCACCCTCGCACCCAATCGCCGCAACCCCCACGTGCCCGAACTCGAATTCTTCCAGATGCTCGATTATGACGCCGTCGCATTGGGAAATCATGAATTCGACGCCGGTTTACAGGGCTTGAGCACCATGCTGGAGAAGGCGATCTCCAAAGGAATTTCGGTACCGATTCTATCCAACGTGATGAAGAATCAGAAATCGGATGCGGCTCGCGCATTCGTCGGTCGGTTTCTGGATGCGGATCCAAGGATCATCCGGCGCTCCATCATCAAACTTCTGGGTTCAGAAGATGGGGGCCTGAAGATCGGCATCATCGGGGCTATGGGCTTGGATGCCCTCAACGGCTGCCTGGTGCGGAGGAATGGACTCGAATTCCATGGCTATGACGACGAAGACAACGATACGAGCGATCCGGAATACCTGCTGAACTATCTTGAAGGAGAAGTAGCGAAACTGCGAGATGAAACGGACTTCATCATTCTTGTCTTCCACGGAGCGGGTACGACTCAGCGCCAGGGCTCACTCGAAGAAGTGAGAGCCATTGCCGATCAGATTCCGGAGATCAATCTCATCGTAGCGGGCCATACCCACGACGCATACGAAAAACCCAGGAAGATCAACCGAACGCATATCGTGCAGGCGGGAGAATATGGGATGTTCCTCGGAGAAATTGATTTGATTCTGGGGGATGATGAAGTTCTGGAGGTCGAAAATCGGCTTCATAGCATCGATGATCAACTGGAGGCTGATCCTGAAGTACTGTCCGCGATCGACCGTTGGCTGCGGCATCTGAAAGAAGATTCGCATGAAGACTTCGATCGACCCGTAGCCAAAGTGAACGAGCCTCTCCTCCATCGGAGTCACGAACTCGCATCGAGCCTGGCCGATGGACTCTTCCTTGGGGCCCTGGATGCCGCACGCAAGAACCATATCGCTGAGCCCGAAGCCTACGTGATGCTCGATGGATATGTGAGGGAGGGATTCCCGGCTGCCGCAGCCTATAGCTATGCGGACATCTCGCGTATTTTTGATTCCGGTCTCGACAAGGATCTGAAAGAAGGATCGGCGGTCGTGATCGTTTGTGCTGAAGCGGGGATGTTCAAGGCCTTGTGGCTGGGAGGTGTCAGGACTACCCAACCTGGGCGCGAATACTCGGATTGGAATATCCGCATGGGTGGAAGACAGGATGCCTGGACGACGCCCTTTGGACGAATCCCCATCGCCATCAACCAGGCCCTGGCCAACTCATTCCAGCTCCGTCTCCCGGCGGCTCTGAGTTTCAACGACTGCGAGACGGGTCTGGCCATTCGAGAAGATGGACCAGAGAGCCTGGATGCGTATCGACTCAAAGACTCGACTTCGGGTCGCGTTCTCAAGGAACAGGATCTCTTTATCCGATCCTTCCCCACATCCCAGCGGGACCCGGCCGAAGGCTGAAATACGGCCTACCCTTGCCGCCATCAGGACTTCACGGTCTCCCTGAGCGCGAGGAAGTCTTCCTTATATTCCCTGAAGGCTGTTGATCGACTCAATAATCCGTCGATGATTCCGGAATTCAAGCGCGTCAGTAATGATGGTTCCCCTGCAAGGGGATGTCCAGCCGATTTCCCTTCGGCTTGTTTCTCAGCGCCAAGGTCGCTATCACCACTGGCATTCAATGACCTGAGGAATCAATATGCTGGAAACTCGGACCCATCAAGAGGTACAGGCCTATTATGGAGAGGTTCTCAAGACGAAGGCCGACCTCCAGACCAGTGCCTGTTGCCCGGCCGAAGCCATCCCCATTCACTTGCGAGCCAAAGTCGCCCTGATCGCCGACGAAATTCAGGCCAAATTCTACGGCTGCGGTTCACCCCTGCCCGATGGCTTGGACGGCTG
The DNA here is from genome assembly GCA_964435795.1 of uncultured Spirochaetaceae bacterium. GTDB lineage: Bacteria > Myxococcota_A > UBA9160 > UBA9160 > UBA4427 > JAZXM01. Next base: position 12,720 of record CAYTAT010000062.1, read on the forward strand.
CACCGTTCTGGACCTGGGATGTGGCACGGGGCGCGATGTATATCTGGCCTCCCAGATGGTCGGCGAAAATGGCCGGGTCATCGGCGTCGACATGACCAGAAATCAGCTTGAAGTTGCTCGGCGCTACCAGGAAGAACATCGAGAACGTTTTGGTCACAGTCGATCGAATGTCGAATTTCAGCATGGATTCATGGAGGAACTCGGCGCCATCGGAATCAAAAACGACTCCGTCGATGTCGCGATTTCGAATTGCGTGATCAATCTGGCCCCCGACAAAGAAATCGTCTTTCGCGAAATCTTGCGTGTCTTGAAGAAAGGCGGTGAGTTGTACTTCGCGGACGTATTCGCCGACCGTCGACTTTCCGAGGAGATGAAGTCCGACCCGATCATGGTCGGAGAGTGCCTTGGCGGCGCCATCTACATGGAAGACTTTCGACGCATGCTCATGAGGCTCGGCATCTCCGATTACCGAGTCATCGCATCGAGTCCGATCGACCCCGGCAATGCGGAATTGGAGAGGCGCTGCGGCAACGTGCGATTCCATTCGATGACCCTTCGGGTCTTCAACCTGCCCGAATTGGAGGACCGTTGTGAAGACTACGGACAGGTGGCCTGGTATCAGGGTACCCTGCCCGACGCAGCGGATCGTTTCATTCTCGACGACCACCACGTCTTCATCACCGGAAAGCCAATGACCGTTTGTTCGAATACGGCTTCCATGCTGGCCGACACGCGATTTGCACCGCACTTTCGTATCGAAGGCGATCTGAGCGTGCATCACGGACTCTTTGATTGTGATCCCGAGAAGCGAAAATTATCCGATTCTGGAGAGGTGGGAGGCTGCTGCTGACTCACGGGCCTCAATCGGGATGACGGCTTTCGAGATGGATGGAAAGGCATTCATCGAGTGCCCTCATCCCGAGTACCCCTCAAATCGAAACATGATTTCGCGACATCATGCGGCCTGAAGTCGATCCTCATGCGCCCTTTTGCCCCAGCGCTGAGACAAATTGAACGAAGATCTCACTCGCATCCCATCCGCCCAGGAAATCGTGAATCGTCTCAAGTCAACCCGATCTCATATATGCCCGTCCCGGAAACCTTGGCTAATTTTACGGGAAGTCGACAAGACTCGAAGAGTTGCAGGGAAGAGACCCACAAGGCATCTATAGAGCCGCATATGCTTCATGAGCCATTCCAGTTTTAGCAAACCTGATCGCAGAGATGGGGAGATGGAAGCGATGAAATTTTCGTTGATCTACGAGGCACAGACAACGGACGCCTCACGAGCCGGGGATCAAAAAGTATTTTCCGAAATGGTGGAACAATGCCTGCTCGCAGAGGAGATGGGCTTCGATGTAATCTGGTCGGTTGAGCATACTTCCCTGACTCATTATGCGCATATGAGTGCACCCGAAACTTTCCTCGCCTTCATCGCCGGAAAAACGAGTCGCATTGGACTCGGCCACGGCGTGGTCTGCCTGCCGCCAGCGATGAATCACCCCATCAAAGTCGCCGAACGAATTGCAACCCTCGACATTCTTTCAGAAGGCCGAGTGCATTTCGGCGTTGGCAAAGGCGGCAGTCAGCAGGAGGCCGGTGCCTACGGCTATGACCTGGAGCAACTTCAACCCCAGATCGATGAATCCATGTACCTCATCCCTCGAATGTTCGTCGAAGAAGAGGTTGAACACTCCGGGAAGTATATCCAGATCCCGAAACGCCCCATTCACCCCAAGCCCATCCAGGAACCCCATCCGCCAATGTATCTGGCCTGCACTCGAACCGAATCACTCAGCATGGCCGGTGGGCGGGGGCTGGGTGCGCTGGTCCTGGGATTTGGCGGCCCGGATGAAGTCGCGAAGAAGAATGCCCTATACCGCCAGAGTTGGGCCAACCGCAAGCCCGAGGATCAGGTCGGATTCAGGCCCACAGAACATCTGGCCGCATTATGTCCGGCGATCGTAATGAGCGACGGCGACCTGGCCCGAAAGATCGGAATCCGCGGCCAGCGCTACTTCATGGAATCCCTGGCCTACTGGTATACGGGAGGC
>CAYTAT010000062.1:14783-20511 GCA_964435795.1 uncultured Spirochaetaceae bacterium
GGATGAAGATCTTACCGTTACCGAAACGACGGGTGAGACCGTGATCAAATCTCGTTGGGCATCGGAAGAGGTCATTGTCGACTTCAGCGATCCGGCCCTTTCCCTGATGAATCCGAATCACGCATACGGAAGCGTGGAGGATTGCATCGCCTATGTCACTCGCCTCAAGGAAGCCGGGGTCGACGAGGTATTATTCATCTGCCAGATGGGAACCGTTCCCCAGGCAGCGCAATTGGAGACCATCCGCAACATCGGTGAATACGTGATCCCCCATTTTCGAAATACCGGCGACTGAAGGGGCCAACTCCGGGCGAGTGGCAACCTCGTAAAAGGTATCCAGAACCCGCTCCATCCAGGAGCGATCGTGTGATATGCTGATTCCATGTCGATTCAGCCAGCATCTCCAACGACGATGGAAGCGGCGACCCGCATCACGCTGAGAGGCGAAGGCGAATTTCGCGTATTGACCGAGGAGCAGGTCGAGGCCTACGAGCGGGACGGATTCATCATTCTCGAAAGACTGATCGATAAGGCGTGGATCCGCCGCCTGCAGGAAGTGATGGGGGAATTCATCGAGCAGAGCCGCTCCTTGGAAGAATCGACTCCCCTCTTCGACCTCGAATTCGACCACAGCAAGGAGCAACCGCGCCTGCGGAGACTGGTTTCACCGGCGGACCTTCATCCGACATTCTGGGAATTTGTGAGCGAATCCGTCCTCGTCGATGTTGTGGAAGACCTGATCGGCCCCGACATCAAATTCCACCACAGCAAACTCAATTTCAAGGCGGCGAAAGGAGGGGAGGAGGTTCGTTGGCATCAGGATGTCCAGTTCTGGCCCCATACGAACTACAGCCCCCTGACGCTGGCAGTATTCCTGAACGACGTCGATGAGAATATGGGCAACATCCTCTTCGTACCGGGGAGCCATCGGGGAGAACTCTTCGATCAATATGATGGAGATCGGTGGACAGGCTGTCTCTCGGATCAGGACATCCGCCGGGCCGGGGTAGATCGTGCTGTCTCGCCCACGGGCCCCGCTGGAACAGTTTCGGTGCATAACTGTCGTACCCTCCACTCATCCGCACCCAATCATTCGGATCAAGAGCGGCCCCTCCTGCTCCAAACCTATGCCGCCGCCGATGCCTTCACCTATACCGACATCCTATCCAGTAGTCCGCACGGAAATACCCTGATTCGAGGCGAGCCCGCGCGCTGGGCCCGACACGATCCACGCCCATGCCAGGTGGGGCCCTCACGCGCCCGAACCATCTTTGAGGTTCAGCAGCAAGAAAGAAGTGACTAACGCTGCAGCCAGGGCACGTCTTTCGGGAGAGATCGTCCGTTCAGCTCCAGGCGAGTTCGGTCTTCGACGGCCAAGTGGGCGCAAGAGCTGCGGCCACCTCCCTTGGACGAGCCATCCACTCCCGGCTCGAAGTCGAGTTCATTCCGGGCGATTATTCGGCGCGCGATCCGAATTTCTCATCCCACGGAGGGAGACCCCAGGGAGTCTTCCCTGCTGAAAGGCCGATCCATCCTTAGAAGCGATATCCGGATTCTTCGTGGCTGATCAGATCGAGTCCAGCCTTCTCATCATCCGACGCGTGCCATCCGACGCGAGCCGAAGGCCCACCAACATATCCACACACTTCGGGATGAGCCAGGAAGCAATCCCGATATAGAGTGCCACCCCGAGACCCGCACCGAATTGCACCTGGAGTTGATGTGGAATCGGTAGGCCCGCCTGATTTTCGGCCAGGACCTCCGATGCAAAAATGGCGACGAGAACGGTTCCAACAAACCCACCCACGCCATGAACACCGAATACATCGAGGGAATCGTCATATCCAAATCGATTCTTGATCGTCGTAGACGCGAGATAGCAGAAAATTCCGGAGACAAGACCGATCAGGAAAGCGCCCAATGGGCCGACGTATCCCGAAGCCGGCGTCATGGCGGCCAGGCCCGCAATCGCGCCCGTCTCCAGACCCAACGCACTCGGGCGACCATTGTGGATCCAGTCGGTGAGCATCCAGGTCAGACCACCGACCGAAGTCGAAATATAGGTAACCGCAATTGCCATCGCCGCATCTCCATTCGCAGCCAGGGCGCTACCGCCATTGAACCCGAACCAGCCACCCACAACATGCGCGTTCCGGTAACCGTCATCGTCATATTATGAGGGATGATGGCACTGGAGGGATAGCCCTCCCGCGGCCCGATCACGATACACGCCACCAGGGCAGCCACGCCCGCAGTGATGTGCACGACGATGCCGCCCGCAAAATCGAATACACCGAGGTCTGCGAGCAGAGCCCCCTCCCCGCCCCAGACCATATGACAAACGGGTAGATAGACCACCAGCAACCAGATGCTGGAGAAGAGGAGCACCGCAGAAAACCGAATACGCTCCGCGAAAGCCCCTACGATCAGGGCGGGGGTAATGATGGCGAAGGTCATCTGAAAGGCGAAAAACAGAATTTCTGGAATGCTGCCCGCGACATCGCTTCCCCGCACTCCCAGCAGGAAGGCCTTCCCCAAACCGCCGATGATTGCGTTGCCACCATCGGAAAATGCAAGGCTATATCCAACCGCGAACCAGATCACAGTCATCAGGGCCGTCAAAGCAAGGCATTGCATCAGGACGGAGAGCACATTCTTCGACCGAACCAACCCGCCGTAGAAGAGGGCCAGACCCGGAATCGTCATAATAGAGGACGAGTGCAGTCGAAGTCAGCATCCATGCCGTATCGCCTGAATCGATAGCATCGGCCGCTGCCGACACCCCGGGCAAAACGCAGGCCAATAATAAGAAGAAGGCAAAGGAGCGGAAGTCCCAGCCCAGCATCCTGAAGCGGTTCCGTATACGTCTTCCGACCTGGCTCAGCCCCTCTTCCATCCCACTCATGATTCACCTTACCTGAAGGTTGTTCGAAGTCATCCCATCTGATCGCGCAATCGGATCCCTCTCGGGCATCTCGATCCGACGGGGTAGGAGCGAACTCCGAATCGAGATGCGAAGAAGAAATCCGGCGCCGTACTCTAGCCGATTCTCTTCGAGGGCCCACAACTTCCGAAGCCTCGAATTAGACGAAGAAGGGCCCGATATGACATTTGCTACCGGGAATCGGGGCCGGATCGGATCCCGCCCAGGCCCCATGCCATCGGGCGGGGGCGGAGCATCGTCAGCGGCCGGATCGATGGGGCCGATTACCGTATTCCCTCGAATCGGCCCCTCCCGATCGCGCCCTGGCCTGCCGGATTCGAATCGGCCCCGGCTGGCGCCGCCACGTTATAGTCCCCTCTCTGCATCAGACATTCTCATCCGATCGGGCTCAAGGAAGAGCATGAAGATATCACCCGCCAAAGAGAGTGACCTCGGAAAACTGACGCTTCTATTCGACGAGTACCGCGTCTTCTACCGTTGCAAAAGAGCCCCCAATCGGGTTCGGAGCTTCCTCGAGAACCGACTTCAGGCGGGCGACTCGTATATCCTCTGTGCGTTCGAGGAGGAGGAGATGCTGGGATTCACTCAGCTCTATCCGAGTTTCTCCTCCACCGAGATGAAGAAGATCTGGATCTTGAACGACCTCTTCGTCGCAACCAACGCGAGGCACCAGGGCGTCGGCGGGCTCCTTCTGCGAGCGGCCCGAGATTACGCCCGCGAGACGGGAGCCTCCTATCTCTCGTTGGAGACCCAGACCCACAATACGGCCGCACAATCCCTCTACGAAAAGGAGGGCTGGGTCCGAGATGCTGAGTTCTACACCTACATCCTGGATCTCGAAAGAGCAGACTCCTCGTCGGACGCCAACTAACGCGACGCATCGGAAAGAGAGGCGAAAGCAGACGCCGGTGCCGCGCGCGTCTTCTCGAAACATCCAACCCGGAGAAACCCATGCCGCGGCCCTATAGCTACGTCTTGATCGTCCTTCTACTGGCCTCGGGCCTCGCCTGGACGGGGAGCCAGGACAGTATTCGAGTCGGCGGAATTCCCCTTTTCGCAATCTGCGCCTCGCTCGCCTTCCTGATCAATTGGGCCGTCTTCATGGCCTCCTATCTGGCGCAGACGGAACACTATTTCGACCTGACGGGAAGCCTGACCTATCTCACACTGATGGCCATCGCCTTCGGATTCAATCCGACTTTTGATGTCGGCAAATTATTGCTGGCCAGCCTGGTGGCTCTCTGGGCATTTCGCCTGGGGACTTTTCTCTTTCGGCGCGTCAGAAGAGCGGGATCCGATGCTCGCTTTGATGCTCTGAAGACGAACTTCGGACGCTTCCTCCTGGCGTGGACCCTGCAAGCACTTTGGGTTCTGATGACCCTCTCTTGCGTATTGGCGGCAATCACCTCGCTCAGGGAAGTTCCGCTGGGAGCTTGGGCGGCCCTTGGAATTTCACTCTGGCTCATCGGATTTACGATCGAGACGATCTCTGATCGCCAGAAGAGCCTATTCCGCGCAGAGAAGGAAAATCGAAATCGATTCATCACGAGTGGCTTATGGGCCTGGTCCCGACATCCGAACTATTTTGGTGAGATCCTCCTCTGGCTGGGAATCGCCCTGACGAGCTTTCCCGCATTATCGGGATGGCAATTCACGACCCTCCTTTCGCCGATCTTCGTATTCATTCTTCTCACTCGAATCAGCGGCATCCCCCTGCTCGAAGAACGCGGCCTCAAGAAATGGGGAGAGGATGAGGACTACCGGACCTACCTCTCGACGACTCCCCGTCTATTCCCCAGGCCGCCACGAGCCAACCTCCCCCTTTCCGGCGGGAAACTCGGGAATCGATCAAATACGCCGGGAGAGGTGCATTCATGATTGATTCCGCCGGGGCTTCGATCAAAACTCCGCATCGAGTCCACGTCTGAATCCCCGCGGACCGCAGTATTCCAAAGACAGACCATGGGCAGGCGCTGGACTTTTCCACGACGGGGTTGGCGAATCCCCAATTTGGATCATCACCACACGATCCAGCCTGCGGCCCTCTTCGCGCCAAGGAATCCCTACTCCCTCTCTGCATCGATTCCGATGTCCAAATCCATGGCATACTATTCCGGTCGCATATCGCTGCAGGGAAAGGGCCGAAGGCTCTGCGAATCCCAACGTCAGCAGCTGAAAGTAAATCCGAAGGCAGAAAGTATCGGAGGAGAGTGCATGCTGGCAGAAACTGAAAAACATGCCCAGCGCCCAGGAAAGGCTCGCGAATTCGAGAGCTTCGAATTGCATCCCCTGACTCCCCACCTGGGAGCAGAAGTTCGGCTGCTCGACCTTTCGCGTGCACTCGGAAAAGGAGAGATCCGGGACCTCGAAAAAGCCCTTATTGATTGGAAGGTCCTCGTCTTCCGGGACCAGTGCCTGACACGCGAAGAACATAAAAATCTCGGCCGTTATTTCGGGAAATTGCATACCCACCCGATGCACTCAGTGGGGCTACGCGGAAATGATCCCGAAATTCTACCGGTGATCACCACCCCTGAATCGGCCTATACGGCGGGGGATGGCTGGCATGCGGACGTGACCTGCGATGCAAAGCCCCCCATATACTCCCTCCTCTATCTGAGGGAAACACCCGCGGATGGTGGCGGAGATACACTTTTTGCCAATATGGCACTGGCCTACGAGCTGCTCTCCGACCCCATGAAGAAATTCCTTTCGGGGCTCACGGCAGTTCATGATGGTGCACTCCCCTATGTCGGAGCCTATAAGTCCACACCTCCCGAGGGT
>CAYTAT010000063.1:0-20210 GCA_964435795.1 uncultured Spirochaetaceae bacterium
CCAGGCCTCGCTTCGTTTGCTGAGGAGTCCAGCCCGGGCGGCACTATGCTCCTCCAAGACGCTCCTCCAAGACGCTCCTCCCAGACGCTGCTCCCAGACGCTGCTCCAAGATCCGGAAACGCTGCTTCCGGCCGCCCAGTGTCGATGCCGATTGAGGGCCCGATAGACGCTACTGGGCGCCACGAAGGTCCCACGCAGAGCCAGTTGATCCGAGATCCGTTGGGGTCCCCAGGCCGGCTGGGCCAGGGCCTCGGCCAGGATCCGGCGCTCGATCTGGGCGTCGAGCGTGGGCGGCCTCCCCGGCCGCCCACGGCGGTGCTTGGGGTGGAGGCCGATGGGACCGTACGCGAGGAAAGGGCCCCGGAGCTGGTCGTAGAGCGAGCGGACCAGACCGGCCTCTCGCCAGGCTTGGCTCACGTTGCCGAGTTCTTCGGCTCGGCGGAAGAGCCGCAGGCGCTGAAGGGGACCCTTCTCTTCGAGGGTCATCGATTCCTCTCCCAAGTGGGTGTGTCGGTACAACAACTTAGTCGAGGAGAGCCGATGGCCCTCATCCCCCTGAACTCAAAGGTGTCCAGACCTTTTAGACATAGTTCAGACTAGGGGGAACCCGTGAGGGGGCCATGCATCGCTACGATTCTGGTTTCTTCGACATCTTTGATGAAGGCGTCGCGCCTTATCTCCCGCCGCTCGCCAATGTCGTTCCCTCTTCCGCCTGCGATCCACACGGCGGTGTCCGTTTTTCGATCCCCGCCTCAGTCGACCAGTTGGAGACCTTCTTGTAGCCGGATGGGCTGATCTTCAATTTCTGTGATGATCTCTGCGACACATAGAACGAGTACGAGCAGCCGAGTTCTTCTTGTGATCCGCTTTCACGGTAATTTCCGCGAGAGGCTCTCAGTCTGAGAATCCCAACTGTCGAAGAGGCGATGGCGGCGCAAGGGACTTGCGGGTTTCCAAGCGACAGATCGCATCCGCGATCTCTTCGCCCGCGACGGCATGGCCGAGTTCGTTCCAATGACCGTAACAGGGCTGGGCATTGTCAAAGCCGTGCAGACATTCCTGCCGTTCTTCGGCCGACTTCCGGATGACTCGCGAAAGCCCTACGCCTTCGAAGTCGAGCCGATTGGCCAGATCGAGCACGCGATCTTCGTAGTAGAAGTAGTCGGTCAGGCCGAGCTGTTCAGCCAGCTCCGCCCGGGTTTCAGGGTCTGGGTGTGCCTGGCGGCTTTCGCTGACCACGGCGAGCAGGAAATCGGCCCCGCCCTCCCGTGTCTCGCGAACGATCGTTGCAAGCAGAGACACTGGAGTGCCTGCGGCTGGTCAATCGTTCGGGGAACGAAGCCTCGGCGGCAGGATCGGAGGAGCATCTCCGCGAGCTGTTCCCGATGCTCGGTCGTCGCTTTAAAGAGGTCATTGTCCGCGGCGACTCGGCCTTCGCAAAGCAAGCGATCTTCGATGCCTGCGAAGAAGCTGGACACTCGTTTGCGATTGTATCTCCCCAGCAAAAGAACTTCGCGAGCCTCTTCGAGGCCCTTCCGGGCAAAGTGTGGCAGCCGTACCGAGAGCGGGAGAAGAACGCCGTTCCAGTCGGCAGACGCCGCAGACGTGGACGAAACCGACGCCGGGAGAGAGTACGAGCGCGGAATAAACGGGACTTGCAACTCAAGAAGCAGTGGATCGCTGAGATCCCGTACCGACCGGAGCGCAGCGACCGAACCTACCGACTGATCGCTCGTTATCAGGAAATCGAAGAACACGAGCAGGGACACTTGTTCATGCTCACACGTTTCCGGTTCATTCTCTCGAATCTTCCGTCATCCGTGTCCGCCGAGAAAGTGATGGACTTGACCTATCAGCGTTGCGATCAGGAGAATCTGATCGAGCAACTACAGAGCGGCGTGACGGCCATGCGGATGCCGACCGGCGGGATGCTCTCGAACGCCGCCTTCATGACCTGCGCACGACTCGCGCACAATTCAAAACCCTGGCTTGCGCAGATCGCTCTCCCGAGAGAAACGATGCGTTGGGAATGGAAGCGCTTCCGCCGATCCTTCGTCTACTGTGCGGCGCGTGTCGTTCATGCTTCACGACAGACCCACGTCCGCTTTGCCTCAAGCCATCGCTTCGCCGGGACAATCATCGCGGCCCAGGCTCGCTTGGCGCCCACGTAATCAAGAAGCCAGCCAAAATACAATCTCAGAATGAAAACACGGGACACCTGCGCCCCGAAACCGGCTTAGGGTCCGTCACTCGATCTCGAAGAGGCAACGGCGATCTCCGATGCCCTCTGCGGTTGCTCCGACAGGACAAAATCGCACGATCTTGCCCGGGATCAGAGTTCGGTAGGCTGAACGCTTATTCCAGGCCTAGCTCGTGCGCACGTCCCGAAATGGAATCGTCGTGTCGACCTCTGGTTCTTTCGGCAACCCCAGCACGCGTTCGCCGATGATATTGCGCTGAATCTGATCAGTGCCACCGCCGATCGAGGTGAAGTAGGCGTTGAGCGTCAGGAAGTTTGCATCCTCGGCGCGTGGATGGTCCTTGCCTTCGAAAAGGCTCTGCGCGCCCAGAATGGCCGTGCGCACCCGCGCTTCCTCGTGCAGGATGCGAGACATCGCCAACTTGCCGAGGCTCATCGCCGGTGATGTCGTGCCTTGCTCCAGGTCGGCTTTGACCCGGGCATTGTTCAGTGCGTTGAGCTTCTTGTAGGCGATCGCCTGGGCTATATCCTGCCGCAGCGCAGGCTCCTCGAGCACCCCGGCTTCACGGGCGAGCGCGATGAGTACTTCCTCGGTCCGCGATTCCTTGGCGCCGCTGCGCGCGCCTCGAGCGGCGTCGCCCAGGATTGAGCGTTCGTAGGCAAGCGCAGTTTGCAACACCTTCCATCCGGTGTTGATGTCTCCCAGCAGATTCTCTGCCGGCACGATGGCATCGGTAATGAATACCTCGTTGAAGTGGCTCTCGTCGGTGATCTGTCGCAGCGGGCGCACTTCGATTCCGGGCTGTTTCATTGGACAGAAGAAGAAGCTGATACCGGTGTGCTTGGGCACGTCCCAGTCGGTACGTGCGATCAACATGCCGTAGTCCGCAGTTGCGGCGCCGGAGGTCCAGACCTTCTGCCCATTGACGACGAAGTGGTCGCCCTTCCGGTCCGCGCGGGTCCGAATACCCGCGAGGTCCGAACCGGCGCCCGGTTCACTGTAGAGCAGGCACATATTGACTTCGCTCTTCAAGACCGGGCCGATGAGTTTGGCCTTCAGGGACTCTGTACCGCGGGCCAGCAGGGTATTGGCCCACATGCTCGATCGATCCTGACCAGCTCCTGGTGCACGGACGCTGGCAAATTCACGAACGATGATCTTTGCTTGCGAAGAATCAAGGCCCCGTCCGAACCAGTCGACCGGCCAGCTCGGCACCGCCCATCGCGCATCCACCACTTTGCTGAGCCAGGCCTGCAGTTCTGGCGAGGCTCCCCAGATCAGCTGCACCCCTCCCAGCGATTCCGCCTGCTCCGGGGTCCAGTGATCCGCCAACCATGCGCGGACCTCTTCGCGCAATGCATCATCGCTCACCGGGTCTTCAGTCGACATATTACGCTCCCATTGCTTGAAGGAATCGTTCTCGATGGAACGACGATGAGCCAAAGAGCTGAGCATCTGCTCGCGCTCGGCGCAGGTAGAGATGTGCCGGATGCTCCCAGGTGAACGCGATGCCACCGTGCATCTGGATGCTGGTTGCCGCCGTGCTGACGAAGGCATCGGCGCAAGCAAAGGCTGCCAGACTTATCGCTTCTCTGGCGTCGTTGCCATCCTCGGACAGACGGGCAGCGGCGTTGCGCGCCGCCGAAATGGCCGACTCCGTCTCCAATAGGAGGTCGGCCGCCATGTGTTTGACCGCCTGAAAGCTGCCGATGGCGCGGCCGAACTGAATACGGGTCTTGGCATACTCCACCGTTGCAGAGAGGCATTGCTGGGCTGCCCCCGCTTGTTCGCCTGCCAGCGCAACTAGCGTGATGTCCATCGCCTGGTCGACTGCATCCCAGACGGGGATCCGCGCTTCGATAGGCTCCGCCTTCACGCCTTCGAAGTTCATCTCTGCCAGTCGCAGCGTGTGGTCGAATGTGGGCAATGCGGTCATTCTCATGCCTGTCGTGCCCGGCTTGACGACGAAGCACCCTAGCCCGTCGTCGGTATTGGCGAGGACCAGGAGTACGCTGGCGTTCTGCCCGTGGACGACGAAGCTCGCAAAGCCACTGAGTTGCCACTCCCCGCCGACCTCCTGCCCTGAGACGGTCACGCCATCAGGTGTCCAGCTGCCGTTGCTGCCGGTCATTGCGACCGTCGCTATGCAGCTGCCTTCGGCGATGCCCGGTAGAAGGCGGTCGCTTTGCTCTGTATCGCCCAGTGCATGCAATAAGGTTGCTGCGAGGACACCGCTGGCGAGGAAGGGCGAACACAGCAGTGCGGCGCCAACCTCCTCCATGATCAACTCGAGTTCCATGGGGCCTACGCCCGCACCACCATGGATCTCGTCCACGAGTAGTCCTATGACCCCCATCTCCGCCAACTCTCGCCAGAGTTCCTCGTCGTACCCGCTCTCCGTGTCCATTGTGGTCCGCACGGCTCGCTCGTCACTCTTCTTCTCGAGTAGGAGGTGGACCGACTCTCTTAGAGCAAGTCGTTCTTCAGCAGAAAAGGTGTTCATATGATTCCTCGAGAACACATCCACTGAGGCGCACGGACCGAAATTCCTGGAGGTCGGATGAGTGGATGCACGATGATCTGTTCATAGAATGTGGGGTGAAAGGCTAACGCAGGGGGTTGTGGGGCGGGGCGATTATCTGTCTTTCTACTGGCTCTACGGTTTGCCGACACTGTAGAAGATAGTACGAACACCCCGCTCTGTGGAGGTCGATCGTGCCAAAGCCAGCGACTCGCGCAACAAGCGGAACCGCAGTAAGCCTCTTTGTATCGCTCCTGATCTCGTCCGCCGTGGCCATGGCAGATAGGCGGGAAGATCCGAGCGAATATGTGGCTTGGCAGACACTCGACGAACTCTCCTGGCTCTCTTTCGAGGAGTTCCTGACTGTCCGAGTTCGGACCGTGTCCAAGCGCTCCGAGGATATCCGGGAGGCTCCCGGCATCGCCACCGTGGGGACGGCCGAGGATATCCGGCGCTATGGTGCCAACGACCTGCGCGACGCACTGCGGAGGGTTCCCAACCTCTTGCCTCTCTCATCGGGTAGCTTTCGCGAGATGTCATCGTCGCTGCACGGCCAGCACTCCGTTTCGCAAAAACGTCACCTCCTCATCCTCTTCAATGAGCGTCCGATGCAAGATGCCTCCTTCGGCCCGAATCGGAACATTCTCCCCTTATTCTTGCGCGATTGGACATAGTTCTATTTATCGGGCGTTCCGAAAACACTCGGTATTTATCCTACGCTCTCCCCAGTCAGTCTGATCTGCATACTTGCCATCTCTGTTCTCCAGTGGTCTCCGGCCGAGCGTCTTCTCTGAATCCGGCTTGCCGCAGAGCCTCAACCGGCTTCGTGGCGTGCCGATATCGCCACCCGGCGGGCGGCCAACCCCACGATACCGAGGCCTACCAGAACGCCCACTATGGCGGCGGAAAAGAGCAGGAATACGATCCAATTTGGCAGGGGGCCTTCCGGTGCAAGGCCTCGCACGCCGAATGTCGCAGCGATGATTGCCGCCACGACATTGCCATAGCCGGCGACGAGCATGCAGACCCGAAGCACTTGGCCCTGGCGGGTGGAGACGTGCAGCACGCTACCGACAGCGGCAACGATGAGCATGATGCTGCCGTTCAGCAGGCCTTCCATATGCGCCATCCGCCAAGCTCGAACCTCGCCGCTCAGATCGCCGCTGACTACCAGCGCATAGGGGAAACCCGCCAGAAGCCCCAGAATCATGACGGCTATTCCATGGGCGACCAGGCCGGCTCTGCCTCGTTCAAGATCCCAATGATCTGCGCTTGAGAAAATCGTTTCCGCTTCATCTCGTCTCCAATCAGCCAAAAAGACTCACTCAGAGACTGGACTCATTATAAAGGGGCTGGCCACCAGGACCGGGCCTTTCGTCGCGGGCGTGGGCGATCCAGGAGTCCGCCATGATGCTCTGGGGTTAGGTTCGTCGTGGCTGGGCGGAACGAGCATGGAAGATCTGGTACGGCTGGGCGATCGGCTCTCGCCTGGCACCGATCAAGCGCGTTGCGCTCTTGATCAAGGATTACTGGGAGGGCGTGATCAATGCAACCGACCCACGTGACCCACGCCCGGAGCGAGGGCCTGAACTCGAAGATCCAGTGGATCAACCAAAAGGCATGTGGCTATCGAAATCGGAAGCGATTCCACAACGCGATCTACTTCCATCTCGCCGACCTGGATCTCTATCCCAACTCGCTCAACTCAACCCACACGAATCCCTGAAGCACCGGACCTATAAGCTGCTTTCTGGCATCACGTCCGGGTATGGGAGACATGTTGAATCCCTAGGGTGAGCCCGTGACGGGCCAACTCGTGATTCGCGACGGTGAGCGCGATCCGGAGGGGCCCCCGGCTGCTTTCTCACCCGCTAGAGCGTGTTACCGTTTCGATATGGAAGCTGTCACCCATCGCATCCCGGACGCCGATGGCCTCGAACTGAACGTGCTCGAGTGGAGCACGGAAGGCGTCCCCCTGATTCTGTTGCACGGCGGCGGCAATGAAGCGCATCTCTGGGACGACTTCGTGCCGAGCGTTGCGCCGCACTACCGGGTGATCGCGATCGATCAGCGTGGCCACGGGGATTCGGACTGGGATCCAGAGGGTCGCTACGAGACGCCCTATATGGTGAACGACCTTGAGACCGTGACGGACGCGCTCGGGATCGACCGGTTCGTCCTGATCGGATTCTCGATGGGCGGTCGAGTCGCCATGGGCTTCGCCAGCCGCCACCCCGAGCGATTCGCTGGCCTCGTCCTCGTCGACGTCGGACCCGAGCTCGATCCACGCGGCATGCTTCGGATTGGACAAGAGAACCAGTCTCAACAGTCTGCGGTCTTTGCGAGTCTCGACGAATACACGAGTCTGCTCTCGCTCCATTATCCCGCCGGCCAACCGGATGCGTTGATCCGCATGGCGCGGTACGGATTGCGCGAGCGCGATGATGGACTCTTCGAGTTGAAGGCGGACCCGAAGCTGCGGGCTGCCTGGGCCGAAGACGACGCCGCGCGCGCACGCGAAGAAGCCTTCGCACAGGAGCAGTGGGACGCGCTCGCGAAATTGACGTGCCCTACGCTCGTCGTCCGCGGAGCGGCATCGGACATCCTTTCCCCCGACATCGCGGACAAGATGGTCGACGACGTCCTCCAGAACGGTCAGCTCGAAGTCATCCCCCAGGCCGCACATTCGGTCGTGACAGACAATCCGAAGGGTTTCGACGACGCAGTCTGTCGATTCGTTCTCGGAGAATGAATCGTTTGCTCTCGACTCTACTCGGGGCTGACTCGGCTCCGCTCGCGGTGACGAGGCGAAAGACGCATGGCTGAGAACTCGACGAGTGGCGATTCGCCCGACCTGCGCCTCGAAGCCATTCTCAACGAGGCCGGTACGCGAAGCGGCGGCCTTTCGGATTTCGGCGACGGTCCGTTTCGCGAAGGTCTCGAGCGCCTCCTCGATTCGCTCGAGATCGACGGTCGACTGAATTCGATCGGCCGCTTGATCGCGCGTGAGCGCGCGCTGGGGCATACGGTCAACCGCCTGCAGTACGTACGCGATCGATCTTTGTATCCCGAGATCGCCGAAGAAGTGATCGTAAAGCCCGTCTTCATCGTCGGGATGCCGAGAACCGGAACGACCATCCTGCACGACATCCTTGCGCAGGATCCCGCCAGCCGCGCACCGCTCACCTGGGAAGCCATGTTTCCGTCACCGCCGCCTACGCCTTCTAGCTTCGAAGCCGATCCGCGCATCGAAGCCTGCGATGCGACGTTTCCGTCCGTCGACGCTCAAATCCCCGCCTTCAAGGCGATGCATCCCATGGGCGCACGCCTGACACAGGAATGCGTGACCCTGATGGGCGAGACGATGATCACGCCGCTCTTCCACAATCAGTTCCGCGTGCCGACCTACCAGGACTGGTGCGACCAGGAAGCCGACTGGTCCCATGTCTACGATTTTCACTACCGGCAGCTCCAACACCTGGGGTCGCGCCATATGCTGGACCGCTGGGTGCTGAAGACCGGCGCGCACATGTGGGGACTGGAATATCTATTGCGCACCTATCCCGATGCGCGCATCGTCTTCACGCATCGGGATCCAGTGAAATCGATGACGTCCTATGCGAGCCTGACAGCGCTCGTGCGGTCGATGGGAAGTGACGAAGTCGACCCCTTCGAGATCGCGACCGATTGGACCGCCCGGATCAAACGCGTGCTCGAGCACGCCATCGAGGTTCGCAATCGCGGCGAGTATCCGGATGCCGTCTTCTACGACATGCATTTCACGGATTTCGTCCACGATCAGTTCAGCGAAGTCGAAAGGATCTATGCCGCCCTCGACCTGCCCATGACCGATCGCGGTGCCGACGCCATGAAGGCTTTCATCGCGGACAACCCGAAGGGCAAGCACGGCATTCATCGCTACGCCCCGGATGAGTACGGCGTCGTGCCCGAAGACATTCGCGAAGCCTTCCGTCCCTACATCGAACGCTTCGATCTCGCCCCGGAAGCGATCTGAGGTTCTCTTCCATCTCGACCGATTTCCGATCCTCGAATGCCGGCGCAGATGAAGCCGTGCCGGCGACGATGCGTGCCTGGCGCAGCCAGGTCTACGGGGAGCCCTCGAAGTCGTGAAACTCGACCAGGTCGATGTCCCGGAACCCGAAGCCGGAGAACTCCTTGTCCGGGTCCGGGCAAGTCCACTCAACCCGAACGATCTCGAACGCATCACCGGGGGTAACATGATGGTGCGCCCGGAACTGCCCTTCAGCCCGGGCATGGAAGTCATGGGAGAGGTCGTCTCGACGGGAGACGGCGCCGAAGCCTGGAACGGTGTACGCGGGGTGGCGATGCCGAAGGGAGCGAACGGCGGTTTCGCGGAGTACGCGGTCTTCCCGATCGTGTCGGCTTTCGAGATGCCTGAATGGGTCCCCCTCCCCGACGCGGCCGCACTCGATTTTCTTTTTCACCTTGCCTGGCTCGGACTCGACGACCGCGCCGAACTCGCGAGTGGCGAGGCGGTCCTGATCCATGCCGCCGCGGGCGGATTGGGTTCCGCTCACGGGCTCCCCCCCCCCGCCTGGGGAGGAACTTCCTATCTGCTGCGGAGGGGTAACCAGGCGCCGTAGGTCGAACATCGCCAGGCCCATTCGACCGGTTCGCAGCGAAAGTGCGAAAACCACAATCGGCTTCCGAAAATCTGAGCGGCAAAGATCAGCAGGGCCACCATCATGCACTCGGCCTGGCCGATCTCGAACATCCAGCCCAACCCCCATCCGTAGAAAAGCAGTGTCAGCACCGGCGTTTGGGTGAGGTACGTCGGGAGGGCGATCTGTCCGGTCGCGGCGAACGGGCGCGGCCAACGCCGGGCTCCCGGTCGCAGCCACAGCAGCGACAAGCCCGATGCGTAGGCGAGAGTAAGCGCAGGGATCGCGACGGCGAACACCGGGTTTTCGAGAACGCGCAGTGCCGAGGGCGGGAAGACCGGTGTGACAGCATGCAACGGAATCAGAACCGCGTTTTCGATGAGCCAGACGGGTGCGGCGATGACGAAAACGCGACGGAGAAGCGGCCGGTAGTGTTTCAGGCGACGGAAAATCCCGTGCTTTCCTATCGCTGCGCCCAATATGAACATGCCGAATACGGAGACGAACTTTCCGTCGTAGAACATCTGCAGAAGTTTGAGTTTCAGGAAATCGAGATTTGCGTAGAAGCTCGCCGTGGGATCGGTCCCCGCGAAGTTCTCGACTAGATTCATCAGCCCGCCCCCACTTGCCGGCTCGCCCGACGCCCCCTGCACCGACACCAGCCCCAAGGTCAGGAACCACGGGGCCAGACCCAACCATCCCAGCGCCCAGACCAAGCGCAGCGAGAAGGCGCCGACCGCGATCCGCGACATGCGCCGGGCATCCCAGTCCGCCATGGGAATCAGCCTGAGTCCGGGGAATGCGTAGTAGACGAGGATATCGCCAAACCAGAGCCGGCTGTGAGCAACACCGATTGCGAGTAGCCCGAGCATTCTGCGAACGCCATCCCCTCCTTTCCGTACCGACGGTTGGCTTGGATCGCCTCTTCAAAGACCCACAATCGGGCTTGGGCTTCGGGAGGCCAGTGAGATAGGAAGAGCAAGGGGGTGAAGGGATACCGGCGGGTCTCCCTTCGTACGATCTGAAGAACTCTCCGTCCAAGAAGGGCGATGGGAATCGCGAGATTAACAGCGGCATTTCGCTTCATGCCCAGGGAGTAGAGGTTTGAAAACCGTGACTCGAGATCGCGATACTGGGGGCTAGAGGATGCTTCCTCCCGGGCAGCCCGACTGGAGTATTGGATCACGACAAATGCCTGTCAATCGTCCGAAGGGACTTGACTGGACTTCCGCCCGTTGATGACGGTTTGACCGGCGTAGACAACGTGGGCCCCACCCACCCCCTCGCCGAATTCAGCCAGGGAGAATGGCGCAGGGTCCGCGAGTTGCTCAGTACTGTCGGTAGCGCCGTTGCACGTGTCGGTGCCGCATCGCCATTGCGGCGTGGCGATCCTCCTGCGTCGCAGCGCGCGTCTCAGGCGGCAGGTGGTCTCGAACATCGGAGAGTGCAACCCTCTTGACGTTCAGCGTCGGCCAATCTTCCTTCGGCGGCTGGTGCTCATAGGTATATCGAACGGTGAGGAAGCCATGGCCAAGTCCCGTTGTATCGACCCAATTGCAGACACCGGGGTCCGCGTGGGCGACGACCCAGCGATAGACGCCGTCTTCGCTGAAGTCCATCAATGCGGGATTTAGGTTTGACTGGTAGCTCTCAAAGTCTAGGGATTCGCCCCAGAGGTTCGAGAGATGAAACCCTAGGAAGCTCGGCGGAACGGGCACCTGTGACTCGATGATCAATGCTTCTTCCGCCGCGAGCTGATAGACGCCGCCTGAATAAATATTCGTGCTCTGACCGCCTCCCGTGGCGAGCCCCAAAGCATTGGGGGGATTCATATCGTTGACTGGCATGAACTGAGGAGCGCCCTCCTCCGAAAGCCCCATCGGCGTTTTGCCGTACGTTTCGAGGAGCTGCGTGTAGAAGGCATTCCAGAACCGCATCTGATTATTCGTCGAGTCGCCAACCGTCTGCATCATCTTGATTGCACCCGCTTCGTCGACGGGGGGTCGAGGCGTCTTCTCGCAATCGATCCGAAGAATTTCAATATCGAGCAGGTCTTCGTTCGCCCAGTCGTGAAAGAGTTCGCGGCAGGTCAGGAAACGTCCGACGTACTCCTTCCCCTGACTCTCGCGTCGACTGAGGAGAAAGTTTCCGGCATAGCCCTCTGGCTTCTCAGGGGCGACGAGAATCTCGAAGTGACCGTCGGCATCCACTTGGAGGCTGTGACAGTCCAGGGTCGCCGTATTGATGCGCGTTCCCGGAATCAGTTCAGCCAGCGATCCCGAATCGCCCGCATAGCCGCTGGCGAGTTCGAAGATGACGTACTGCGGAGCCCGCGGCCCAGGCACCGGCGTTTCGCCGCGCCAGTGCCGACGATCGAGCGCTCGGCCCTTGATTCGATAGGAGTAATGGCCGTCGATTTCGGTGTACAGGTAGACGGCATCGGAATTGTCGATGGTCGCGCGGTTCATGGGCTGGATGGCACGCATGAAACGCGGATAAAGTGGATCGTTCAGAGCGCGCTCGATGCCACCGAGCAGAAATCCCATCAGGTAACGGTATCCCTCCGCGAGATTCCGCTCGTCGGCCGGAACCGGGAAGAGCTCGGGCGTATCGATGGCGTCACGAGCCGCCTGAAGCGTCGCGATCATCTCATCAAATGCCTCGCGTAGGTTCTGCTTCACCTCCTGGGTATCCTTCATGTCGGGGTCTCCTCTGTCGCCGACGGCACTTCACGCTCGCCCACACGCGGCCAGTCGTAGCGCTCGTAGTGCGAGGCCAGTCGGGATTCAATCTCGGGGGCGCCCACCTCGTAGTCATCGATGCTGTATTCGAAGTGACTCGCGTGACTCCTTTCCTTCTCTTCTTGCACCTTCAACACGTCGAGGAATTCCGAAGAGAGTTCGATCCCAAGGGCCTCGTAAACCCGCTCGACCGTCTCCCGGGGAGCTCGGGTGAGATCCCGATAGGCGACAAAGATGTGGGGCGTAGTCGGATGGGCGGCCAGGGACTCTCGAGGCAGGTCGAAGGATTCGAACGAAATCTCGGTCAGAGTGCGCAACGCGGGAAGATAGTCTTCGCGCGTCCAGCCCTTCGCGGCCCAGCTGACTTCAACAAGCTTGAGCGTGCTTGGAATGCACTGGACCGGGTTCCGCAACATGACGACGATTCGCGCATCGGGAAAGGCCTCCAAGAGGCCTCCAACCCAGCCGCTCATGATGGGGTTCTTGCTCAAGTGTGTCTTACCGCTACCACGGTAGAGAAGCTGCCGTTTCACGCATTCCTTATAAAAACGAAGCCAACGACGTCTGCGGCCCGGGGCAAGCTCAGCGAGATGAAAGAGATCGATCTGGTGCATGAGGGGCAGATCGAGGGCCCACTGCTGGGTCACGAAGGCTCCGTTCATTACGAACTGGTCTTCCTCTGGATTCCAGAGGCTCATGTCGTGCATATGTCGGAAGGGCGCAAAGGTTCGCTCATCCCAAGCCTGAAGCTTCCGATAGAGTGCGCTCTGGAGCAGCCTCTCGTCCAGCCAACCCACCGCTCGAACGAGCTTTTTGAGCGTCAGCGAGGGGAAAAACATCTCCCAATAGAGGAAGTAGCTGAAGCGCTCTTCATCCGAGGCCATCAGACGATGAATCAACGTGGTGCCGCTCCGCGCATGACCCACGATGAAGACCGGCGCAATGACCTTCTGTCGCCACAGCGCAGGAAAGAAGAGGTAGTCGAGCATCAGGAAGAAATTCTGGAGAAGGCCAAGAAAAGGCTCAATCACCAGCAGACGCACGAGCATCCGCCTTCGCCCGGGCCACGCCTTTTGAGCCCACGTGTAGGCCAGCGCCTGATAGTAGATGTGGAAGTCGAAGTACATCCTTTTTAACCGCCTTGCAGTCGCGTGATCACCGCTGCAGCCTGGTCGTCATGGGCGGGATCAGTCGGCATCGGGAACGTGATCCATGACGTCAATTCTCCGTACCACTCACGAAGCACGTCGACAATTTCTCCATATCGCCCGGTCGGCGCGAAGGTGCCGAGCATTTCATCGTCAATCTCGTTGACCAGGTCGCCCCATCGCCCTTCTCGGGTAAGCGCATGCAGCCGCTCTCCGCGATCCCGCCAACCGAAGAGTTCGAGACTTGGCCAGTAGGAAGGCGTCGAGTAGAGAAAGGTCAGGAGTTGCCGAACCCCTTCCCGCTCAGCAGCCAGCGTCGCCTCATCGGGTCCCGTGATGACCAGTGACCCCACCATCAGATCGACCGCAGACGATTCGCGCCCTCCACGCTGGGCGCCCTGCTCGATCCGTCTGAGGATGACCTCGCGCAGATAGCGCGGTGCCGCGTTCGTGGGGTGTGTCATGAGACCGTCGGAGACCTCTCCTGCAAGGGAAGTCATCAAGGGCCCGATCCCCCCCATATAGATCCGGGGGGATGGCTCGCCTCCATGGGCGGGACGTGGCAGCGGATCCGGCTTGAAGAAAGGCTGCATGCGAGTGAACTGGTAGTGCTCGCCCTCGAACGCGAGCGGGGCATTGTTCTGCCAGCAGTCGAAGATTGCCCGCAGCGACAGCACATATTCTCGCATTCTCGGAACCGGCGCACTCCACGGCGTGCTGTAGCGGCCGACAATATTTCCTCGCACCTGACTGCCGAGGCCGAGTTCAAACCGTCCGCCCGAGAGTTCCTGCAGATCAAAGGCGGCGACCGCAACCGTCATCGGACTGCGCGGGAATGCCAGCAGTACGCTCGTGGCCACCCGCAGCCGCTTCGTCGCGTTGAGCGCAAGCGCGGCAACGCAAAGACCGTCGTGCACTGAATCGGGCACATTGAGTCCGTCGTAGCCAAGGGCCTCCGCGCGGCGCGCATGGTCGGCGACCTTCGACAGCGGCATGCGCTGGTCCATGGTGGCGTAAACGCGAAACACGTGCTGCTCTTCCTTTCCTTTTGGCGTTCAGGGACGGAAGCCTACTCGTCGGCCGAGTCGCCGCTCAGGTCTTCGCCCAGGCGCTCCATCCACTCGGCCAGTTTTGCGAGATCGTCCGCACGCCACCCCACAAGGTGCTCCTGAAAGATCTCGTCGGCGGCGGCGCGCAACCGACGGCCGACGGCGCGACCCGATGCGGTGGGGCGCACCCGCGCGACGCGGCCATCCTCCGCACAAGCCTCGCGCTCGACCAACCCCTCCCCTGCGAGCAGCGTCACCTGACGGCTGACCGCGGCATCGCTCATGGACGTGGCACGGGCGAGATCCGAAATGCGCGCCGGCACGTGGTCAATCGAGGCGCGTAGCACCTGCTGTGCGCTGCCGAGCAGCGATGTCCGAGCGCGCGAAGCACGCCGTGCACTCGAACGGCGACTTTGCCCGATCCGGGCGAGCCGCTCCATTGCGGCCTCGATCCGTTGCAGACTCTGCACCATTACCATCCGGGAAGGCTCTTGCATGTATTTGACTTTGTCAAGTAATATGAAAAGAGAGAAAACGGCCGATCCGAACAAGATCAGGTTGAAGATCCATCGAATAAATCCGGATGGCCGGTGGATGGATCGCCGACCGCACAAAGAAGACTCTCATGGGAGCTGCTCATGCAACTTCGGAAACACTCGATTGGAACTCGGGTCGGTCTCGTCCTGCTTGTGTCTGGGATCATCGGGAGCACCGGGCGCGCACCCGCCTTCGAGCGCACTGAGGAACGCGAAGCCTGCACGGTCAGCGACCCTCTCCGGCAGCCACTATTTGGTGACTTGCACGTCCATAGCAGCTACTCGTTTGACTCCTACATCTCGAGCCAGCGCAACGACCCGTTGGATGCCTATCGCTACGCGAAGGGTGAGGCGATCTTCCTCCCCGACGAATCCGGCAACCCCACTGTGGAGGCACGAATCCAGCGCCCACTCGACTTCGCCGCCGTGACTGACCACGCCGAGTTCCTCGGGCAGATCAATGTCTGCACGACCGACTCTGGACAGCTGGGTTACTGGTGGCCGCACTGCATCATGACCCGCGCATCCCACTACTGGACACAGCTCCTCGCCGCCTCGTGGTGGGTCTCCCTCGGAGTCACCTCTGCAGACGAAAGTGCCAAGTCTTTCGCGTGCACTTTATCCGACTGCGATGCCGCTTCCGTTGAAACTTGGCGTCGAATCCAAGACGCTGCCGAGGAACACTACGACCGAAGCGCGGAATGCCGCTTCACGACCTTCGTGGGATACGAGTACACCGACGCCCCCGATAGCTTCAATATGCATCGCAACGTGATTTTTCGAAACGCAGATGTGACTCCGCGAGCGATTTCGACCTACGACACGGGGTCGGGAAATGTCCCGCGGCTTTGGCAACTGCTGCGTGAGGAGTGTCTCGAGAGCGGAACTTCCTGCGATGTCCTCGCCATCCCACATAACCCCAATCTATCCGGCGGTCTGATGTTCCGTGATCCGGCCAATTCAACCGAAGCCAAAGACCGCCTCGCTCTGGAACCACTGGTCGAACTCGTACAACATAAAGCCGCATCCGAATGCCGTTTCGACCGATTCGCGGGACGGGGCGTCGGTACCGAAGATGAACTCTGTGACTTTGAGCAAGTCGTGGCCGACAACCTGACGATGCTGGGGTCGGTCCACGGCGAAGTGCTCGCGCCCGAGGCCGCACCGGTGCCCGTCGAGGCCTTCGCCCGGCGCAACATGGTTCGGAATGTGCTGAAGGACGGGCTGGCCATTGAACGCGAGCAGGGCACGAACCCCTTCGTGATGGGCTTCATTGGCAGCACCGACACCCACAGCGCGACCCCGGGCGCAGCAGAAGAAGACAACTACACCGGACACCTCGGTCGACGAGATGCCGGTTACCGCAATGTGCAGGATCATTTCTTTTCCAACCCGGGTGGACACGCCGTGGTCTGGGCCGAGGAGAACTCTCGAGATGCGATCTTTGAGGGAATGCGGCGAAGAGAGACCTATGCAACGAGCGGGACCAGACCCGTCGTCCGATTTTTTGCGGGACCGGAGCTTCCCGAGAACCTCTGCCGTTCGCCGAGAATGGTCGAACAAGCTGATCAACTCGGGGTTCCGATGGGGGGACGTCTCCGAGGTGACGGTACGGGCCGCCCGCCCAGCTTCTTGGTGAACGCGCTCAAGGACCCGGGAATCCCGGGACAGGCCGGAACAGACCTTCAGCGTATTCAGATCATCAAAGGGTGGATCGACGCCTCGGGCGAGACCCATGAGCGAATCTTCGATGTTGCCGGTGACGCGGACAATGGCGCTTCAGTGGATCCCAATACATGCCGTCCAACAGGCACCGGGGCCGCGCACCTTTGTGCCGTCTGGCAGGATCCAGAGTTCGACCCGAACCAGAGCGCTTTCTACTACGTGCGGGTCCTTGAAAACCCGACGTGTCGCTGGAGTACGTTGCAGTGCCAAAGCGCGGGCGTCAACCCGTTTGCCGACAACTGCTCGGAGAGTGCAGACGCAGCCACCGCCCTGGCCCAGGCTCGCGGCGCCGAGGGGGACGTCTATGGGAAGTGCTGTATCGACCCCGCAGAGGAACCCTTTTATACACCCGTAATCCAGGAGCGCGCCTGGACCTCTCCGATCTGGCTTGAACCGGCGGATCGCGCGCCCGAACCCATCGACGAAATGACCATGGGGGTCATCGAACCGGCCGACCCTCTCCAGAGCGCGATGGGTGAATTCGTGTTGAGCCTGCAGGCCGTCGAGGAAGATATCCGCCAATCTCCTGCCTTCGGAGACGAGCAGGAACGAATGGGGGGGGGTACCGCCACGTGCTGCGCGCCCTTGCGAAAGGTCTCGAAGCGGAAGTCCGCCAAGATTCAGACTATCCCTATTTTCGGATTCTCGACTGGTGGCTTCGAGAAGGGGGCGATAATCCTGACCAGCGCTACGCCTTCACCCCCATTCGGGGTGGGGAGGCTTATCGGGTCTGGGGCGACCTTGGATCCGCCACCCGCGTTGAACTCCAGATCTACGCGGGCCGCCCCTGGGACGGATCGGGAAAAAGCGTCGGCTACCTGACTTTCGAGGAAATCGAACTGGGGGATGATGGCTCGTTTGAAATCTGGGTGACGCCAGAAGAGCACGAAGGCAACTGGCTCCGCAATCCGCCCGAAGGAACGACCTTGTTCGCGCGACACATCTACGCCGACTGGAGCGACGCCCCGACCGGCGACATCCACATCGACCGCGTAGGCTGCGCGGGCCAGCGGCGCCCTCCTGAAACCGAGGAAGAGCTGGCCGCGAAGATCCGCGCGGCGAGCGTCATCTTCGGCACGACGGCACGGAACTGGCCCGCTTTCGCCCAGCGCCGATACGTCGGCGGTGGACCGAAGAACACCGTCCGTCCGCCCCTGGATACCTACAAGTTCGGGGGCGCCCGCGGGCGCTGGATGAGTGGCGGCTATTTTGAACTCGGCGACGGCGAGGCGCTTCTGATCCGGATGCCGCCCACGTCGGCGCACTACCAGGGGATCCAGCTGGCCGACATGTGGATGGCCTCGCCGGAGCATGGCAACCAGGTTTCGAGCCTCACGACCGAGCAGTCCGTCGCGTCAGACGACGGGGCCTACTGGTATGTGCTCGCTAACGAAGACCCCGGGCACGCCAACTGGCTGGACGCGGGAGCGTTGCGGCGCGGGACGATTATGATTCGTTGGGACGGGGTGCAGGACACCCTCGAGCGCGGTCAGTATCCCGGCGCCGAGCTCGTCTCGATCGACGAAATCGAGGAGCGGATCCCGGGCTTCTGGCCCGTGACCGCAGCGGAGCGACAAGCGACACGAGCTGGGCGGCGCGAGCACCTTCAGCGGCGGGCCCATCGCTGACAAAGCCAGCGAGCAGCGTGATGCATGGGCTAGCCCGCCTCACGGTGGTCAGTAATTCCGATAGCGGCGCTTGATATGTTCCTGGCGCGTCGCGACTTCTTCCGTCCGCGTCTTGGAGTCGACCTTCGCATTTCCCTTGGGTAGCCGCCTGGCCACGTCGTCGACGTCGACCAACTCGGTGGTGATGCGCGGCAGGTTCTCCGGGGTAGGCTCGTCACGGTAGACGAATCGCATCGCCTGGAATCCATGTTCCAATCCCGTCGTATCCACCCAGCCGACCACTCCTGGGTCGCGATGTGCAACCACGTAATAGCGAGCCCCATCGGGGGCCTTCGGGTTCTGGTGCGCCGACAAGCTGCTGACGTAGTTCTGTTGATCCGGGCCTTCCATCCAGAGATTGTTCAATTGAAAACCCATGTAGTGGGGCTCGATCGGCGTTTCTACACGAATGACCAACGCCTGCTCGGGCTCCAATTCGAATACGCCACTCGCATAGAGTTGTCTCGCACCGGCGGCGCCGCCAGCCGTAAACGGTGGTGCGGCGTCGTTCATTCCATTCACCGGAAGGTTCCGCCGGCCGTCGCCGTTCGCATCGCGGCGAATCTCGAGCGGGAACTCCATCAAGAGACTCCAGAAGCGAATGTGATTTCGGACGCGGGACGAGATGTTCTCAAGCCGTGTTGACATCCATTCCGCGTCAATCGGAGGCCGGGGAGCACCGATCGAGTCCATCCGCACGATTTCGAGATCCAGGGGCACCTCGCTCTCCCAGTCGGAAAAAATCTCTCGGACCGCGAGCGAAGTGGCCTCGCGCACTTCGCTGGTTTGTTTCGACCTGCACGGCAGCTCTTTTCGGGAAGAGAGAAAATTGCCCTCTACACCCTCTGGACGTTCGGGCGCAATCCAGATCTCGAAGTTTCCGTCGCCATCGACTTCAAGATCGAAGCTGTTTACGAAGTCGAGGGTCTGGGTCACGCATTCGCCCATTTCTTCGAGTCGGCCGGTGTCTCCTGGAACGCCAGTCGTCGTCTGGAAGGTCACGAGTCTCGGAGCCTTCTTGCCCTGGATTCTCTGCTTGGAATCACGCCATTCAGAGACATCCGCCGCGCGGCCCAGCACGCGGTAGACCCCCTTGGCGTCGATGGGCGCCTTCAAGTAGATCGCGTCTGGGTTCTCTCCCGTGTGCTTGCGCAACATGTCGACGGAGCGATGAAACTCGGGGAAGCGGGGGTCGAGCCGCATTTCCTGTTCGATCAGTCGCCCGAGGTGACCCAGCAGGTAACGGTGCCCCTCCGCAAGGTTTCGCTCCGTTCCGACGGGTGGAAAGAACGCCGGGTTGACTAGGCTATCCTGCGCTTCGTCGAGCTGGAGTTGAAAGGTCGACCAGGCCTGATCGAGTTGCGCACGTGCTTTCTGAGACGGACTTTCTTCGGCCGCCGCGAGCCCGGCGCAGAGGGCAACGAGCCCGCTTGCGCAAACGCAATGCGCGATCCGCATGAGTTCTTTGGCAATCCGTGTCTGGAAGGTCATTGAGGGCACGTCTCCTGGGTTTGAGGTTGAATCTGGGCAGTCCGCGATTTTCTTGGGATTGCGACGACGCGTACGTGCCCACAACCCAGAGCACCGTTCCGCCGAGCCCATGCAGAATTCTAGCGGCCCGCCCTGGGTTGCAGGTTCAGCTACGCCTTCTGGCTCCTTCACACAAATCCTTTGCACCCGTCACGGGTGATCTCGGATGCGCAGGTGGAGAAGCTGATGAAGGAGATCGGAAAAGGGCGGACTCTTGGGTCCTCCGCGCTAGCCGTGGGCATGGACCTTAGGGCGACCGCCCTATATCCAGTGCCTGCTGGCCACACGCCTCGA
Organism: uncultured Spirochaetaceae bacterium; assembly: GCA_964435795.1. GTDB lineage: Bacteria > Myxococcota_A > UBA9160 > UBA9160 > UBA4427 > JAZXM01. The sequence goes on from CAYTAT010000063.1 coordinate 20,056, forward strand.
GCTCGGCCCAGGCATCCATCGTTCCGCTACGCACCATCCAGTTCACGATAGGTTCGAACGCCATATTGGGGCAAGGAGCGCAGGCATGGCGGTGAAACCCGGAGCATAGGACATATAGATGCGACCAGGCACTGCTGGTCGATTGGGATTGGAGG
>CAYTAT010000064.1:0-20150 GCA_964435795.1 uncultured Spirochaetaceae bacterium
TTCGCAGAGCCCCAGCGCCTGTGCTCCGCTCGCTACCAGAATAATGGTCACGACATACTTGCCCATCACCATCCCCTCCCGGGGTGAGTGAGCCCTCATTGTCTTATGGGCGGGCCGGAGGTTGGCGGAGAATTGGTTGCAAATGCCATGGAGCGCTCTATTGACCGCCAGGAGGCGGGGAGTGGGAGAAAATCGGTCAACGAGCCATGGCGGCGTAAGCGGATGAGCGTCAGGGCGTCAGTCAAGCTGGGTTCTGGCCCAAGCTGCGGGTATGGGGTCTATCTTGAGTCCCGATGGGGAGGTGCCCTTGGCGGGCCAGATCTCAGCCAAGAAGCTGGGACGCAGCTCGAAAGCCCTGGTCAATTGCGAAATCGAGATAGGGTCCGGCGCCCGAGTCGGAGTTGGCGATCGCGATTCGCCCGAACGGCCTGCGTCCGATCTCGTGGGGAGCTTCACCCTCGGCATATTCGGGGTCATAGACCGAGTTGTAGCTGAACGCGTAGCCGTGTGGCCAACGATTGACGGCAATGCCCTCGATATCGCGCGCGGGATCGAAACCGCCGGGGCCAAGCATTCCCCCCAGGTGCGTGCGAATTTCGCGTTCGATGTCTTCAAAGGGCGTCTTCAAGAGCTGATAACGCCCGGCGCGATACTGTTCGCGAGGGGTGTAGCCGGGCATGAGCGGCGTCCGTTGCATATGCAAGACGGTGGTCTGATCGGGCTCGGTGGCGTAATGGTAGCGATCGTAAGAAATTGGAAAGTCCAGTATCGCGGCCCGATGCCAACTGCCCGGACAAAAGGCAATGCCTAAACCTTGATTCTTCAGCGAGGTCCAATTGCTTATAACGACGTTGGTATAGACGAACGGAACCTTGACCAGCGAACGCAAAGCCTGCTTCTGCGCGTCTGGAAGTTCGGGGCAAATGAATGGGATCATCATATTGTAGCCGGCGAGAATGCACTGCTTCGCCTTGACGCGCTCGGCCTGGCCACCACGCATGGAGACGATATTCACAGTCTCGGCCCGCGCGGCCTCGCCCTCGTGCTCGACTCGAATGACGGTGCTTCCCAGACGCAACCGAATTTGGGCACCGGGCTCGTCCAACTTCGAGTAATCGACATTGGCGGTGATCGTGTCCTGCATCGTCGATCCCGTCATAGCGTCTGGAATGAGTCGGCGAACGAGCATCCGCGCGACCGTCGCGTTGCCGTCAGGGAAATGGAATACGTAGGGTTCCACGCTCCACCGGATTGCGAGATTGATCAGCCCGCGAATTCTTCCAAGGCTTGTCGCGCCAAGGCCCGGCAACCCAAAGAGCAGGGCATCGAGGGCCGGAACTGCATCGATGCCGACGTCGAGATAAAAGCTCGGGAAATCCTGAAGCAGGGCGATGACTTCTTCGTTTTCAATTTCAAGGTGCTTGCGCAGGAATTCTTCGTAGCTGATGCTCGAAAGATAGGACGGTTCGCGAAAAATCGAGGCGTCGGGCAATTGATCTTCATCGAGCGTGAAGAGGCGGATCAGTTCGAGCTTGGCGGTGTCGGAGAGCGGCATTTCATCGATCGCGTCCTCGATCGATACACCGGACTTCGCTACGGGCAGGAAATACGAGGTATCGATAAGATTGTTGCGGACGATGCGATCCTCGCCATACGTCTTCTTGTCGAAATACATCACGTTCGCGAGCCCATTGCGACGATAGAAATCTCGGTCGTAGGCCTTCGCCATCTCGTTCGTGTTGATGCCAAGCTCCTTCAGTAAACGCTTGGCTTCTTTGCTGTAATGCCCGGGCCCCTCGAGTGATTGGCTTCCCCCGTGACCCAAGATCGTGCGCCCCTTGACCTGGAACTCGTTGCGCTTGGCGTGTCCCCCGAAATCGTCGTGGTTATCAAGGATCAGGATTCGCGCATCGGGGCGCTCGCGTAGAAAAAAGTAGGCCGCCGAGAGACCGCTCACGCCGCCGCCGACGACAACAAGGTCGTAGGGTTCCGATTCGGCTATCCTCGATCCGGCCCCAGTCTTTACGCCCGCCGAGCCCAAGGGCATGGGCCATCTCGAATGAACCCTCGTGGCTGCCGCGCAAGCCCGAACGCAGGGGCGGATAAGACGCGGGGTCGAGTCCCGGGGATATGGGCGCTCCGACCAGGCCCGGGGCGGGAACGCCGCCCTTGGGAATCTGGCCGCATCCTTCCAGAACCAGTCCACCCGTCGCGAGGCTTGCCGCGGCCCCCTGAAGAAAATGACGGCGCGTGATCTGTCGCCCCATGCCCAGTTCGCGATCGAGGGAATTCATGTCGCCACTCTCCCACTCACCTCGCCCGTTCGGAGGATAGGATATCCAAGCCAGTTTCTGGCACAGCGTTAGGGATCGCGGGCATCACGTGAATTTTGCTGGCCGTGACCCTAGCATTCCTGGAACCGGACACCATCGAGAGCCGCGGTGTTTTTGCATCGTGGCGCGCGGTCGATCCCGATGTCTTCTTCGAAGGCTTCCCACCATGCCGCAACGCGCTGGGGCGATTCGCTTTACCTCCCGTGACCAGTTGGGGCTCGTCAATGACGCTCAGGGCTCGTAATCCATCGCGTTGAAGCGGAGGGCGTTCAGGGGGTTCCGGTCTTAGATCAATCTCTGCTGACTCATGATGAGTGAAAGTCTTGTGGAGTCTTTGAGGCAGAAGCCTCTCGCCGGAGGCAGATTCTGGTCGTGCCATAGAAAATTGCCAGTATACTTGATCCAGTTCGCTAACGAAGAAGCCGATGGGCCCAAAATACGCTCCGGAGATCTCGCAGTGTTCCGATCACTCTCAATTATGCTGCTTCTCGCGACGTTTCTGGCCTGTGCGTCACAGGGTTGGAACCGTTCGGGAACAGTCCTGCAGACGACGAACGTAGTGGTTGAACTTGAGCAATATACGAAAAAAGGAGTGCCCAACGAGTTGAATGCGCATCCTGCCGAAATCGATGAGGAGCGCTTGATAATTGCGCTCGGGGAGATCGGCCATCGATCAGTCTCCCTTTTCGGGGAGGGAAAAGCGAAACCGGCGCTCGGAAAGGAATCTTTGAACGTCCTGGCCAAAGCGGTGGGGGAGGGCCTCGTGCGTGCGCAGGCCTCGGAACGCATCCGCTTCGAGGTAAGAAGCGCGTCCAGCCTGCTCTTCCTGCATATTGGCAACACGGTTACCAATGGAGTCGTATTCGTTTCGCCGGCGGGAGTACTGAATATCGCTTTTGACGAGATTCGCGTGCCTGCGGATACGGAAGGGATGGACGCGGATGGGGATTCGTGGGGGGATCCCACGAGATCGTCCAATTCCGGCGGACGCCTCGAATTGCCGGACTATGCGCGCCTCGGAAGAGATCAGGACGGTAAGGCCGTTTCGCTCTGGGCGGCCATGGATATCGACAAGATTCGACGGGCCCCGGTGGTTCAGGGCAGTGCCCCGGGCAGCGATTCGAAATTGCCCGAGAGCGGGTCACGGATGCCCGAATCTCCCGTTTTGAGCGAGACGGAGATCCTCGCACAACTGCGCTTGCTCGAAGAACTCTACCAGCAGGGAAGCCTTCCCGAAGCCCAGTACAAGATCAAGAGGGCCGAACTTCTCCGTCCCCGTCATTAGCTCACTTCGAGAAGAGACCCAGTCCATCTTCAGCAAGGCCTGCTTTGACAAGCATCAATTGGCAGGGATAGAGATGGAGGCGGGTGCGGGAATCAAGCGACGTGAGTTCCTGAAGCGTCTTCCTTCGCTGAGTCCCCATCGGGAGATGATATGACACCATCTCCGGACGCCGTGTGAGAATCCGGCTTGAATGCATTATCCCCACCCAGTTGTGCCGATTTCCGGATGCGTAGACCTGCGGCTGAAGATCGAGCCTCGATTCAGCCCCTGCAATTCTTCCCATTGAATAGTATTATTGCCATTTCGTCGTTAAGGTGGTTGAAGGCTGGAGGGCGGGGCGATGGATGAGTTCGAGGGGAGAGTGGCTGTGGTGACGGGTGCAGCCAGTGGAATCGGCTTGGCGACCGCAACCCGGCTCGCAGAAGAGGGAATGCGTGTGGTCCTGGCGGATATCGACCGCGATCCACTCGATGCGGCGGTTTCGAAGTTGAAGGGGCAGGGCCATGAGATCTTGGGTGTGCCCACCGATGTCAGCCAGCGGGATGCGATCCAGCAGCTGGCCGACGAGACCCTGAATGCGTTCGGTCAGGTCAACATCGTGCATAATAACGCGGGGGTCGTTCGCGCGGGCCGCCTGGAGGAGTTGAGCATCGCCGACTGGGAGTGGGTGCTCGGCGTCGATCTCTGGAGCGTGATCTACGGAGTGAAGACATTTCTTCCACTGATTCGCGAGGCGGGGGAGGGGCATATCGTCAATACCGCGTCGAGCGCAGGGCTGCAGTCATCGCATGAGATTGGACCCTATAATGTGGCCAAATTCGGTGTCGTTGCGATCAGCGAGACACTCCAGCTTGAGTTGCTCTCGGAAGGCAGCGCTATCGGTGCCTCGGTTCTATGTCCTGGCGCGATTGCGACGCGCATCACCGAGAGCGAACGGAATCGTCCCGATGCCGTGGCCGATACGGAGACCAATCAACGATTCCGCTTCTTGGCCTCCAAGATCGTGGGGGACGGGCAGTCTCCCGAGAGCGTCGCAGAGCGAATTGTTCACGCGATTCGAGCCAAGGAGTTCTGGATCCTCACCCACCCGGATTGGATCGATGTGCTGCGAAAGCGTGTTGAGGGTATGGAGGACGGGCGCGAGCTCGTGACCGGCTTCGGTGGCTGATTCAGTCAACGGGCAGGTGGCAATCATTACGGGTGCCGCGAAAGGGCTTGGTCGCGCTTTTGCGAGTCGTTTCGCCGCAGCGGGTTTCGAAGTTGTTGCATGCGATATCGATCCCGCGATCGACGAGTTGGAGGGCTCGACCTTACTCGCCGATGTCTCGAAGCCAGAGGATGTTCGGAGAGTCGTCGATACGGCGCTCGAAGAGTATGGCCGAATCGACGTGCTCATCAACAACGCTGGCATCGCACGGGGGAGTCAAGCCGGTCAGGATTGGGAGTTGGGGTTGCGCGACTACGAGGAGATCATCGGCACGAATTTTTTCGGAGCCTTTCTCTTTGGCCGCGCGGTAGCGCCCATCATGATCGAGCAGCGGATCGGGCATATCGTAAATGTCTCCACAGACCACATCTACCCGACTCCGGGGCTGCGTGTTCATGGGCATGGAGGAATGGATCTTTATAACGCTTCGAAATGGGCACTGAATGGCCTCACGCTCGATTGGTCGGCCAGCCTGCTTCCCTATGGAATCCGAGTCAACGGTCTATGTCTCGGCGCTACGGATACCCCAATGTTGCGCGAATTTGCAGTCGGGGCTCCTGACGAAGTGGTGGCCACATGGATGAAGCCCAGGCAGATCTGCGATCTTCTCCTCGAACTTCTCGCCGAGGGGCCCAAGGGTCGAAGTGGCCATAACCTTGGCTGTTGGGTCGGTCGCCCGCTCAGCCTGGAAGACAGCATCGAGGTCGGCCACCGTAGCGAAAGCTGAGGCATTGAAGGGCATCGGGTCTCAGCCCGACGAGACGGACGAGATTCTTTTGGGCTGGGAAAGCTCTCCGGATATTGCTTGCCGGAATCCAGGCCGGATCTCCTATCCCCGCTCCTATCTCCTATCCCCTATCCCCGCCCCCCGGGTCAGCAGGTCAGCAGCGTCTCCAGATCGAGGTCACGGAGCGATTGAAAGCAGCGATTGGCACCCGCCGCCGCAAGGGCGGCTCGGGTCATCCGAGAACTCTCCACCGCCACGCAGCGCATACCCGCACTCCGGGCACTCCGGACTCCGGCGACGGAGTCTTCGACGGCTACGCATTGGATAGGGGAGACCCCCAGCCGCTGAGCGCAGAGGGTGTAAATCTCCGGATCGGGTTTACCCTTCACCGCTTCTGGGCCCGACACGACTGCGTCAAAGATGCCATCGAGTTCGAGTCGACCCACTACCGCGTCGATCAGATGAGACGAAGACGAGGTGGCCAGGCCCAGGGGCACCCCGGCGGCCCGAATCGCAGTCAAAAGTTCGAGAGCGCCGGGCAGTGCTTCCCCGGACGCTCGCACCCGGCTCGCGACGCCCATCGAGATTCTATCAGAAATGGCCCCTGTGGAACCCTCGAATGGATGCCGCGCTCGCCAATGGGCGACCACCTCGTCTACCCGCAGTCCCGTCGTGGTCTCCGCCAAAGCCGGGGTTAGCGGTACGCCAAGCGCCCCCAACACCTCCACCTCCAGCGCCTGCCAGTCCGGCTCCGAGTCAATCAGAACCCCATCCATATCGAAGATGACGGCAATCGCCTCTCCCACACAACCTCCCTACAAAGGGCGGAGGCCTGCGTGAGGCCTCTGGCCGTCCACAATCCAATCCCATCCAATCCGACGCGGGATTCCCCGCTGTGGCCTGAAGAAACCCGATGCCCGGAGATATTGCCAGAACCCAATCTGAATGTCTTGTCCGAGTGATCGCCCCGAGCACGGAATCGCCCGCCTTGGAGGATCCCGGCCCGCCTGGGCGCGCACGGCGCCGCTCTCCAGCAGCAGGGCCAGCGTATCGGCCTCGCCGGGAGCTTCGGGTCGAGCGCGGCCTGCGGTACTCTGTTCCGGCGTGAGACGACGGCATCTGATCGAAGTGCACGAGCAGCCCTGGTGTCCGGCCTTCCTACGGGACGCGGCCACCGAATAGCTGCAGTTCGTGACGTGCGTCGCGAACCCCTACTCGTCCATCGCCGGGCGTCTGCGCGATGCGCTGGGGCGGATCGGGAGGCATCCAATTCTCGATCTCTGCCCGGGAGCGGGCGGCCCCTGGCCCGTGCTCTAACGATGACGTGAACTCGGGTCTCGAAGGCGAGCTTCGAGTGCGCTTCAGCGATCTCTACCCGAGCCAGACGGCTCTCCTGCGGGATGAGGAAGATTTGCCGTGGGTCGACTTCGAGCGCCATTCCGTCTCGGCCAGCGACGTGCCCGAGCAGCTCGCGGGCTTCCGAACCCTCTTCAGTGCGTTCCATCACTTCGAGGCGGACGCCGCGCGTGCGATCCCGGCCGAGGCCGTCGCGCGCGGTCTCGGGATCGGTGTCTTCGAGCCGTTCGAGTGCCGCTGGAGCGCTCTTATCGGGATTCTCTTCTCTCCAATCTTCACCTGGCTCCTCGCGCCCTTCATCCAGCCCTCCCGCTGGTCGCGGCTGCTTTTTTACCTACCGGATTCCCATCGTCCCGCTGATCGTGGTCTTCGACGGGATCGCCTCGGTATTGCGCGTCTGCTCGCCAGACGAGTTGCGCGAGTTGGTGGCCGGAATGGATGCACCTCATTACGAGTGGGATATCGGCATTGCGCCCATTCTCGGCCAGCCCGCGAACGCGACCTGGCTGATCGGCACGCCATACGAGGCCGCTGCTGCGAACTGCGGATCGCGGCAGGAGCAGCTGGCGCCCCTTCCTTGAAAAGTGGGATAGGGATGCACTGCTGGCACTCTATCCTTCCCAGAACATCCGATCCGGCCGGATCGGATTGGCTCACCCGCGGCCACCAACCGCGTCCGGCCCCGAGCACTTGGACTCAAGCCCCGTTTCAAGAGCCTGCGCCCGCCGATAAGCGATCAGCTTTCAGAAATTCTCGATCTGCTTCTCGCAGTTCGGGCAAATTCCGTGGGAGAGGAAAGGCAGTGCGGTCGCCTGGAAGAGACCGAGTTCTTTTGAGGCGACTTCGACTTCCACCCAGCGGTCGGGAGATCGGCGGATGCATTTGCACCAGCTGCAGACGGTGAGGGAGTCCTCGGAACGAAGCGCTTCCTGGTCGAGCAGGCGAATGGGAGGCCGGGACTCGGAACGCAGCATCTTCCCCTGGAGTCGCAGAGCGCCCTTGCCCAAGGGAAGAATCTCCAGGGACATCAAGCGCCTCTGACTCGGTGAATCGCAGCGAATGGGAACGTCTACAGCTTTTTCGCGGGTCCGCACCTTCTCGAAGAGAATCTCGTAGAGATGACGTGTCTCCTCGCCCGAAATGAAATCCCAGACGGGCCGACCCAGGATCTGGTTCTGGCTGGGTTTCACGCCCGAACCGCTCTCGGAAACGGGAGTCCAATTCGGATTCAGAGCGATGATCTCATTCAGGGCATTGACATCGTAACCGAAGGTTACCTTGCTCATTCAAACCCATCCTATCCTTGGGCGCATCTTCCAGAGCCCGGGAGTAGTGTATCCCTTCGGCTGGAGCTGGCGATACGACCGCAGGCCCCAGGATCTCCTCGAGGTCGATCCGCCAGGATAGAGAGTATAGTCTCGGAATTACGATTCGGCCCCCAGGTTCGGGGTGCTTCCGGGAATCAGTTCTGCGACGGCTCATAGCACTACGATCCGCCATTCCACGCGGGATAGAAGCCGGAAGACCGTGGTCTTCCTATCTCTGCCCGTCTTGTCGAATGGACTATCTCCTCGCTAGGCGGGTAGTGTTCCGAGGATCTCCTGCCCGCAGAGAAGGGCGGAATCCGCCGCACACTCGAGGCCGGGCAATGCACGAGAGGCTACCGTGTCGCCGGCGAAGTAGAGTCCTTCCACGCCGGGTGCCTTTGAAGCCGGACGGAAGACACCAGCGCGCCCCGCGTTTCGCGCCGGCTCTTCCCAATGGAAGTAGGACTTCTTCCAGATGACCGGCTCCCGCCAGCCCGGGAACATCGTTTCGAGATCTTCTTCGAGGTGCTCGATCGTCTTCTGAAGGCGTGCCCGATCATCTCCGATCTCGAAGTCGCACTGGCAGCAGACTTCCAGGAGGTGGCCGTCCTTCGGCGCCAGACTGGGCGTGACATTGCTCGCCATGAACCCGGAAATCGGGTAGCCGCAGCGCTCTCCATCGGTGAGCACAAAGAATTTCCCGTCGTAGATCGGCTCTCGGAGCGCGGCCGTGATCCCGAAGATCGCCGACTTCTTGTCGAGGTGCTTCACCTGGGCCACGAAGTCATCGGAAAAGGCGCTCTCGTCCACCATCTCGAAGAGCTCCCAGATGGGGAGTGCAACGATTACGAGGGGGGCTTCGATGCGCTCGGGCTTTCCACCACCGGACTTCACCACCACACCGCGGACGCAGTCTCCCTCCATCAGGATCTCGTCTACACGTGCCCGGGTTCTCACCTCGCCGCCGTTCTCGATGCTGGTTTCGGCGAGAATACGCATGAAGTCACCGTAGCCGCGCGCCGCCAGGTAGATGCGGGGGTTGGATCGGGTGATCCGAATCGCTTCGAAGAACGCGCTGGCTGCGATGTCCTCGAGACGGGGAAGCGTGGTCATCACGATCGCTGAGAAGCGGTTGACGTCCATCACCTCGCGGCTGGTGACCCGGGGTGTGATCCATTCCGCGGCCGTGATCGCATCGTATTCGGAGAGGTCTCCACTCTCGAGGATTTCCTCGGCGGCGGCCATGATCGCACCGGCCTCCTGGAGGTTCCCCCGGAAGGCCAGCTCGGGCAGGGGGATCAGATCCCCCTTGTAGAGGGTCTTTATTTCGTCGAAGAAGCCGCGCTCGCCCGGCTCCTTGCCCAGGCGGGCGAAGAGCCCGTCGACCCGGCCACCCTCAAGACCGGCGCGCGGGCCGCCCATGTTGGTGGTGTAGCCCTTGTACTCGAAGGAGTAGGCCCGTCCACCGATCTCCTTGGCCTTCTCCAACGTGAGCACCCGCTTGCCGGCCTTGGATAGCAGGGCACTGACCCCGAGCCCCGAGATTCCGGCACCGATCACGATTGCGTCGTAGCTCGCCTGCGTCATGACAGATTGCCCCTTTTTTTTAGGATCTGATTCACTTTGATGACGGCGGAGTTCGCCCTATCGCGGGGCTGCCCGTAGGAACGCGACATCATGCCCATGCCCGGCCGTCGTTCCAGAAGCCGGCCCGAATCTCCCATCCCCACGATGTCAAATGCGTGTGGTTTCTCGTGCGCCCAGGAGATGCTGGGAAGGATCGCACTCGATGAGTAGTCGGATGCTACTACTAGATGGAGGGCCGGGGAGTTGATCATGAAATTCGCGCCAACCTTGGTGTCGCTCTTCAAAAGAACTCGGGCCAGCGTAGCAGGAAAGCAGCGCCAACCCATCGGCGATCCTGCCCCAATGAGGCCATAGGCCTCATTGGGGCAGGATCCCTATTGCGGCGCGGTCGGGTCGGGGGCGGAATCCTCGCCGATGATGAATCCGGATGTCCAGGGCAGGTCCGCCGAAAAAGGCCCTGCGGGTCGAGTCAGATCGGCTCCTATGCCGACACGCCGTGGCCTTGCAAGGTTATTCAAATCGTCGTCGCCGGTGTCGGGCCCCAGGGGATCCAGTTGAAACTCGCATTCCTTGCCATCATCGAGGCCGTCGTCATCTGTGCCGGAATCGAAAGGCTCCGTCCCCAGGCTAGCCTCGAGGAGCTCGTCCAGACCGTCAGCATCGTCGTCATTCCAGGGTGATCAGCCATCCATTGGCGTCGAGGAGCGGTTCTTCACCTGCGATGGAGAGCCTTCTATTCAGAGCCGATGAAGTTCTTGAATATCCCGATGGGGTCCATCTATGATCCTTCGGCTGCGGGGAGAGAGACTACGTTCTTTGCACCGCCGTCCCTGCGAAGTCGGCCGAAAGGGAAATCATCGCAAGGTGCAAGGAGAGTCCATGAGAGCCATGCGCTCTGCGAAGATCTGCGGGATATTCTGGCAGGCCGATTTCTCGCCGGAAGGCGCGCGCTGAGATCGGAAGGGGCGGGGGCTCATGGGACGTGATTCGAAAGACTTCTTGAAGAAGAAGGCCGTCAACGGATGGAATCTGTTTTGGCTGATCGCGAGTTTAATCTCAGTGATCATATTCCTTGGCATGGCGGGCAGCGATCTTTTGACGGCTCCCGGTGTTTCGGCCATGATTCAGTTGTCGGCGCGTTGCGCGGTGCCCTGGCTCTATCTGGCCTTCTCGGCTTCCTCCCTCTACGTGCTCTTTTCTTCGGATCTTACGGCCTGGGTGCTGCGCAATCGGAAGTACTTTGGGCTCGGCTTTGGCATCTCGATGGCCTGGCAGGCTTTCTTCATCATCTGGATGGTCGGTCTGCACACGGACTACTACGTGGAGGAAGTCTATCTCCTGCGAGATGTCATCGAAGGGCTCATCGGCTATGCCTTTCTCATCTCGATGGCGATTACGTCGTTCCGGCCGGGGCGCCGATTGCTGAGCCGAAAGCAGTGGTGGGTCCTGCATCGGAGCGGGATCTACTTCTTGTGGGCCTATGCGTTCAGCGTGTACTGGTGGGCCATCTTCTACTATGAAGCCCCTGTCTTCATCGATCACCTCTTCTACTGGATCGGATTTCTGGCCTGGGGCGTCAGGGCCGCCGCCTGGCATAAGGAGCGGCTCAAGCGAGCTGCCAAGAGCCCGTCGTGGACTGGCCCGAATCCTCTGGCGAGGATTCTGGGTGTCGCGATCATCGTAATTGGTGTCGTGGTGGCTACTTTTGGCTCAGCCTGGTATGGCAAGATGGAAAACTTGGTCTATGGCTATGGGTTCACGCGGATCCCTGAGCTTTACCTGCCGTATTGGCCATTCGAGCCCTTTTGGTCCCTTGGGGTGATCGCGTTCGGAACCCTCCTCTTGGGTGCCTCGGGGCGGGGGAAGGTGTCGACGCAGGCTTTGAAGACCGAGCAGACTCGAGTCCACTGAGACGCATTTCGAGATCTTCCGGCATCCCCGATCAGCCCCTTCTGGCGGATATCGCGAATGCCCAAGGGTGTAGAATGGGCCTTTGAACTTGCTATCCGCCTCGATCGCTAGGAAACGCCAGGTGCAGCGCTGAAGAAGAATGGCTGGCGCGGTGGAATATCCCATCCCGCGAGCGCTCAGCCCCCGCCGCTCTGGCCTTTACTCTCGCCTCCACTCGGCTGCGATGGCTGATGGGCCTGTACCTCCAGGAGTCCCAGGATCAGAAGGAAAGTAAGCAGTGCTGCAGACGCCAGGGGAGCCAGTGCCGGGACGCCGACGGGATTTTCGAGATCTTCCGTGCAGACACTCATGAGACGCGACAAATTGTCGACCTTATCCTGCCAGACTGTGCTCCAGTCGTCCTGCAGGATCCCGCCGGTATCGCCTGAGTTCGGGTTCCAACTCCAATAGAAGAAGTTGCAGATCCGTTTGTCGATGAAGTAGTCGATCAATTCGTTCTGCCAGAGAATGTCGCCGGCCTCGCCGCCGTGGCCATAGCGGCCGCCGAACTCTCCAGGGGCAACGGCCCGTCCCTGGTCTGCCAGGAATCCGAAGTGTTGAGTCCAGATCGACGGCATGTTGTCCGGGAAATTGGAGTCGCTGAAGTAGGACTGCGGATAGACGTCGGGACCGTATGCATGGGGGCTGAACACCAATTTGTTGTCAGGAACATCCAAGGGGGCACAATTTTGCGGCTCGAGATTGCCCCCCCACCAGTGGTCGATATTCGAGGAGCAGGTCGAATTTTCCTGGATGCCCTCTACGAAGATGAGAATGTCGGGATTTTCAGCCAGGATGGCGTTGGCTGCGCGCTTTACCGCGCCATCCCAGTCCGTCGCTGCGTTCCCGCTGCCCCAGGTGGCCGTGCCGTGTGGCTCGTTCTTGAGGTCGATGCCCACGAAGTGCTCGATGCTCGCATAGCGCGAGGCGACAAAGACCAGATCGTCGATCCAATCCTCCTCGCTATAACCGAGAGTGTACCAGAGCTCGGAGATCTCGTTGCAATCGGGGCGATGGTGATCGAGCAGGATGTAGATCCCCTTGCTATCGAGATCCGAAATGATTGTATCCAGGACTTCGAGTGAGCCCAGGCCCTGGAGCGCGCCATTCTTCGAGTAGTCGATCGAGGTGGGAACGACGTTCTGCAGCGTGGTCGGGCAGAAGGGCAGGCGCACCGCATTGAAGCCGAGGTCGTGAATCTGCTGGCTCATTTCCTGGTAGCCGCGGCTCCAGAGGCCGTGGGCTACGTAAGTCGTTGTTTCCGCACCGAACCAGTTCACGCCAAAGAGCTGGATTTCCTGCCCATTGTATTCGATGGCGTCCCCGACAACCTCGTAGGTTCCGGAAGATGCCGGGGAAGGCGAGAGGAAGAGCACGACTGCTAGCAGGCCAAAGTAGCTGTGTCGAGGCATCGTCAGGTGACTCCGTATTTCTTTGTAGGCCTAAGGGAGGATAGACAAAAGGGAGGAACTTTCGAGATGTGCGTCCGGATCGCCCCGGAGGTCGAGAATTAAAGGCGTTTTCGGAGTGGTCGGGTGTCGAGTGATCAACTGGAGAATCACCAGCCGCCATTCTCTTGCGCCCGCATCATGCATATTCAGAACCGTAGAATGGGCCCTGCAACTCCCCGTTCGCTTCGAAAGGAGCTGGCAAGAGGTATTGGAAGTACTCTGACGAAGAGCGTTGCTCATGCGAAACGTTCCGACGACTCGCAAGTGGGGAACTTCCCGTCTATCCGAATGCCGGATGGCCCCGACGCGTGCCGAGCGTGGTCACTATTTCTCTCGCTCGATTCCGTAGCGCTCGACATAGGGTTGCCAGATCTCGGCGAGTTCTTCGTAACTCCAGCCGAAATCCGCCGGATCGTATCCGTGGCGGCCGAATTCGTCCTGGGGTTTTTCGCGGAGCCAGGCCTCGATGCGGCGTTCGTGGAGCGTGCTGGGTTCCTGATCGAAATGCGCATGGATCCGGCGCACGGCGGCCAGAGGATCGCGCATGATTTCGCTGTATTGAATGTGGACGCACCAGTCCGGTCGGCCCTCCTGAATGGCGTTCTCCTCGAAGGCCATTCCACGCTCCACGGCCAGTCGGAGCTTGCCCAGCCACTCGCCCCCGATCGCAAGGGGATCACTTTGTCCGGCAAAAATTCCCTGCAGGGTGGTATTGAGACTGGCTACCGAAGTCGTGACGGGCCCCGGGTCGCGATGGGTCCAGATGAGTCGAGCGTCTGGGTAGAAATCGAGGAGGGTTTCGAGGCACCAGAGGTGATTCGGCGTCTTCAGCACCCAGCGTTCCGTGGGCTGCCCAGTCTGCAGCGCTTGAAGCGCCTTTTTATGTTGTGCGTACGCAGGTGCCATATCGCAGGTCTGAAGCCAGCGTCCGTACCCGGGCACCATGGCCTGCGTCTCCATCCCGAGACAACGCAGGTCGAGCATCATGAAGGGGATGCATTCTTCGGGCAGCATGGCATCCATGGGGTGCATGGCCCGGATGGCGGGATTGAGCCTGTGTAGAGAACGGATCTGTCTGTCGGATTCGGCAATACGCGGATCCTGGTTGGCGGTGGCCAGCGTGGACGGCGGTACCACGGATCGTGCTTCCCATTGCAAAAGGGGTCGCGAGATCGGATCAAGCCCCAGCAACATCGAGAGCAGGGAGGTGCCCGTTCTCGGCAACCCCACGATGATCCACGGGCTCCGGATCTCTTCCCGGGCCGCTTCCGGATGCCTCTTTGTCCACGTCTCGAGGCGGATGCGGTGGGCGAGTTGAGCGATCAGAAACTTTCGAATGGCGATCCTGCCGAATGTGGAAAGCCCGGCTTCTTCTTGAAGCGAAGTCACGAAGCGCTCAAGCGGTTCCCGGTAACTCTCGCCGCCCAGGTCTGAGGACCCCGCCTCTCGCATGGCTGCGGAGACGATGGCATCGGATCGGAGAACGGGCTTGAGTCCGACTTTTTCCAGGACCGAGCCCGCCCCATTGAGCGCACGCAGAAGGGGAGAGTGGATTCTTCCGTCGCGATACGTGTAGATCCGTTTCATAGGAGAAATCTATTCCATCGAGGCTCTCGAAAGTGGGATTGGAGAGGATGGAAGATCCAGAAGCCGATTCTCGGGCATCCGAAGATCGCTGCTCTCATTCGTGTTCTGCTTTCATTCTACTCAAGGGTGACGATGGTGCGCCCGATGGTTCCCCGATCACGCATGCGTTCGAGGGCAGCCGGGAGATTGGCGAAGTCGACTACTTCCCCAATAATCGGCTCGAGCTTTCCTTCGAGCACGAGACTCACGATATCGGACATGATCTGCTCGCCCAGACGATCCGGGCAAAAATTCCAGCCCATGGCCTCTTTCATGGCGGGAAGGAAATTCTCATCCCCGTAGGCGAGCAGAACGCCGCAGAGTTTGAAATTTCCCGTCGAAAGTCTGCGCGGTACGATCCATTTTTCGTCGGCAGATCGCTTATCCGACGCGAATCCCATCATCAGGTAGCGGCCGTTGTATCCGATGCAGCGCATGGAGTCTTCGACCACTGCGTCGCCGACGCCGTCGAAAACAACATCGACTCCGGCATTCTTCGTGTCTGCGAGAATCTCCGCACGGAAATCGCCAAGGCTGTAGTTGATGGCCAGATCCGCCCCGAGTTCCCGGCATAGGGCCGTCTTCTCTTCGCTACCCGCCGTGGCATAGACCCGGGCTCCGAGATGCTTGGCCAATTGAATGGCTGCGGAACCAGCTCCCCCGGCGCCCGCATGGATGAGCACGCTCTCGTTGGGCTGAAGGGCTGCGCGGTCCACAAGGCCGAGCCAGGCCAGGTGGAAGGGAAAGTAGAGCGCTGCGGCGCCGGGTAACGGAATATCCTCCGGCATGTCGAAGGCTGAAACGGCCGGGCAGATCGCGTATTCCGCAAAGCCGCCGTGGGCTTGTTTCGCCATGGCCACGACGCGTCTTCCCCGGGCCGGCTCGACACCCGCTCCCGCTGCAACGACTTCGCCCATCACCTCCATGCCGGGAGTCAAAGGGAGTTCAGGCCTGACCATCATATTCTCGCCGTTGATTCGTTCCATGTCGTTCAGGTTGAGAGGGATGGCTTGTACTCGGATAAGGAGTTCCCCGGCCTCGGGATTCGGCAGCGGGATATCTTCGAGATTCAGTGTTTCGATCGGGGAGGGGCCCCATCGATGAACCCGCCATGCCCGCATCTCTTCGGGCAGGTTCGGAGAAGGGGAAGAAGGATTCTCGTTGCTCATCGAAACCTCATGGGGTGGGGAATTGGGGATCTTCGGAGTCGGGGCATGGGAAGAATAGACGGTGTTTCGGCTTCTGGCTCCGGGGCTGGCAGCTTCCGCCGCAATGGGCTGCGGTTCAGGGTTGGGAAAAGAGGCCCCCTCATGGATCAGCGGCTCGAGCGGGCAACGCTGAAATTGAGCACGGCGCGCTTGCTTCCTGAAGAATCCCTTCCTCTCACCATGCACGGACCACTCTCTTCCATATCCGTTGCTCATAGCGCGGATGCGTGCCCCGATGCCAGAGCCTGGGTCAATCCGGACGGCGATTCAGACGCCGAGGCTAGCGGGGTACCAGCTTGAGCACGGTGCGATCCAGGCAAAATTGTGCGAGAACCTCGGGATTTTCTACAATCACAGCAGTTGCCGGGTATATCTGCTGCGCACCCTCCAGACGAATTCTGACCTGGGGGTCGTCAATGATGTGTCCGTAACACTTTCGATCGCTAGCCGGATCTATGTGGATGGCGCCAGCGATTTCCAGAAAACCTATATTCACCGAGTATGGATCGGAAGGCCGGGTTTCCAGTTGAATAACGCCGTCGGCAACGATATCTGCCTCTGCGAGCCCAGCCTCGGGACCCTCGAGTTCAGCGCCGGGAAGAAAACCCACGGGACTTATCCATGTGGGCGGCTCCTGCCATCGTGCAGGCTGGCCGCAGGCGCAAAGGGATGGCTTTCATGAATCGGGGAATTTCGTGATGCCCCCGGATCTTGTCTGCTCGGTACCCTCAGGCCTTTCCGGCCGAACCCGATCAGCAGCGGGTGGTATGGGTTGCTGGCCGCCTGGCCGAGAGGCTCTTCTGGAAGTTTTCGACGCCCCCCAATGATCCCGATCCCGGGATCTTCCGGATGGGAGGCCTCGCTCATCGAGTGGAGCAGGTGATTTACTGTGGCCGGATGTCCCCCGATGCCCCTGTCCCACTTGCGGGTCTAGTGGGCTAAATTGATGTGATATCGGGGCCCGAGTCGAAAATTTCAGTCGGCTCGGACTCCGGCGGCCGGGGAGCGCGAAATGTTCAAGACGTCCGCCATCGTTCGGGTTTCGGAAGAGGCCTGTGTCGGTTGTAAGGCCTGCTACTACGTCTGTCCATCGGATGCGATCGCTTTCGTCGAACGCCTGGCAGAAGTGGATGAGTCCCGCTGCGTGGGCTGTTTCAAGTGCGTCGAAGCCTGTCTCCCCTACGGCGCATTTTCCATCGTGCGCGATCCGAATCCCCGGACTTTCCGAATCCCCAAGGAGGAGCTCGAGCAACCCGCAGTGGATGAGCTATGCCGCAGGGCCCAATACCATCCCAAGCAGTGGGTCTGCTTTTGTACCTTCACCACGGCAGGAGAGATCGCCGCCGGAATTCTCAGGGGTATTCGCACTCCGGAGGAACTGACTCTGGCGACCGGAGTGCGTGCGAAATGCGGTATGTGGTGCATGGCTCCGGTGATGAGGCTCTTCAGGGCATACGGTGTCGAGTCCGAGCGTGCGGCCAATGATCACCGCTTCTACCCCGATGGTGATGGCTCCCAGGTTGCCATCTGGACGATCTCGGATGAGGTCAGCAGGAAATATCCGGAGTACTACCTCGAGGAAGACCGCAAGGCGGTCGAGCAGGGTGTGGTAGAGAATCCTCTATTTCCCGACATCCAGCGGAGACCGGAAACGTGACCATCCATGGCGCCGTGATGCCACCTCCGCTGCCTGAGTCCCGATTTGGCTACGGGAAGGTTTTGCCGCCGATGCGCGCTGCGGAGTTGCCGGGGATGGCGTCGGTTCGGGTCCGAGACCTCTTTCCCGACATCCCGTCGGCGATCTTCCGGGATGGACAGCCCGTGGCCCCCATTCGCGAGGCGGCCCTGGAAGCGCTCTCCGACGTGGATATGAGCATGATCCAGCGGGGAGATACCGTCAATATTCTCTGCTCGGAACACGGCTTTGCGATCACAGGCGGTGAGGCCTACGCCGAACTGCTGAGGACGATCAAAGATGTCGTCGAGGAAAGAACGGGGTGTAAGCAGATCCGACTCGCTCTCAGTACGGCGATGAACAAGAATGAGGTGGCAGAAATCATACCGCGCTTCGGCCTCGACGATCACTTCTCCGGCAAGGTCTTCAACTTCGGCCCCTTCGACCCTGGGGTGGCAATCGATACCGAGATTGGCAGGCTCTACGGCGTCAGGAAGGCCTACGCCAGTCGTTGGATCATCCACGCTCACTACGATGATCCGCGAGAAATCCACTTTCATCGTATCAACGGACGCCTTCTCAAATCCTTTACGATGAGCTACGCCCGGTTGGAAACGCGTTCGATCTACCATAATAATTTCCCAACACGTAGCGCCAATATAGTCCCCCGGGCCATCTACGAGTCCTCATTCATACAGAAGAAATGGGCATTTTCAGCCATCCTCTCGACTTCGCCCGACGGCGTGACGGGCGTCGGGGCGGATAATGACCTGATCGCTCTCGATCGTCGTTCCTCGGTCTCGACCCTCCGGAGTTTCGGCAAGCTGATCCAACTCTTCAGGGGGATCGATGAATGCGTCTCCGTCGCCGATGATACGCGCTGGGTCATGTACCAGCACGCGGGCGGGCTGACGTCGTGTACGCTCTACCACGGCGTACACGATCATCTCGATCTGGATCTGGTATCGATCCCCATGGCGACGAATCCCGCGGTCAAGGCATTGGTGGTGAATTATGCCTGGAAGATCGCCACCACCGGCTTCCTGACGAATATCGCGGCTACGCCTGAAGTCGGCAGGGATCTCAAGCGGATTGATCCTCTCGGAGCCAGGGTGGCGGAGAATCTTGAGGAGGCCATGCAGCAGGCCTATGAACTCGCGGGAACGGAGAAGGCTATCGTATTCGATGGCAGCTACGGTTCCATCAATCTGACGCGACCGCTCGCGGAAGACCTGATCGATCGCGCCCCCGCCATCTCCCGACGCGTCGAGGAAGAGCTGCTGCCAAAGTGGCTCGCGCAACGAAAGCTGAATCTCGGTGGCTGATCTGAGAGATGAAATTTTCGCTGGTCTGAGCGGCGTGGTGATGACCGCAGTCGTCCTCGCCGATGAAGACGGCATCGTGACCCGGGTCGCCGAGGCGATGGCGGTCGCCTCGGAGCTGGGTCTGGGGGTGGTCGATGCGATCAGCGACGGCAGCCGTGTCGAGAGTGGCGATGAGATCCTGCGCGTTTCGGGCAGTCCGAAGCAGATCGCAATGGGAGAAGAGCGCTTGATTGGGCTGATGGCCAAGCCTTCGGGTATTGCGAGCGCGACGCGACGTTTTGTCGAGCGGGCAGCTCCCGAGTTCAGAATCGTCTCAGGCGCCTGGAAGAAGCTCCCCATGTCGCAGAAGGAGATGATCCGAAACGCCATCGCGGTCGGTGGAGCAGATTCCCGAATCAGCAAGCTGCCCTTCATCTATCTCGACAAGAACTTCGTGCAGATGCTCGGCGGTGTAAAACAGACGCTGGTGGCCGTTTCCGGGCTCAGTGACTACCGGAAAGTGATTCAGTTGAAGGGCCGCTCCCGGGATATCGTCGACGAGGCGGGCGAAGCCGCCGACCACGGGGCCAATATCATCTTTGTCGACACGGGAGAAAAAGAGGATCTGATTCGAGTGGCCGAACTCTTGCGTGAATCTGGCCAGAGGGCGGGGATCGAGTTGGCATTTTCGGGGGGGATCGTGCTGGCTGATATTGCGGAGCTCAAGCGGCTGGACGTCGATGTAGTTGATATTGGCCGGGCAATTGTCGACGCGCCGCTCCTGGATATGCGGCTCGAGGTTCTCGATACCCATGGTGGGCGGCGTGGAAGATAGGGCAGGGGGGGAGGTCGGGGAATTCAACCTGTTGGAGAAGACCGAACTCCGAATCGAGAAGATCGAGCTTCATGGCGGGAATCTGAACGATGTGGCCAGTACCGTGGCCGAGGTGCTCGGCCTTGAAAGAGATGAAGTATTGGTGATTGATGCCCGGGACGATCTGCTGACCCTCGACCTCTTGCGGCGGACGATCGATCCCTATCGGGTAGCCGGCAGGCAAACGGCTCTATTGGATGCGCTGGGTCGGCTGCCGGGCTTGACAACGACTCCAGAGACCAGCATCTGCTCCGAGGGCA
>CAYTAT010000065.1:0-19639 GCA_964435795.1 uncultured Spirochaetaceae bacterium
CTCCTCGGAACCCCAGATTCTCGCCCGCGAGCTACGTTTTTCTGCAACCTGCTAGGTTCAGCATGGGCAAACAGACCCATCGCCAGGATTCGAAGCTTTGCTTGACATCGTGGCCCCGAAAATAGTAGAGATGGTATGAGGTCCTCGAACGCAGGAGTTCACCCAGATTGACCCGAAGCAATTCACCTCGATCGAGTTCGAATATCGGGCCCCCGGAATTCTCCGATGGTCGCCCACCTCGCTACCCAATGCGTAGGCTCGTCCTCAGCGTCTGCGCCCTGGCGCTCCTCAGCTGCTTCGGCTGCGGGAACGGCCCCGCCCACATCCTGATCCTGAGCCCCGCCCAGGGCGAATTCACGACCGCGAACGAGGTGCTGGTACAGGGCCTCCTCGTCGACGTCAATCTCGAGGCGGTGGCGGACGTGCATGTGAACGGGATCTCCGTCATGCCCGTCGCGGGCACGGGGATCTTCAGCGTGACGGTTCCCCTCGATCCCGCCCAGATCGAGCAATCGATCGTGGCCGAAGTGATCGGAAATAGCGGCACCACCCTGCGCGACAAGGTCACCCTGATCCGGGGGGAGTCCATCGCGGATGGAGGGTTCTCCCTGGAAGGGATTGCGCTGCGGCTCGCCGAAGGGGGGCTCCGCGAACTCGAACCCCTGGTGACCGGCCTGGTGCCCCTCGACGTCGCGAGCCTGGTTCCGCCCGGAACCCAGGTGGTCGACAACTATTGCTATTCGGACACGTTCTTGGGCTGCCTCGGACGGGTCGATGCCACGGTCAGTGGCTCGCCGGCCCCGAGCATCAGCGACTTCTCGGTGAGCATGGATTCCATGACGAATTTCGTCGCCGGAGACGTGACCCTGAGCAATCTCTACTTCAAGGTGGACGTCCACGCCGTAACGGGCATCGGCTTTACCTGCCATATCGACATCAACGCCGCGACGACGTTGATCCTGGGCGACTACGGACTCTCCCCCATGGCCAGCAACGCCGAGGAAATCGACGTGAGCCAGCTTGGCGGCGTGAATGTCCAATTCGGAAGTTTTTCCGATAATACGAATTGCGACGGCTTCCTCGGCTTCATCGTCGAGGCCTTTATCGGGCTCCTGATCAGCGATCTCCAGAACGACTTCGTGAAGCCGGGTCTCCAGGATTTCCTGAACACCCCGGACCTCGCGGGCAATACGCCGGTGGCCGGAGCGATCGAGAGTGCACTCCAGGCCATCGAACTCGCCGGCCCCATCGGCGCCGCCTTCGGGGTCGAACTGCTGGCACCGATGTTCACCATCATCGAAGACGTCGACGGCATCACGATCGGCAGCGACGCCAGCATCACGAGCACCCTACCGGATCCCGCGGCGCCGGATCTCACCGCCTCCTACCATGTCGACCAGACCTTTCCGAGCTTCCCCACCCTGGCCCCCAACGGCCTCCCCTACGAACTCGGCATCAGCATCTCGGCTTCGGCCTTCAATCAGCTGTTGAAGGCCGAGACGGAAAGCGGACTCCTGATCTCGACGATCACGGAATTCGATTTTGGTTTCGGCCTGCAGCCGATTACCGGGGCCCTGCTGGCTCTCCTGCTGCCTCCCTTCTCGGCCCTTCACCCCGCGCAGTTGCTCCAATTCAACGTGCGCCCGACCACCGCACCGATCTTTTCGGGCGCAGCCGGTCCGGCGGGAGAATTGGCAACCGTTCATCTCGCGCATCTCGAACTCGAACTCGTGCCCGTGAGCGATCCAGAGACAGTACTGCTGGCGGGATCCGTGAATGTGATTCTCGGCATGGACGCGGTCTACGGCATCGACGGGCTGAGCTTTATCGTGACTCCGCCAGTGGCCTCGGAAATCGACGTGACTCTGCTCGAGAATCCGCTCTTCGTGGACCCCGTGACCCTCGATGCCCTGCTCCCCGGCCTCGTGGGGATCGCGATTCCCACGATCGCGGAATCCCTCGGAACCTTCCCGCTGCCGGATTTCATGGGCCTGCAGCTCACATCCGTCGATATCGCTCGCACGGGTGAATTCACTTCTCTCTTCTTTGATCTATCGCCTGCGGCGGTTCCCTGATGAAAAAGATGCTGCGCAGTTGCGGGCGGATCCTCGCCTTCTCGATCTCGTTGCTCCCGGCCGGTATCGCCGCGGCAGCCCCCGGAAGCTGGGCTACCAATGCATCGGTGGGGAGCAATCAGCTCTCGGTGACGGTTCAGGTCAGTTGCCCGGCCATCACCTTCGTCTGCAGCGTCGTCGATGGCTACGCGGATACCCAGGTCTCGACTCTAACGGGTAGCGGGGACCTGCTCGCGGACCTCGAATTCGACACCCTGCAATTCGAGAGCGACGGGCTGCAGGATTGGGGAGCGGGCCCACTGCCCGTCTACAACCTGCTCTCTGGCTCGGCCGTGACCTTTGCCAATATTCCCTTCGCGGGGGTGCCCGAAATTTCCAGCCTGATCATCTTTGCCAGCTCGGATCCCCCGATCGACGTGGTCGGTCTATCCTCGCTGATTCCAGGCGATTATCCGTTCACCTCCCTCGTCCCCTACGGCTCCATATTGGATATCGTGGGGGATCTCGAATTGAATGTGCCGGATATCGTCGTACTTCCCCAGACCGTATCCCTGGCGGGCACCCTACGCCTGCTCGGTGACTCCAACTTCGACGGCATGTTGGAATATCAATTGCGGAATCTCTCCGCCGTCCTCAGCCTTCAGCAGCCCGGAAATATCGGGGGGGAGGCCGTCACCCTCTCCGTCACCTCCGCGATGAGTATCAACCTCTCGGGCGAAATCGAAGGACCCCCAACCATCCCCGTCCTGGGTGGGCTCGGAAGTATCGTATTGGCCGCCAGCTGCGGGATTCTCGGCATGCTCGGGGCCCGAGGCAGATTTTCCGGCCAACAGAGCGCCTGAGAGAGATCGCCACCGCGCATTATTCCCGGGCCAGGGCCTTGGTCCCGGAGCGTCCGATCTCCTCGTCTCTCTCTTCCATGTACTGAATCAGCAGTTCGACCTCGCTTTCCCTCAGCCGCAGATTCGGCATCGGGAGTTCCCGATATTCCCGAAAGACCGCCAGGGCCTGGGGATCTCCTTCTAGAAGCATCTGATCCGGCTCCCGGATCCAACGCGCCAGCCAGTCACGGTCGCGCCGGATCGTGACGCCGAGAAGATCCGGCCCCAGGGATTCTCCCCCACCGATGCTATGGCAGGAACTACAGCGATTGTCGAAGAGATAACTCGCCGAGGTCAGATTGGTCACCTCGGGAACTTCGGCATAGCTCCGCGCATTCTCCATTTTCATCTGACCATCGAAGAGACGATACGCCACCAGCCTGGCCAGGTGATTCGGATTGTCGAATGGGGAACGTTTGACCCATTGGCCCGTGCGCTCATTTCCCATCAGAAGGCTGATATCGTGATCGTCGGGTTCGGAATCGATTGCCGTCACCGTCATGGCGAGACGCTTCTGGATCATTTCGATATCGTCGATGCTTCCCGTCAGAAATTGCCAGCCCTTGCCGATCTTGAACTTCTTCACATATTGCGCGAGAACTTCCGGGGTATCGTGTTCCGGATCGACGCTGATCGAAATCATGAAGATATCCTGGCCAACACGATCGCCCAGGAGATCATGAACCTCCCTCAGGCGGGCGGTCTCCGCAGGACAGGAATCCCGACAACTCGTGAACATGAAGTTGATCGCAACCACCTTATCCCGGATCAGGTCTTCATAGAAGCGAAGGCGCTTCCCTTCGTGGTTGAGAAGCTCGACGTCGGGAAAGATCCGATGGGGGGGGAGTTTCTGACTGGCCACGGCCGGCCCCTGCCCGGCGGCGAGCAGAGTCCATAGAATTACGGCCAGTCCGATTCCGTGACCGCCGCTTCGAATGAAGTCCAGAAGTCGCGTGCGGAGTGGAACTACTCTTGGTCGGCAGAAAACTCTCAAGAAGGACTCTTCTCCTGATCCCACAGCCGAGATCGATCCGGGGGGCCAACTTGCGAAACCGAATTCAGCCGACGACGCCACCCCTTCGCCGGCGGCGCAAAGCCAGAGGAATCAGCACCAGCAAACTCTCGAGGCCCACCAGACCGCAAGCGGTACCCACCTCGCCCACGGAACAACCCCGATACGTGCAGCGCCCGAGGCAGGAGATTGCGGGCTGGAGCCCGCTCCCGGCCCGATCATCGGTGACCCACCTGCGGCCGATGAGAATCTGAATATCTCGAGCATCCACCTGAAGGTTGGCGTCCACATCGCAACGCTCGAACTCCCTTTGCTCGTTTGCAAGGGGATCCAGGGCCCCGGGGCAGTCGTCTGTCGCACCGGCCTGGCATAGGAGATCACTCGAGTTGTGTTGGCCGAACTCCAACCTCGCCATGGCGTCTCCGGTATCCGTAGCACGCTGGGAAGCGCTCGAGAGTTCGTTGCTCGCCGAGTAACTGCAGCCATTCCATTGGGGTTCCGGTGTCAGAAAGGGCTCGAGTTGCCCCGGGTGCTCGATATCGTAGCGGAGCAACATTGCGTGATCTTCGTGTTGGGTATTGTGGCAATGGGACATATAGGCGCCGGCAAATTCGCGGAAACGAATGGCCACATCCACACTGCCTCCACTATCGTCCATGCCGCCGATCCGATAGATATCCTTACGAGCCCACTTCTCCCATTCGGGAGGGGGGTCACCATCCCGCTTCAGGATGCGTCCCTCCTCGAAGTGAATATGAACGTTGTGGCTCCACATATTGCTGCCGTTTTCGATATGCCAGATTTCGAGTTGTCCGAGGACGGGCGCGGCCGAGACCCGATGCATATCGGCTGCATGGGGAACGGAACCATCGCTTCCGATTCCCCAGGCCTTCTTTGTCTTCACGGGCAGAAGCGCATTTTCCTTCTCCGTCGCAGAGAGGAGATTCAGATCGTTGAAAAATTCCGACTTCGTCAACCCCATCGCCTCGACGGCATCGTCGAGTGCCTGGCCGAAAATCTCGTAACACATGAAGATGAATTGACTCAGGGAGTTGGGTTCTTCGGGTTTGATCTCGGAAAACTTCACGTCCTCGTATCCGTTATCCGTCACCTCCAGAAGGCTCTCGCCCATGGGTGTGGGATAGAGATCCGTCACCACGTTACGGGGCTGGGAATCCGTCAACCCTCCATCGCTAAACAAGAAGGTGCGATGGATGGCGGTCTCCAACTCCTCGGGCTCGATATGCGGCAGGGGAATCATCTTCTTCCGACCCGGAACGTAGTCGGCGGGGTCCATACTCAGATCCGTGCCCACAAAGGCCTCGACCCGTATCTCCAAGAAACGTTCAACTGTGGAATCGCAACTATCGTGGCTGCCATCCAGTACCTCAGCGAGGGGGATTTCCCGCTCGGGACCCTGGCCGTCCTGATGCTCGAGAAGATTAACGACGTAGATCTTGTCGCCGGGATCGTAGCGGCTGAAGTCGATGACGATGTCGTAGCGTTCGGCAATCGCCTGGGTGGGCAGGATGCCGTGGTGATCCTGGAAATCCCCATCGCGATCCAGATCCATGCTGCCGTCGTGGGGAGTGGCGTGCTCCATGATATTTCCATCGTTGGCAATCAGATGAAAGGGAACACGGTCATAGGAAAGATCCTGGCCTGCGAACTCACCGACTCCAGTCGGTCGCTCGATGACGAAGGCCAGCTTCATAAAACGGGAGACATCCCCGTTGAGAATCCGAAGACGATACCTTCGCGCCCGCACCTTAAGATAGGGATGATAAAGCCAATTGACCGTCATGCGATCGCCCACGAAGCCATCGGTATTGAAAGGGGCGAACCAGAGCTGCCCTTCCGAAATGAGATCGCCATCCTCATCCGTTCCCGTGACGCAATTTCCTCCCTCGTAGAAGAATGAATCCTGGCCCCAGGCCTTGCTGGCCACCAACAACTGGACGTCGTAGTCGCGAATGCCCCAGCTGCGATCGCTGGCCCGATTGAAGTCCGGAGGTCGCGCCCCGATGCCGCGAATTCGGCCACAGCCGCTGGGAAAACGCAGGTTGGTACCGTCATTCCAGCACTCGTTTCCACGATCGAGGGCGCTGTAGTAGTTCATCATCGCCGCGTTGCCTTTGTAGACGTTCTGGGCGGTATAGTCGATCATGTGGTCGTGAAACCAATGTGTGCTCATGGTCTCGCGCCAATCACCGGGAATCCTGACGCGTCCGTTGAGCGGACAAATTTCCTTCCGATGGATATAGCTGGTCAATCTCTCGGCCAGATCCTCACCCATCCCCGGCAGGCTGATCCGGATTTCCTCACCGGGCTCGCAGGCGATGGCTGCACGATCATCGGAGGCGTTGACGTTGATGGAATCGTGACCCGCCAGAACCATGGGCCAGTGGTAGTCGTAAAACTGACCGGGCAGGAAGTGGGCCTGTGCGAAACCATCGCTTTCGGCGGGATGGTGTCCATTGTGCTCATGAGTACTGATGAAGTGATTGCCGAAGCCGCGGTTGGCCTCGAATTTGATCGGCAGGGCGTTGTGATTGCGAAAGAGAATCGATTCTCCCACTCTCGCCATTAGAAGTTTCGGTGGCAGGGTCCCATCGAAAGTCCAGATCGATAGACGGTCCTGAAGAGGCATCTGGGGATGCACCGCGATCGGGATGCCCTGGGTCGTTCCGTCCAGGGCGAGATCGATCTCACCCGTGACCGGATCTGCTAGCGCTGCCAAGGGGGATGAGTGGTGGACGGGGCCATGGTACTCGTAGACCCTATGGTAGAGGCCGTCGTCGGCGGTCCCGGAAATCCGATCTGCACCGGGGCCAAACTCACCGTCCTTGTAGCCGTGCAATTGCTCCCCATCACGCAGACCGTTGTTCACGCGAGAACCGGTCAAGAGACTTTCGAAATACATCTGGGGTTCGAATTCATCCCAGCGCTGGTGACCGAAGAAGGAACCCGGAGGTCGGCCATCCGCCATCGACGCCAGCTGATTTCCGGGCAGGGGAACAAGGGGACCCGTATGGGTGGCCTCGATCACGGACTGCCAGGGATTGGGGATATTCGGATTCGCATCCCGGGTCGGAGCAGGAAAGATGCCGGCTCCGAGAAAGGCGTCGAGGGCGTCCCCATGCGGCATCGAGTACCCCGAGTAGGGAGCGGGCAGGGACTTCGGTGGATGGGCCGTCTCATAATCCCGCCGCCCGAATTCTTCGAAGCGAAGCAACTGCTGTTCGAAATCTCCGGCGCCGAAGAGCGAACTCGGAGATGCGTCGGTGGGCACGTTGCATGAAGGGTGACCCGTTCTCGCGCCCGCCCCGGCGCCCCCGGAGAGGATTGCGAGGGCCGTAAAAAGCGAAAAGAAAGCCTTCGCGACACGAGTGAATGGCGGCGACAGCGGGTACGCTTTTCGAGGACTGGACATCGGCGGGGCTCCCTCCAGGCAACAGCCCGAGAAATTGGATATAAATTACAGAGAAGCAAGAAAGATTACTGATACGCAATGTCCGTACCAGCCCGACTCCCAATTCCGAAAGGGTTTCAGTGACTAAGCGCCTCACCTACCGAAGCAGTCCGAGTGGCTACTTGGGCGGAAAGTTGAGAGCGGGCCCGGCAGGCCTATGGCGAAATCCTGGCAAGGAAGCTGCGAGAATGTGGTAGGACCATGGCAGTTCGACACCGAAGGCATTCCGGTCAAGACGGCCTGAAATGGAGCGTGACAATATGTCCTACACTCCGAAATCATCGCTCTCTCGCCAAAGCACTTCCTTTTCAGCATATGGGAAGAAGATGACTCCTAGCGAACGTGAATCTCTCCGGCAGATTTGATGCGAATTACCAGATTCCAATAGGCAATCTGAAGCGCGCGAATCCCGTCGCGTTTTCGTGGCGTCACCCGCGATTCCTCCGGGCGTGGGCGGTCGCATTGGCACTGCTGGTGCCGACCCTGCTCGTCCGAACCCTCGAGGTGAGTTGTCCCGATGGAAGCAGCCAGCCCGTGGTCTGCATCCAGGGTGGCGAAGCGATCACCTGTGGCAGCGCGAGCACCCCCTTCCTCTCCTATCTGGCCCTTTCCGGGTGTCCTCTACAAACACGGGGGTTCGGGAACGGATGTCGGCGGAGACATGATCGAGAATCCGGGCCAATTGGCGTGCGCGGGTTATGTCGCCTACGCGAAACGCAGTACCGAGAACCCAATCTCCCTGGCATTTGCCGAGATGCAGACCGGACTGGCGGAAATGAAAAGCCTGGCGGCGACACAACTCGATGAGGGATGCATGGCGATCATGGGCTACTCGCGGGGGGGACTGCTCGGGCTCAGCATGACCGAGGTGCATACGACAGAATTCGATGCCGCCATCTTGATGGCCTCGGCTCCGAGGACGGGGGCCTGGACGCCGGGGGGAGGCGAAACGACCACGATGGGCGCCTTCCTCCTCGACATCGACCTGATCGCGGAGACGACGGCCTTTCTCGTAATGGTGGCCGCCAATGATGGCCCCCACGGCAACAACCCCCACAACGACTTGCTGGATCTCTCGACCACACTTCAGGTTGCAGTATCGGGCACCGTGAACACGGCCCGGTTGGAGTTGCGACCGGCCTGGGAGTCGGAGTTTGAACTCGGCGGGCGTATGCTCTTCCAGGGTGAGGCCGGCAACGGCCAGCCGCTACTCGATGCCGAGGGATATTATTGGCGGGAACTACTCGCCCATCTCGAAACCCACCTCGCGCAGCCCCCGGGCATCAACATGCTGGACGAAGTGAGCGTGCTGATGCTGGCCGCGATGCTGGGAAGTGTTGGCCTGTGGTTGGGGACGAAGTTGCGGGACACTCGCCGCACGTCCTGAGGACGGGATCTCCAGAGCAGAGGTTCGAATTCGGACCCCTGTCCTTCCAGACTCTCTCGAACTCTGATAAGCGGCGGGTGGATGCGGATCCGAAGTTCGCACGGGCATAGGCCTCGACTCGACTCCCATCTCCCGACAACTTCGGCCCTTTCGACTCTTCCGAGGATCGGTGGCCGCCGACTGGCCACCCCTCTCGCATGGAGCGGCAGAAGTCCTGGGCTCCGCGCCACGCGGATCGAGACATCGCCGAACCGGGGGGAGGAGCACCGAAAGCCACTAGCCGAAGCGCATCCACGCGTAGATGCCGACCATCGAAATGCCGAGTGCGAGTTTCAGGGCGGCGCCCGCCACCAGGCCGAGGGTGGCTCCGATGCCGGCGCGGCCCGCCTCCTCGACGCTGCGCCGGGCACTCAACTCGCCGATGAAGGCGCCCACGAAGGGGCCGAGAATTATGCCCGGCAGGCCGAAGACGATGCCGCCCACGGCGCCGATCACCGCCCCGACAGCCGCGCGACCCGAGGCGCCGAAGTGCTTGGCCCCAAAGGCCCCGGCTGCAAAATCCACCGCATAGGTGAGCACCGCGAGAGCCGCCAATGCCGTCAGCGTGCCGAGAGCCACGTACTGAAAATCTTCCGCCCAGGCGGAGAGCAACAGGCCGGCAAAGAGAACCGGGGCTCCGGGAATAGCGGGTAGCGCGAGGCCGGCCAACCCCACCGCGATCAGCAGTACGGCGAGCAATTGCAGCAAGAGACCGCTCTCCATTCGCTGCTCTCCCCCCCGGCCCCAGCCCGGCGGCCGAGCCGGCCGCGCTTCACCGGCTCTATTCTGCGGCCAGGTAGGCCTCGATGCGTTCTTCCCATTCTCGGGGCACGAAGAACATCGGCCCCATGCCGCCCTTGTAGGCAATGCGGCCGTCTCTTCCCACCAGGTAGAGGCGTTCGGGAACCGCCGCGTAGGCATTCGAGACGGCGTCATCCATTTCATCGACCAGGGCGGGCATCTCCAGGGCCAGCTTCAGCATGCAGGCCGATGCCACGTCGACGCGTTCGTCCATCGACTGATGTTGCCGAAAGAGCACGGCATCCTTTTCGTTATTGCTCACCTGCCAGCCGTCGGTGGGATGGATCTCCCGGATATAGACGACATAGAAATCGACGCGATCGCGCAAGCGCTGATAGATCTCGTTGAGGGTCCCAGCCTGGGCCCGAAAGGGAGGTCAGGTATAGCTGCCAAAGATCAATGCTACGGGACGCTTGCCGAAATGCTCCGAGAGGCTGACGGATTCACTCATTCCCGGGGAGTCCAGCAGGCGCGGCAGTTCGAAGTCGAAGGCCGGATCGCCCTCCTGCACGGAGGTGGCTTCGAGTTTCATGCCGCGCTGGATTTCCCGGGCCGCCAGGGGATGAGCGATGGCTTGAGCGAGTTCTTCGGGATCCAGCTTCGTGGCCGTGAATCCTCCCGGCTGCGCGTCCATCCGCGCCTGCATAGTTGCGAGCAGCTGCTTCAGATCCACTTCATCTGCCATGGAATGCTCCTGCTTGGCGGAACCGGATGCTTGAAAACTTCCGATGTCGCGAGACCCCCTTAAAATACCATAAAAGGTGGCCTGCGAGAGCGAGTTGCCCACCCGTCGGCGACGCCCGCAGCTATGCTGGTGGCATCCATGAATCGAATTCTCTTTGGAGTCCTGGTCCTGGCCGTCTTCCTGGTGGGAATCGTCTACCTCGCCATGGGCCAATTTGACGCCCGCTGCGAGGCCTGTGTGAACTTCCGCGGCAGGACGATCTGCGATAGCGCCCGGGCCAGCAATCCCGCCGATGCCCAGGAGCAGGCGACCTATAGCGCCTGCAGCAGGCTCGCCCAAGGAGTCACCGAAATCGTCTCCTGCACGAACCACCCGCCCCGCTCCCTGCGCTGCGAACAATAGTAGCCCGGGGGCCCCGCTCTCGCGGGCGACTGCTGGCGGCGCTGAAGCCCGGGCTCGAAGTTGTACCCTCTCGCGCATCCTATGATCCTATGGTGAATGGCGAGGGAGGAGTCGATGTGAGCAGATCCGAGATCGGGCCGAAATTCGAATCCAACGAAAAAGTGGCCGAAGACCTGACCCAAGCGGCAACGCGGACGGGGGCCTCCACGAATACCTGGGTTTCAGCACCCTCGAGATCGGCCCCGGCAGCATGCCTTGTCAATTCGACGTGCGCGACGAACTCCTGACGCCCTTCGGAAATATGCACGGCGGCGTATTATCGACTTTCTGCGATCACCTGCTCGGCATGGTCTGCTACCCGCTCATGAAGAAGGGCCAGTGGGCCGCCACCACGGAGTTCAAGATCAACCTGACGCGGCCCATCAGCCGAGGATCCGTCGACGGCTACGCGAGGATCGTCAACCTCGGGCGGAACCAGGCCGTGGTGCGTATCGACATGCACAACGAGGAGCGCGTCTGCGCCATGGCCCAGGGCACGGCCACGATCATGGATCCCCGGTAGAGGCGAAAAGCGACCCGCAGCGCGAGGGGGCGCGGCGAATGCCAACTTCTCAGCGATGGGAGCGCAGTTGCAGGTGGTGCCTGCGGGCCCGCCGGGTGGCTTCGCGTTCGTCCTCGCCGACGGATTCGAAACCGGGAATCTCGTCTTGCATCGAAGCCAGGGAGACAATGCGCGACGAGGGGAACTCCTCGGCGGGCAGGGTGCCCTGGACGCCATCCCAGCGCAATAGGAAGGTGCCGCGCGCGAGGGCGCCGCTATCGAGCCAATTCGCGTAGCCTGGATCCCGCTGGCTGATCACGTAATAGTAGGCGCCGTCGGGAGCCAGCCGCGACTGCTTCGAGGTGAGGCTCGATACCTGGTTTGCAGATTCGAGGGAGGCGAAGAACATATCCGTGAGTTGTACGGCCTGGTAGCCCGCGCGGGTCTTCGGCATCCGTAGCAGCAGGGCCTGGCCCGGCCCCAATTCGAAATAACCGCCGCTCATCCAGCGGCCCTTCGCACCGCCGAGGGAATAGGTGTCATAGGGGGGCGAAACGGCGTTGGCGGGCCGGGCCTCGCGGTAGCGCCGGGCCACGAAGGCGGGCCACGTTCGCGCGGTGGTGCTGAACATCCGCGCGGCGGCCCCCATGCGCTGGGCGAGTGCCTCGGGACTTTCGGGGGGGCGGCGACGGCCCTCGAAGCCGACGCGATCGATATGGATATCTCCGGTGGGGGCATCGCTCCAATCCGCGTAGATATGGCGTGCGAAGAGCGTCGTGCCCTCGGCGGGATTTTGCAGCCAGTTGCCCTCGCTTTCCTGTGCGGAGGCAAAGACCTCGAAGGAGCCGTCGGGGGCGATCTCGATTTCTTCGAAGGTCAGATAGCCGACGGATTTGCCGCTGCCATCCCAGGGGCGTCCGGCGTAGATCTGGAATTCGACCCGGGCCGCCGAACCGAGTTCGCCCCAGATGCGATACGTCTCGCCGCCGCGGATGGGCGTGAAGGCGTAGCGTTGATCGGGGTTGTCGCCGCCCTCGCGCAGCCAGAAGTCGAGGATTCGGAAGTAGGGGTAGTCCGCATCCTGGAGGATCTCGGCCTCCATCCCCTTGGCGAAGGCGCGCAGAATGTGCCGGTAGGCGCCAACCTCTTCGGCCGCATTCGTCACCGAGGGGGAGTTCGCGAGTTGGGTCTCGACGGATTCGAGGGCCGATACGAGTTCCATGAAGGCCGCGTGCAGGGAAGTCTCCGCCGGGGCGGGCTCGGCGGCGGGCAGAGGCGGGCTCGGGGGGGAGAGGGAGGAGGGAGAGGAGGGGAAGGCGCCGGGAGTCGTGCATGCGGGGATCCAAAAGAGGCCGAGCAGCGCGGAGCCGCTCGCAAGAGCTATGGCCAGGGGCGATCTCATTTTTCGGCGTTTCCTTTCCAGGCTGGAGGCTTCACCCGGCTCAGAAGAAATCTCGCCAGGGCGAAGTTCGCGCCCGTGCGGGCGTCTGCCCGTAGGGGATTGAGAACTGGGATCGAGAATTGTGGATCGAGAACTGGGGCTTGGCACCGGGAGCGAGAATTGCCATCGAGAGCTGGGATCGCATCGAGAGAATAGACGAATCCGCTCTCCGGGCATGCGGTCGGCGATCCGAAGGGCCCGATCGTCCAAGACGAGCGCCTCCCCGGCCACACCAAACGGGGCATACGAATATTCTTCGCAGACACGTCTGCAAAGGGCTGCCCCGGACCCAGGCTCTTCGATCGCCCCGAGAGCTCAGATCTGATCTCCATGCACCGACCTCCGCTCCCAATCGCCCGCTATTTCCAGTATTCGACAACGCAGGCAGGCATACGTCTCGCTCCCGCATCGTCGCTCGATAGAGGCGACATGAAGCACGTAAGGACTGGAGAGTCACTCCCGGCACCTGGCTTTCAGCTTATGGCTGCCAAAACATGGGCCGGACGACTCCTGACGAGGAGCGAGATGGAAATAGGAGGCTGAACCCCCTGACGGGGATTCCGATTCCTCCTTCCGTAAAACGGCATGGCCCGGCGGAGCGGGCCAACTCAGCGGGGCGATGTGACGGATCCGTTCGGGCGAGGGCGAGGGCGAGGGCGAGGGGTTTGTCGCGAAACCTCCCGAGCATAGGGAAGCAGTATTTGAAGCGGAATGAATCGCATACCACCCCTAGGCCGGGGATCCTCCGCGGCATACCGCTTGAATCTCCAACCATTCAGTCGAGGGGGATCAAGGGATCGCCCCGGCCGACTTGCCCGGCTTCCTCCACGATCGCGTAGACACCCAGGTTTCCCTCCGCCTCCTTGACCAGCGTTCGCATGACGCGCACGTCCTTTGGCACGTCCGAGAATCCGTGCGTTGTCATCGCGCAACGGATACAGGCGGAGTGGATCGAAACGATCGCACCTCCGATTCGAATCCGCCGGCCGATCCAATCCTGTTCGGGAAAGGGACCCGACTCCGCGTTTTCGATCAGGATATTCGGGCGAAAGCGCCGCATATCGATCTCGACATCGGGTGCCGCCTCGGCGAGTGACTCCATCGAGCGCCGCGTCAGCAGGAGCAGCGGAAAAGCATCGAAAAAGGGGCCATTTCGCGCGTAGATCTCGAGGAGTTCGGGGGGGGGATTCGAGAAATCGGGCAGGACTTCGCCCTCTTCCCTCGCCATCAGATCCCGCATCTCGTCCAAAAGAGAAAGACCATCCCGGGGGCTTGCCTGGCGCGCTTCGGGTACTACCGGCCAGAGTGTCACCTCACGCCCGACGACCCGTCCCACTTTTTCGGCAGCTCCTTCGGTATCAGCGCGGAAAGTCTCTCCATCGGGAAGTCGAATCTGCGGAACGAGTTCGTCATCGCTACCAGCCGCGTACCATGCCGCGCAGCTCATCAGGGCGGCACTTCTCTTTCCGACGAAGAAATCTCCTCGCATCTCGTCGCGAACACCCCAAGCGCGATCGCCTGGGATTCCGTTCTGCCCGAGCGTCGAGGCGTCGAGCTCTTCGCCCAACATGCTCTTCACCGGGTAGCGGAAGATTCCCGCAATCGTTCCCATTTCGCTCATACTCGTTCCCCTCGCCACTCCAATACCTCGTCGGGAAGCCTAAGGGAGCACGGCGACCGCACTGATCTCTACCAGCATCCCTTCGGCCGCCAGCCCCTGGACGCCAATCATGCTGGACGCATTGGGGGGGAAGGGCTTGCCGTCGAGTGCTTCTGCCATGGCCCCCGCAAAGATATCGACTTTTTCCGCTGTGATCTCCACCAGATACATGGTGGTACTGACAATATTCTCGACCTGGCCTCCCAGGGATTCAACCGCGGTCCGGAGGTTCCGAAATGCCTGAACCGTCTGCGCATGAAGGTCTCCGGGGCCCACCAGATCGAAGTTTGCATCAAATGCGCCCTGCCCCGCGATATACGCAACCCTCCCCACATTATTCGCGGTCACGATCTGGGTGAATGCGTCCAAGGCGAAGAGGCCATCGGGGTTGAATCGTTCGATCTCCATTTCGTTTTCTCCACGGTTGTGTATCCGCCGCATAGCGTAGTGGAAGCTCGACCTTTCCGGAGGGGGGCCGCTCAGCGCTGAATACGACCCGGGAGCGGCGGAATACGATTTCAAGATAGATGCTTCCGAGTCCACATATGGACTCGGCAAGAGCATCGCGAGCGGCGACCGCAATGACGACGGGCACAATGAGATCATTTCCCCGGCGTCAAATGCTAGCCCGTCGCGAAGACCCGATATTAGTCATGCAATGCTCGCAGAAACAGAAACAATGACCCATGAAAAGAATAGGGGATTTCCCGTCACGGGCGGTTCCACGCAGACACTCCACATAACGCCCTTAGCCGAACGGGATGCCGGAATGCAGACTCTATATCCTTCCAGAGGGTTGGAGCGCAATGCCTGCTTCCCCATCGCGGAAGCTTTTCGATCCGCGCGGTGGCTCCCGCACTGGCTGGATGCCCTCGAGTTGGGACTTTCGGCTCGTGGTTCCGCTCGAGCAACTGCGAAACCCCGACGGGTGGCTCGCTTGAAGTACCTTACTCGAAGCCGAGTCCATCGCGTCGCGATGGGTCGGTGTATGGGATCTGTCTCCACTATGTCTGAGAAGCATCCTTCCATCTGGGGTGATCAGGGCCGAGCCGCCGATCTCAGCTGGAAGATTCCGGAACTTCCGACCCTTTTCTGAACTCACCTCCAGCTTGCAGCGTGGATATCCACCCCGATGGATCGTTCCATCCCCGCAAGCGGCTGCATCGGCCGACTGGCGTCCCCTCTTTGGTGTGGCCGTTCTTCCAACTCGAGCCCATCACGCCGCGCGTATACGCTGGCAAGTGGGCCGCTTCCGCGTGACGACCCTCAGAGTCGATATCTGCAACTCTTTTCAACGGCTTCCGTACTCGACGCGGACTCGCCCTTCGCGACCGAGACTCCCGCTGATTCTGCCGGGACAGGAAATGGGCCACCCGATGATCTTGGAGCTTGGCCTATGCGCTTTCATAGGGTCCGGTCCCAGTCGAGGAGCCGATGGCCTTGTCGATGGAGGCCTGAAGGGCGCCTCGAGAGAATGGTTTCGACAGGAACTCGACGGAATCACCGAGACGCCGCCCTTCCAGCGCATTCCGAGCATCGTAACCGCTCATCAGGATGACGGGCAGGTCGGGCCTGCGTTGGCGCAGTGCGGTGGCAGCGTCAAGGCCACTACCATCCCCTAGAGTGACATCGATCAAAGCGAATTCAATTTCGCCTGGATCAATCGAAGGAAAGTCTCGTCGAAAAGCGGACAGGCTGTCGAGCCATTCTACCTGACGCCCACTTTGCGTGAGCATCTTGGTGGCGAGGCGAGCAACGAGCGGTTCATCCTCGATGAGCAATACTTTTGTTTGCTCTGATACGTCGACCAACTCGCCAGGAGACTCCGTCGAGAACGTCTCGGGCTGCTTCGATGAGCGGGGGAGCAGGATGCGAAAGTGGCTCCCTTCTCCGTGCGTCGATTTGACATTCAAGGCGCCGAGGTGCGCCCGCATGATTCCCAGCGAGGCCGCAAGGCCAAGCCCCGTGCCGCTTTCGCGGGTAGTGTAGAACGGCTCGAAAATTCGCTCGATCTCTTCCGCGGGCATGCCACTGCCGTTATCGCCGACCTCGAGCCAATGGTAGCCCGTGCTCTCGGCTGCCGAGTCATCGCCTGAAAGTTTGAATTGGCTATCAGTTCCGACTGAGATCGTGATTCGAGAAGCGCCAGCATCGCGCGCATTAGTTAGGAGATTGAGGACAACCTGGCGAATTTGAGTGGGGTCGACGTCGACGGGGAAGACCTTACGCGGGTCGATATCAAAGGCGACATCTATGCCATCGAGCAGATCATGGGCCCAGACGCGATCAATATCAGAGCCAAGGGATGCGAGATCAATGGTCTGCGTCTGGCGGTGAGCCCGTCCTGCATACGCGAGCATCTGCTGTGCGAGGTCGCGGGCTCGCATGCCGGCCTCCATCATGGACTCGAGACTGCTGCGTGTTTCGCTGGAATCTTTCGTCGATTCCTGCATCAGTTCGAGATTGCCCAATATGACTGTCAACAAATTGTTGAAATCATGCGCGACACCGCCAGCGAGCACCCCCAGGCTTTCCAGGTGCTCCGCTTTGCGCGCCCGTCCTTCGAGAAGGATGCGTTGGCGGTTTTGCAATGCCAGGTTCGCCAGATCGGCGATGGAGGCTGCAAACATCTGGTCGTCCAGGGTCCAGGTGGAATGCTTGGCTTCGCGCTCGACAAGAATTACCCCTGCCACATGACGAGAACTGATTATTCCGACGTAAAGAGTGGGCTGTTGTCCACCGCTGTAGAAATCTTCTCCACTCGAACTTCGTCCCGCATGAGGGTTCGAGATGACTGTGCGGTTTTCGGAGAGAAGTCGCGTGAATTCCTCGCTAATGGCCAGTGTCTGGGGCGTAGGCGGGCTTGGGCTCGTGAGAGCATTTCGATCCACCGCGACAAGTCGGAGATCCTGGCCATCTCCCTCAGGCAGCCAGATGGTAACGCTCGAGGCGGCGAGGTTGACCCGCGCAGCTTCGGCGATCAGGTTTAGAATATGTGTGACGTTCGTGTCGGAAAGGGCAGGAGACTTCACGAGATTTTGCAATGCGGTGCTTCGCTCGAGCAGTAGTACCTCTCGTTTGCGGGAGTCGCTAGTGGCGTGGATTCTCTGCTCCTCGAGGATGCTGCCGACGAAGACAGCGAAGAAGAGAAACCAGCCCCACTCGGAAGGTTCAGAAACATTGAAGTAATTGACGATGGTGATCCATGCGAGTACGGCGAGGGTCACGATGATGTAGTAGGAGACTCTCGACAGCATGATGAGGCCTGCACCGAGAATGAGAATGATGAAGTTGGTCGTATTGGCAGCTTGTTGGAAGAGGGCGAAGTGCAACACCGTATTGATGAGCGCGACACCGACCAAGAAGGCACTCACGAGGTGAGCGTGATCCGGCTGGGGGCTCTTCCGCCACCAGAGAGCAGTGGCCACGGCCAACGCGGACGAAAAGCCGGCTGTGATGGCCATGGACCAGCGGTGTTCGCCGGAGAGAGCAATCGGGTGAATTACGATGAGCAAACCGTAAAGGCCCGCCAAGAGCCAGGCCATCGGAGTGATCGAAGTAGAAACGGCTTCTCTGAGGGCGCGAGCACCCGGATCTATTTGCTCGATACTCAAGCGAACTGCTCTCCCACAATGGGTAGGTTCGGCATTTTCGGGCTGCGTCAATACCTATGAGAGAGTATCGAAGTCGCCTCTCGAAGGGAATGCGTCGACTCGACGCAGAGCCGAGCCGCCGGGGGGCCTCTGCACTCCCGATGGCCGGCCGCCGGCGGCGCTCCATCCCCCTCATTCCCCTGCATTCCTCTGCTCTTCGTGGGCTGAGCGTCCGCTGGACGTGCTTCCAGAAGAGGCAGATTCGAAGCCCGTGGGATAAGGCGACGACCAGCGCTTGCGGGCTCTATCCCGATCCTCTCAAGATGCGGGAACTCGTAGTTATTGGGTTAGTCGCTTCGCGACGATCTGGCCCTATATGGATCCCGCCCCGATACCCCGGTGGAACTCTCGGTCAAGTCCCACTCCTGGCGAGCGAAGACCGCCAGTTCGAGGAAGGGCCTCCGTGTGCTGCGGAAGGCTTGAAATCACCCAATCACGGGCCCCGTAAGAAATTCGGCGTAAGGACCGGGGACAGCCCCTTTGAAAAAGAGACCCGTCTATCGCTTGGCCTTTATTTGTCCGGTTTTATTTGTTGGCTACTGGAGACGAGATGAATCGGAAGCAAGTCTCCGGAGGGCAGATCATTGGGATCCTGAAGACAGCAGAGGAGACGGAGATATCCTCGAGGCCGGTCGCGAACACTATTCGGAAGGAGGTCCGCCGCGGCCCTCCAGATGGCGAATCGGCTCCGTGCCGTTGGGCAAAGTCGGGCTCACGACCCAGCGCGAACTCCTCGCAGTGCCAATATAAGCTCTACAAATCATTCCAACTGATCAGATTCTTGACGATCCTATAGCCATGCTTGAAAAGCGGGTCTTCTATGCTGCGCTCAGAGGCATGCGCTTTCACCTCCGCCCTTGAATTCGACGTCCACAATACCCGCATAGCCATTCTGGATTGCAAGATCATACGGGCTTGCCCCGCACGTCCCCGGCACGCTCAGTCATGCTTGAGCAACCTCGACCGTGCTGACCTTGCTGGTTTTGCTGGTCGTGCTGGTCGTGCCAGGCGCTGCACAGGATGACGCCGCTTCCGCTCTTATTCCCTGGTCGCAATTCTCATTCGCATTTGATCTTTCTCTTGGTTTCGTGTTGCTTGTACGAGATCTCGGTTCAAGCGTCGCAAGATTCGCTTTCCCTTAGTTCCTCCAATAGAAGAACGACTTCTTGTTTTGCGAAAAGCATCTGAACCAAAGTCAGGTGATCTTTCTTTCGCCCCATGCTGATCCTTCCATACCATCAGGCTATGGTGTTCGAGATGACGGATCTTTCATACGATACAATTGGGCGCGGCGAGCCCGTGTTGCTGATCCAGGGAGTTGGGGTAGCGGGTTGCGGCTGGCAACCCCAGATAGAAATTCTGGGAAAGCACTTCGAAGTAGCCTGGTTCGACAATCGCGGCATCGGGAATAGCCCCGACTCACCGTCGAGTGTATTGGCCATGAGCCAGGATGCGCTGGGCGTAATGGATGCGCTCGAATGGCCGCGAGCGCATGTGGTCGGACACAGCCTCGGAGGGGTGATCGCCCAGCAGATGGCCATCCTCGCACCACATCGGATAAGGAGTCTCGGGCTGCTCTGCACCTACGCC
>CAYTAT010000066.1:0-17997 GCA_964435795.1 uncultured Spirochaetaceae bacterium
CCGGACTCGAAATGAGTCAGAACAGCGCCAGAATCACCTGGAAGGAAGCCGAACTACAGAACCTGCTGCGTGAAATCATGGGAAATATCCACGAAAAGTGCGTGAGGTACGGGCAGGAACGCGGCTCTGACTACATCAACTATGTGAAAGGCGCCAACATCGCCGGGTTCATCAAGGTCGCCGACGCGATGGTAGCGTTTGGAGTCGCTTGACTCGCCGGGCACTCGGAACTTCTCGCGAAATCGTGGTAGAGGGCTGCTCAGGGCCGACGGGTCGCACCTGGATCGGCCTCGAGTGGGCTTCCGGGAGAAATCCGCATGAGCGAAAACGGGGGAGCTGGAGCGGATGGGAAGGACGCCATCCGCGAGGGCTCGGCTGCCGGCTGGACGCAGTCCCGTGATGTTCAGATCTCGTGTAGCTTGGGCCTGGGGGGCGTCAGGGCTTCGACAGACGCTTTTCGGCCGCCGCCCCCGTTTCCGCCTTCGCTGAGCGCATCGCTTCGACAGCGATTCCGACGACGACGGGCGAAGCGACGGGGCCGAGGTGGCCGAGGGCGTGGATCCCAATGTCGTGGATTCCGTGGTCGCCTTGCCCGCGATCCGCCCATTGGGTCTGCTGGTGCTGCTGGCGCTGTGGGTGGCGACTGCCGTCGGCATCGTGTGGCGCAAGCCCACCGAACTCGGGGGATAGGGCGTTTGAGCTAACGCCCGATGATTCAAGTGGGCGGGGTCGTTCGCGCGAGTCGTTCTTCGACCTCCGGTCTTCGGAGCTGTCGCCCAAGCAGGGAATCTTCTGTACGCCTTTCCCAGATGCCTTTGCTGCAAGGCGTTCGAGCCCAAATCTTGATTTTTCGCTATTCCTGAAGCTTTAGGGCGGAATTCGAGCGCGAGAGCGCCGAGTCTGAACTCAACGGACGATCGAAGAGTCGATCTTGATTCAGGTACGAGATCCGGTATTGGGGACCGTGCGGAATTCCTAGGGGCAGCCCGCGACGGACCCGCTAGGGTTTCCAGAGCCGTCGCAGGGGCTTGTTTCGAGGCCTCAGAGGGAGCCTGTGACGGGCCCGGCGGGGCAATTCGACGCGAGCTAGATTGCTGGCGATACTCACCGCTGTGATGCCAGGTGATTGCTCGATGGGTCGATTGGGAGGTGGGCTTTGTCTCGATGAATGAAGACTCGAAGGCGTCTCGAGGTCGGCTGATCGACTCGAATCTTGCCGATCGTACCAATCTGCGCGAAGGACTCCGCGCGATGCACCGGGTGCGCTTCACGGGGTATGTGGCATTCACTTGCGTAATCCTTCTGACCGGGCCGATTCTGGGA
Organism: uncultured Spirochaetaceae bacterium; assembly: GCA_964435795.1. Classification (GTDB taxonomy): domain Bacteria; phylum Myxococcota_A; class UBA9160; order UBA9160; family UBA4427; genus JAZXM01. The sequence continues at coordinate 1,324 of CAYTAT010000066.1, forward strand.
ATCGATCCCATCCAGTTCACGATCAAGGGGATGCTGCTCTGCAGCCTTGGTCTCCTCTCGGCGTGGCTGGTCCTGCACTCGCTTCAGCGCGGCCCGCCGCCAGAGTGGATGGCCTACCTGGCGATTCCCGTGGACGTTGGAAACGTTCTCGTCGTGGCCTGGCTGTTGGGCGGAGTCGGCACGACGGCGCCTTTGGTCTTTTTCGTGGTCGTGGTCATGCACGGGCTCTTGCTGCATACGCGGGCGCTGATTGCAATCGTGGCGTGCGCCTCCTGTGCTTTCCTCATTCTCTACGCCATATCGCAGGAGGCGTTGCCCGTGGACGAGGTGATCATCTTCCTGACCACATTGAATCTCACGGCGTTGGCCACTACGGGTGTGATCGGCATGGGGCGGCGCTTGACCGGAGCAATGTTGGAAGCGCAGGGCCGCGAGCACGAGGTGCTGGAGACTTTTGGTCGGCATGTTTCACCCCAGGTGGCGAAGCGACTCCTCGAGAGCAGAATCGACTCGGAGAGCGAACTGCGCAATGTCAGCGTGCTCTTCCTCGACATCCGCGGATTCACCACGCGGAGCGAGACCCTTTCGCCCGAGGAGGTGGTGGAACTCCTCAACAAGCTCTTCTCTTTCATGGTGGACGAAATCGACCGTCATCACGGTATCGTGAACAAATTCCTGGGCGATGGTTTTATGGCGATTTTTGGCGCGCCTTTCTCGACGGGAGAGGATGCTAGAAACGCCGTCGAGGCTGCTGTGGCGATCTGCGAGCGACTCGAAGCGAGTGCCGAGGGCGAGGGATTGTCGCCGGTTCGCATCGGCATCGGCATCCACTCTGGACACGCCATTGCCGGTAATATCGGTTCGTCGCGCCGGAAGGAATACACGCTGATCGGAGACGTAGTGAATGTCGCCTCGCGTGTCGAATCTCTCAATAAGAACTTCAACTCCACCCTGCTGGTCACGGAGGCTCTCTGGTCCCACCTCCAGGAACCGCGTCCCGAAGCCCGCGCTCACGCAGCCGTGGAAATTCGCGGCCGCGTCGAGCGGATGACCCTCTATGAACTCCGCTGAGGCTTGCCGCGAAGCGTATACGGGAAGATTCGCCAGGGGACTGAATGCCAGCTTCGGAGGCAGGCTCGGAAATCAAAGAGTCAGCTGGCGATGGCGGCTGCCGGGCACGTGATGCGGACCGAAAAGCGAACGCCTGGAGACGCAGTGCAGCGCCAACTTCGAGCGGAGGAAAGGTGGCCGGCCATGAGAAGGGCTCATGCCCACGGTTCGGGCTGGCCATCGGCTGGCCGGGATCGACTTCTTGCCCGTCGAGCGCCATCGAGTCGCCGCGGAGCCTGAGTGTCGGTGTGAAAGCGGGCCTTGGGACCCCGGTTTCCGTGGCAGGGAGTTGCGGACGGATCGTACCCGAAGACGTCGAGGATGTTGCCATGGATCGTTTGGCCGTTGCTCCGGCGGGCGGCGGCGTCAGGGCCGACGTGCCGTGGAAGTAGGCCGACGTCCACACGGGCAGGGCAGGGGGAAGCCCTCCAGCCCGCTTAGGGGATCACTTCGGCTCGGCCCGCTAGCCGTCGTCTCGACGTACGCCGTGAGGTTGAAAACGCAGTGGCAACTGAATACGGTTTCGAGGTCATATAGTCGCCCCCCCCGAGATCGGGAATCGGGGTGACGTCGGCCTCTCCGCAGCCGGGGACTCCATCGCGCTGGCCGTCGCCCCTTATAGGCCGCGCCCGGCCCGCCGGCCCAGGAGCCAATCTCGGAAACGATAGGCGGGTCGTGGATCCCCCGTTGTGCTTCGAAATAGCGCGCATAGCCGCAGGCCCCGAGAGAATTCAGCCGAAAGGTCGTATCCCCTCGAGTGGGCTATAGGTTCGCGGATCTTGGCTACTTTCTGCGATCCCCGGCGTCTGCAATGGCAGAGGCCATCGGAAAATAGGATGCGATGCCGAACCCGCGAACCCCGGTGCTGATCGGAGCCAGCCAGATCCTCTACCGAGAGCAGGACCTCCAGCGGCCGATCGAGCCGATCGATATGATGTTGGAGGCCGTGCGCTGCGCAGAGCAGGATGCGCAGAGTAAACTGCTCGATCAGGTGCAGTCTGTTCGCGTCATCCGCGGCCTCTGGCGATACGGTCATCCGGGCCGTTTTCTTGCGGAGCAGATCGGGGCGCCACAGGCGCAGACGGTCGGGACCCTCTTCGGCGGCAACCAGGTCCAGGCGGTGGTCCACTCGACCTGTCGTGAAATCCTGCGCGGTGACTTTGAACTCGTCGTCATGACGGGGGCCGAAAACGGTCATACCCTCAACAAGGCCCACCGGGCCGGGATTGCGCTGAGCGAGAAGGATCTGCCTGGAAAGCCCGATGTCATGATCGGTGCGCAGGAGTTCGAGCACCATAAGTCTGAGGTCGCCAAGGGGATACGCAGGCCGACACAAGTCTATTCGATGTACGAAAATGCGATTCGCTTCCAACGCGGTGAGTCCATCCCGGCGCACCTCGAGCGGATTTCCGGACTCTGGGCACGCTTCAACGAAATTGCCCTCGAAAATCCGAATGCCTGGATCCAGACCCGCTATTCGGCCGAAGAAATTCGTACCCCGAGCGGATCCAATCGTCCCATCAGCTTCCCCTACCCGAAACTCATGAACGCAAATAGCAACGTCGATATGTCGGCGGCCCTGATTCTATGCTCGATCGAAAAGGCCCGGGCACTCGGTGTCCCAGAGGCGCGTTGGATCTACCCTCTGGCGGGTTCGGAGGGCTACGATCACTTCTGCGCTTCGATCCGAGACAACTTCCATTCATCCCCGGCTATTCGGCTGGCGGGGCGCCGTCTGATGGATATGGCGGGAATCGGAACTGAAGAAATCGACTACATCGACCTCTACAGTTGTTTCCCTTCCGTTGTGCAGATCGGTGCCCAGGAACTCGGTCTCGATGAGGAACGCCCCCTGACGGTGACGGGGGGCCTTACCTTTGGGGGCGGCCCGCTGAACAACTACGTCATGCATTCTATTGCCCGTATGGTGGAGTTGTTGCGGGAAGAGCCCTCAAGAAAGGCGCTGGTTACGGCGAATGGCGGCAATATCTACAAACACGCGATGGCTCTCTACTCGGGCGTTGCCCCCAGCCAGGACTTCCAATTTGCCTCTGTCCAGGACGAAATCGATCAACTTCCCGCTCGAAGCGTTCTGCCCACCTATTCCGGGGCGATCACTCTCGAATCCTACTCCGTGATGTACGAGGGCGATTCGCCTTCGGTCGCTCATTGTTCCTGCCTGACGCCGGAGGGAGAGAGAACCTGGATCAATCAAGAGGATCCAGACCTCATGCAGGCCATGACCGAGCAGGAATTCTGCGGGCGAGCCGGCGAGATCTCCTCCGCGGGTGAGTTGAAGCTCAGCTGATTCAACCCACTCACAGGGGAGCGTCGAGATAGGGTCTGGGCTTCAGTTGTGAAGGGGCTGGGCTTCGGTTGTGAGTCCAGGCTTTGGTTGTGAGCCCAGGCTTCGGTTGTGAGCCCAGGCTTCCGTTGCGAAGAGAAGAGTCGCATCCTCTTTCCGGGCCGACGCCAGGCCGCTGGTCTCGCAACCTTCGCGATGCCGACGGGAGGGAAATACCAGACGATCCGAGGGTGGGCGGATAGGAGCTTGAAATCGGGTTCTGGCCCGACGTCCAGACACGGGGCTGATTTCTAGCCCCCATAGGGAGCCCTCGATGAATCCGCAAGAGTTCGCTCGCGAAGATCGTGCCGTATTGGAGCAGCCCTATTTCTTGATCCCCGAGGCCACGAAAAAAAGTGAATTCTCGGGCGGCAGGAATTCGATCTGGTAATCCGTGGCCACTTCGCGAAGCGGTATAAACGTAGTTCGCTTCGAATCCGCCGCATAGAGCGAGCGCACGAGCCAATGCATGAGACTTGATTTCGGCCAATAGGAATCCATGACGCCACAGCGGCCACCGGCCCTGAGGCGCGCGTAGGCGGATGCGAAAACTCGCTGCCAATCCGGCAGCACGGTCAGGATCAAGGTGAGGGAGAGGGCGTCGAATTCCTGCTCCTCATCGGCATCTCTCAAAAGAAGATCGAGCTTTCGGGCGTCGCCGTGAATGAATTTTACTCTATCCGCGTAATGTTCTTCCTCGGCGCGCTGCCGGGCCTTTTTGAGCATTTCTTTCGAGGCATCGATCGCGACAATCTGGCCGCTTTCACCCAGGGCTTCGATCAAGAGCGGCTGATTGAGACCCGATCCACAGCCGACCTCCAGCACTCGAGTCCCCCTGCCGAGATTGAGTGCGGATACGACGCGGCGGCGCGCTTCATGAACGGTCTCGAGGTCCAGCTGCTGGTCGTAGAAGCGCGATGTAATGAGATCGTAGACTTTCGAGCTATAGGACATTGAATAACGCCTTCTGGATCACGCCTTCTGGATCACGCCGACGATCAGAGAGGAGCGCTGAGAGAATTCCAGCTGAAGATTCCAGAGGCCTGTCACGGAGTTTGTCGAGAGGATCTACAGAAAGCCCAGGGCTGGGCCTGCTGCCAGGACGCGGCTTGAATAGCCCTCTTTTCATGCATCCGAAAGGCCGCAGCGGCGCCGATCTCATGCCCCGTGGCGCAGCATCCCCCTATGGGTCGGACTCGGGCCGCTATGGAGAGCCCGTGAAGGGAAGAAGGGGCGAAGCGGGCAGTTAGCGCGGTGACACCACCACGGCCGTCCCTACGACCGTCACCTCTTTGCGCTGATTCGTCCCCTGCAATTTCAATTCGATACAGCGGCGTCCCGCGTCGTCCAGATACTTCTTGCTGACGGCCCCGGTGCACCAGGTCGCGTCCCCAATGATGTTCAGGCCCAGCAGCTTTCCTTCGAACTTCCATAGATGCGCGTTGTCGCCCATCCAGTCCGTCACTCCGTGCATGAGCCATGCAAAACGTTGCCCGCCGAAGTCATAGGCATCCGGGAAGCCGCACTCCCTCGCCCAGTCGCCGTCCCAATGCGCGCGTTCCGGAAACTCCGGGATTCGCATATAACGATCCGGAGCGTTGGCGCGCGGATGATCGCGGATGTAGCGATGGACGAGTTCTGAAGCCATGATGAAGGGTCCCCCCCAACCCGTCACGAAGGCGATCGTTTCGGTGACGCTCAAGGGACCTTTTACAACCGTCCCGATCTCTTCGCCCACGCGAACATCATCCCAGCGCAGATCGTCCGCCCCTCGGCGCCGCTCCTGCTCGACGTCGGCGCTAAGCTGTGCCAGATCGTCGTCGCTCCAGACTTGCCGTTCGATCGGCTTATGCTTGCTTCCCTTCACGGCTGCCAGATTTCTTCCATAGTGGACATAGGCGACATCGTAGGTTGCGAGCGTCTCGCTCCGATCGTCGCGAAAGGTGTAGCGCGTAACGACTTCGACGGATCGTCCGCCCCCGAATCGACTCGGGCGGACATTGGCATGAGTCATCTGCTTCGTCGTATGGATGGGCGTATTGCGCAGCGTCGGGCGAGGCCATTCCCAGCGATCCCATGCCCAGACGGCATGAAGGCCAGGCAAGCCCTCTCCGCGGGAAGGCTCGCTTCGGAAGTGATTCGGGCCCTGATTGCAGCTATAGAAGAAGGAGGGCGGCGCGAGGTTGGATCCGTGTTGCGTCTTGGCGGCATAATCCGGCTCGCTCCAGAGAGGGTTGTCGTCGCCGATCCCCCAGGCCCAATGCCGGATGGGATCGAGAGCCGCCTCGGAATGCCACTGCCGCTTGAGCGGAGTTTCGACAGAGTCTTCGACCATCGCCCTCAGCGTCTCGACGGTCTCGTCGGTAAGCGTGGTTTCAGTATTGAGTTCGACTGTGGAGTCTGTCGACATCGTCATGGCTCCTATACGGCTTGGCTCACCCGATAGCGAAGGGGTACTTTCTTCAGACCCACCACGAAGCTGGATGCGATCTGTTCGGGCTCCCCAGCGAGTTCCAGTGAGTCGATTCTGCTGACGATTTCGTGCAGAAGCGCACACTGTGACGCGCGTGCCAGGTGGGAGCCGAGGCAGAAGTGTTCGCCGATGCCGAAGCCGAGATGTGGATTCGGTGTACGGTCGACTCGAAAAGTGAACGGATCTTCGAAGATTGATTCGTCGCGATTCGCCGATGAGTAGAAGAGCACGAGGTTGTCGCCCGCGCAGAGCTTGCGGCCCCCGAATTCGAGATCCTGCACCACCACCCGTTTCATATAGTTGACGGGCGAGGTCCAGCGCACGATCTCTTCGACAGCGCTGGGAATCAGCTCCGGATTCCGTTTCAGCTTCTCGAACTCGCCCGGATTCTCCGCCAAGGCGCAGATGCCGCCCGCCAATGCGTTCTTGGTGGTATCGTGCCCGGCCGAGAAGGTGATCAGGTAGTAGCCGAGGGTTTCCATCGGGCCCATCAGCTCGCCGTTCACCCGACCGTTGGCGAGCAGGCTCGCCAGGTCGTCCCGCGGGTTCGCGCGTCGATCCTCGATGATTCCGCTGAATAGCTGGAAGAATTCGATGCCCAATTCCTGCACCGCCTTCAGCCTATCCTCGCCCTCGCGCTGAAGGTCCTGATCGTCCGCACCAAAAAGCTCATTGGTAAGCCTGAGGATTTTCGGTTCCAGTTCCCGGGGTATGCCGAGAATGGTCGTGAGGACGCGAAGCGGATGTGCGGTAGCGATCTCGGTGGCGAACTCGCACTCGCCTTCATGCCCCTCGGCCTTCTCCACCAGGCCGTCCACCAGGTTGCGGGCGCTCTCCTTGACCACGGGATCAAAGCGTTTGACTCCTCGCGGCGTGAAGGCGGGAACTGCGACTTTGCGGACTTCGCGATGCTCGGGCGGATCCATCCCGATGATCACGCGCATCTGGCCGATTCCCTGATTGCTTTCGAGTATCTTCTTCTGCTCGCTGCTCTCCAATACGATGCCGTAGCGGTTTACGAAGAGGTCGGGCTGCTTGGAGATCTCGCAGATATGCTGGTGGCGTACAACTGGAAAGAAGGAGTCGAAGCCGGGCGGCTCGCAGAAGTGCAGTCGATCCATTCGGCGCAGCTCACTCCACTGAGCATGGGGGACGCCGCGCTCCGCGTAGGCGCGCGGTGCGATCAGATCGAGTCCGTCGATATCCGGCATTTACTCCTCTTCTCTGCGGCCAAGAGGCTTCCTGTCGAAATTCGGCTATTGGCCCTCGACCCGGTGCACCCACGACCAGACCAGGCCGGGCAGGAGGCGCCGGGCGATCTGGGCGAGCTTCGTCTGGGTGTTCGGGAAGCAGAACGGCTTTCCCCTTTCGAGGTCCCGCTCGATCGCGTCGAGGACGTGGCCCGGTGAGATCGGCTCGCCCATCTCGAGTACCTTGGGCTTCGAGGTCGCCTGATCGAGCAGGGGGGTGGCTACCGGTGGTGGGCAGACGGCGATGACGCGAACACCTCTGCCGCGGTTCTCGTGGTAGAGGACCTCGCTGAATGCCACCACCGCGAATTTCGCCGCATTGTAGGCGCCAAAGTGCAGGGTGGGCCCCCAACCGGCGATCGAGGCGAAGTTGATCAGGTCGCCGCGTCCCCGCTCGAGCATGCCGGGAAGGATCGCCTTGGCGACGTGGACCACGCCGTTGTAGTCGATCTCCATGACGCGCAGGATCGTCTCGGTATCCTGATCCATCAGCAGCCCCGTGGGCATGATGGCAGCGGCGTTGTAGACGCGATCGATGGGGCCGAGGCGATCCTCGACCTCTTTCACCGTGGCGAGCACCGCCTGATTGTCGGTGACGTCGAGGCGCCAGGTGTGGATGCCCTCGCGCCCCTGGGCGGTTTCGGCCAGCCCCATCTCGTTGATGTCGACGGCGGCGACTTTCGCGCCCGCATCGGCCATGCGCTGGGCGGCGAGTCGCCCCATGCCGCTTCCACCTCCCGTGATGAATACGACCTGATCCGCGAACGACATCCCATCTCCTCTCGTGCACCAAGGGGACGCTGCAGCTCATCTTTCACGCAGATATCGAGGGATCCTGCTGGCGCAATGATACGGCCGCAAGCAAGTCGCGAAATTTGCTCCGTTCTACGCGCTCGCCGAATCCGGCACGCCGCAACCGCTGAAAGTACTCCTCGACCTGCTTGATCTGCAGCGTGCCAACGATCTCGACACCCTTCTTGATCTGCTCGGGTTTTGTGCCCTTGCCCGCTAGCACGATCATCGCCTCGAATAACGCGGAGTCAAACTGCTGCAGGCTGAAATTCTCCGCCTCATCGAGGGCTGCGTGCAGTTGTTCGTTGCGTTCCGGTGCCTGGTCGACGATCCACTTGAGGTGCTGGAGGCCATACGAAACGTGGCGCGCCTCGTCCTGCATGACGAGCTGGAACATGCGCTTGTCGAGGGCAGTTGGCGAGATGAACTCGCTGAAGCGGAACATAGTCAGAATGTTCCCCTCGGCGAGCAGGTGCATAAAAGCGCTCGCCTCGCTGTAGGTATCGCAGTCGAGGATTGCCTTGAGCGAGTGTTCGGCTTGCGGGCTCCCCTGCATCAAGCCGACGCCGCCAGCCAGCGCTCGCTTGCGGAAAACCTCTGCATGACGCGCTTCGTCCATTGCTTGCCCTGCGAGGAAGCCCTTGACCTCGTGGAATTGGTTGTTCATTCGCCAGCACCACTTCGCGGGCAGATCTGTCGCAACCATCTCGACTTCCGTCAAAAAGGTGCAGAGTTGTGCGAATGCAATCTCGACCTCGAGCGGTACTTCGTATTTGTCGAGATCGCCCCAGGGGATGTCGGTCGTTGCGTCCCACTGGCGGCTTACGGTCTCCTCGTAGAACGAAGCGACCTTATAGGCCCACACGTCACTCTTGCGATTGAGCTCCGGCCCCATGTCGGCCTGCTCGGCCACATTGTAGCTCGCGCCTCGCGGGGCTATGCCTCGCGGGCCGCGCGGAAGCTCCTCGAGATCGTCGTAGCCGTAGCTTCCCTTGTTCAGGTCGAGGTAGGTGAGCCCGCGCTTCTTGCTCTCCGCGTGGATCTCGACCTGCTCTGTGCCGGCCTTCAGCCATCCGAGATCGAGATTGCCCTTGCGGATATCCTTCATGCGAAGCACGAAATCGTCATTTGCCAGATAGTCGGTCGATCCGTAGTAACTCATAGTTGTCCCTGTCTAGCCTTCGAGTAGTTTTAGAAAGCCCGGAAGAGGGCTGCGGTGTTGGCGAGCGCCGAGCCCTGCGGCGGCACAGCGTTCGAAGTACTCCTCTACCGCCTTGTGGTAGAATGCGGCTACTGGCTCAAAACCGCCCGAGAGTACGATCAGTGGTTCGATGAGTTCACGCGAGCCGAGGTAACCGACGAGCCCATTATCGACCAGATCCAGGTGGTCATTGATGATCTCGACCTGGGAGGGGCGAGTGTCGACGAGTTGGCGAATGTGATCGATGCCATACGTGATGAAACGCGAGGCGTCCTGTACGAGCCGAGTTCCGAGATAAGTGTCGGCGGCATTCGTCGACAAGAACTCGAAACGCCGTCCGAGGTTCTGAACGAAGGAAAATAACGTGAGGTTCAGCGCTGCAGAGGCCAAGGGGTAGGTCTCCGACTCCATGATGGTCTTGAGGAGTTCACCGAGCTTGCGAGAATCGCATCCCAATGCACCCTGGCCGTAGAGTGCTCGCTTGCGGAAGGCCTCGGCCAACCGCGTCGCGTCGAACATCTGCGTGCACATCCAGTATTTGATTTCGTGAAAATCCTGGTTTATCAGCCAGACCCAGCGGGAGGGCACATCCGTCGAGACCAGGCCGATCGAGGTCAGGCCAGTGCATAGCTGGCGGATCGCACGGTCCTGTTCGGAGCTGAGCGGCGCCTCGTCGAGCGTATCCCAAGGGACGTTGCGAGCCGGCGCCCAGCGTCGCGACTTGCTCTCTTCGAATAACGCCGTCGCAGAGTCGGCCCAGACATCGCTCTTCCGATTGACGCGGTAGCCGAGCGACGGAAGGCCTTCGGGCAGGACTCCGCCCCGCGGAGTCATCGAAAAGTTGTCTCGGATGATCTCCGGTAGCGCGGAGGGCCCGTAATGCGGATCATCGTTGATATCATCAAGCGTCAGACCGCGCTGCGCTTGTTTGGGACGCATGGCTATTGGATGCGGGCAGTCTTTCATCCAATCCAGTCTGAGGTCGCCGCTCATGACCCGCATCACCTCGGCGATCAGGCCGGCGTCCGCGGAAAAATCTTTCGGTCCGATATAAGACATCAGCTCAGCTCCACATCGAGATGTTGGGCTTCGTCCAGGAACTCCTGGATCGTCGCCATGAAGCGGTAGAGCCGGTCGTGGCCTTCCGGATCTTCGTACTCGACCTTCATCAGGTCGCCCACATGCGTCAGGGAATTGATCGTATGCGCAGCATCAGCCCCCCCATTCGCGAGTACGGACTGGAACATCTCCTTCCATAGTGCGACCGGCGCGGTGAGGACGAAGTCGAGCGAAGCCGCATCGCTGGTTTCATCGACTTCGGTGCACTCGTAGACCTCGAAAGCGATTCGATAGAGATCGCTTCCGACCCGAATGCCGAATGTCGTATCGCAGACGCCGAGTTTTTCGAAGGTGTTTGCGTCGTCCTTCGCGCACTGCTGCAGCGCCCGGAAGAACTCAAGGGACGGAAATTGAATGCTCATATGGGTCCTCCTCGTGGCGGGCCTGAAGCCCCCGCAGCACGTATGCGAGTGCCTGGCCTCCAGCTAGAGAATAGCCGTGGGCGGAATGTGAAGGTTGATCTTAAGTGCCAAATAGTTGATACTCCGTGTCACGATGGATCGCATCATTCGGCTGAATTCCAACGTCGCGAGGGCCGTGCTCACGTTCGTGGCGGCGGCGGGCGGACGCGCCTCTTCGTTGCGGGACGAAGCGGGGATCACGCCCGCCGACCTGGCCAATCCCCGGCGCCTGCTCGATCTGGAGCGGATCGTGATCCTGCTCAATGCCGCGGCTCGCGAACTGGACGACGACGCTCTCGGTCTCCACGTGGGCGCCAGCTTCGAACTCGCCACCCTGGGCCCTTTCTCCTACGCCGTGCTGAACGCTCCGACCGTGGGGGTCGGCTTGGCCAATCTCGCCCGCTATTCGGCGGATTTGGCCCAGGGGCTGGGGACACCGTCCCTCAAGGTTCGCGGCGAGACGGCACGATTGGAGCTTCCCCGATTCGGGAATGCCGACGCAAACGTCTTGCGACACCTCTCGGAGGGAGGTCTGGTGGTCCTCATGCGCATGATGCGGCGCCTCAGGGGGCCGGACTGGCAATCACATGAGGTGTCGTTCCAGCACGATGCACCCACGGACACGCGCGAACATGCCGCATTGATCTGCCCGCATCTGCGCTTCGGGTGCGCGGCGGCCTCGATCCGCTTCGACGCCCGCGACCTTCGCGCCGAGGTGCCCGGCGCGGACCGTTACCTGCTTCCGATCGCCGAGCGTCAGCTTCGGGATGCCCTGGAGCCGTCGGTCGGCTCGGACCCCTGGCTACGCGATCTGGAGATTCTCGTTGCAAGCCAGGTCTGCGACGGACATCCGGCGATTCGATCAGTAGCGGCGCAACTCGGCCTCAGCGTGCGCACCCTTCAGCGCCGGCTTGAGGAACGCAGTATTCTGTATCGGGATCTCGTCGCACGTATTCGCTTCCAACTCGCGCGCCGCTACCTCGAAGAGACCTCCACTGAGTTGGAGGAGATCGCATTCCTGCTCGGTTATTCAGAGCTCAGCGCATTCGACCACGCCTTCCGGCGCTGGACGGGTCATACGCCGCGCGGGTTCCGTCGCAAGGCGCGAGAGTCGATGAGGCCGTCGCCCGACGGGGTGCGCGAGTCCTGAGCCGCTGCTCTCATGGCTTCGGGCGCATGGGCGTGGCGTGCGCGATGCAGGTCGTGCGGGAGGATCGTCGATTCATCGACGAAAGCCACTCCCCGGAGACTTCGAGCGCGCCGTGGTAGTCGACGTCGCACTCGTCGCAGATCGCCGCTATTGGAATTCTGAGTTTCTCGGGCTTCGCCAGCAAGCGGTCAGCGTGCATCTCGACCCTCTCCTGCGCCGCATATTCCAGGTCCGGGAGCGCCCCCGGGGCTTCCGCAGGCCTATCGAAGCACTATCCAGCAGGTTGGCAGCAATCTCGCGGGCGAGGATACGACATTCAAGAGGCGTTCTGGCATGATGTTCGGGTATGGGGTGATCTCGACCTCCTATGGGGGCCCTGTGACGGGAGATCAGGGTGCCGCCTTTTGCGTGCAAGAAGGGAAGGTCATGACCGATTCGCAGCGACAGAGAAATGCCAGGGGAGAGGAGTTCATGCGCACTCCTGACGCGAGCTTCGAGAAGTTACCGGATTTTCCCTACGCTCCGAATTACGTCGAAATCGATGGTTGGCGTCAACACTATCTGGATGAGGGAGCGCGAGATGGATTGCCCGTTCTCCTTTTGCACGGCCAACCCGATTGGAGCTATCTCTACCGGAAGATGATTCCGATCCTCGTAAGCGCCGGCTATCGTGCCATTGCGCCCGATATGATCGGCATGGGGCGCTCCGACAAGCCACTCGATATCCATCTGCATAGGGTTGAGCAACATATAGACTGGCTTCAGGTCTTCATCGAGAAACTCAAGCTCGAGGATATTACGCTCTTCTGCCAGGATTGGGGCGGGCTGATCGGCCTGGTGGAAGTCGCCGAACATCCGGACCCTTTCAAATCCGTTCTGGCCGCCAATGCTGCCTTGATGTATATGCCGGATCCGGTCTTCAAAGTGACCCGAGGACTTCAGCGCGATGATTTTCCCGTAGACAACGAAGCCGGCATCCGAAACTTCGCCGATTTCTTGGGGATTGCGCGACCTCTGATTCAGGAGGATATGTCGGATTTCTTCGAGCAATGGATGAAGTACGCGCTCACGATGCCGGATTTCATGCCCAGCCAGAATCTGGTCGCCGACGCCGGGGTCTCGCTGACCCCTGGTGAAATTGCGGCCTACGATGCGCCCTTCCCCGAACGGAGCTACAAAACGGCGATTCGAGCGCTTCCTTCCATGGCCTCCCTCATCGATGAGCGGAGGGCACTTGAGGCGTGGGAGAAGATCGGTTCTTTCGATCGACCCTTCCTGACCGTCTTTGGTGAGTTCGACGTGATTCTTGGACACAAGCGCCTACAAGACAAGCTCATCGAGCACATTCCGGGGGCCCGGGGCCAGCGTCATGATCGCCTTCCCGGTGGACACTTCATCCAGGAGAGCCTGGGAGAAGAGATGGGCCGACGTCTCGTCGAGTTCATCCAAAGTCAAGGCTGAAGAGGCGTCGGGGCAGAGAGCAGGCGGAGGAAGTTGCCGTCTTCGACTCATCTCCTCCCTGCCAATTCAGTCGGAAATCGGCCCTGGCTCCGGGCTCTCCCATACCAGTCGATAGTTCTGCTTTCGGAGTCGATGGCGTGGGCGAAATGCGAGAATTTCTTCCCAACCCGTGCCCGCAAGTGCAGCGTCTACGCGCGCTCGCGAGGTCTCGTCTAATTTGCGATAGACGTCAAGTGGGCGCTGCAACATCCAATAGGTGTAGGGTCGCGCGGCGCTCGAGATCGTGACATCCCGATATTTCGAATCGATGAGTCCCGCTTCAGTCGCACACCGAGGCCCCCTGACTCGTTTTGATTGTTCTGCGTGCGCTCGTCCGCCCATGTCTCGGTGGCCCGGGCTGAAGCCACGACCATCGGAACCGCGTCCGCCATGGTTCGCAGCATAGGCAGGAGCATTTCTCGCAGGGCGTCGTCTTCGAACCAGCCCGTCTGGTCGCGCGGGGGGCGATTCGTTCGTTCGATCCAGGCGCAGACCTGGAACGCTATCTGATAGAGGAGGCGCTGAGGCACCGCGTCACGATAGAGATGCCCGTAGAAGGGCCCATCAGCCCGCAATCAGCCAGAGAGAGGGCGTCGCCCAGCAGATAACGATGCTCCCGGAAGTGTGTGGAAAGGCAATCGAGCAGCTCCCGAGTATGGGCTTCGATGGCGGGTACTGTTTCCAGAACAATGCCGAGGAAGGGCAGGGTGCCCGCCATGCGCGCGGCGAATTTTTCTCTCTCCCCCCCCCTCTCATTGCGAGTCGGGGCAGAGAAGTCGATGCTGACCTTCGTGACGCTTTCCTCAGAACTACCAGCGGTAGTGCATGGCGGGCAGGATCCCCATCTCATCTCCATAGAGTTCAATCAGGTAGGCGACGATGCGCTGTACCGGGCTAGTCGGAATGAGGGGCGCATTCGGGTGGATGCTTTCGAGGTGATCGAGGATTTCACTTCTGTCCTGCCAGGTTTCTCCGTCGGGTGTCTCCACTACGGGAAAGTAATTCAGTCCCGTTCTGCGCTTGATCTCGAGGATGTCGGGCATGACTTCGCGCACCCACAGGCCCTTATGCGGAAAGGCGGGCCGGACCTTGCCTGAAAAGTACGAGACGTCGGCACCATGAGGATGTAGGGGGAGGCGAGTTGAGACATCAGAATTCCGGACTTTGAGAACGAGGGAGACGAAGTCCAGTTCTTGCGTATACGGGCACTCATGCCAGCGACCCTGTCCATATTGACGAATGCCATTTCTGAATGCGATAGCTGGATACCATTTCTGAATGTGATATCTGAATATGACAGCCGAATATGACAGCCGAATATGACAGCCGAATGGGATATCTGAAGGTGACAGCTGAATATGACAGCTGAATATGACAGCTGAATACCATTGCAGAATGTCATCGATAATGCCGAGATCGGCTGAAAATGGGGTAGGGGGGGGTTGCACATTCCAGTTGGCTTCTGGCTCGACGTCCGGCCTTGGGGTCGGGTCGAGTTGCAACGGCGAGTTCGTGACGGATCGGTGCTTTCATTTTAGCCAGGCGTTTTTGGTGGCGGTGCGGCATCCGTCACGCTCAGCGGATCCCGGACACCATCGAGTTGTCGACAGCTTTTCGGGTGTCCTCGCTCTATCAGGGATAGATGCTCAGAAGCTCACCCGTATTGATCTTCCATTCTCGGCAGGGCCGGAAAGAGACTCTTCCACCCCATCGTCCGGCGGCGGCGCGGCTCGCAGGGTGCAGAGCCACTTCGCAGTCTCAGCGTGAAGATGATCCATGAGCGGGAGCGAAATATCTCTCGCGGGTACAGACCCGCCGTAGCGCCGGGCAGGGAATAAGATGGGCTCCGCAGCGGCTCCTCACTGCAACGAAGCCTATCTGCAGCAGCCGAGTATCTTTTGATCAAGGGGCCATTCTCCATTCCTGGGCATGCATACCTTCTGCTGAAAGGGGTCGATAGGGCACATCGAGATCCGGCTCGGCCCCTTCCTGATGGAATGTCCTATCCTCCTCTGGGGAGGAGAAAGGAGGGAAGAGAAAGGAGAGAGAAGAGAGGGAAGAGAGAAGAGAATTGATCGGGGAAGAGAATCGATCTGAATGCATCGAAATAGCGGGTCGCATGGGCCGATTCCGAAGGCATCTGAGACGGCGCGTCTTACGAGACGGGTTCTGGTTTGGGCGGTAGGTGATCGCTAGCGAAAAGGAGTTTTATATGACGGACGTCACAGAGGCTGGTTCGGAGTCCCCGCTGCGAGTCGAAAGATACGCTGGGGTTGCCACGCTTACGCTGAATCGTCCTGCCGCGCGCAACGCACTGACCGACGCCATATTTATCGACATGGAACGCGCCCTGATCGAATTCGAGTCCGATGATGAGGTGAGGGCGGTCGTCATCAGGGGAGCCGGCAGCGTTTTTTCTTCGGGCGCCGACCTGAAGCCCGTCTCCAAGGAAGAGCGCCGCAAGACGCGCGCAGCTTCTTTTCCCGGGGATCCGGGCGGCGACATCCTCGAGCGCGGCAACCGTTGCATCTCTCGCCTGCACGGCCTTCCCAAACCCGTACTCGCCAGTATAGACGGCCATGCGGTGGGTGCCGGCTGCAGTCTGGCTCTGGCCGCCGATCTGCGAATCGCATCGGATGCGGCGCGCCTGGGCGTCGTCTTCTCCCGCATTGGCCTGGGGCCCGACGCCGGTGCCTCCTACTTCTTGCGCGATCTCGTCGGCTCGGCAAAGGCTCTCGAGCTCATATTCCTGGGCGATCTCGTGGATGCGAAGGAAGCGTTGCGGCTCGGGTTGGTGAATCGGGTCGTGGCAAAGGACGAACTCGAGGGCGCGACCCGTGAATGGGCGGAACGACTCGCGAGTGGTCCGACGCTCGCCTATGGCTTCGCCAAGGCGGCGGTCTACCAGGGGGCGAATATGCCCCTCGACGGCGTTCTCGACCTCGAAGCGCGCAACCAGAAGATCGCAAGTCGTTCTCGCGATTCCAAAGAGGGAATCAAGGCCTTCCTTGAAAAGCGAAAACCAGAATTCAGCGGTCGCTGAGATATTGCGGCCGGGAAATGGGGTCATGCGAGCCTTCGAGCAGTCGGGTTGCGGCGCGCAATCGTTCTAGGATCGGGGCGTTGGGATCACGCCCTTCTCGCGCAGACGCTGGCGATCGGTCCCGTCGTATCCCAGTTCCTCGAGAACCTCATCCGTATTTTCAGCGTAGAGCGCGGGCGCCGATGTTTCTTCGAGAGGGGCTTTGGAGAAACGAATCGGCGGCCGTGCTCTGCGGTACTTCCCATATACGGGGTGCTCGCCATTCTGTACGCCACCGTTGTGGACGATCTG
>CAYTAT010000067.1:0-16689 GCA_964435795.1 uncultured Spirochaetaceae bacterium
CAATCAGCCAAAAAGACCAACTCAGAGACTGGACTCATTATAAAGGGGCTGGCCACCCCGATGTGTTCAAGGACCCGACCTCTCGTATGCACCAGATGTGGCAGACGGACTTCACGTACTTCCGGAGCATTGGCTGGGGCTGGTACGACCTCTCGACAGTTCTCGATGAGTTTTCGCGCTACATCATCGCCTGGAAGCTGGGTCTCACGATGGGGGCGACCGATATAACGGAGACACTCGATGAAGCCATCGCGATTGCAGGAGTCGAGCAGGACAAGGTAGAGAATCGGCGGCGATTGCTCAGCGACTTGGAACGAGGTGAGTATCTAATTGCAAATTGTGGACACCCATCCGCACATCTGAAACATCCCACACATTTGTGCGCATCAATTATCGCCTTCCTCTCGATAATCCTGATTGCTCCAGTAGGGCAGAAGTTCGGGCTTATCTTGCAACCCTTGCATGGCTCTTCGATTACCAGCGCTACGCGTGTATCCTGGCCCGCAGGGAGAGAAATGTTGAAATCACTCCTGCGAACTGCTCCATAAGTGGAGGAATTTGCTCCGAAATTCCATAGTAGACTTTGCAAATCGTAGTCTCTAAGTTAAGACACTAGTACGAGCTCCATGAGCCCTTATTTCGATTGTTCTCTGATCGGAGACGGCGCCGACAGGATTTCCTGAAGGATAATTTCGACGGGAAGCAAGAGGAGGCACGGTATGGCTCCGTCCGCCAAGTTGTACAAACGGGTGTAGCAGATCGAGGCCGGGGCCCGCCTCGGCCGACACCGTGCAGGGACGAAGCGAGGCCGATAGAATGGGGAGCAGGAGGGGAGACACATGACTGAGTTGGCGTTCAAGTCCGCCGTGGATCTGGCCGGAATGATCGCGGATCGGGAGATTTCCGCGAGTGAATTGCTCGAATACTATCTGGGGCGTATCGATCGCTTCAACGACGAGCTGAAAGCCATCGTGGTACTCGATCATGAGGGCGCACGGGCCCGCGCCAGAGAGGCCGACCTGGCTCTCGAAAAGGGGGAGATCTGGGGTCCTCTGCACGGGGTTCCGATGACGATCAAGGAGTCCTATGACGTGACGGGACTGCCTACGACCTGCGGTCGTGCCGAGATGAAAGAGAATTGTCCCGCTCGCGATGCGGTTTCAGTGCAGCGACTCAAGAACGCCGGCGTCATTCTATTTGGCAAGACGAATGTTCCCATCGATCTGGCCGATTTCCAGAGTTATAACGAAGTATACGGCACGACAAACAACCCCTGGGATCACAGCCGAACGCCTGGGGGCTCCTCGGGTGGTTCGGCGGCCGCATTGGCGGCCGGCCTGACCGGCTTTGATTCGGGCTCCGATATTGGTGGATCGATACGCAATCCCGCCCACTATTGCGGCGTATTCGGCCATAAGCCGACATGGGGGCTATTGCCTCCCCGAGGCCATGGTTTGCCCGGAGTGATCGCTCAATCCGATCTCTCGGTCATCGGGCCGATGGGTCGGAGTGCCGCGGATCTGGAGGTCGGCGTTCGGGTCATGGCGGGGCCCGATGAAATGGAAGCCGCTGGAGTCGTGATCGAACTCCCCGAGCCCCGGCAGCGAGGTCTTGGGGACTATCGAGTGGCGGTCTGGAAGACAGATGAGGAATGGCCGGTTTCGGATGAAACGCAGGCTCGGGTCGAGGCCGTCGCCGAGGCAATCGCCAAGTCGGGAGGCGAGGTGGATTTTGAAGCCAGACCCGAATTCGATATCCAGGAGGGGCATAGGGTGTATCAGAAGTTGCTCTGGGCGACCATGGCCGCACGGTCTTCAGACGCCGCTTATGCCGATCTGCAGGCGAAGGCCTCGAGCCTCGCTGCGGAGGATCAGGGAGCGGGTGCGACAACCCTGCGGGCCCAACTCGCCAGCCATCGTGACTATTGGATTGCGAATAATGCTCGGACGCGTATTCGCTGGGCCTGGCATGAATTCTTCAAAGATCATGACGCGCTGATCGCCCCCATCATGGCTACGTCCGCTTTCGAGCACGATCATCGACCCTTCGGCGAGCGGACAATCCCTGTGGATGCCCTGGAACGACCCTATTTCGAGCAGGTCTTCTGGGCGGGTCTCGCCGTGAACAGCTATCTGCCTTCGAGCGTGCTTCCGACCGGCGCCGACAAGGATGGCCTGCCGATCGGCATCCAGATTATTGGACCTCAATACGGAGACCTGCTGACGATTCGTTTGGCTCACTTCCTGGAGGAGGCCGGATTCGCCTTCGAGCCTCCCAGGGCCTACCTCTGATTCCGGCTGCTTTTGGGTCCGAGTAGCTCCCTTCAGGTCGGCCCGGGATCCTCTGCGACGCGATGTTCGTGGCTGGGGTCGATTTCGAGGTAAAGGCTCAGCCGCTGCGTGAGATAGTAGAAGGGCAGGGTGTCGAGCAATGCGAAGAAGAATTTGAAGCCGTAGCCTGTCAGGATCAGCAGGGTCAACTGGCCCAGCAGTGGCGATTGATCGTCGAGAACTCCCGTAAGTCCCCCCACCCAATAGGTGATCAGGATGACGGATACCGTATCGACCAGCTGACTCACCAGGGTAGAGCCATTATTGCGAAGCCAGAGGTGTTTGCCTTGGGTGAGACGCTTCCAGAAGTGGAACATCCAGACATCCGTGAATTGCGCAGCCATGTAGGCGATCATCGAGGCCGCTGTGGCCCCAAAAGCGAGGGTGCGAACTTCGAAGAAGACGGGGAGTCTACCGGCTGCATCCCGGGCGGGTGCCTGGGAGATGGGATCAATGGATTCGAATCCGGGAAGTGCGCCTCCAAGCCATAGAATCAGCAGAACCCACCCATTCAATAGCAGCCCCGTCCAGACGACCGCGTTGGCCCTGGCCTGGCCATAGAGTTCGCTGATCAGGTCGGTGCAGAGAAAGGTGATGGGATAGGGGAGCACTCCTATCGCCACGGCGAAGGTCAGGGTTCCCCAGGATGCCGTGTCTATCTCACCGAGTTTGATGAAGCGCAGGATTCCCAGGATGTTCAACATGGCCAGGGTGCCCAGGAAGATGCCCGTTAGCACGAGGAATACGCGTTCGCGTCGGGCGTGAATCGGAGAGGCTTCGATCGGATGCAGGGACATGGCTATTTCAACCTCTCTCTGGGGCTCTATGCGGGTCAAACGGGTATTCTATTCGGGGTTCGTATTGACTATTTGGAGTTGAGCCGAAGGACAGGGGTCCGACCTGGAGAGTCAGGCGGCTCTGGCGGGAAAAGAATTGGATCGGCCGAAGAGATCAAGAAGATTCTGGAAATCTCGACGGTGATCCGGTTTCTGAAGTCAGCAAGATACCAGATCAGTAGCCCCTGGGAGCTGCGAAATCCAGTATACGATCCTCGGAGCCATGTTGCGAATGCCGATGCATGGCGACGGAGGTGCCCATGGATACGCTTCGCATCTCCGGAAGCATCTTGACTGGACTCAAGCACTCAGGATTCTCATGCTCGCCAGTCCGATAGGAGTCGCCTGGCCCAGCACTTTTCAGGAGAGGGAAGGCAATAAGGTCAGCGATTCCACTGCTGATGATGGTGGCCCTAGTCGTGACGATCGTGGTGGCAATCGTGATCCTACGGTCATTCGATCATCAGGGCATTCGATCGGATATCTCGTCCATCACGACCACGCTCGAAGCATCGGCGTCTCGAAAGGATAGTGGCATTTCCCGGTGGATTGGCTCATGATTGATTTCAGCGAACGCAGCGTCGAGCTGGGAAGATCGATACAAAGGAGAAGATATGAATCGCCGAATTATTCCGGCCTCGCAGAAAGTGCTCTACGAAAATTTTCACTTCGCACCCGGAGTGGTCGATGGCGAGAATCTTCGCTGTTCGGGGGTGATCGGCATGAATCCGGATGGCTCGGTACCCGAGGATCCCGAGACTCAATTCACCCGTGCCTTTGAAGCCATCGGGGAGGTTCTGGCTGAAGCGGGGGCGACGTTTTCGGATATTACAGACATGACGACATTCCATATCGGGATGAGGGAACATATGGCTCTGTTCTCCCAGGTGAGGGGGCAGTTCATCGAGGCGCCCTATCCGGCCTGGACCGCGGTGGGCACGACGGAGTTGGCGTTGCCAGGTGCCCTGGTGGAAATCAAGGTGACGGCTCGCCTGTCCGAGTGAAGCGAGGGGAAGATCACTTTATCGAGGTTTCAGTGGGCTGGTTCGTTTGGTGAAGTCGATCTGCTCTGCTCCTGGCTTCCCGGGGCCTATTCTTCGGAACGCTGGCTGGTTGATCATGAGTGCGACCGGAGATGCGTCTCGAAACGTCTCGAAAAGAGCCCTCTCGAAAACAGTGCTCTCGAAAATAGGGGTGTCGAAGGATATCGGCATCGAAGCAGTGCCCCTCCATGCCATCGGCGGGGGTTCGCCTGCGCGCGCCCCCCGAAGGCCGAGCAAGCGCCTTGGGGCGAACTTCAGGTTCTCATCCGACTCAGACGGGGCGTTCCTGGATCTCCGCGAGATTTGGCGTCGAGGAGGCGGGCATGAGGCGCGGGATATCGCGTTTCAGACGGCAGTCCGGTCGGACGGAGGCGCATCGTCCACCGGATATCTTCTTCGGATACTCCTCACGAGCCCCGGTGCAGATTTTTCGTTCGTGGACCTTCGCCAGGAATGAAGGTGTCGCGGATTAGAGGCGGGCGGAACATCTTTGGGCGGATTCGGCCAGTGCGGGGACGAGGGGAGCCATCGCCTCGAAGCGGGCATCGTCGGTCTGTCCTCGAACCCAGCGGACATAGATCTGCTCCACGACGACAGCGGTCTTGAAGAGGGCGAAGGTCTCGTAGAAGGGCAGCATGGATAGGTCGAATCCGGTGCGTTGCGCATAACGCTCGCTCAATTCCCGTCGGTTCATGAAGCCGGGAAGCTGGGTGACTCCGATTCCGGTGCCTCGGGGGCTTGCGTCATCGGCCTCCGGCCAATACCCGAGAAGAGTGCCCAAGTCGACCATCGGGTCGCCGATGGTCACCATATCCCAGTCTAATACTGCAACGAGCCGGCCGGGGTCGTCGATATCGTACATGGTGTTGTCGAGTTTGAAGTCATTGTGGAGGACCGTCGCGTTCTGGGACGGGGGAATTCTATCCAGCAGCCACGCTGCCAATTGCTCCATCGCGGGGACTTCTCGGGTCTTGGCGCGCTCCCAGCGCCCGAGCCAGCCGGAAACCTGTCTTTCGACGAAGCCCTCTGGCTTTCCGAGACTGGCGAGATCCGGGCGGGAGGTATCCACGAGATGGAGATCAGCAAGAGCGTCGATCAGCGATTCACTGATCTTCCGACGCAGTTCCAGATTTTCGCCCAATTCCGCAGGCCATTCGTTTCGGATCACCGTTCCCCTGCGGCGCTCCATCAGGAAGAATACGGCACCGATGATGTTCTCATCCTCGCAGAGAAGTAGCGGATGCGGGGAATGAGGATAGACGGGAGCGAGGGCGGCGAGCCCCCTATGTTCTCGCCGCATGTCGTGGGATCGCGGGGCTACCGGACCCAGAGGTGGACGCCGCAATACGAATTCTTTCTCGCCGAAGCTAAGGGCATAGGTGAGATTCGCATGACCGCCATGGAATTGCGCTACTTTCAGATCTCCTTCGAGCCCGGGGAGTTCTTCGCGCAGATATTCGGCCAGCCGCAGTTCATCAAATTTCTCATCTGCCCGGATTTCACCAGCGACATCGGCTTTCATTGCGGAACTCCGGGCGGCATATGCGAGAGTTTTCTCTCCGCGTCGAAAAGAATCGAATCGCGAAAAAAGAGCATAAGAAATAGCCGAGTTCTCAGGGTGGAGCAAATAGGGACAGGCACTCAGACGATCGTCTGGCCTCCATCGATCACGAAGTTCTGCCCAGTTGCGAAACTTCCCGCGTCGGAGGCGAGAAAGACGGCCACCCCCGCCAGTTCATCGGGCTCGCCAATTCTTTGCAGAGGTGTGCCCGCGGTCGCCTTGGCGAGGATTTCCGGGTTCTCCCATAACGCTCGAGCAAAGTCGGTGCGGATCAGACCCGGCGCAATGGCATTGGCGCGGATGTTATGCGTTCCGTACTCCGCTGCGAGGTTTCGGACAAGAGCGAAATCTGCCGCCTTCGAGATGGCGTAGGTGCCGATCACGGTACTTGCCCGGAGTCCACCGATACTCGAGACGACGAGGATTACCCCATCTTTTCGTTCGACCATCTCCGGCAGCACCATATTGCATAGCCAGTGGTTGGACTTGACATTCGAGGCGAGAATCTTGTCGAAAGCCGAATCCGAAATATCACTAGAGGGTCCGTAATAGGGATTCACGGCCGCATTGCATACGACGATGTCGATCCGCCCCCATTTCTCCCGCGTCTGGTCGACGAGATTCTGGAGATCTTCCTTCTTTCCGATGTTGGCCGGAATCGCCTGGGCCTCGCCGCCTCCATTGGCGCAACTGGCATTGATCTCCGAGGCCACTTTTTCGCAAGCCTCCGCCTTGCGGCTGGAAATCGCGACCTTCGCACCATGCTGCGCCATCGCGGTGGCAATCGACTTGCCGATGCCTTTGGAAGAGCCGGTAATAATGGCGACCTTCCCGGTGAGGTCGAAGAGTCGAGTCTCTACTGGCATTGGGATCGTCCTCCTGAATGAATTTAACCTGTTGACCTTTCTAAGCGTGTGGGCCGTCTGAAAGGTTTTAGATGATCCTCGTGGATTCGTCTCCTCAAAAGAAGGCTCTTCCGAGAGGGAAGATTTCTGGCTTGTTGTTCTCCGCTTCCTTTTTCGTTCGTATCAGTTCTTCATAAGCCAGGTGGCCGGATGTTCATCGGGGGGAAATAGACTTCCCTGCCAGCGCTGCATTCCACCGAGCCAACGATCCACATCGGCTCCCTTGCGCTTGACATATTCGGCAACTTCGGGATGCGGAAGGATGTGGAATCGCTCTTCACGCATCGCCTGGACGACGATTTCGGCAACGTCTTCGGATTGGAGGACGCCGTCGCCACTCGCGACATTGCTCCCGAGTTCCATTCTCGCCCGGTCGGGACTGTTGCCGCGAATATTGGTCGCCACCGCCTGTGGGCAGAGCACAGAGACCCGGATTCCCTGGTGACCATGGGTAATCGAAATCCATTCGGCCAG
Organism: uncultured Spirochaetaceae bacterium; assembly: GCA_964435795.1. Classification (GTDB taxonomy): domain Bacteria; phylum Myxococcota_A; class UBA9160; order UBA9160; family UBA4427; genus JAZXM01. Next base: position 7,150 of record CAYTAT010000067.1, read on the forward strand.
GGATACGGCGGCATGCTTGGTCAGGGAGTAATGGAGTGATCCGAATTGGGAAAGAAGTCCGGCCGCTGAAGCCGTGCTCAGAATGTAGCCTTCTCGCCTTGCAGCCATGCGCGGGATGCAGGTACGAGCCGCGCAGAGGTGGGCCAGGACGTGCACTTCCCACATCTTCTGAAGGTCTTCCAGCGGGGCTTCGAGCCCTCCCAGGGTCACGTAGCCGGCATTGGAAAAGAAGACATCGACAGGGCCGTGAGTATCCTCGACCTCCGCGACGAGGTCGCGAATGGCTTCTTCATCAGAAACGTCGATCCCATAGCCCGTCCCGCCGATCGCTGCGGCGACGCTTTTCGCGCCTGCCTCGTCCCGGTCCACGACGATGACGCGGGTGGCTCCATTGGAGTGAAAGCGCTCTGCGACCGCCTTTCCGATTCCGCTGGCTCCGCCGGTGACAACAGCAATTCGACCCTGGATTTCCATATATGCTCCCCTGGCGACTTTCGGCGTTGGACGGCTTCGGAGTATATCTCTTCGGCGATGCTATAATATCGGCATATATTATGCCATTAGATGATCGCTGGATCGCGGGAGTAGGTATATGGATCGGAAGGCTCAGTTGGGGGCCGCGGATGCAGAGTTTCTTCTTGTCTCGTTGCATCCCGGCTCGATCGCCGAGCAGCGCACGCACTGGCACGATCCTACGCGTTGAGTCTTGAAGGCAGGTCAACAGAATTCAGTTTTTGCTCTGACTCGGCCATGAAGATTGAGCGGGAGGTATTGATCATGCATTGGTTGGAGAGGATCAGGCTCACGAAGCGCTTCGGGCTCGCTTTGCCCGGATTGGTCCGGGGAACGCTGAACGCCAATCGACTCCTCGATAGGAATGCCCGGAAGTATCCCTTCCGAGTCGCGATCGCCTTCGAAGATGAACGTTACGACTGGCGTGCGCTTCAGCAGAGAGCGAATCGATACGCACATTATTTCCTTTCGGAGGGAATCAGAGCCGGCGATAGGGTCGTCGTCCTGATGGATAATCGCCCCGACTTCCTCTTTGTATTTCATGGTCTGCAGAAGATCGGGGCGGTGGCAGCCCTCATCAACACCAGTCTTGCTGGGGAGCCGCTTGCGCATGTGGTTCGAGTTGCCGAGGCCAGGAAACTGGTGATCGGAAGCGAGCACGTGAACAAGCTGGGAGACCTGCTCTCACGTTTGCCGGAACTGAGAGCAGGCGAGGATGTCCTGATTCAGCGCGAAGGCGAGGAATGTGATCTTTGCGGTGCCCGTGTACTGAATGCCGCTGTCGAGGGAGCGTCCCAGGAGGCCCTGCCGCTGCTTCCTTTTGGAGGACGGGATCATTCCGCCTACATCTACACCTCGGGAACAACGGGTTTGCCCAAGGCGGCCGTGATCACGCATCAGAGATTCACCCAGGCGGGGCATATGGGTGCGCATATTCTGCATCGCGTTTCCCCTGGCGAATTGATTTATGTGGCCTTGCCCCTCTACCATTCGAACGCCCTTTTCTTGGGGTGGAGCGCCGCGCTGGCGAGTGGAGCCGGTGTGGCCCTGCGGAGGAAATTCTCCGCAACATCCTTCTTTCCGGATGTCCAGAAATTCGATGCCGTCAGCTTCGTATACATCGGGGAACTCTGTCGTTACCTGCTGGCTTCGAGTGCCCAGCCCGGCGAGAGAAATCATCGTCTGCGGGCGTGCGCGGGGAATGGGATGCGCCCCGATGTCTGGGAAGAGTTCCAGGAGCGTTTTGGTATTCCAATCGTGCGGGAGATCTACGGTGCTACAGAGGGCACTAGCATGACCTTCAATCTTGCGGGCCGGCCCGGGATGGTCGGGCGAATGATGCCCGGAATGTTTCTCGCGCGCTGCGACCCGGAGAGCGGGGAATTATCGCGTGATTCAGGGGGCCGTGCCCAGAAGATACGGGTAGGAGAAACGGGCTTGTTGTTGGCTCAGGTTTCGGCATATGCGGAATTTGACGGATACCTGGATCGTCGCGCAACACGGAGCAAGATAGAAACCGACGTGAAAAAAGCGGGGGATAGATATTTCAACACGGGAGATCTGCTGAAGCTCCATAAGAGTCGCTGGCTCTCATTCACGGATCGGGTTGGCGATACCTTTCGCTGGAAGGGTGAGAACGTCTCAACGAATGAAGTGGCCATGGTGTTGACGGCTGGAAGGGGAGTGTCGGAGGCGAATGTCTATGGGGTGGAAATCAGTGGTTGCGAAGGACGTGCGGGTATGGCCGCGATTCGAGTCGAAGAGGACTTTGATCTGAAATCACTCGCGGAACATGTCTGCCAGCACCTGGCCCATTATCAGCGTCCGCTCTTCATTCGCATCGAGGAGGGGCAACTTGAGGTGACGACGACCTTCAAGCACCAGAAGGTAAAAGCGCGAAAGGAACGCTTCGACCCGGGCCAGGTCTCGGATCTACTCTACTACCTGGCGGATCGGGAATACCTGGCTCTGGATCATTCGACCTTCGAGGCGATTGAACGCAACGAGATTTGGCCGGGCTGAAAGATTGCGGAGAAAGGATGGGAACTCTCTCTCCGCGGGCGAGATGTGCACGGATCGGGTCAGCTGGAAGACAATCGAGCTTCCAGCGATCGGGCGTAATCTTGGAGCGCTATGGCTCGAAATCTCGTCAGCAGCGAAGCGCAGAAGAGGCCTGGGGGATAGGCTCGAAAAGGCCGCGAATCTGCGAACGCGCGGATCCTTCCCTGCAATCGAATTCAGCTCTGATCCGCGGCCGCGCTGAGGCCGGCCATGCGACCGAAGAAGGTTGCATCACCGACCGAAAGGCCGCTCGCATAGCCCGCGGCAGATCGCGGAATCCCACAGGCCGTGCGCCCCGCCGCGTAGAGCCCTCGGACAACCTCGGCGTTCGAGGAGAGAACCTCGCCCCCGGGCCGGGTATGAAGTCCGCCGAGGGTAAAACAGGCAAAGATTGCGCCTTCTCCCGGAGTGCAATCCAGCGCCGCATAGGGCGCCCGCATGGGCTTCAGCCATTCCGCACTCTTATGAAAGAGGGGATCCTCGCCCCGGGCGGCGTGTTCTGAATAGAATTCGATCGTATGGCTGAGCATGCCCGGATGAAGACCAACTTCTTCTGCCAATTCGTCGATGCTTTCCCCGGTGCCCACGATCGGGGCATTCATGAACTTCGGGTGCTCATAGTCTTCTGCCGAGACGATGAGGTAGGCCTTCTGATCGAGTTGCTCAAATATCTTATATGCGATCCGCGCGTGGTAACAATCCTCGTTGATGAATCGCTGGGCCTGCTGGTTGACGAAAATGCCATGGGTGAGTGAGGAGGGGGGGTAATAGGGCAGCGTAATGAAGTATGAATCCATGTGGATCAACGCAGCTCCCACGGATTGCCCCATTCTGATACCGGAGCCCGTATCCCCGGGATTTCCGATGGGCATCGCATCGTCGAGAAGTTGTGGGCAATGCTGACTCAGCATTTCCCGATTCATGACAAATCCGCCGCTGCAGAGAATAACGCCGCGCTGCGCCCGGATCTGCATTTCCCGGCCGTCGAGCCGAGCGACAACGCCCCCGACCCGATTCTCGTCATCGGAAATCAAGGCCAGGGCGCGGGCATTGTATTCGACACGGATGCCGCGCTTTTCGACCTGCTCCGTCAAGATCTTCATCAGCAGCGGGCCGCCATTATCCCCGTCGATTTCCAGGTTATGACCCCTCGGGCAGGGCTTGGCGACTTCTTCGAAAGGCCAACATTTCTCGTTGCCCGTGAAGAGCAGGCAGTCGTCGGTCAAAGCCATGATGGCGCGTTCTTTATATTCCGAATCCTTGTAGGGAACTCCCATGGAGACGAGCCACTCGAAATGATCGACACTGCCATCGCAGTAGGCCCGGATTCGCGCCTCATCGGCCAGATCACCACCGGCGAGCATCAGGTAGTTGAACATATCCTCCGTCGAGTCGTGATAACCGCAAGCCTGCTGTACCCGCGTCCCCCCACTTCCACCGAGGTAGACCTCGGCACTCGAAAGCGCCGTGGAACCGCCACTCGCACTGGCGAGTTCGAGTAGCAGTACGTCGGCTCCGGCATCCGAGGCTTCGATGGCCGCGCAGGCTCCAGCCCCTCCGAAACCGATGATTACCACGTCCGCCTCGAAATCCCAGGTCTCGACTTCGCTGAATTTTCGCGGCTGAAAAGGGGACAGCGCATTTTCTTGGGACATCGGACTTCCTTGGCCGGTCGGGCTCATGAGGTTTGCGAGGGCGACTATAAGGCCCGGCGGGAGCCCTTCCCGGAATCTGGCTTCTTCTTGTTAGCGAGGAGGAAGGCCGTGGACCATGGTGAGAAAGCGCAGGGTGGTTCCGGCACGCCGATGCTCGGAGAGGCTCTGGTATTCCGGATCCGCAAACCAGCCGCGAGCGGCCTCCTCGCTGGGGAATTGAAAGATCACGAGTCGACCGGGTGGCGGAGATGTACCTTCGAAGGTCTCGATCTTATCGTCATAGGTGAAAAATTCCCCCCCATGTTTCTTCAAGATCGGGAAGAAGCCCTTCTCGTAGAGGAGGTACTTCTCTGCGTCATGAACTTCCAGATTGGCAAGCATGAAAACGGGTACGTCGGCCATAATGTCTCCTTTCCGGTGGCGAACACTCTGCGGCTGAAGCGAAGAAAGCTAGCTCATCCAGGTTTTGAGTGCGTTTGCGAAAGCAGGATTATGCTTTCTTTCTGGCGAGTATCCGCGCCCTCGGCGGCAGTTGGGTGCGATGAAAAATCAACTCGAGGCCACGAACTCGGAGATGATCCCGGCCAATTCCACGCCTCGCCCTTCCTGGAGAAAATGCCCCCCACCGTCGATGGTACGATGCTTTTGATTCGCCGCCCCGGGGACCGCGGCGAGGAAGGGCGCACCTCCCCCGGCAGTGACGGGATCGTTATTCGTGAAAGCGAGAAGAAAGGGTTTTTCCCATTGTCGAAAGGTTTCCCAGGCTCGCAGGTTGGCTGGCACCGAGGGGTCGTCGGAAAGGGTGGGAACCTGGCTTGGCATCGCCCTCGGTCCCATTTTGTAGGCCGGCTCGGGAAAGGGGGCATCGTAGGCAGCGATTTCATCGTCTGAAAGCACCCGTCCATCAACGGTGGAAGCCACGGAAAATCCGACAGGAAGGTCTTCGTTTTCCCAGCACCATTTCTGCCAGTGGGCGAAATTCACTGGACCCCGCTCGGGGTCGCCAGTCGATATGGCTGCGAAGACTTCGGGAAGAGTGGGCGTCGGCGCATCTTTCCGGTATCGGCGCACCGCATCCGCGATTTCGGGATCCGTATCCATGGGGGCGGGCAAGCCCGTATTGCCGATGACGACACGATCGAAACGATCGGGATTTTCTGCGACGAGCCGCAGGCCGATCAATCCTCCCCAATCCTGTCCGAAGAATGTGAGGTTTTGCAGATCGTTCTGGACCAACCAAGCGTTGAACCAGTCCACCTGATTCTGGTACGTATAGTCCTCGAGCCGAGTGGGTTTATCCGAGCGCCCGTAGCCCACCAGATCCGGTGCGAGGACGCGCAAACCCGATGCATTCAGGATCGGAATCATGTGGCGATAGAGATAGCTCCAGGTGGGCTGCCCATGCAGGCAGAGGATGCCAGGGCCCTCTTTCGGACCCTCGTCGAGATGGTGAATGCGAAGCTTGCCCCCTTCACCATCGGGAACTTCGGTGTAGTGGGGAGCGAAAGGATAGTCGGGAAGGTTTTCGAAACAACGATCGTCTGTGCGTAGAATCTTCATCCGGGCTCCGTTCTGCGCGCGATTGAAAAGCCAAAGAAGTACTTTTTTGACATGCTGAATGTCAATAGTAATGTATCGAGTATTCGGAGGCATCGGAGTGAAGGTAGAAAATCGCGTCAGATCCAAAGCGGAGCAGATCCCCGAGTTTCTGACTGCCGAGGGCTCGGTTGCCAGGGGGAATCTCCTGAAATTCAAGCGGATGGCCGAGTACGCGGACGGGCGCGACGAGAAGATTTCTGGCCGGGTGGCCTGCTACCGCTACGCGCGGGAGATGAAGGAGCGGGTCGAAGAAAGCGGTGGTCGTTTCATTTTCAACGCGGAGGTCGTGGGCTTCTGTTGGGGAGTGTTGAAGAGCCATGGGATGCCGTCGCCATCGTCGAATGCCCCTCGGCCAGGGCGCTCACGATGATTGCTTCTAGCCCCGTCTTTCAGGAGATCGAAGCGCATCGAGAGGCTGGACTTTCCGGACAGCTCAATATCACCACATCCATTCAGGAATTCCCAGACCGAGTTGGAGGGGCGAGTCTCTCGGAAACGATTGAATCCGGGTGAATTGCTTTTCATTCAGTGGCTGAGGTCGAAAATCGCTAGCTCTATTCATTTATTCTTCCCGATTCCCTTCAGTCCTATCGAGCAGGAGATCCAGTGGTCAAAATCAATGAAGTATCAGAGCTCGAAGTACTTCGTGAAGTCGGTGTGCTTAGCCTCGACTCTCCTCCCGTCAACGCGCTCTCAGCCGGAATTCGCGAGGGGATTCTGGAGGGTATTGGGCGGGCGATGGGCGATGAGGCAGTGCGGGCCGTGGTTCTGATATGTGCCGGCCGCACCTTCATTGCGGGAGCGGATATTCGGGAGTTCGGGAAGGTTCCAAAGGGCCCCGGCTTGCGAGAGGTAGAGGACGCGATTGAGAATGCCTGCAAGCCAGTGATCGCCGCGATTCATGGCACGGCATTGGGGGGCGGCCTTGAAGTGGCGCTTTGTTGCCATTATCGAATTGCGACTTCGACAGCGTATTGTGGGCTGCCCGAGGTGAATCTCGGCCTTCTGCCGGGCGCAGGGGGTACCCAACGTCTCCCGAGAGTCGTGGGTGTCGAAAAGGCATTGGAGATGGTGACCAGCGGCATGCACGTTCCCGCGGATCGCTGCCTCGAAATCGGACTCCTGGATGAAGTGATCAAGGACGGGGATCTGCGCGCTGCAGCACTGGATTTTGCGGCCAGAATTCTTCAAGAAGAGAGGGGCCTGCGCAAGATTCGGGATAGCGAGGAACTGCTTCTCCCAGCTCGTGGACGATCGGAAATTTTTTCGAAATTTCGCTCGAAGATCGCGCGCAAGACCCGGGGATTCCTGGCCCCCGAGTACAATATACGTTGCATCGAGGCGGCCGTAGAGGAGGATTTCGAGCGGGGGCTGGAAATCGAAGGGGAACTCTTTCGAGAGCTTCTCACCGATTCGCAGTCGCGCGCTCAGCGCCACGTATTCTTCGCGGAACGCCAGATATGGAAGCTACCAGGCATTCCGAGGGATACGCCCCGAATACCCATTGCCAGGGTCGGGGTCGTGGGCTCCGGCACGATGGGAGGGGGAATTGCGATGAGTTTTGTCAATGCGGGCATTCCCGTTCATCTCATGGATACGAGTCGCGAAGCCCTGGAACGAGGACTCTCGGTGATCCAGGCCAATTACGCGCGTTCCGTATCTCGAGGAAGTCTGTCGACCGATGAAGTCGAGAAGCGCATGGCGCTGATTACGGGGGGTTTGGATCTTGATGCATTGGCGGAGTCCGATCTGATCATCGAGGCCGTCTTTGAAGATATGGACTTGAAGAAGGAGATTTTTGGAAAACTCGATCGGATCGCCAAGAAAGGCGCGATCCTTGCCTCCAATACCTCGGCTCTTGATATCGACGAGATTGCCCGGTCAACGGCAAGGCCCGAAGCCGTAATCGGCTTGCATTTTTTCAGCCCGGCGAACGTGATGCGGCTGATCGAGGTCGTGCGAGGGGCAGATACGGCGGGCGAAGTAATTGCGACTTCAATGGATATCGCCAAAAAGATTGGCAAGAATGCAGTTCTCGTAGGGGTATGTCCGGGATTCGTGGGGAATCGGATTCTGGCCGCACGTCAGGTCCAGGCCAATCAGCTCGTCGCGGAAGGGGTGATGCCCTGGGACGTAGATCGCGTTCTCTTTGATTTCGGTCTGCCGATGGGACCCTTTGCGATGAGCGACCTTGCGGGTCTGGATGTTGGATGGAGAAGAGAAATGTCGCAGGGAGAAAGCCTTCGCGATCAATTATGCGAGATGGGACGTTTGGGGCAGAAGACCGGAGCGGGCTATTACGATTATGACGAAAATCGAAGGGCGACACCGTCTTCGCTGGTCGAAGGTCTGATCCGGAAATCTGCTTCTGGCCAGGGGGGAGAGTCGAGAGAAATCTCGGATGAGGAAATTGAAGAACGTTGCCTCTACCCGATGATCAATGAAGGGATGAAGATCCTGGCGGAAGGGATGGCGATTCGTGCCTCGGATATCGACATCGTCTGGGTCAACGGATACGGTTGGCCGGCGTATCGTGGAGGGCCGATGTTCTATGGCGAAGAGGTTGGCTTTGATCTGATCCTATTCCGGCTCAGGGAGTTGCAGGAGAAATTCGGCGCTGCTTTCAAGCCGGCTTCGCTCTTGGAAGAGCTTGTGGCAGGGAAGAAGAAGCTTCGGGATCTGGGCTATTGAGTCCCGAGGCCACGGCTGGGAAGGGCGCCAAAAGCGAAGTCATGGCAGTTTGTAGCCACGCGGGGTTGGGGGGAGAGACGAAGGTCTCTGAGGAGAACTCCAATCGCCTCCGCAGGAATTCTCCTGGAATCAGGCAATCAAGTTCTGGAGGCCGAGGCCTTCTGTCTAGGAGGCCAGCATATCCAGTTCCCGCTCTGGATCGTCATTCTGAATGAACTCCGCGGAAAAGCGCCGGGGCAGGAAAATTTCGAAGCGGGCTCCGCCGAATGGGGAATCCGTCACGGTTACGCTGCCATTGTGGGCGGCCACAGCCTCGCGAGTCAGTGCCAGGCCAAGTCCATAACCGATTCGATGTCCCTCTGTCTTTCGGGTTCCCTGGAAGAAGGGCTGGAAAATGGCATCCCTTTCGCTTTCGGGCACTCCGGGGCCCGAGTCATCGACAGTCATCGTGATATGGCGGCGCTCTCCTTGCAGAGAGACGTCGACTTGGCTGCCCCAGGGAGACCAATAGACGGCATTGCTCACGAGATTGCTGAGAGCCAGCATGATGGCCTCTCGATCGCCCTGACAGAGCAGGCTCCCTCTCTTTATGATCTGGATTCTGATCGAATGTTCTTCAGCGCGACTCTGTTCGCGTTTGAGGCGAATCGAAGCTTCGGTACCGATATCGAATTCTTCGACAACTTCGCTGGTACTCGTTCTCGTGCACAACATGACGAGGTTGTCGACGACCCGAGCCAGTCCACGCAACTCCTCCGTCTGGCCTTTGAGGATCATGCGATATCGCTCCGCATCATTATCGCGAAGAAGCGCCACTTCTGTGGTGCCCATCAAGTTCTGGATGGGTGATCGAAGTTCATGAGCAAGGCCTGCGGTCATGACCATCGCGCGATCTCTCTCTGAGCGAATATTCTCGAGCATCTCCTGAAGCGCATTTACGACGTTGCGGATTTCCAGAGGCAGATCTGAAATTGCCAGATCCTCGTCTTCATCGATATCATGAATAGAGCGAATGCTCTCC
>CAYTAT010000068.1:0-16676 GCA_964435795.1 uncultured Spirochaetaceae bacterium
CCGTGTTCTCCGAACGCCTCTCCATGGTCGGAAACCACCACCACCAGAGTCTTTTTCCCGAGTCCCAGGCGGTAGATATCCATCAGGACCTCGCCCAATTGGCTGTCGGTCCACAGAATCGCGTTGTCGTAGCTGTCGCCATACTTGCTCCCGAAGAGTGCGGTGTCCTCGGTCGAGATATATTGGTGGACATCCATAAAATGCAGATAGAGGAACCAGCGGGTGTCCTGATTGCTGGCCAAGAACTCCTTTGCGGTGAACACGATATCGATGTCGGTGCCGTCGATCCGACCCGCAACCGCCTCTGATCGCATGGAGGCCGGCGCTTGCTGGCCCATGGGGGATTGATAGATTTCAAAGCCCTGGGCGAACCCGAAATTCGGGGCTACCCACCCGTTGCGCCAAATGCCCGCCGTGGTGAAACCCGCATCCCTGAGAATCTCCGCCGGCAGTACCGCCGCCTCCGGGATGGCATCGACATGGCGCAGCACATCGGTCCGAATCGGGTAGAGGCCGGTCCACAGGGAGGCCATTGAGGTCTTCGTCCACGAAGACTGGGCGCTGTGGTGATCGAATCGAACGCCCGTCTGAGCCAAGTAATCGAGAGCCGGGCTGGTGGGTCGCTCGTAGCCGTAGCCACTCAGGTGGTCCGAGCGAAGGGTGTCGATCACCACGAACAGCACGTTGAGGTCCGAGCGATCCCGGAGCGAAGCGATGTCCGCAAGGGTTCCCACGGGTCGATCGTCTGGATTTTCCCCGCTCGCCAAAAGCCCGTACAGGGCGAATGCGAGACCCGCACAGACCAGCACGCCGATGATCCATTTCCTGGCCACCTTGGGGGTCGGTTCGCTCATGGCATTCAACTCCCATCCGCACCGCGACTGTCTCGCCGCGCTTCAAGCTGCGCGCGAAGGACCGTGGCGGCCTCTTTATCAGAAAATTCATTGGCCCTGAGGCTCGCATCGAGGAGGCGTAAGGCCTCGCCGAACTTATTCTTCCGTGCGAGCACCTGCGCGGTCAAGTACAACGAGGTCGGCGACTCGGCCCCGTATTGCTTCGCCCGCCCCAAAGCGGCATGGGCTAGGCCGAATTCTTCCCGAGCGATCCGAACCCGTGCCAGAGTCTCGAGGGCAAATTGCCGGGAGCCCTTGGCGTACTCGACCCCCAGTCGAGCCAAGGCAAGCACCCGGGGATCCGATTCGCCGCGGTCAATCAAGATCCTGGCCAGCCGCGCCGCCGCCTCACCCTGCCAGGGATGGGCCTCCAGTTGCCGTTCAAGGCGGGGCTCGGCGTCGTCCCATTGCCCTGCTTCGAAGAGAGTCAGGCCGGCAAAGAGTCCGTAGTCGGGGTCAGCGGGGTCAACTTCTGCCGCCGCGTCGAACTCGGCGACGGCTGCCTCAGCCTCCCCCTGAGCGCTCAGCCACTGCCCCAGCGCGACCCGGGCCAATGACAGCTCGGGATCGAGTTCCACTGCCCGGCGCAGCGCCTCCTCGACCGCCAGATCCTCCTCGGCCACACTTTGCAGGGCCAGACCTTTGGCCACCTGAAGTTCGGCGGAATCGGGCCGGTTCTCGGCGGCGGCGAGAACGCGCTTCAGCCCCGCATCGACTTGATCTTGGTCCACCATAAACCGAAACCAGGAGGACAGGGCGGGGGAAAGCTCGGGAGTCTCCAGGCCCTCCACCCCGTCCAAATATTCCAAGGCGGACTCGGCGCCCGAGGAAATGCTGAGAAATGTGGCGTAGTCGGTGGATGCATGCCCCGCATGGCCCGTCTGAATCATCAGATCCCGCACGGCTTCCGCGACAGAGGGAGCGCCTACGGCCGCCGCCGAGAGGAGCACCATGCGCTTGCTGACGAGGTCACCGGGGTTGGCACGCGAGTAGAAGCCAGCCGCCTCCATGACCCCCCTGGGTTGGTCGCTGAGGTATTTTATTCGCGCCAAAATCAGGCCCGCGTCAGTGGCCTCCGCATCCGCCCGCATCGAGTTTTGAAACATCTCCGAGGCCAACTCGAATTGCCCGAGCTGCAGCGCCGCGGTGCCCGCCAAGTACCGAGCGCCCGGATTCGAAGGCCACTGCTTGAAAGCCTCCTCGTAGCCGTCCAGCGCGCCCTGTGGGTCGCCCTCGGACAGCTTAAGCCGAGCCTCGATGAGCAGCCGGTAGACCGGCTCTTCGATGTGCCGAAGAATCTCACGAACACGGTCTGCATTTCCAACCTGAATCAAGATATCCGCGTAGGCAAAGCGCGTCTCATCGGTGAGCGACATGTAGATGAAGCCTGCTTCCCCCGGCGCGATCCCCGTCGCAATCTCCATGGCCTTCTCCAAGGCTGCGGCCGCCTCGGGCATCCGGTCGGCAACGGCGTAGACGTCGGCGAGTTCCAGCCAGGCCTGGGGAACTTCGAATTGTTCGGCGAAGTCCGTAAGAACCGCCACCGCCTCATCGGTTCGCCCCTCTGCGAGCAGAACCTCGGCCAGGCGGCCTTGAATCCTCAGGCGCTTCTGCCCAGCGGGAGTTGCCGCCTGCTCGAAGAGCATTTCAAGCCCGCGGTCATGCTCGCCGATCTCTTGGTAAAAGAGGAAGGCCGGGGCCACGACATCGAACTCCCCCGGGTATTTTTCCAAGCATGCGGCGAAGTGCTCCGCCGCGGCCTCGCGCTCGCGGTGCTTGTGCATGAAGGTCCCCTCGGCGCCGCAGAAGCGGGCCAGGGACTGGGGGGGCATCTCCTGGGATTCCAGCAGCGCCTTGAGTTCGGCGATTGTGGCCTCCGCTTCCTCGAACCGCTCCAGTTCGGTGAGCAGCCTCAACTTCGAGTCCAGTGCCGACGGGTTGTCCGGGGCGGCCTCGATCAACCGCTCGATATCGGCCAAGGCGCTCTCACGGTCCAGATTTGCCATATGCCCATTCGATCGCATGGTCAGGAGCCTCAAGTCGTCGGGGTTGGCCTCGAGCAGTTCATCGGCCAGCTGGATTCCCTCACGCACCGCTCCCCCGGCAATCAGCGCCTCGACGAGGAGGTTTCCAGCGGCGTTCCCCTCGGGGCCATCCCGAAATGCTCGGCGGAGCGGCCAAACTGCCAAGCTGGCCTGACCATTCCGCAGCAATGCGGCCCCATACGCAGTCGCCAGCTTGAAGTCGCCCGGGTTCGCCTTGACCTCGGGCTGGAGGAGGTCGACAACCTCCTGGTATCGCCTCTCCTCCATCAGCGCGAGCGCCCGCTGTTCGGCCGGCTCGCGACATCCGAAAATTGAGAGAACGACAATTGCGGCCAGAAGAGCGCGAGCAAACGAAAGTGACATGAAAGACCCCGTGGGGGGAAAAAAGAGTTGACTTGAGAGAGCGAATCGTAGGAAACTGCAAAAGTCGTACAATTCTGCGCGTGTAGACCGGATTTAAACAGTGCTCATATTAATTGGGTCGCGCGAAATGAGAGAAATGAGAGAAATGATGATAGGGCGATCGTTGAGGCGCGGCGTTGGCGCGGCGGGAGACAACCACAAGGAGGGCCTTGGGGCAAGCCTCCTGCGAGATGTGGAATCGACCCTTCGCGGGCGCAGTCGAAGGTGGAGTTTTTGCACCTGAAACTTTGTTGAGCGGTATTCGTTTGAGAACGTTAAGGAACTGAGAACCGAGAACCAAAAGCTGGGAACTGACTAAGAACATCGAGCAAAAATAGTACGAACATCCTTACGTACGTCAAAGAAGGAGTGATCGATGAAGAGCAGTAAATTATTCTCCAAATTGAACTTGGCCCTCGCGCTGTTTGCAGTGGCCGGGCTGGCAATTCCTGCGGGTGCGGGCGTTGTCCAATTCACGGGCAAGCTTCGCTCGGGTTTTGGCAACTCGTGGGTGATCTCTGACCCCGCGTTGCCTACGGGTCCCTCAAACAACGGTCTGCCGGTTTGCGCGGTTACAAATCCGTTCATCCTCCAGACGTGGGGCACGCTGTACGTTCAGGGGTATGCGATTCAGGGAACCGGCACCCACCCGAGCTTGCAGTTCGATAAGTATGCTCCCCTCGGCGGTCCCGGAGTTAACTTTGTCGGCACCGCCGGCGGCAACGGCGGGGCGTTCCCGCGAGTGCGTGCGACGTGTCAGGTGCGAATTCCGTTCTTCGCCAATCCCCGCCTCCGAAGCCGGACTCAGTATGCCGGTGGTGGCTGGCCGGGCAACGCGGGCACCATGGCACAAGGCGGCGGCATCCCGATCGTCGGCGCCTCGGTCAACATCCCGATTCCGTTCTTGACGGTGGGTGGGCTCCCGGGCGGCGCACAGCAGCTCACCAAGGGTGTGCGAAACTACGGCGGCGACGTCGGCGTAATCAACACCGGACCCGTCATCTACAGCTCCTTTGTCAGCTCGATGAATCACGGTCTGGGCAACGGGGTCCAGCTGGGGCTCAACACCGTAACCAAGACCCACGGTACGGCGGCGGCGCTGGTAAGCACTTTTGGTCAGGTGAACTACATCGGCGGGTATCTCCCCACCGGACCGAACGGCGTTGGTCTGGCCGGCGGCACGCACAGGACGGGGACGGGCACGATGACCTCCACAGCGATCTCCCAAGGCATCGCACCCGGCCGCCAGACAACCTTCACGGGCATGTTTGGCTTCCACACCCCGGGCGGGACTTCGATCGGCCAACCGGGCGCTTTCGGTACGGTCTACGGTGGTAACACCATCACCAATTGCTCCCCCCCCGGCAGCCCGGGCTGCACGGTTCCGGGCATTCCCGTCAACTCGACGTTCCATATCCGCGTCGCGGTGCAGCAGGGGACGACGGGCAAGGTTCAGCACACCGACGCCGTGGGTGATTACATCACAGAACGTACGGCAACGGGTTTCGACCTCACCAACGGCGGTGCGCCTCTTGCGACCGCCACCGACGGCACGACTCGCAGACTGCAGCACGTATCTCCGTTCTCGGCTGTGATCCGCGGCATCGGGCCCTTCCCGATCAAGAACACCCCGGGCCTGACCTTGGGCTTTGGTGGCTTGGGACAGACCGAGTTGGACATCAAGCCGGTGCCCGAACCGGGTTCCATGCTTGCCTTGGGCTTTGGCGCGGTCGCCCTGTTTGCCCTCAAGCGGGCGCGGGGAAACCGGAGCTAAACCCGGGATAAAGATCCATCGAGAAACAAAAATCGGGTAATTAAACGACTCGACTGCTCCACCAAGGGGCGACAGACCAAGCGTCTGTCGCCCCTTATTTTTTTGCTCTGTCGATATGATTTCGCGTTTGCGCACGCCCTTGACTGTGAAGACAATGAGGCGCTGTAGACGATGAGGATCTGGCGAAGGTGTTGATCGATTCCCCACTTCCCACGGCATGCGTTGTCAGTTTTGGCGGGGATCTTTCAGCTCTCGACCCGACATTCGGGGGCGTAAATTGGCAGGCGTAAACGGCGACCACTCGCGAAGGCGCCCGGTCGTCGCGATCTGGGATCGATGCGACCCGCCGTTGAGTCGCCTACCCCCAATCCCACCCCGCTTCGCCCTGCCCGAGTCGGTCCAAATTGCCCGGGGGGCTCTACCTTCCTTCGTGGATGCCCGGCGATGCCAGGCGGAGCACCGGGACGCCCCCCGATTCAAAGACCTTCGTGTAGCCCGGGCAGGAGAGGTCGCCCACAACGACTTCCCAGCCCGCGTCACAATCCAACTCCGGGGGGGGAGAGCCCGTCAGCAACGCGTCGAGAGCAGCCACCGGCGCACGTAGACCCGTAAGGGCTTCGAGAAACATCGCTTCTCTCGGCGGGGCGTGAACGCGCTCGGGCGGTCCATGGGCGTGCTTGATGTGAATCGCGATGGCCTCGAGGGCGGGGCTCGGTCGTTCAACGCGAGCCAGCCGCCAAAAAGGCGGTTCAGGACGCGGCGCAAGGGCGAGAACCAAACCCGCGACGGCGACCAGCATTCCTGCCGCCCAGGAACGGGGCCCCCAACGCCCTTCGAGCACGGCGAGCATGCGATCCACCGCAAACCCTGTACAGAGGGCGGCTCCAAAGGCGAGGAACAGGCCCACTCGCTGATAAGGGATGACCAACCCCACACCCCAAAAATGATATCCCGCCAACGCGAGCAACGGGCCCAAAAAAGCCGCAGCCAGCCAAAAGCTCGAACGCTGGGTCAATGCCAGGGCCGCCCCCGCGAATGCCAGAACCAATACAGGAATCGCCACCAGGCCGTCGACGGTGTAGACGATGAGGCTCACCAGGTGCCACCTCTGATCCAGCCAAAAGAGGCCTTCCAGATGGGTCACCGTAGCGAGGATGCCACCCTGCCACTCAGCGATCAGAAACAGGACGCTCCCGAGAGCGCCCAGGACTACTGCCGAGAGCAAATAGGGGACGTTCCGGGGCCCCGGTCGCAGCGCCAGATCCACGCTGACAAGGGCACCCAGGAAGATCAACGTCAGCGGGTACACCGTCGCAAGGAGCGTACAAACGCCGAGCAGCACCAGCCCCCAACTCACTCGGGCAGCGCGTCTGTCCTTCGCCGACGGCAAAACCAACCGCAAGTGTGCGAGCAGGCCCATGGCGAGCACGCCGAGGCTCAGGCTGCTCGGTACGGCCAACCCTGGGCCAAGCAGCATCGAATCGGTAGGCAGGCTGCCCAGGCTGAGCATTGCAAGAAGTGCGGCCCAGGGACGAAATCCAAGGGCCCTGGACAAGTTGTAAACACCAGCCGCGTAGAGCAGCAGGAAGGCCATTGCAAGCGCTTTGAAGCCCTCGATGGGTTGGGGGGCCAATTCCAGCCAGTATGCAACCAGCGCGACAAAGCCGAGAGACCGGTTTCGATCCCGGATGTCCCTGGCCAGGCCGTTGGGACTCCCCACCGGCTCCTCCGGAGCCAGGACGCCACTGTCCACGGTGCGTTGGGCCAGGGCCAGGCTTCGCCATTCGTCGAAATGACTCGGTCGCCAGTCCTCACCGAAATCGCCGAAAACCCGCAAGCAGACGATGACCATCGCCAGGAGAGCCAGGAGAAATCTCCCCACCGAGCCGGCGAAGAATACTCTGCCGCCGCTGATCGCCTCTTTTCCCCCCAACCCGCTGTCCTCCCCGGTGCGCCGGCCATCGCGGACCACCGAATCCGCCTAGCGGTCCGGACGTTTTCCGCTCACGGGCTCTCGGGCGGAACCGACATCCCCGTTACGGGAAAGCCAAGGTGCCGAATATCCACGTCGAGGTAAAAGAGCTTGTTGTCTCGAACGATGCCCAGAGTCGCGACACCGTCCGACGGCTCCTGAGCTCTCCGCTTCCCGAACTCTTCAACCTCGAAGAGCCTGAAGCCGTCGTAGGAGTAGATCTGGTCCATGGGAAGGAGTCCGATCTGGCCGGCCCGATTGCCCTCCAATCCGGGCCGAACACCGACCCAGGTTGACAGTTGGTCCGCATACCTCGCGGCGCCGTATTCGGCCTCCCCGAGTTCCTCCCGGAGGCCGTTGTAGGCACCTCGGTAGGCGAGCCGAGTCTCCCTGGCGCCCACATTCGCCCGGGCAAGCCGCAGTGCGGCGAGTTCGGCTTCGGCATCGGCGATGGCGCTATCCCAGGTGTCCCGGATCCGTTCGGCCTCTGAGTCGGGATATTTCAATTCGTTCAGCCGGTCCAGAGCAATCCGGCGCTTCTCGACCTTCTCCCGTCGCAGTTTTTCCGCGTACTGCGCTCGGGCCTTGATCATGACCTCAGCCTTCCGCTGAGCCTCTGCGGCCTCTGCGGCTTTCTTTGCCGCTTCCTCTGCGGGTTCTCCCTTGGCAGCAGAAGTCCCCTGGGAAGGCGCCGGCTGGTCAGACGGTGCAAGGTTCGGCGCAGCGGCCAAAGACTCTTGCACCCCAGCTGCACGACCGGCCGGCTCGGGCACGTCCGGTGCGGGCCCCTCCCCCCATCGGTCCCCAAACAGCAGAAACGCGCTCAGAGCAAGCCCGGCGATACAGACCACCAGGATGCCAGGCCTTACGAAGTTCATGATATCTCTCCCCTTCAAGCTGACCGGGAAATGCCGCGCCCCGAAGCCGGGTCTCCGGCTTCGCCGGAGCTTCGCACCACCATATACCGAATTTTCAAACGCAGAAACGGGCTCTCGTAATATCGGTGCGAAAGCCCGGCGAGGCCAATGGTCAGCCCGATCACCAAACAGTAAAGCAGGCCGTTGAAGAGGAAGCCGTGGGTGGGCATCCAGTTCCGGAGAAACAACAGGACTCCGACGATTGTGAAGGAGTGATAGACGTAGATGCCGAAAGAAATCTTTCCCAGATAATCGAGAAGCCGATTCTCGAGCTTCAACAAACTCCGCGGGTTGGCGGCCAAGTTGACGATCAGCACCGCAAAGGCGGCTCCCCAGACCACATTGTCGAATTGTCCATAACTCTGATTCCGCCACAGGGAGACGAGAATCAGCCCCAGAGCGGCCAACTGGGTCAGGGGGAAGTAGAGGACCCGGAGAATCCGATGAAAGCCACCGTGGAGCCAGTAGGCCGCCAGAGCCCCCATGGCCATGCATTCGAGCTTCAGCGTCCAAAGGAAATTGATGGCGATCTGCCATGAATAATCGTCCGGACCCCCAGAAGCGAGGGCTGCAGCCACTCGGGGCAACCCGAAACGCAAGCCCACCATCACGAAAATCACCGCCACGATTCCCAGCAGGACGTGGTTCCGAAGGCCGCGCAGAAGAATCGGCCATAGGAGATAGAACTGCTCTTCGACTCCCACGGACCAAAGTGGCCCCGCAAGGGGGGTGATGCCGAACATGACCCAGGCCAGGTTGGGAAGAAAAGTCAAAAAGAGCGCCAGTTTGGGCAGCAAATCGCCCTTCATGGCGACCTGGGGGTGGGTGAGCAGATCCTGGGTCAGGGGCAGAATCAAAAAACCCAGGACCACGATGAAATAGTAGAGGGGCCAGATCCTGAGGATTCGGCGCATATAGAAGCGACGCACTCGAATGCCTCCGGTTCGCGCCGATTCCTCGAGCAGGAGGTAGGTGATCAGGAAACCGCTGAGGGAGAAAAAGCAAACGACCCCATAGGGGCCGAGACTGTGGAGGAAGGGGCTCGCAACCCAATTGGGCATCCGGGAGAACGATTTGAGCGCCTCGATGTGATAAAGGAGAACCGAAAATGCCGCGAAAAACCGCAGCCCATTCAGGCCCGGGAAATAAATCTTCTCTTCAGCGGATTCGATGGGGGCTGGAAACTCGGCGGCTTCAGGGCTGCCCGAGCCGCCATTGAAGCCTCCATCGCTTTCCCCGAGGTTGGTCATCCTCTACCCACAATAGCCGAGAAAGAGCATTGGAAAGCCCACAAACCTCAGGGCTTGGATAGAGGACGGGCCGACCCGACCCCGGCATCTTCCAACCAGCCCAGCAGGCCGGCGGCGACCCGGCGATGCCCTTCGGCGGAAGGGTGAAAGGGATCGTTGAAGAAGGCCCCGTGCGTCGTCCCTTGCCGGCCCATCAGAAACGGGGCCAGGTCGAAGGCCTCGAGCCCATGGCGCTCGGCCTCCGCCAAGATCCGACGGTGCAGGCCCGACAGCGGATAGGGACCCGCTTCGCCCAGATAGATCGGAAGCACCGCCACCAGTATTTCTGGACCTCCATCGGCGCCGTGGCCGAGCCCCGCCATCTCCGCGAGGCCGCGCTGGAGCCGCCCCCACGGCTCGTCCGCGTGAAGGGATTCGAAGTACTCGACGTGGCGACCGGACACCACGGCCAAGTAGTCCGGGGATTGCCGGGCCGGTCGCACCGGCCGGGTCCACGGCTCTTGGAACGAACGCCAGAGCAGCAGGAAGACCCGGGAGTTCGATAACCATTTGAGAACGGCCTGGCTCGGATGCAATTTCGTCTCGGCCTCTCGGGACATGGCGGTCAATCCCTGCAGTTCGAGACTGAAGGTCTGCGGATCGTTGAGTGAATACGCATAGATGACCAGATCGGGGGCATGGTCGAGACCCAGGGTACGAAGTCGTTCGACGATCTGACCGATATTGTAGCCACTCACCCCGAGATTCAGGACTTCAAAACGGAGACCGTCCGGGCTGCGGTCGTTGAGCATCCTCTCCAGCTGTTGCGGGAAAGCCGCCCGCTGCTCCACCGTAAGTCCATAGGCAATAGAGTCGCCGACGATCGCGATGCGATACACCCCGGCAGGTTTGGCCAGAGCGTGCTCATGATCGCGCATCCCGGCGCTGTTAATCCGGGTATTTCCGTCTTTTGACAGGGGCTGGAGTTCATACCGCAGCCGGGGGTTCTCACTGAGTCGGAAATTTTCCCGGTAGATCACATGGATTCCGGGATCGATCCCGGCCACGCGGGCGATTCCCTCGGCGACAAGTAGGCCCAGGGCCAAGCCGACAAGCACCAGCGATCCCTTCGCGACTGAGCGCCGCCACTGTGAGCGCATTCGCTCCATGCCATCGACCCCCACGAACTATCATAGTCACTTCGCCGAATTCAGAACACCCAGAAGACTATTGAAATCGTCGGTCCACAGGGGCTCGCCCATATAATCACTCGGGCTCAAAACGCCGAAGTCAACCTTAGACCCGTCCAGCCTCAACTTCTTCATACGCTCTACCCCCGACGTCTGAAGGGCCTGAATTTTGGTGGGATCGCGGCTCATAAAAATCCATCGAGCGGGGCCAGCAATTTTGAGTCCGAAGCCCGGGTTGTTCACGCTCAGCACTTCAAGGCCGTAGCTTTCACCAATCCGGTAGAGGATGGACGCAAGCTCGAAATGACGATTCGAAACATGAGCCGCGATCAAGCCCGAAGGCTTGAGATGCTCGAGAAAGAGTCCATAGGCCTCTCGGGTCAGCAGGTGAAAAGGAACTGCATCACTTGAGAAGGCATCGATGATGAGAAAATCGAACCTGTTCCTTCGGCCTTCATCGAGTTCCTGCTGAAGTGAAAGACGACCGTCACCCGGGATGACCTCGACCGACGCTCGGCTATCGGCCAAGAAAGTGAAATACCCTCCCCAACTGGCTAACCGAACCACCGCAGGATCGATCTCGTAGAAGCGAATCCTGTCGCCCCCCCGGCCATATGCCGCAAGGCTGCCCGCGCCCATCCCGATGATGCCAATATCCAGGCGCTCGCCGCTGCTCCGCTGAGCCAGAGCCAGTCCGATTCCTGTCGCAACCCCGTAGTAGGAAATAGGTCGCTGACGATACCCGGCACTCAGAAGTTGAGCCCCGTGAATGGTCGTCCCATGCTTGAGAATCCGGCGACTGTTCTCTGGGGAATCGATTTCCCAATCCATCACTCGGAGCACCCCAAAAAAATTGCGCTCCTCGTGAACCAAGCCCTCGGGATCCACCCGCATACCCGCAACCGTCACGCTCAAAACCAACACGCTGACCGCGGCCACTCCCCCAACACGCCAGCGGGCCCGCGCCAGGGACATCCAGCTTTCCGGGTCTCTCGCGAAGAGATAGGCGACCAGCCCCCAGGCCACCCCGTAGGCCAGCTGCAACTCGACATAATCGTCGAAGATGCGCGGCGCGATCAAGCCAACAAAGAGCCCTCCCAGGGCGCCGCCCCCCGACAATGCGAGGTAGAAGGAGGTCAGCGAAGCCGCAGAGGGGCGCAGTCGGTAGAGTTCTCCGTGAATCAGCATGCAAAAAGAAAAGAGAATCGTGGCAAAGAGAGGAATCTGCACGAAGATCGACCAGAAAAAAATAGAGACGACTCCCGATTGAGGAACCCAGAGCACCACCAAATATTTCAGAGCCAGCGCCGCCAGGAGCACACTGAGCCACAAACGCCGACTGTAGAAGCGCTCTGAAGCAAAGCAGAGGATGTAGCTGCCAAGATACAGTGCGAGTGGTAAAATCCAGAGGAAGGGGAAGCTCGCCACGTCGAGACAGAGCTTGTTCGTAATAGCCATCAAGACGATCACCGCGCACGCTGCAAGCAACATCCATTGGAAATACTGGCCAACGGACGGCTGTTTCAAAGTTCGCTCGCCCTGCCCGGCTTCGACGCGCAGCCCAGCGGGAACTCTCACCACTGCCATCAGACCCGCGGCAAGAATCAAAATCATGGCGACACCGAACCCCAGGGACCACAACCATCCCGCTTCGCGCATCGGAAAAAACGGCTCGACCAGAAGGGGAAAACTGAACAAGGCGGCCAGAGAACCGAGATTGGAAACCGCATAGAGGGGATAGGGCGAGCGATCCGAATAGCGGGCAGCAAACCATGCCTGGAGAAGCGGACCCGTCGCCGAGAGCACCATGAATGGCAGACCCACGGTAGCGATCAGCATGATCGCGATCGCGATCGACGGATCCGCGCCGAAGCCTTCGGGCCGCCATTGCTCACCCGGGGTCACGGGAAGCAGGAAGAGCGCGCCCGAAAACGCAATCGCGTGAACCAACCACTGAGTCCGGGGCTCGAAAAATCGCACCAACCCGTAGGCGTAGAGATAGCCGAGGAAAAGCGCTGCCTGGTAGAACATCAAGCAGGCCGTCCAGACTCCGGGCCCGCCGCCGAACCAAGGAAGAATCAGCTTGCCCAACATGGGCTGGATGAGAAAGAGCAGGAAAGCACCCGAAAAAACCGCCGATGCGAAAAGAATGACGGGATACTGGATTCGCTGATTCACTCGATACGCCTTTTCTGTCGCTGTCCGCTAAAGGCACCCCACCCCTAACCGCAACGTGCCTTAGTCTCCGCGGTCCGGTGTGAGGTTAATGTAGAGATCGCCCAAGGTCGTTTTTCTGACGAAATTCAGACGCGACCGTTGCCTCAACACGGTGTAGCTGGGCAAATCAAGTATCGCATAGCGGGATTTAACCCGGGGCAAGCGCCTGGCCGAGTGAAACCAGGATATCCCGATGCCTCTGGGAATTCCGATAAGCAACGGATTCTCAGCAACGAACTGCGGAACCAGAATCGTATTCTCCCAGCCATTCTTGTCGGCGTCGTATTGGATGATCGGGGAAATCTGCTCGATAAATTCTTCAAGCCTCCGGTTCTCACTCGAAAACCGGTCCTTGAAAAAGACCTGCTCATGAGCGGCTATAAAATCCGGAAGAACTGCAAGATTCCCCACGATAAGGAGAACCACGAGAACCCACCGCTTTCGGTCGATGATAACGAGAGTGCAGAGAAGGAGAGCAGGCCCGAAGAGCCTGTAGTCCCTCCATGCAAAAACGTCGTAGAGAAGAATCGTCAAGAGGATCAGCGATCCCGAGCCGGCAAGAATCACATAGGATTCCCTCAACTCCGACTCGTGATCTCTCCGGCGCCAGACAAGGAAACCCGCCCACAAAACCGTCACGACCATCTGAAGACGGAGCATCAGCCACAACGCGCGATTGTCGCTGCCGAAAAAATGTCCCAGGCTGACCCAGGCATGCTCGGCCACTCCAGCGATACCATCCACCAGCGATCGTTCGAACCGCATAAGAAGATCGCTCGCCACGTTGGAATACGGCGCCGCGACCTGGTTGTAGAAGACGAAGCTCATCACGACCAGGAGGCAAGAAACCCCCAAAGCTTGGAGCAGGTTCAAGCTGAGCCTTTGGCGAAGGTGCAAAAAGTAGGGGAAAAAGAGGAACGAAAACGTGAGCTTGGAGACGGATGCCAGTGCTATCGCGACGGCAAAAAGCCCGAGGAAGAAAGGGGAAGAACGACCGGGGTCAGCGAGGGTTCGACTGAAAAAACCAGCCAGAAAGATCGCGACGGCCATGAAATAGGCAAGCCGCATATCGGTGATCATGTAGAGATGCAGGGGCCAGCAGGTGGCGAGTATGAGACCCAAAAGCAAAAGCTGAACGAAGCCCGGTCGAGCCATCCCCACGAAGAAGAAAATCGCCAGGGTGACCAGCGCAATATTCACAATTGGCGCGGTGTAATAGTCCCAGCCGATCACGCGGCTGATCGCACCGAGAAGCATCGGGTAGATGGGGCCATGCGCGTAGAAATGGATTAATGAAATCGGTGCGGGCCTCTCGTTGGCGGTGTAGTACCCGCCATCGAAGCCGACAGCACCAAAGGTCGCCACTTGATGCCAGTTGTAGACCTCGTCGGACCACTGGGGCGTGTAGTTGGTGATTTCTACTCCTGGGGTGGTGTAAATCAGCAACCCGGCAACAAGCGCGGGAACCGTGGAAACCACTGCCCCGAGCAGCCAGTGCAGCCCGCCAAAAGCGAATTCCCCTGACTGCACGGGATTTTCGCTGGAAGGGGTTGCGCCTTTTCGCATGAGTCGACCCGTCCCGAAGGTTCCTGAACTGAATTCTTCTCGGGCGCTACCGTCCTCGCCCCGTTTCCCTGAATAGAATCGCACGAAGCTGCGCCGAAAGCCCGCGAAAGCCGGAAGATCCTGCAGACCCAGAAGCCGCTGACGCAGAGCGCCAGATCCGCATCCCGCCAGCTAACTCCGGATGTGCAGAAAGAGATCTCGTCGCACCGTCGGATTGCTGATCTTCCAGACGCAGCCGTCGGTGAAGAAGTGGTGAACATTCAAGATCGCGATCATCACCGCTGGGAGCAGGATACCGCCCTGGGGCCCCAAGGCGGAATTCGCTGGAGCCGTCAGCAGCCACGGGACGAAGGGGTTCCACAATGCTCCGACGGCAACTAGCGCGGCCGCGTAGCCCAGCAGATGACCCGCCATACGTCCCCGGCTCGGCTCCTGCCCCTCGAAGCGCCGGTTCATCTCCACTCGAAAGGGAAAAATGAGGTACTGCACCGCGTGACTGATCTGAACCCAAAAAATCGCGCGCATATCGTAAGCGATCGCAACATACCAGAGATGGATCGCGAGCCACGGGAGCGCCACCCGAAGTGGCGGCCATGCGCCCGTCCGCTTCACATAGCGCCGCATTCCCTCGATGCCGACCAGGCAGAACACGAAGGCCGCTACCGCAACCACCGGATAGAACGCGGTGATTGCGTCCACGAATTCTTTCAGAAGACCGAGCTCGCGAAAGACCACCCGGGTGACCTGGCTGAAGCGCAGGAAAGCGATCGCGTGAAAGACCAAAAGCGCGACCAGACCCTCCGAATCAAAGTTTGCTCCGAAGCCTCAAAGGGCCGACCCGCGAGATAGGCGAAGGACGCCATCATGCCCCATGCCTGCCCCGTGTAGTGCCAAGCGAGGTAGACCCCCGATCCAACGAGCAGCACATAAACTGGCAGCACCGTCACAGGCACCAACGCTAGGCTGACCCCTGCGTAAGCCAAAAGCCCGCAAGGTACATAGATGGCCGCCCAGCGATAGCGAGCGATCATTTCCCGGCGCTGGTAGAGAAGTCGATACGAAGCGATGAAGTGCGGCATGTTGATCGCGATCGTCAAGAACAGGATCTTCTCGAAAAATACCTCCGGACCGACCGCGAAAAAAACGGGGACGAGCAGAAATGAAAATCCGCCGACGCAGAAAGCATCCAGCCAGGGAGTCGTGATCGCGGGAGTCGAAGCAGCCATCTTGGCAAGAGTATAGAAACTACGAGCGAGCCCTGTCGCCTGGGCGATTTGCATTCTTTTCCCTGGCTCATCGACTTCACCAGCCCGAATTTTCCGGATGACCCTGGACTCCAACTGGACCTTCGCGATCAGCAACCATGCTATATTTGCGAGGCCACTCCGAGGCAGCCCGGGCCAAAACGCTCCGCCAACCTGGGCCATCAACTGGGCCACTGAACCGAAGTCAGGCTTGACCGCATAAAGTGTATCCCGTCAGCAGAACTCGGACACTCAGAGGCTCTAAGCTAAGAGACACATTCCGGGGTCCATGACCCCAAGGAAGATGTCTAACCAAAAGAAGCAAACGAGCGAAGCCGCAGTCCGAGAGATCCGTCGCTCGATCCAGGCGTCGAGGCTGGGCGTCGAGCGTGGGCGGCCTCCCCGGCCGCCCACGGCGGTGCTTGGGGTGCAGGCCGATGGGACCGTACGCGAGGAAAGGGCCCCGGAACTGGTCGTAGAACGAGCGGGCCAGACCGGCCTCTCGGCAGGCTTGGCTCACGTTGCCGCGTTCTTCGGCTCGGCGGAAGAACCGCAGGCGCTGAAGGTCACCCTTCTCTTCGAGGGTCATCGATTCCTCTCCCAAGTGGGTGTGTCGTAACAACAACTTAGTCGAGGAGAGCCGATGGCCCTCATCCCCCTGACTCGAAGGTGTCTAGACCTTTTAGACATAGTTCAGGCTAGGGCTCTGCCTCATCGAGCCCAGCCCCGAGGCATCAAGGCTTCGGGGGCAGCGATGCCGCGTGCACGAGTACGCCGATGGCCAGCTCGAGTTTCGCGATGGCGGGGAGAGCTTCCCCTTCCGCGCCTTTGAGGAGCAGCGGCGTGTTACTCAGGGCGATATCGTTTCCAACAAACCTCGAGCCGCAGTGCTATCCAAGATCCAGACGGATCAACGGAGACGAGACGAGAAGTACCTGGCCAACACGAAGATCACGCTACGACAGAAGCAGCGGATTCGAACAGCGAGAACCCAGGCAGATGCTCTGCCTGGGAATCCGTAATCGCTCGGCTACCCGGCATCTCTACGTTGCGGAGATCCCGACATTTCTACTTTGCTACAACAGGCCAGAAAGCAGCTTATATGTCCGATTCTCCCAGGACAAGGGACAGGCCAGGGCCATCCGGGAAGTGACCGAAGCGGTAAGGAAGGGCTCTGCCTATCCACTTCGCTCCGCCTGTGTTTGGCGCGGAAACACCAAGAGAAGC
>CAYTAT010000069.1:0-16656 GCA_964435795.1 uncultured Spirochaetaceae bacterium
TCACCTTCCGATCTCGTCTTCGACCTCATCCTTCCGACCTCATCCTTCGACCTCATCTTTCGATCTCACCCTTCCGACCTCATCCTTCGACCTCACCCTTCCGACCTCATCCTTCGACCTCGTCTTTCGACCTCGTCTTTCGATCTCGTCTTTCGATCTCGTCTTCCGATCTCATCCTTCGACCTCGCGGGGATAGAAGATTCACGGGCCGAGTGGTTGGTGGATATCCCCGAGCAGCGTCATTTTGGGCTGGGGTCAGCGGAAGCGGTGAACTCGGTCGAACTCGAGTGGTTGGACGGCAGGCTTGGGGCTCGCCACAACCCGGAGATCAATCGCTAGCACCAGGAGTCGCCCCCGGATGCGCCTCGGGCTTCGGGCGAGGCCTCTTCGTGGGGCTGATCGGGGAGCCCTGGGAGATCGTATAGGCTCCATTGGCGGCGACGTTGAGAAAGCTCTCTTCTTCGCCATTCGGCCAGCTGACCTTGATGTCCGCGTGGAGTGAATCTCCCAGCCCGAAATGCTGCTCCTTGGGATTCATCGAGAGATAGCCCGAGCCGCCTTGAACGATGCGAGTTCGTGGGATGCCATCTTCGGTCTGGATGGTGATCCGCGCTCCGATCGCGTCCCGGTTGGAGTTTTTTTTCGGATCCCCCAGGAGCCTGATCTTGAGCCAATGCCAGCCGCGCTCCTGGGCGTTGTTGCGGAGGAGCGTGGCCCCGGAATGGAAGTTGTTCACCACGATATCGAGGTCACCATCCGAGTCAAAATCAAAATAGGCCGTGCTGCGCGAATTTCCGACAAAATCGGCTCCACTATCGGCTGAGCGATTCTTCAGTTTTCCCCCTTCGTTCAGGAAGAAGACATTGGATTCTCGGCTATGGCTGAGCAGCACGGCCGGGCCTTCTTCGCGATCCTGTCTCTGGTTGAAGATCATCGAGAAGGCATTGTAGTCGTTGATCCCATTGACGAGGTAGAGGTCGTCATCCCCATCGAGATCAAAGTCGAGAAATTCCGCATCCCATGCCCAGCCAGTAGACGACTCACCCCTTTCGATATCCGTGGACAATTGGTATCCGGAAAGAGCTTCGGCCTTGGCTTCGGAGACGAAGAAGGTATCCGCTTCCTTGACGAGCATTCCCGACATGGCGCGCAGGTCGAAGTCGAGTGGTGTGGTGATGTCGGGGAAGATGTACTTATTGTCCTTGATCAGGGTTGCGATATTTGAAACGTAGATATCCGGATAACCGTCCGCGTTGATATCCGTGATTCCCACATTCATCGAATGCAGGGCCTTTCGCATGCCAAGGGCGGCGGCGACATCTTCGAATCTTCCGTCGCCGAGATTGCGGAAGAAGGCATTCAGCCCATAGTCATTGGCGACGAAGATATCCTGTTTTCCATCCCGATCGAAATCCAAATGGGAAACGGCCTGGGTCCAGCCCCGATCCCCGGTTCCGCTCTTTTCCGTGACATCTTCGAAGCGCATCTCACCGAGATTACGGAAGAGTCGATTGGGCAGTGCGTCATGGTTGTCGCGCTCCTGGGTGGGAATCGCAGATTCGAGGTAGTTCCCGAAATAACCGATGTAGATGTCGAGCAGCCCATCGTCATCAAAATCGAAGACCGTGGCCGGTCCGCCGATGAGTCCCCTGCCTCCGAGCCCCGCCACGGAAGTCACGTCCAGAAAGCGTCGTTCGCCCAGATTCCGGTAGATTCGATGATCATCGTCCACGTAGGTGATCAGGATATCCTGACGCCCATCATTGTCGAAGTCCGCAACGATGGGCTTTCGTGGCTCCCCGGCCGAGCCGTCCTCGCGCCGGTAATCAATGCCGGCCTCGGCGGCCAAGTCCACGAACTGGCCATTTCCCTCCCCCATCAGCAGTGCATTTCCCGCGCCGCCAAGAAGCAGCAGATCCAGATGCCCATCCCCGTCGATATCCTCGGCCGCCACCCCGCCTCCGGAAAAGGTCGGTGGGGTATTGACCTCTTTATGGCGAAATTCGCCCAGCCATTTCGAGGAGCGGTGAATAAATTCAAATCCGACATCTTGCGTGATATCCGTGAAGAATAGATCCGGCCCCTCCGATTGGGGCGCAGGCCTTGCGGAGGCGATGAGTTCCGCCCGATTTGGGGTGGGGGGGTGCTGGGGGTAGTTTTCCAGTCGTTCGGAAATCTGGGCGGCACTCGTCATCAGATCTTCCGGTCGTAGCAGCATATCGTCGGCCTGGCGCTTCACCTCGTCTCCAGCCATGCGGAGTAGAAGAACTCCGTATTGGGAAATGGTTTCCGCGATGATCTCGGCGGCGAATGGGTCCAGGGATCTGCTGCCCGGGGTCGGATCTTCCAGGGCGTGCTTGAGGGCGAGCCAATGCACTCCAAAATCACGGAAGGAATCGCAGTCATAGGCCTCGAGAACGACGCGTTCTTCCCGGGGCAGATTTGGGAAGACGTGCACATCCTCGAATTCATCGATTTCCTGGGGCAGCAGGCGGTGAGTGGCCTCGATGGCATCGTCGGCGCGAATCAGGGCGTGCCCCTTCTTCCCTGCCATATCGTTGGCGACTCCGAGAATTATTCTTGAGAAGTCCGCTAGGGATTTATTGACCGCTACGATGATTTTCGAGCGATCAGTGCGATTGCGTCCGATCTTTGCCCTGGCATAGAAGCGGACGGTATTGGTAATGAAGAGGGCCCGCGCCTTGCGCTCACCCAGATCGTTATAGGCCCGGTAGGCGGCCGTCTTCTGGTCGATGAGTTGCATCAGCAGCGCGCTCTCGACCGGATTCTCTCCCAGGCTGGAGCTGAGATCTCCAGCGGAAGCCATGCTCTGGCTGGCGGGAATCAGTTCACTCCAGGTCGTTCGAATCAGCCCTGCCTCGATCTCGAATTCATTGCGCTTGCGAGATGATTCATCCGCTCGCATCAAGACGGAAACGGAGATGTAGTCGATGGAATCTCTGAGGGCTTCGATGGCCTCCTGTTCGAGGGGCAGGGGGGTGGGCCCATTCGAAAGCAGGAATTCCTGTTCGACTCCGAGGATCGATCGCAGGGAGAAGGCGATGGAAGCGTATTGCTGCAGGCGCCGTCGAGAGATTTCAATCGGGGGCTGGCCGGAAAAATGAATCGATAGCTTGTTGTCGCTTTGGGGATGGATGGTCAAGATTTCGTCGACTTCTTCCCGGATCTCTTCTGCCCCGACGGCCTCGCGGGCGTCTTCCCGGGCCCGGCTGCTCGCAGCGAACCAGAGCCGACGAATCAATTTCTTCTGAAATTCGACATTTTCGATTCTTGCCTGATCGGCGAGGGGCGTGCCAAAGAGGAAATCCTCGAAGCGGGAGGCGGTCGAATTGCACTTCGCATCTCTTTCCGCCTCCAGGTTGCCGATATTTTCAAGCAGCAGATCCGCGGATCCGGAAAGCTCGACGAGCAAGTCTCCGGGGCCCGCCGGGTCGACGAGTTCGTCATTGGCCATCACTGCCAGGAAGGGAATGGCTGAAGTAGCGGTCAGGGAGACGGCGGCGATGATGAGGGCGATGACACGAGCCATGATCGAATTCATCTGTGGTGAGTGGCTCCCAGATTGGCTAGCTGATTGCGCCTTGATGCCAGAGACTATTCGCATTCCGGAGATGCTTCTGGACAACGTCTGGAAAACGAAAGGGATGCTACTTCCTTACAAGCAGCTCATAGATCGCATTGCGAATTCGAGGCGTATTTCCATCCGCCAACTCGATCCGATCGATTGCGGATCCAAGATAGCCGATGCCGGTGGTCGCTAGCCAGCGCAGGGGTTCGGGCTCCCAGCGCTTGAAGGATGGGCCCACCCAGGCGAGATCGACGAGGGCGGAATCCCGCTCCAGAATCAGATCGGCGAGTGTCCTGCCGGCGAGGTTGGTCGCTGCGACCCCCTCCCCGACATAGCCCCCCGCCCAGGCAAAGGAGGCCTTGCGATCGATTCCCACCACGGGAAGCCAATCGCGGGGAATGCCGAGAGCGCCTCCCCAACGATGCGTGATTTCGAATTGGGAGATTACGGGGAAGAGATCGCCGAGGAGTTCTTCAAGCCTCTTGAAGACCGCTTCGCCGGGGGCAAAGCGGTCGCGGATTCCGGATCCGAAAAAATATCCGCCCCGGGTTCCGAATGCGAAGCGATCGTCCTGGGTCCTCTGCCCGTAGATCACCATCCGCCTGGGATCGCCGAAAGTTTCCCTATTCGAGAGTCCGATCTCCCGCCATATTTCTTCGGGCAACTTTTCGGTGGCGATCATCATCGAATGAAAGGGAAGGAGTCGGCGGCTCTGGGAGGGAATGGTTTGCGAGTAGGCCTCGGTGGCGCCCACGACCATCCGGGCCCGTACCGACCCTCCGGGAGTGACGACCCGGCCGTTTTCGAGCGAGAGTGCGGGAGTATTTCGATAGAGAGCGACGCCCATCTTTTCGATCGTTGCCGCGAGCCCCGATACCAGTCGCAGCGGGTGAATGGCCGCACAATGCGGACTGAAGAGTCCGCCGCGATGCAGTCGGGTATTGATTCGCTGCGCACATTCTCCAGCCTCGAGCCAGCGAAAATCTTCTTCGCCGAAGCCCAGGCTTCTCCAATGGGATATCTCATCTCGAATCTGCTCTCGGTGCACTCGCGCGGTCGCGAGGCTGATCGTACCGCCCTTCGCCCAATGACAATCGATCGCTTCCTTCTCGCTCACCCGCCCGATCTCGTCCACAGTCGCAAACATCTCTCGCTGGAGGCGAATGGCCGAATCGCGTTGTCGCCCATCCGCCAGACGGACGTCCATGCCGGAGAGTTCACCCAGGCACCAACCCCCATTCCTTCCGGAGGCGCCGTATCCGGGGAAGTGAGCGTCGACGATTGCCAGCGAGAGGGAGGGGTCGAGGCATTTCAGGTAGTAGGCGGTCCACAACCCCGTGAAGCCAGCCCCCACGATTGCCACATCGACATCGAGATCTTCGCCCAGGGCAGCCATCCCCGCGTCGGGAGTCGGGCCCGTCGCATGCCAGAAACTCAGGTCCGTATGCGAGTTTTCCGCTGCAGAAGACATGAATGCTCTCATTGGGGTCGGCGGGCAAAGGGGATGAGAGTCATCCCGTTGACCGGGCCGCCTCGGACTGGCCGATATTTATCGGTGGCGATCTTCGTTTGAAAGACTTCTCCATCCCGCTCGTATCGAATCGTGATCCAACTGCCTTCGTCGAGCAATTTATTGCGCTCACGAATTCCCTGTAGGGCATATACGGGATGGTCGTCATAACCGAGAATGATGTCATTCCTGATGATGCCGGCGCGATCCGCGTTGGATCCAGAGGCAACCCAATTGACTCGTACCCGATTCTTTCGGCCGAGATCGTAGATCAGCCGATCGTAAGCGGCGGCGCCGATCGCTTCCTGCAACTCGAATTCGATCGCCCAACTCCTCGCCAATTCCTCGATATTCAGCTTGCGATGCTTGCGGGTGGCCCCTTCCCGGATCGTCCGTCGCCGTTCCCGGGATTCCTGGTAGCGTTCCCGCACCCAGTCCAGACTTCCGATAGCGGCCTCCTCTTCGCTCCCGTCCTGATCGCGGGAAGCCTCGCCGGGCTCCGCCGGGCTCCCCGCGCCGTCCGCATCTGCATGGGGTGGAGTGTCGCGTAGCGCAATGCGGGAGGCATCGCTTTCGCTCGGCGAGATCGGGGGCGCAGGCTCTGTCGCAGCCCTTGGCGGGGAGCTTTCCCGCTCGGAGAGGTCTGCCTCTTCGAGGGGAAGTATTAACAGCCAGATCATGGCCAGCAGGATTGCACCCGCCAGGATGAGTCGCTGCCCCGGGGAATATCTAGAGCTCATGAGTCACCTGCAGGCCCTCGAGAATAGCCTCCTCGGCGGTTCTCGGCGCCAGGCAGTCGCCGATCGGGATCACACGACCCGAATAGTCGCCAAGTTGTCTTTCGAGGGTGTTGTCGGCCTCGTGGCCGAGGGAAAATACCAGACTGTCGACCTGCTCGTAAATGACTGGCCGACCGCTCAATGTATGCTCGAAATAGACCGTATCCTCGTCGACACCGGATAGTCGGAGTAGCGGAATCATTTCGACATCCAATTCATGGAGGATGCCAATCCACGGATCGCGCACATATTGCTGGATGGTCTGACCGGGCATCATTCCGTTGACGCAGAGCCTTACGCGGCAGCCGTCTCGGGCGAGGAGTTCCGCCAGCCCGAGTCCAATCCAATCACAGCGCCAATCCGCAACGACCACCGAGTTTCCGGTACGGGTCCCTTCCCCCAGCACATCCCAGCTGCTGAGGACGTGGGGGAGATCTATTCCCGGGATTTCGGGGATTCGCGGCCTGGCGCCGCTGGCCAGGATGAGAACGTCCGGGGCGGCCGCCTCGATCCTTTCGAGGTCGACCTCCACCCGGGTGTGAACCTCGACACCCGCCGCTCTCACTTCGCGGAGCAGGTTTTCGATCAGCCCCCCGAAGTCTCCCCGTCCCGGCAGCTTCTGGGCCAGCAGGGCCTGGCCCCCCAGGCATTCGGCCCTCTCGTAGAGGCTGACAGCGTGGCCGCGAGCGGCGGCCACGGCTGCGGCCTTCATGCCGCCGGGTCCGCCCCCGATTACCATCACGCTCTTTGCGGAGGAGGCCGGCCGAGACTGCCCATGCCCTGATTCGACGTAGACGAGTTCGCGCCCGGACTCCGGATATTGAATACATGAAATCGAGCAGCCGAGGTGCAGGTGGCCAATGCAGGCCTGGTTGCAGCCGATGCATTCACGAATCTCCTCGCTTCGCCCCCCGCGAATCTTCTTGGCCAGCTCGGGATCGCAGATCATGGCGCGCGTCATGCCACATAGATCCGCGTCGCCCCGCGCCAGGATTTCCTCCGCGATCCCCGCCCGGTTGACGCGCCCCGTCACGATCACGGGTTTGGAGACCACGTCCCGGATCGCGCGCGAGCCCTCGGCCACATATCCGGGATCGAAGCTATTCATCGGCGGGGCGATGTGGATGGAAGCCCGGAGTCCGGCCGAGGAACCGGCCGCGATGCTGTAATAATCGAGCAGTCCATCCCGATCCAACGCGGCGCAGATCTCGACGACATCCCGTCGCTCGAGTCCCTGGGGATCTTTGGAGTCCGCGCAGATGCGCAGCCCGAGCGCGCCGTCGCCAATATTGCATCGAATTTCTGCGATGCACTCGCGCAGAAAACGCAGGCGGCCCTCGAAGTCGCCCCCGTACTCATCCTCGCGGCGATTGATGCGGGGATTCAGGAATTGATCGGGCAGATAGCCGTGGCTGGCAACGATTTCGACACCGTCGAGGCCCGCCGAAATCAGTCGCGTCGCCGCGCTCCCATAGCCCGCCACGATTTCGCGGATCAGGTTTTTGGGCAGGGCCCGGGGCATGATGTGGAAGCGTTCGTTGGGAGCGGCAGAGGCCGAGTAGGCTACTGGGGCCGTGCCATTGGGCGCCTGCAGGATTTCCCGGCCCGGGTGGAAGAGCTGCCCGAAGACCGCGCAGTCGAATTCGTGGCAGGCCTCGGCGATCTTCCGATAGCCGGGGATGCAGGCATCGCTGGTGGCGAGGATCATCTCCGACGTGTAGCGGGCCGACTCGTGGACACCCGCAACTTCAACGACGATCAGGCCCGCTCCGCCCCGGGCTCGTGCACGGTGGTAGGCCGCCAGGGCCTCTCCGGGCCGGTTCTGCTCGGCCAGGCAGGTATCGTGGCCCGTCGAGCAGATCCGATTCCTGATCTCAACGCTTCCGATCTCGATCGGAGAGAGGAGATGTTCGTAGGGAGCCGTGACCTGATCCTCCGGAGTTCAGACCCGCTGGAGCATAGCTCGCAG
The DNA here is from genome assembly GCA_964435795.1 of uncultured Spirochaetaceae bacterium. GTDB lineage: Bacteria > Myxococcota_A > UBA9160 > UBA9160 > UBA4427 > JAZXM01. Next base: position 7,848 of record CAYTAT010000069.1, read on the forward strand.
GCGAATACTCTTCGACCGCGGCCCCGGGGATGCGGGCCGCGCGCGAGGCATCGTCCACCGCCATCGCAGCCTCTATCCGGCCTTGCGAGCGCGCATGCGCCCCGGACGCAGATCCCCATTCTCCACGACCTTGACCAATGCCTGCCAGTTCAAGATGAAATACTGATGCGCTTCTTCCCCGATTCTACGCACGATCTCATCCGCGTCGTCGACTTCGAGGCGCCGCAATTCCTCGCCGGCCATGATGCGATATTGATCGTGGATATCCTCGAGGGATACGTCGACGAAACCGGCTTCGCGCAGAATGGCTCCGTAATGGGGAAGGGTATCCATATGGTAGGTCAATCTCTCGAGTTCGAAGAAGCGATACATATCTTCGTCGTATTCGCGATCGCTGCGAAGCCAATCCCCGGCGATCAGGAAGCCGCCCGGTACGAGTACGCGGTAGACTTCCGCGAAGAAGGCCCGCTTGTCTTCGATATGGATCCAGCTGTCCTTGCCGAAGACCACGTCAAAGCTCCCATCCTCGAAGGGGAGTTTCCCGGGTTCGTAGAGTTTTAATTCGATTTGATCTTCCAGGCCGGCTGCCAGGACCGACTTGCGCCCCCTCTCGATCAGAGCCGCCTCGACATCCAATCCCACTACCCGCGCACCATATTTCTTCGCCAGCAGGAGATCGAAACCCGCTAGCGCACAGCCGATATCGAGTACGGATCGGTCGCGAAGATCCAACTCTCCCACGATCGCCGCCAGATGCTCCTCGCCACCCGGGGAGAGAAAGCCCTTGCCCCAGAGAAATTCCAGCACCTCCAGGATCTCCGGTGAATATTCGTCTTCGTGCGCCTCGGTCATCCGAATCCCCGCAGCTTCAGAGACCCAGATTTGTAGCCTATTTCCAGTCCTTGAGGACCTGTCGGGCGGCATTGTGGCCGGGGAGGCCCGTAACACCTCCGCCGGGATGGGCTCCAGCGCCACAGAGGTAGAGGCCTTCGACCGGCGCCCGATATTGGGCGTAGCCTGGAATCGGCCGCATATGGAGGAATTGGTCCAGGGTCATTTCACCGTGATTCCCATTGCCCTCGGGCAGTCCGAAACGGGTTTCCAGATCCTCGGGCAGCAGGGTCCGCTGGTGGAGGATCGAATCCCGGAGCTTCGGCGCGTATTCGGAAAGCGTTGAGAGCACGTTTTCCGTGAAGCTTTCACGATGCTCATCCCAGCTGGCATTTCGCAGCCGATAGGGGGCGTATTTTGCCGTGATGGAAAGGATGTGCTGACCGGGGGGCGCGAGGTCCGGATCGCGCAGCGTGGGAATTTCGATGTCGAGGTAGGGATGCGATGAGTACTCGCCGTATTTCGTGCAATCATAGGCGCGTTGGAGGTAGGTCATATTCGGTGCGATCTGGATATTGCCCGAAAGCCTTTCCCTGGCATCCTCGCCTGCGAGTCCCGCGAATTCGGGAAGCTCCCCGAGCGCCAGGTGAATTCGCGCCGCCGATCCCCGGTATTTGATGTTACGAAGATGGCGGATGACGGAAAGATCGAGCTTGGATGGATTCAGCAATTCGCTGAAGGTCGTTCGCGGATCGGCGTTGGAAACGACGACCTTTGCCTCCAGCATCTCCCCGCCCGCAAGGCGGGCGCCGCGCGCGCGATCTCCATCCACGACGATCTCTTCGACCCCATGCTCGGTATGGATCTCCGCACCCAGGGAGGTCGCGGCCCGGGCCAGAACCTCCGTGATGGCCCCCATGCCCCCGCGCATGCCTCCCGAGGAGCGGAAGAGGCCCGTATTGCTGAGTGCCCAGTTGTAGAGCAGGGTGTAGGCGGTGCCCGCCTCCCGTGGCCCCCAGGTGATGTCGCGGACTGCACTGGCGGAGATCGCGCCCATCAGGACGTCGGATTCGAACCATTCCATCAGAAGATCTGCCACGGGCATGGGCAGGGTCTTGAGGAATTGATTCAGATTCTTGCGGCCGAGTTTCCAGAGGGGCCCGGCGAGCGGGCGGGCATTTGCAAGATCGTTCCAGCCAAATTCCGGAAGATCGGGGGGCGTGAGTTCGAGCAGTCCGCCCACGGCGTCGGCGATCGGCTTCAGGTTTTCGAGGAAGCGGGGATAGGCTTCCGCATCGGCCGCCGAGAACTTCGCGATCTCCTCCACGCTGCGCGCCGTATCCCGCCAGATCGTCAGATGGGATCCATCGGGTTGCGGGCAGAAGACCACCGCATCGGAGGATTCGATCGCGAGGCCGTGGCGAATCAGGTCCAATTCCCGAACCACGCGATCGCTCAGATAACCCGCCCCGCTGGCACAAGTGGAAATCATGAAGTCGGGAAAGAGTTCCTCCGAGATCGCCGCACCGCCGACCCGCGCACTCTTCTCCAATACGGCTACCCTGCGCCCCGCCTTCGCGAGGTAGCAGGCGGCGATCAGGCCGTTGTGGCCCGCTCCAATGATGATGACGTCGTAGTCTGCCATGCTCTGAGTCCCCACTTTCTTTCGAATACTCTGCAGTATCAATTTCCCGCCCGATGGGATTTGGAATCGATTCGGGAATGCCGCCTCAGAGGTGGCCATCCCTCAGGATCTCCAGCGCCCCGAGGCGTCCGGGCCCGGACGTGATGCCTCCGCCGGGATGAGTTCCGGATCCACATTGGTAGTAGTTCCGGATCGGCGTCCGGTAATCCGCCCATCCCGGGGCGGGTCTGAAGAAGAAGAGCTGATCCAGAGTCAATTCCCCCTGGAAGATATTTCCCTCCGTCAATCCTACTCGCTGTTCGATATCCCAGGGCGTGAGTACCTGCTTGTGCAGGATGATGTCCTTGATGTTGGGAGCAAAATCGGCCAGGGTGTCGATGACGGCATCTCCGAAGGCTTCGGTCTGGGCCTCCCGCGTCTCGAAGGGTGCGAGGTCGTAGTTCGCATATTGGACGAAGATCGACATCACGTGTTTTCCCGGCGGTGCCATGCTGGGATCATTGATGGTCGGGATTTCGATATCCATATAGGGCCGCTTGGAGAAGCCCCCGTAGGCCGCGTCGTCGTAAGCGCGCTCCAGGTAGTCCATGCTCGGGCAGATCTCCGCCATGCCTTCGAGTCGGGGTCCATTCTTCAGGGCGGTGAATTCGGGCAGCGCATCGAGGGCCAGATTGACCTTGCCCGAGGATCCCCGGTATTTGAAGTTGTCGATGGTGCTCACCAGGTCTTCCGGGAGTTCCTTCTCATCCACCAGCTTTCGAAATGTCACCTTTGGATCACAGCCCGATGCCACCACCTTGGAGCGGATCTCATCGCCATTTTCGAGTACGACGCCGACGGCCTGGCCGTTCCGGATCAGTACCTGGCCGACGGGGCTATTGCAGCGAATTTCCGCTCCATGGCTGCGAGCCGCACTGGCGAGGGCCTCGCTGACGCCTCCGGTCCCGCCCTTCTGCGCCCCCCAGGCCGTGAAGGCCCCATCCAACTCGCCCATATAGTGGTGGAGAAGCACGTATGCGGTACCCGGGGATTTCGGCCCGAGCATCGTGCCGATGATTCCATTCAATGCAGAGAGCGATTTGATGATATCGGTTTCATACCATTCATCGAGAAAGTCACTCGCACTCATCGTCATCAACTTCGTGAGGTAGTGGAAGGTCTTCTTGTCGAGTCCCTGCATCTTCTTGCGCAAGAAGTCGAGATCCCGCAATCCCCGCAATCCCGGTGCGCTGGGATCAGGGGGGACGGTGGCGAGGATCGGTTTCACCGCGAAGGCCATCTCGTACATCATCTGGTTGAAGAGGGGATACATTTCCGCATCCCGCTTCGAGTGCCGGCGAATTTCATGGTAATTGCTCGCCTCATCGGGATGGGTAAAGAGGTAGTCTCCATTTTCCATCGGCGCGAAGGCACTGAGGAGCGGCATGATCTGAAGGCCGTGCTTGGCGAGCTCCAGTTCGCGGATGACTTCCGGACGAAGAAGACTGACCACATAGGAACAGACCGTATACGTGAAGCCCGGATGGATTTCCTCGGAAACGGCCGCTCCTCCCAGGAGATGGCGTTTTTCGAGGACGAGAACCTTGCGTCCTGCTCTGGCGAGGTAGGCGGCACAGGTCAATCCGTTATGACCTCCGCCGATGATGATCGCGTCGTATTGCTCACTCATTCCGATTCCCCGGATTTCTGAATTGCATTGAATTGGATTTTCAGGCGCGCTTTCGTGGCGGATCGAAAAAGGGCGTGTCGACGACCGTGGCGGGAACACTGAATCGCTGGCCCTCGATGGTTGCCTCCATATGAATCCGAGTCCCACTCTTCGCGTATTCGGGCTTGATGCGGGCCAGCGCCAGATAGAGTTTCAGGGTCGGCGACCACATTCCGCTCGTCGCCTTGCCGATCTGTTTTTCATTTCGCCCGTCCAGGTAGAGGGGGATGGCGTCTATCCAGGACTGGTAGGGGAGCATCAGGGGCATGCCGAAGCGGTTATAAAGTGCTTCGAGGGCCACCACGTCCACCTGGATTCCGACGGTCGTCCAGGCCGGCCCCCTCGCGTATTCCTCGCGCAGGGCCCGTTGCCCGATGAAAGAATCCTTCTTGAGGTTGATCACCCAATCGAGACCCAATTCGTAGGGGGTCGAGCGTTGGATGGGATACATCGCCTGGCTGGCCGAAGTGAATTCGGCATCGATCAGAATCAGGGCCGCTTCGATTCGTACCATATCGAGAGCGATGGTTCCGGCGGGCCGGAGTTTGTAGGCCTCGGCCTTTTCCATCAGGGCATCCCAGAGGGAGTGCGCGTTTTCCGGCTCCACGAAGAGTTCGTAGCCGAGATCGCCCGTATAGCCCGTTCGGGAGAGGCGAACGGGGATTCCCGCGATCTTATCCTCGAGGATTCGAAAATATCTGAGGCTGTCGAGATCCGTCGAGGTGAGTTCCTGGAGCAGGTCTTTCGAAGTCGGCCCCTGCAGGGCCAATGCGCCCTGTTCGTCGGATACATCCTCGACCTCGACCTGCATTCCGAATCCGACATCCTGCAGCCAATGCAGGGTGGAGATCGCCGTCGTGATCCTGAAGAAGTCCTCGGCGAGCCTCGCAATCGTTCCATCGTCCACGATCTTTCCATCGTCATCACACCAGGCAGTGTAGATCACCTGTCCGACTCGACATTTGGAGACATCCCGGGTGACCATGCGATTGAGGAGCGCCAGCGCGTCACGTCCACGTACGTGATATTTGTAGAGGGGCGAAATGTCGAATAGTCCGCAGCCCATGCGGACGGCATTGTATTCGTAGCTATGGTCCAGCTCGTAGGAATCGGCCGATAGATAACCCGACCACTCCTGCCAGCTCTCGCCTTCGCATAGTTCGGATGTACGGGCATGAAAGGGCGTCAGCTTGGGCATACTTCCTCCTGAAAGCTTCTCCACGGGGCGCGATGAGTTCTGTCTGGGATTCCTTCCCATGCATGCGCTCTTCCGACGGATGCTCTCCCGCAGCCCTCGGCCCACTCGTAATTCCAGTCGCTCGGCCGCGAAATCATGATAGGAGCCGATCCAGATCACGTTTCATGACACCGTTCAAGATGATGTTTCGCATGATCTCGGACGTGCCTTCCCAGATGCGATCCACCCGTACATCCCGGTAGAGTCTCTCCGCCGCGTAGTCGGCGTTATAGCCCCGGCCACCGAAGATCTGAACCACCCGATCCGCGACGCGCCCCACCATTTCAGAGGCGTAGAGCTTGCACATGGAGGCCTTGGTATGGAGTTCCTTGGGATCGGCCCGGCCCGCATCCTCTTCCCAGGCCGTCTTATAGGTCATGAGGCGCGCGGCATAGAGTTCCGTCGCCGAATCCGCCAGCATCCATCCGATGCCCTGGTGTTCGTAGAGTTTTTGTCCGAAAGATTCGCGTTCCGCCGCCCACTCTCGGGCTTCTTCGAGCAATCGCTGGGCGGCGCCGAGGCAGCGCGCGGCGATGTGAAGACGTTCCTCCCGGAACCAGGCCTTGCTGATCTCGTTGGCCTGCCCGAGGCCACCGAGGATCTGATCCTCGGTGACCTCGCAATTCTCAAAGAGGAACTCTGGATGGCGATCCTCCTGACGGTGCATGAAACGGGGCATGCGCTTCAGGGTCATTCCCGGATTTCCATGATCGACGAAGAAAAGCGTCTCTTCGTCCGGGCCCGTTTTCGCGTGGACCAATACCGCAAGCCCTTCATGTCCCCCGCTCACGAACCACTTCTCTCCATTGATCAGCCAGCGATCCCCTTCCTTCGTGGCCGTCGTCTGGAGGTTCGTGGTATCGGATCCCGCCCCGGGTTCGGTGACCGCGTAGGCGACCGTCCAATCCCCGGATAGTGCCGGCTCGAGGTACTTCTTGCGCTGGGCCTCGCTGCCGCGGATCAGCGCATTATAGGGGCCACCGACATGGGCCCAGAGTCCGTTGGTCGCTCGCCCGGCCTGCTCCTGTGCGATGATCTGTTCCATCACCGAGGATTCGAGCCCCCCGTATTCGGCGGGCACGTTCATCGGCCACATTCCGTAGGCGCGCGCCTGCTCGTGAATTCGCTTCAGGGTTTCGGGAGGCAGCACTTCGTTTTCGTCGACCGTCAGTTCATGGGGGATCAATTCGTGGTCGACGAAATAGTGGGCGGCTTCCTGGAATTCCTTCAACTCTGCAGTGAGTTCAAAATCCATAGTCGTTTCTCCCGATTCGATGGTCTGGGAATGGGGTTGGGGTTTTCCAATTCTGAAAGTCTTCGAGCCTCCCGAGGCCCGGTTGCTGTCTTCGGCCGGATCCTCCAGGCCTCGACTTCTGATTCATGCGAGGGGATCTGGCAGGGGGCCGCCCCTCTCGAGTTGGAGGTTGAGGGATCTGACCCGCCCCGGCGAGGGGCGTTGCGAAACCCCGGCCACGGGAATGAGTTTGCGGATCTTCTCGTGGAAGATTCCCACGCCGGCTTCAAGCGCCGAAAGGGGACCCCGAATATGGCGCCCGGATTTCATGCCCAAATTCGTCGAGCGGCAGATCTCGAGATCTTCGCGCATGACATTGCGCACAATCCGCTGTCCGAGGTAGCGCGCCGCCCGCATTTCGCGTCGGGCATCGGGCAGGGCGACCCGGAAGTGGGTGAGCGTGCAACTCTCCGGGCCCGTGGGCAGGATCTGGTAGGCCTCGGTGGTATCGGGAGCCGCCTGGATGACGGCCGTTGGGAAGGCCCCAAAATACGCCCAGGCGCGGCGGAGGCGCGGGGGGAGATGATTGACCTCGGGCAGCAGGCGTTGATAGAGGCGTTCCGCCCAGACCGGGGATTCCCTCTCCTGCAATAGCGAAATCGCATGGGAGGCCTCTCCCTTCCCCAGGTCTTCGACGTAGTTGCGACCGAAGAGTCGTCGCAGGCCGGGATGGGCGGTTTCGATGTGGTATCCCTCGGCATCGTTTTCCACAAAGAGTTTCCAGTTGAAGTCACAGTGGAGAGAGGTTCTCTCCCCAGACTTCTCCATCTCGGCAAAGCGGTAGAAGCTGGCCTCCTCCTCGAATTCCTGCATGATGTTCTTGACGCCGAGGCTCTTTCCACCGAAGCGGACGAAAATAAAGCCCATCCATTCCTCGAGTTCGAGTTCGGGTAGCCGAATTTCCTTTCGCTTCAGGTCCACGAAGCTTGCTTCGGAGGGCACGGCCCGCAATTCTCCCTTCGAGTCGTAGCGCCAGCCGTGATAGGGGCAGACGATATTTCCCGCACAATTTCCGCTGCTGCCATGGACGAGTTGTGCCGCGCGATGGCGACAGACGTTGTCGAATGCCCGGAGTCTTCCGTCCTGACCTCGGATCACAAAGACACGCTCTCCGACGATATCGAGGGTGAGGTAGTCCCCCGCCTTGGGGAGGTGACTGCAATGACCCGCGAGCAGCCAGTGGCGCTGGAAGAGGGCGGTCTTTTCGAGTTCGAAGAACTCCGGATCGTGATAGACCCAGCCCGGAAGCGAGGCGAAGCGGGCTTGCGAATGGGTCTCCGATCCCGGCCGCGAGGCTCCGGTCGTGCTGGCCCGGGGAGGGTCCTGGGGAAATTCCCGGGGAAAGACGCTGCGCAGGAAGCCCCGGCAGGTCGAGTGGGCGCGCTCGAAGTCGAAGGGACCCTGATCGCCCAGCATGGACTCCGGGAGCGACGAGAGCAGGTGGTGGAATGCCCGGCCCAGGGCTTCGGGCTGCAGGTGCGCGCAGTCGCCCCCGGCGGCGATGGACTCGAAGGCTGCCACGACCCTCGCCTCCATGTCGGCCTCGCGGGAGGCGCAGATGCGCATATAGTCGTCGCGGGCCCCCGCCTCGCCCCAGAATGCCGCCCAGACGGCGACGCGATTCGGGTGGCAGATCTCCGGATCGAAGGCCGCATCGATCATGGTCTCGAGTTGCCGAACGGGATCGTCACCGGCGGCGAGCGAGGCTTCGTCCTGACGCAGCATATATTGGGCGTCGACGTATTCGAGAGTCGCGAGCAGCAGGGCGTCCTTGGCCTGGAAATAGAAGTTCACGATGCCGGTGGAGAGCCCAGCGATCCGCGCAACCCGGGCGACCGTCGTGCCGGAGAGCCCATGACTCGCGATTGATTGGATCGTTGCATCGATGAGTTCGCGCCGGCGTCGGGCGTCCCGGGGCTGGACGGGGCGGTCGCGGGGCAAATCCGGGGCTTCGCGCGGGGAAGACACTCTGGGCTCCATGGCGGGGAGATCGACGGGCCCGCAACTGCGGGGCCCGCTCGCCGGTGCCGCGAACTCACGACACCGCGAATCCGGGATGATAATCCCGAATTGAACAGAAATCCAATATTGACG
>CAYTAT010000070.1:0-15909 GCA_964435795.1 uncultured Spirochaetaceae bacterium
AGTGTTAACTATGTCTCCGGAATAATCTGTAAACCATGTGCCCGGTATGGACCGACAGTTCTATGGCACCCCGGGAGGGATTTGAACCCCCGACCCGCTGCTTAGAAGGCAGCCGCTCTATCCAACTGAGCTACCGGGGCACGGCCTTATCGGGCAGGGGGCTATAGATAGCAGGCCCGAGGAGACTGGGCGGAAGGAATCGCCGGCTCGTTGACACCCCCCTGGCTGGCGGATAACCTCACGCGTTCCTCTGTGGTGGGCATAGCTCAGTTGGTCAGAGCACTGGATTGTGATTCCGGGGGTCGCGGGTTCAAATCCCGTTGTCCACCCCATGAATTCCCTTTAAATCCATGCACTTGGATCCTGCTCGGGGATTCGGCGGACAGCCTGGAAGGCTCTCGCCGCACGCGGCCTGTGCGGGACCTGGGCTCCGCCCGAGGGACCCGGCCCCCGAGGCCCGCCCTCGGCCCCGTGGCGCTATGCTCGGTCCCGATCCCGAGCGCCCGGCCCCCCAAAGACCCAGGGAGAACGACCATGAACCGAATTCGTGCGGCCCGCCAAGCGATCGGCCTCACCCAGGATGAACTCGCAGAACGGACGGGCCTTTCGCCCCGGACGATTCATGCCGTCGAGCAGGGCCGCAGCTGCCGACAGACCACGAAACGCCGGATTCTCAGCGCGCTTTCCGTGCCGTGGGAAGACCGGGATGATTACTTCATTCGTGCTCGACCGGTTCGACTCCGCAAAACCGCAGAGATGGAGAGGACGGGCAACTCCTTCGGAGCCTGAGCGATCAGCCCGAAATCCGTGCACCCATTTCCTGCTCGATCTCGAATGCGAGTTCCCGAGCCAAGACCAGCGCCCGCGAGGTAATGCGAGCCATCAGGTCGCTGAGGATCTGAGCGGCCTCGAAACGCTCACCCGCTACGGCCATCCTCCGCGCCTCCCGCTCCGCTCCCTCTCGCTCCATATCAATTCGCTCGGAGAATTCATCCCAACTCCCTCGCAGACGGGGCAGCGAATACTCAAAATCCCGTGCCGCGACTTCGTTCAGGTGATGGAAGATCCACCAGGCCGAGTGCGCCTTCTCCCCGGGCCGAGACCCATCACTATCCTCACCCCCGCCCCGCGCGAGTTCGGATGGCAGGGCTCCATCGAGATAGACGGGTAGGAAAATTCCCATGCAGGGTGATCCGAACGAAATCCAGACCGGCCATGGAGCCACGCGATCCGTCGGCAGTTCTGCCAACATACTCGCCGTCGTCGTCCCCACCGGCTCGGCGTGCATACAAAGGCTATAACGAGCTTCGTCCCTGGAATCGCCCTGCTCGGAGGGAGGCGGCCGATCCGGGCCTCCGTGATCCCGCAGCAGATCCATCAGGCTGGCTGCATCGTGGCGTCCGCGGCCGGCCTCGAGCAGATCCCTCGAACGGCGCAGGCGCCCCTCGGAGAGAAAGCCCGGTAGGTCGGGGTTGCGATAGGCCCGGGCAAAATCCAGTCGCTCGTCGCTCGTCCACCAGCCCTCGGTCCGGGCAAAGGATTCGAGATCCCGCGATCCGATCGACCAATCCGAACCCAGACAGATATGATTCGAGAGGGAAGAGTCGTCCACCCGGCGACCGGCCCAACGGCGGCCGGAGGTTTCCAATAGCCATGCCTCCGTGGGATCTACCAACGAGAAGCTGTTGTGATAGCCCGCCTCGCCTCTGCCGAAACCGCTCCCCCCCTGACCGTGGCTCTCGAGCAGGCCCGCAATCACCTCCAGGGCCTCCCGGGCCGTTCGCCCCCTTTCGAGACCCAGGCGCACCAGATCCATACCGATCAGGCCCGGCTTCTCCTCAACGGGCTCCCGGGAAAAAACGGATTGATTGCCAATCGCCAGCCCGTATTCATTGACGCCATGCTCAAAACCCCAGACCCACCACGGCGAATGCCCCATCACGCGATAGCTCTCCGCTACCTGGGGAATCACGATATGGGTGCATCGGACTTCGGCGGCCCTCGGGTATCGAACTGCGGGATGCTGCACGAAGGGCTGACACTCTCCGGCATGCCGATCGCTATTCTTTGCGAAAAGGCTACCCCCGGAGGTCGTCGACCCGGATGCGATGACGACAGAATCACACATGGCGAGGAGACTCTACCCCCTGCCCTTCAACAAAGCGAAATCGGAAAAGTCACCCATCCCCTTCCTCCGCGCGCAAAAAACAAGGGAAGTCGCCGCTCCTTCGGGATACGTTCTGGGAGCAGATCCCCCAACCCCGCGCAAGGAATGGCGGGGAATCAGATGATGAGGAAATAGATGCCCGCCCTCGACGGAATCCGAATCCTGGACATGACACAATACGAAGCAGGACCGTCCTGCACCCAGGCCCTGGCCTGGCTGGGAGCCGATGTCGTCAAGATCGAACCCCCGGGCATCGGTGAAGCCGGGCGTTCCCTGGCGGTGGGCGGAGACTACTCACCCTACTTCTGCAATTGGAATGCGAATAAACGCAGCGTCGCACTGGATCTCAAACGCGACGAGGGACGCAACCTGCTGCTCCGCATGCTGCCCCATTACGACATCTTCATCGAGAACTACGGGCCCGGCATCATCGAGCGCTTCGATCTGGAATACGAAACCCTCAGGGCCGCTCACCCCCCGCTCATCTATGTGCAACTGAAGGGCTTCGGAAGTTCGGGGCCCTATTCCCAATACAAATCCTATGACATGGTCGCCCAGGCGGCTTCCGGCGCTTTTTCGGCCACTGGGGAAATGGGGGGCGGGCCCCTGCTGCCCGCCCCGACCACGGGCGACTCCGGGACGGGCATGCAGGCCGGCATGGCAATCCTGGCGGCCTATATCCAACGCCTGCGCACCGGAGAGGGCCAACGGATCGAATTGTCGATGCAGGAAGCCATGACCTACTACATGCGCACGCGCATCGCCTTCGGGGCGAATTGGGGTGAGCAGGCCTGTCCGCGCCTGGGCAACCTGATGGGTGCCGCTCCCACGGGCCTCTACCCCTGCAAGGGCGATGGCCCCAACGATTACGCCTACCTGATCACCGTCACCGACGGGCATTGGGACCAACTCTGCCTCACCATCGAGCGCCCCGACCTGATCGCCGATTCGCGCTTTATAAGCGGCGAAAAAAGGGCGCTGAACAGCGTGGCGCTCTTCGAGGAAATCACACTTTGGACCCGAGAACACGATAAATACGAGGTCATGCGCAGACTCGGCGAGGCCAGCGTTCCCTGTTCAGCGATCCTGGATACGAGAGATCTCTATCGGGATCCCCACCTGCTGGAACGCGGATTCGTGAAGCGGGTCGAACATCCGGAACTCGGCGAGGTTCCGCTGCTCGGATTCCCCACTCGCATGTCCGAGAGTTCGGTCGAGATGACGCGTGCGCCCTACCTGGGCGAGCACAGCGACCAGGTGCTCAGCGGGGATCTCGATCTCGGCCCGGAAGAACTGCAGGCATTGCGCGCAGAGGGTATCGTCGCCTGAAGCACGACGATCCCGACGATTGTCTCATGCGGACCCCGGGAACTCTCTCCCCCCACCCGGAAATCGAGCCCGCGGGAGATGGACGCGATCTTCAGACGAGGCGACCCCCGTCCAGGATCAGCGTATGGCCCGTCACGAAGGAGGCGGAGGGGCTGGCGAGATAGACCACCCCGCCCGCCATCTCGTCGGGCGCCCCGATCCGATGCAGGGAGGCCTCTGCCTCGGAACTCTTGCGAATCGCTTCATCATCCCAGAGTGCCCGGGAAAATTCCGTCTCGATCAGACCGGGGGCGATGCAATTGACCCGGATCCCATCCTTGCCCCAGGTTTTTGCCTGCACCTGGGTGAGCATGACCAGCGCGGCCTTGGAAATCGAGTAGCCACCAATCACGTCCGAAGCCCGGTACGCCCCGACCGAGGCGACGTTGATGATCGAACCCCCCTCGCCATGCTCGAGCATGGCCTCGCGGGCAAAATTCGAAAGCAGGTGCACGGCCTTGACGTTGGTATTCATGATCAGGTCCCAAACTCCCTCATCAATTTCCTCGATCGGGCCGTAGACGGGATTGGTGCCAGCATTGTTGACCAGGATGTCGACACGACCCAGATCCGCTCGCGTGCGATCCACGAGCATCCGCAGATCCTCGCTCCGGCGAACGTTGCTGGGGATACCCAGGGCGCGCCTCCCGGTCGCCTCGACGGCGGCGACCGCCTCGGCAATGGCATCGGGCTTGCGCGCAGCAATCACCACATCGGCTCCATTCTCGGCCAGGCCGATCGCAATCGAGCGGCCGATCCCTCGGCTCCCACCTGTAACGATCGCCACCTTCCCGGCCAGGGAAAAATCGACCACGGGCATGAATCCTCCTCCAACCCCCTCAGATCCCGGAGCCGTTGTTCTCTCTATTCATCGTCTGCGGATGTGGATGCGGGCGGGGCAATCACTTTGGAATCCTCCGGGGACCAATAGCCGCAAAAATTCGTCAACTTCCCTTCGTCGTTCATGCGATAGCTGAAGATCCCGTTCACGATCATTTTCATCCCAGTCGAAAATTCCGTCATCAGGGTCATGCGATGTGCGGATTCATTGCCGACGGCGAAGGATTCGTGGGGCTCGATCGCGATTGGATTCGGATCGACGTTGCTCTCCCAGAATTTCCGCATCGCCTCCTTGCCCCGAATTCCGTCACCGTCGGGACTGGCGGGGGCCACGCCTATCAGATCCTCGACGCAGACATCCTCTGCCATCAGATCGAGCCATGCCTCCTTATCCTTCGCCTCGACACAGCGCCACGAATCCTGTGCCAGAAGCAGAGCGGGGGATTCGCATCCATCGGTCCGACCCTCCTCGTTCATCCTGAAGTACTCCCCGGACCGACCCTGCCAGCCCGCCGCTCAAAGGCTACTCCAATCCGGCCCCTCGGTGGCCAGAAATTCCCCTCGCCCGGAGTTTTCGCTTCCATCTCGATCTGGCCCGCCGGCCTTTCGGATGCTCCCGGGAGAAGTTGCGAAAAATCCTGGAGTCCAGCCGAATCGCAGCTGCCGAAGGGCCGGAAATGCTCCATGCTGGGGCGAGCCATTGCGGCTCGAGGAGCCGGGCAGAAGGAGGCCTGATATGAATGGATTTCTGCTTCGGGTCGGGGTCAACGCCATCGGACTCTGGCTGGCAGATCACCTCATCGATGGCATTTCGATCATCGGCCTCGGCACATTCGTGCTCGCGGGGATCCTCCTCGGAGCCGTCAACGCCGTAATCCGGCCCCTGGCCCTGATCGTCACGCTTCCCCTGACCTTCATGAGTCTCGGCCTTTTCGTGCTGGTCATCAACGCCGGCATGCTGGCGCTCGTGGCAGGCCTGCTGGGAGACTTTCGCGTCAACGACTTCTTCTCCGCATTCTTCGGAGCATTGATCGTCAGCCTGACGAGTGGGCTCAGCTCCTTCTTCATCGGAGACCGCGGCTCGATCGAATTCATGGGCATCGAAAACCGCCGCGACCGATTTCAGTAGCGGGGAGGCTCCGAAGCTCCCTTTCAATCGAGCAGCCGCTTCTGCAATTTCTCCCGCACCGGGGCCGCAATCCCGACTTCCTCCGCCCAGCCGACCGCCGAGCCAAATTCCTCGCGCAGCCTGGCGAGAAAGATCTTCATACACGCGGGATCAGCGTCACTGGCGCCTTCCGGGAGATCATTCATGAAGCGCTGATAGGTTTCGCTGGAGTCGAGGCGCGCGTTGATCTGATCGATATTCTGGCGACTGAACGCATAGTCGAGAACGATGGTCTCATCGGGAACACCGAGCAGGGAGAGGAGGAGGGCCGAAATCACTCCCGTACGATCCTTACCCGCCGCGCAATGAAAGACGGCCGGATCTTCCGCGTCAGAGAGCAGGCGCACGACTTCCGCAATCGGCTCCCGGGCGGCGGTCAGCATCAGATAATAGAGTTCCCCCATATTGGAAGGCATCTCGAAATCCACTCTTCCCCCCGCCGCCTCGGGAAAGAGAGGCATCGGGTGGATTGTGGCCTGCTCGGCAATTCCACCTCGGCCGGCTTCTTCGGCCTCCTGATTCGAGCGCAGGTCAATCACGATGCCGAGGCCAATCTCATCCCGCAATTTTTCAAGATCGGCGGCCGTCAGATGCTGCAGACCATCGGAGCGGAAGACGAGGCCGCGGCGGAAACGCCGACCCCCGGTCGTGAGATAGCCTCCCAGATCGCGGAAGTTGAAACAACCCTCGAGGTCGATCCAACTGGCCAGCACCTCCCCATCATTCATTTCAGATCTCCTCCACCATTCACCATTTCGCCCATCGGCCGGCAAATCGGATGACGAAGAGTAGCGAGGGGAGCCCGGCGTTCACAATGCCCTCAGCTGCGGATGTTGGAAGGGAACGATCCCGAATATATGCCCCGAGGAAGGTCATTGTCCTACACTGAGGCCTTGGCAGACTCTCCTGGAACCCGAAAGGATGAGGCAATCAGAATGGCTGGCACCGAAACGACCCTTCGGCGTCGAATCGAGGAACGCTTCGAGCAATTTGGCCATCTGATCGCCCGCCGACGCTTCATCATCATTCCCGTGATGCTGGCCTTCGCATTTTCCCTTTCCTCCCAGGCTCCCCGCATCATGATCGATACCTCTCCGGAATCCTTCCTACGGAAGGAAGATCCGGCCAAAGAGTTCTACGACGAATTTCGCGATCAATTCGGGCGCGGCGAGATCATGATCGCCGCCATCCGGACGAGCGATGCGCTGGCGCCAGACTTCCTGCGCAGGCTCGAGGCCTTTCATCGGGCCCTGGAAGACGAAGTGCCCCACCTCGATGAAGTGTCGAGTCTCGTGAACGCTCGCGTCACCCGGGGCGAAGCCGACGAGTTGATCGTGGAGGATCTCCTGGATGAATGGCCAGAAGGCCCACAGGCCTGGGAGCGATTCAGGGAGTACGTACAGGAGAATCCCCTCTACCAGAATTTCCTGCTCTCCGAGGATGCGCGCCTGACGATCGTCGCCGTCGAAACGAGTGCCTACTCATCCGAGGCCATCGACGAGGAACTGGCCATGGATTTCGACGAGCAGCCCCCGGATGGCGCCGCGGAATTCCTGAGCAGCGCGGAAAATATTGAATCCGTCGAAGCCGCGAAGCAGACGATCGAGCGCTTCCAGGCGGAGAATTTCGAGATCCTGCTGATGGGCTCGCCGGTCCTCCAGGCCGAACTCGTCGAGTCGATTCAACGCAATCTCGTGCGCTTTGTCGGCGCGATGGTTTGCATCATCCTGATACTCCTCTTCGTGCTCTTCCGCCGCATCTCGGGCGCCCTCCTGCCCCTGATCGTCGTGGGCCCCTCGGTTTCCGGAACCATTGGAAGCATGGCGATCAGCGGCAAGATTCTCAGTGCACCCACCCAGATCCTGCCCTCCCTGCTGCTTTCGGTTGGCGTCGGTGCGGCGGTCCACATTCTCATGATCTTCTACCAGCATTACGATCGCGGTGAGAGTCGCGAAGACGCCATCGCCCACGCTCTGGGTCACTCGGGCATGGCGGTCTGCATGACCAGCCTCACGACAGCGGGGGGGCTCCTCTCCTTCGTGACGGCGGAAATTGCGCCCGTCGCGACCCTGGGACTTTTCGCGCCCCTCGGAATCCTGCTGGCGCTCGCCTATTGCCTGATTCTCCTGCCCGCCCTGATTGCCGCGTTACCGCTCAGGCGCAGGGCGATCAACCCCGAGGGCACGAGCACCATCGAAAGACGATTGATCGCGATGGGGGATTTCTCCATCCGTCACGCCAGGGCAGCCATCGCCATCACGCTGATCGCGATATTCATCAGCCTGGTCGGCGCTTCAAAAATCCAATTCGGCCACGACATCATGACCTGGTTGCCGGAGTCCCATTCCATACGCGTCGCGACCGACCTCTTCGACTCCGAGATGCGGGGATCCATGACCGTCGAAATCATCGCGGATACGGGCCGCGAAAACGGCGTACGGAATCATGCATTCCTCAGCACCCTCGACAGCCTCAAGGAGGAATTCGGCGATGCGGATCTCGAAATGGGAATCCCGGTCGGCAAGATCCTCTCCCTCAGCGATATCGTCAAGGAAATCAACCGGGCCCTGAACGGCAATGAAATCAGCTCCTACAGCATCCCCGAGAATCCCGAATTGATCGCCCAGGAACTCCTGCTCTTCGAAAATAGCGGTAGCGACGATCTCGAGAGCCTGGTGGATTCCCAATTCAGCATGGCCCGCTTCTCGCTCCGCGTTCCCTATCGGGATCCGCTCAGCTATGTGCCCTTCCTCGACCTGATGAAGGAACGCTTCCGCCAGGAACTCGGATCCGAAGTGGAAATTCGGGCCACGGGATTCCTGGCCGTCATGAGTCAGACGATCCGGGCCGTCATCTCGAGCATGGCGACCAGCTACGTCCTGGCGCTCGCCATCATCACGCCGCTGATGATCTTCCTGATCGGCTCGCTGCGCGCGGGTCTCGCCAGCATGATTCCCAACCTGGCTCCGATCATCATTACCCTCGGCATCATGGGCTGGACGGGCATCGTGATGGATGTATTCGCGCTGATGATCGGGGGAATCGCCATCGGCCTCGCGGTGGACGATACCATCCACTATATGCACAACTTCCAGCGCTACTTCGCCCAATACGGAAATGTGCGCCGGGCCAACTCCGAAACGCTGCGAACCACCGGTCAGGCACTCCTCGTCACCTCCGTTGTGCTCACGGCCGGCTTCTGCGCCCTGACCTTCGCGGAGATGAACAACCTCTTCAATTTCGGACTGCTCACGGCCATCACGATCGCCAACGCCTTCCTGATCGATATCCTCGTCTCACCGGCGCTGATGGCCCTCGCCTACGGGGGGGTCGGAAAGGCGAAGGCCCGCCCCTGATCCCGACTCCGCTCCGCACTCTCGCTCCGCGTCGCGTCCACGTTCACATCGGCGAGGGAGGGGCGGCGTTCAACCGGGGAAACTTCAGCTCGTCGCAGTCATTCTGCGCGGGGCGGGCGCATGCAGAGTGCATGGCCCGGAGAATCCTCGAAGGATCGAGGCTCTTCGACGGGCGCCCCGGGAGAGAGGCGGGCCCATCGGAACGAAAAAAGAACAGAGGCCTCTCGGGCAGCTTTCTGGAGGCCGGGCGACGATCCTTGAATTCGGATCAGGGCCCCGCTGAACTCTGGCGAAAATGGGCCCCGCATGATTGCGTCAGGGTCTGACGATCTCGAAGCTGGTTTCGAAGCGATCGAAGAGCCCTCCGAAACTCGCCAGCTTCAGGGGATTGCCGGAGATCTCGACTCGGCCCGTGGCCAACAATCTGGGCAGACCGATCGTGCCGGAAATCAGCCCCAGAAAATCGGGGCGCGAGAGTTTGAGGGAAAGATCCGCGTCGGGATCAGGCTCTCCCTCTCGCGCGTGTAGCACGCCATTCTCGACATCGAGAACCCAGAGTTCATCGCGATCCGTGAACTGGATTTCCAGGATCACCCCGGAGCGGGCGGCCTCGAGGCCCTTCAGGCGAACGGCCATGAAGTCGAAGACCATTGATGAATCCATGGCGGCCACGACGTCGGGGCTCGCCGTATCGATCTTCTTGCGCCGGGCCACTCCCTCCCGCAATTCACGGGCGGCGCTGAGATAGAAATTGCGCCAGGGGCCGGACTCCGATTGATAACCCAACTGCTCGAGGGCATCCGCCTGCAGCCAGCGGGCCTGGGAGTTGTCGGGTTGGGCGAAGACGAGGTGATTGATCGCCTCCGCGACCCAGCGGTAGTCTCCCGCGGCGAAGGCCGCCCCACCCTTCTCGAGCATCGCGTCGGCGCCCCCCATCCACTCGACATAGCGCTCGGCCGCTTCGACCGGCGGATGCGAATTCAGATGGGCGGGATTTCCATCGAAAAATCCCAGGTAATATTGGTAGGTGGCCCTGGCGTTATGGCGCAGGGTTCCGTAGTAGTCGCGGTTGTACCATTTCACATCCAGGCTCGGGGGCAATTGGATGCTTTCGGCGATTTCCCGTGGCGTCAGCCCCTGGTTGGCGAGGCGCAGGGTCTGGTCGTGGATATAGGCGTAGAGGTCGCGCTGATGAGCGAGATATTCCAGCCCCGCCTCGCGCCCCCAACGCGGCCAATGATGACTTCCGAAGACCAGTTCCAGATCATCGCCGAAGAGCACGATGGCCTCCTCGAGCCAGGCCGCCCAATCCTTGCCGCTGCGCACCTGGGCCCCGCGCAGGGTATAGAGGTTGTGGAGGACGGCATTCGCCTCTTCGGCGACGCAGAAGGCCCTCCACTTCGGCAGATAGAACATCATCTCCGCCGGGGCCTCGGCATTCGGCGTGTACTGGAAGATCATTTCCACGCCGTCGATCTCGATCCGTCTGCCCGTCGTTCCGATGATATCGGTGGGGGCAAGCATCGAAACGCGGCCCCGTGAAGTCGTCTTTCCGAGGCCCGCATCGACGCGGCCCCGGGGCCCCGCTTCGAGCAATCCGCCGAACATATAGTCGGCCCGTCGCGTCATGACATTGCCCGCCAGTACATTCTCACTGACGGCATGATGGCTGAAGCCCTTCGGTGCCAGGATGCGCACCCGCCCTTCCGTCACGGCTTCGGGGGTCGTGACCCCGCGCACGCCCCCGAAATGATCGGCGTGGCTATGGGTGAAGAGCACGGCGACCACCGGCCGCTCCCCCAATTCACGATTCACCAGGGCGAGGGCGGCACGGGCAGCCTCGACGCTGATCAGCGGATCGATCACAATCCAACCCGTATCACCTCGAATGAAGCTGACATTCGAAAGATCGTAGCCACGCACCTGGTAGAGACCCTCGCGGATCTCAAAGAGACCGTGGATGTTGTTCAGCCTGGCCTGACGCCAGAGACTGGGGTTGACGGTATCGGGAGCTTCCCCCTCGATAAAAGCGTATTGAGTCATATCCCAGGCGACGCTGCCATCGTCCCCGGCGATCACCAGCGCTTCCGGGCCCGCGATGAAACCCCGGGTCGCCAACTCGAAGTCCTCTTCGTTCTCGAAGGGAAGTCGATCGATGAAAGCCGCCTGAATCGAGCGGGTGAAGTCGCTGGCCGGCTTGGGTTCCGGATTCAGAATCGCGGCCTCGGAGGGCGCACTTCTCTGCTGTGGGGGCTCGGGAGAGCAGCTCGTGCATACCAGCAGAAGGAGGAAAAGCAGGGGGCTGTGATCGATTTTCAACACTTCCTCCTCAAGAACGCGCAGGCGATCATTCAGCGGGCCAAGCGGGGCAGAGCGCAGACTCCGGCTCCGACGGCTGCGGGGGTTCTGAGACTTCAGGTGGCCGGCGTTTCCCCGAGTTTCCCATAGTCGACGGTACGCCAGACATCGGGCTGCATCAGAAAAGTGAGATTGTCTCCGCCGCTGGAACCCTCGGTATAGAGGTCTCCCGACTCAACTCCGAGATAGCGGCGGGCCATCGGGCGTGAATCCCCTTCCTTGTCGGCCGGCTGCACGGAGACGACCGCACCCGATACCGAAACGTAACGGTAGCGGCCCGGATCCTCGGTCTGGGCGCATAGGGTGAAGCGACCCGCTTTTGCCAGGGCTCGACCTTTCAGGGAATCCCGGCCGGTGATGATCCTGACGCCGCGATCGGGCTCGTAGTCATACCAGATGGGAACGGTCAGGGGCGGACCGTCCGCTGACTCGATGCTGATCACCCCGACGTGCAAATCCACGAGAAAAGCCTCGCGTTCCTCCCTGGACATCGCCAGCGACATTCATTTCCTCTCTTCTTCCGCCATCTCCGGAACGGATTCCGGGGAGATCTCGGAAATGGCCTCGAGGCGAATGGGAATTCCATTCACCACCGCATTCCCGGAAAGCGTATCCACGAATTCACCCGGGGCCAGGACATTGTTGCAGACACCGGGACTGCGGGCAGCAACCGATAGACGAGCACCCGGCTTGTCATGCCCCCAACCATGCGGCAGGCTGACCACGCCCGGAAGCATGTCCTCACTGGCTTCCACGGGAACCTCCAGGCTGCCGCTCTCGGAAATCACACGGGCGAGCTTTCCGTCTTCGAGCCCCCAGCGCTGGATATCCTCCGGGTGGATCAGCAGGGTGCAACGATCCCGGCCGCTCATCAGCGTCGGCAGGTTGTGCATCCAGGAGTTATTGGATCTCAGATGGCGACGACTGATCAGGACTCCATCCTCGCGATCCCGCGTCATGCGAACTCTCAACCTTTCGAGATCCCCGCAAATATAGGCGGGCGCCAGATCGATCTTCCCGTCCGGCGTCTCGAGAATCCCGGGCAGACGGGGCTCCAGAGCCCCCTTGTCGAGACCGTGGGGGTGTCGCGCCATGACTTCCAGGGTCAGGCCCTCGGGATTCGCACCATAGCCCTCGCCCCAGGGCCCCGAGCGAATCGCGAAATCCAGGATCCGTTCGGGTCCCCGGCCCGCGCTTTGGGACACGATCTCCCCGGGATCCCGGCCGTGGATTCCCGATTGCGGAAGCGCGGCCAGGCTCGCGACCAGGCCCGCAAAGAAGAGATCATCGAGCGGGCCGGTATCGACCTCGGAGGCCTTCTGCCCCTGGAGAATGGCGGAGAGCGTCAGCAGGATCTGCCACTCATGGGGGCGTCCGGGCTCGGGCTCGAAGAGTGCGGGGCTGTATTTCCCCGCATTGCGCACGGCCCAGCTCCAGATCAATTCATCGTAATGGGGCTGTTCCAGGGGGGAGAGGCCCGGGAGGATCACATGCGCGTGTCGGCTGGTCTCGTTCAGATAGTTGTCCACCGCGAGCATGAAGTCGAGGCCAGGCAGCGCAGCATCGAGTTTCGCCGCATCCGGCGCACTCAGTACCGGATTGCCCGCCACCGTAATCAGGCCCCGGATCTGACCCTCGCCCGGGGTCGCGATCTCCTCTGCGAGACATGAGAGTGGGACCTGGCCCAATACTTCGGCGGCCCCCCGCACGCGCGATTTCCAGCGCCCGAAGCTCCAGCCCTGCGCGAATTCCGGGGGGCGCAGGGTCGTCATCGAGGGTGCGATGGGATTCGAGAACATCAGGCCCCCGGGCCGATCGAATTTTCCGGCCAGGATGTTCACGACATCCACCAACCAGGAAGCGAGGGTCCCGAATTCCTGATTGCAGGTCCCGATGCGACCGTAGAGGGCCGCCCGCTCTGCGGTGGCGAAGTCGAGCGCGAGGCGCCGAATGGTCTCCGCCGGAATGCGGCAGACCTCGGCGACGAATTCGGGTGTGAAATCACGACAGAGGTCGCGAACCCGCTCCAACCCCCGGGTGGAATCCGCGAGCGCGCCCAGATCGACCCGATCCTCCTCGAAGAGCACCTGGGCGAAGGCCAATAGGAGGGCCGCATCCGTCCCCGGCTGAATCGGGATCCATTCATCGGCGGCTTTGGCCGTACCCGTGCGGCGCGGATCGATGACGACCAGGCGACCACCGCGTTTCCGCAGCGCCCGGAATTTTCCGAGGACATCAGCACTGGCCAGCAGGCTGCCCTGGGAAGCATGGGGATTGGCGCCCATCACGATCAGATGATCCGTGCGATCGATATCCGGCGTGGGGATCGTCCACATGCCGCCATACATCAGGGCCGCGCTGACATTCTTGGGCCACTGGTCCACCGTTCCGGCGGAATAGATGCGCGGGATGCCCGACATCGCGATGAAGGCCCCGACATAACGCGATAGGGAAAAATTATGTGCGGTGGGATTGCCGATATAGGCGGTGATGGCCTCCACCCCATGGGCCGCAATCAGGGAGTGCAGGCCCCTTTCGATCTCGGCAAAGGCCTCCTCCCAGGACGCCTCTTCGAAAGTGCTCCCCCGGCGAATTCGAGGGGTCCGCAGGCGATCCGGATCCTCGTGAAGGGCCCCCAGGCTGATGCCTTTGGGGCAACTGTAGCCACGACTCCAGACATCATCCGGATTCGGGCGAATCTTCTCCACCCGGCCCTCGCGGACTTCCATCCGCAGGCCGCACATCGACTCGCATAGAGGACAGGTACGAATGTGGGTCGACTCGCTCATGGACACTCCCCCTGTTGCAGATCGTAACTTTCGCAGCTTATTCCGTTTCATCCAACCCCGGCCCGGAATTCCTTCGGCCATTCCCCGGGGTCCCCGGGGCGCTTTAAACGCGAGGGGTGGAGCAGACTGCGCTGCTCGGGGTTAAACTATGCCAGACTGCTCGATTGCCGAGGGACGCGAAATCCTCGCGTATCGGCCCAATCGACACCCCGTGGAGCCTGCGAATGATTGGATACGTCACCCTGGGTACCAACGATCTCGGGCGAGCCGCCGCCTTCTACGACGCGCTACTCGCGGAGATCGGGGCGACGCGAATGCTGGAAGAGGATCACTTCGTCTGCTGGGCCACCTCCGCCGATGCGCCCATGCTCTCGGTCATCAAACCCTTCGACCAGGGGGCGGCGAGTGTCGGCAATGGAATGATGGTCGCCCTGGCGATGGAAGATCCCGATCAGGTCGACGCGGTCTACAAGCGGGCCATCGCATTGGGAGCGGCGGATGAGGGCGCACCGGGAGAAAGAGGGCCCGGCTTCTACGCCGCGTATTTTCGCGACCTGGACGGAAATAAACTCGCCGTATTCAAGACGGATTAGTCAATCGGGAAGGCAAGCATGAACGAAGACAGAAATCCCCGTCGTATCGATTGGATCCCGTCGAGGATCGAGGATCGCTCCGGAGAGCGGTTTCCCCACGGAGCGAGAAATCACGCTGGGCAAGGAATTCGAAACCGGGCCGAAAGACAGAGTCCGGATAATGTCTGAACCCGTCACCCGAAATGTCACGATCCTGATCTCGGACTTGCGTGGATTCACGGCCATCGCCGAGGAATTGGCTCCCACGGCCATGATCCAGATCCTCAATCTCTACCTCACTCGAATGAGCGAGATCATCTTCAAACACGGGGGCCAGATCGATAAATTCATGGGCGATTCGATCATGGCGGTCTTCGGCCTGCCGGAGCCCCGGGGCGACGATCTGAAACGGGCCACCGCTTGCGCGGTCGCGATGCAGCGCTCGATGTTCGAGCTCAATCAGCGCAACAGCGAATTGGGCTTCCCCCACCTCTTCATGGGGATCGGGATCAATACCGGCCAGGTGGTGGCGGGGGAATTGGGCTCGGAACTCTACAGCGAATACACCATCATCGGAGACGAGGTCAACCTGGCCTCCAGAATCGAAGCCTACAGCCTGCGCGGCCAGATTCTCCTCAGCGAACATTCGCACCAGCTGGCCAGCGAGTTCATCGATGCGGGGGAGGCCAACCGAGTCCAGGTCAAGGGCAAGCGGGATCCCATCGCCCTTTACGAGTTGCGGGCCATCCTCTCACCTGAACATCTCGAGGTGCCCCGCGTCGAAGCGCGCAAGAGCGCGCGTGTCGATGTCGACCTGCCCCTCTCATTTTCCCTGCTGGAGGGCAAACAGGTCGCCGAGGAAAACGTAGAGGGCCGCGTGCAGGATCTCAGCTACCACGGCATGCGTGCCCTGGTACCCCTGGAGCTTGGAGTTCTCAGCGAGATCAAGATCGAGCTCTCGCTTTCACTGCTGGCCACGAATTCAACCGCCATCTACGCCAAGATCCTGCGCAGCGACCCCGCCCAGGACGGCTGGTCGGCGCGCATGGAATTCACCCACATCGACCAGGCGGCCCAGTCCGCGGTCAAGAACTTCATCGACCAGATCATCTGCGCCCGCTGATCCATCGATTCGGCGAAGGGCGGGCGATTCCGCCCAGGGCAGGATTCCAATCGCCATCCGCTCGCATCCGCGAAAGGGATGGCCCCCGAACTCACTCGGCCCTATCACTCGGCCCCTAGGCCCCCCACCCCATCAGCCCGTTGCGAACGATCAGGTAAAGGGCCACGA
>CAYTAT010000071.1:0-14728 GCA_964435795.1 uncultured Spirochaetaceae bacterium
CCCGAACCCGAACCCGAACCCGAACCCGAACCCGAACCCGAACCCGAACCCGAACGCGAACCCGAAGTTCCGATTGTCGCCGAGGTGCGGCCCGGTCTGGGCGAGCGCCTCGCCCGCACCAGCGATGCGCTGGTGGGCCGTCTCGGACGCTTGCTGGGCGGGCGCACGGTGGATGCGGACCTCCTCGACGAATTGGAGGCCACCCTCTTTACGGCCGATCTCGGCGTGGCGACCGCGCAATCCCTGCTGGACTCCGTGCGCAGCCAGGCCTCTGGTGCGGATGCCGAAAAAGTACGGGAGGTCCTGCGCTCCTCGATTCTCGAGCGCCTCGAAGCGGTCGAGCTCAAGGAGGGGCGCCTGGAACTCAAGGCCAAGCCCCACGTGATTCTCGTGCTGGGAGTAAATGGGTCCGGAAAGACGACCAGCGTGGGCAAGATCGCCGCACGCTACACGGCCGCGGGCAAGAAGGTGATCCTGGGGGCCGGCGATACTTTTCGCGCGGCCGCGATCGATCAGTTGCAGGTCTGGGGCGAGCGGGTGGGTTGCGAGGTCATCGCGGGTCAGCCCGGAGGCGATCCCGCGGCGGTGGCCTTCGATACCGTCAAGGCCGCGGTGGCTCGGGGCGCCGATGTGGCCATCGTGGATACGGCGGGAAGGCTTCAGACCCAGAAGCCTCTGATGGAGGAATTGAGCAAGATCGCGCGGGTCCTGGGGCGGGATGTTCCCGAGGCGCCCCATGAGACCCTGCTGGTTCTGGATTCCAATACGGGTCAGAATGCGATTTCCCAGGCGCGTCTCTTCACCGAGGCGACCGAGGTGACGGGTCTCATCCTCTCGAAACTGGATGGCAGCGCGAAGGGGGGCGTCATCGTCGGCCTGGCGGACGAGTTCGGAATACCCGTGCACTATGTCGGGGTGGGCGAGGGAATCGAGGATCTGCAGGACTTCGACGCCGGGGAATTTGTCGACGCACTTTTCGCCGAGGCTTGAAACTCCGCAGCCGCGGAAGGGGATTGGAGGCGCGCCGAGATGAGTGAATTCATTCTGGCATTGGATCAGGGCACGACCTCTTCGCGCGCCCTGCTCTTCGATCGAGCGGGGACGGTGGCGGGCGTCGATCAATACGAATTCAAACAATATTTCCCCGAGCCCGGCTGGGTCGAACACGATCCCCTCGAAATCTGGGAAAGCCAGCTTCGCGCGGCCCGCGGAGTCCTGGAGAAGACGGGGGTGGCGGCTTCGGATCTGGCGGCGGTGGGAATCACGAACCAGCGCGAGACGGCCATCGTATGGGAACGAGAGAGCGGAAGGCCGATCCATCCCGCCATCGTCTGGCAGTCGCGCCAGACGGCCGACATCTGCGAGTCGCTTCGCAAGCGGGGCCTCGAGGAGGAGGTCAGGACTCGGACGGGCCTGGTGATCGACTCGTATTTCTCGGGCACCAAGATCCGTTTCATTCTCGACGCCGTGGAGGGCGCCCAGAAGCGCGCCGAAGCCGGAGAACTCTGCTTCGGAACCGTCGATAGCTGGCTGCTCTATCGGCTGACCGGGGGTCGGGTGCACGCCACCGAGTACTCGAATGCTTCCCGGACCCTTCTCTACAACATCCACGAGCGGCAATGGGATGACTTCCTGCTCTCCGCCCTGGATCTGCCCCGGGCGCTGCTCCCGGAAGTTCGCGACAGCAGCGGCGAGTTCGGCCGTGTTGAAAAGGAATGGTTCGGTGCGGAGATTCCGATCACGGGAATCGCCGGTGATCAGCAGTCCGCACTCTTCGGCCAGGGCTGTTTCGAGGCCGGTCGCATGAAGAATACCTATGGGACGGGCTGCTTCCTGCTGATGAATACGGGCCTGGAACCGGCCCGATCGGAGTCTGGCCTGCTCACGACCCTGGCCTGGGGAGTCGAAGGGAAGGTCGAGTACGCGCTCGAGGGGAGTGTTTTCGTGGCCGGAGCCACGGTGCAATGGCTGCGCGATGGCCTGCAGTTGATCTCCGATGCGGCCGAGAGCGAGGCCGCCGCCCTCTCGGTGCCCGATACCGGGGGCGTCTATCTCGTGCCGGCTTTTACGGGGTTGGGTGCGCCCTATTGGGATGAGAGAGCCCGGGGGGTCCTGGTGGGGCTCACCCGGGGAACCCGTCGAGAAGAGGTGATCCGGGCCGGCTTGGAATCCATTGCCTACAGCAGTCGCGATGTCGTCGATTGCATGGCGGGCGATGCGGGTCTCAGCCTGGACTGCCTGCGCGTCGACGGGGGAGCTTGTCAGAACGATTTCCTGATGCAGTTCCAGGCGGACATCCTGGGCCTCAGCGTGGAGCGACCCCAGGTATTGGAAGTCACCGCGCTCGGTGCGGCGGCCCTGGCGGGACTGGCGGTGGGTTTCTGGAGTGATCGCGGAGATCTCGAGAATTCCCGCGGCGATATGGTGAGATTCGAGCCCCGCATGGATCGCTCCCGGGCCGATGCGCTCTACGCGGGCTGGAAGCGAGCCGTTGAACGCTCCCGGGATTGGGCGGTCTAGAGCGGGGTCGCCCGATCCGTGATCGCTTCGCCCCGTCGGCCCGAAGGGGATTCGCGTCGATCCCGCAAGGGCTTCAATGCCGCAGCAGACCCAGGAGCGAGAGCCAGCCCGCGATCAGGCAGAGCCCCCCGATCGGTGTGATCGGACCCGGCCAGCGCTGGGATGTCAGGACCAGCAGATAGATCGAGCCCGAGAAGAGGAGGATGCCGGCCAGAAAGAGCGAGGCGGGCAAGCGGATCTCCCGGTCGACCTGACTGGCGTAGAGGGCGAGGGCGAGCAGCACCACGCTATGCAGCAGGTGGTAGTGGCAGGCGGTCGCCCAGGAGGCCAGCTGCTCCGGGCTGACCCTCGCCTTGAGTCCATGGGCTCCGAACGCCCCCGCGGCCACCGCCAGGGCGCCCGAAAGGGCGGAGACGATTATCCACATCGGCTTCGAGTCCCCTCTTTAATCCCTGGAAACGGGGACGACGGGCCCGTCGAGGGGTTCGAATTGATAGCGATAGGGGGGGCGCGTGGCGAGGCAGATCCACAGCCCTCCCGTCTTTTCCGCGCGGGCGGCGTTGATGACCGCATCCGCGATGTCCTCGGGTGGAATGATCGGCATCCCCATCGACTTGGCCTGATCGGCGAAGCCTTCGGAGAGCAGCCCCGTATCCACGATGCCCGGCATGATGGCGTGGCAGCCGATATTCGAGGCCTCGAGGGAAGGGGCCATGGAGCGCACGAATCCGACCACGGCATGTTTGGTCGCGGTGTAGATGGGATCCGGCGGAAAGGCGAGGGCTCCCGCGGCGGATGCGGTGACGATCAGGGCCCCGCCGCCACTGGCCGTCAGCGCGGGGAGGGTGGCGCGCGCGCCCAGGATGACCCCGTCGATATTGGCGCCCATGATTCGGCGATAGTTCTCGAGGGGCATCGAGGCCAGGTCGAACCCGCCCTCGGGGCTCTGGTCGATGCGATAGGTCGTGATGCCGGCGTTCAGGTGAACCAGGTGAAGAGCCCCATGTCGACGCGTGATCTCAGCGACGATCTGTTCCCAGGCCTCGGGATCCGAGACGTCCATGGCGACGAATTCCAAGCCGGATGCCTCGGCGACCCCCTTGCCCCGGGCTTCGTCGCGATCCGCGATGACGACCGTCGCCCCTTCCGCGCTGAGCCGGCGGGCCGTCGCCAGCCCGATCCCCGAGGCCCCCCCGGTGACCAGAGCGACCGTATTTGAGAATCCCGCAGCAAATTTCCCCATTCTTTTCTCCTCGGGGCATGACCTGGAACCCGTTCGGGGATGATACCCTGATCTGGTGGACCACAACCGGGAGGGGCCGCCCTTTCCCTTTACGCGTTGCCCGAGAGAGCCGCCGAAGGGAGTCGGGATCGGGCTCTTGCCGGGATTTAGCGGGAGAGAAGCGAAGTGTCGCTGAACGGAGATCGGCCCCTGGTCATCGCCCATCGTGGCGCCTCCGGCTATCGGCCCGAGAATACGCTCTCGGCCTACGAGTTGGCGCTCGAACAGCGGGCGGACATGATCGAAATCGATCTGCATCGGAGTCGCGATGGCGCCATCGTGATCGCCCACGATGCGGACCTCGGCCATTTCGGCGCCGAGGGCACCATCGCGGAGAGCCGCCTGGCCGAATTGAAGCGCCTGGATGCCGGCCACGGGTCGGATCGGAGCGCCGAGATCCCGACCCTCGATGAGGTCCTCGATGCATTTGGTGAAGAGATGCCTTTCAACCTCGAGATCAAGTGGGGGGCCGAGGGGCATTATCCCGGCCTGGAGGAGGCCGCCCTGGCCGCATTGGAGGCCCGGGGTCTGGTGGAGCGGACGCTTTTCTCATCGTTCCGGGATCCCATCCTGGCCGAAATCCGCCGCCTCTGCCCCCGGGCGCGGCTGGCCCTGCTGCTGGACCCCCGGCAGCCGGAACCGAGGCATGTCCTGAAACGAGCCGAGGCGCTGGGGGCTGAGGCCATCAATCCCCACTTTGCTCTCGCCGACGCATTGCTGGTCGAGGAGGCCCACGCGGCGGGGTTGGCGGTATTTGTCTACACCGTGGACGACGAGGACCGAATGCGCGGGCTGCTCGATCTCGGGGTCGATGGCCTCTTCACGAATTTCCCCGACCGGATGTGGGCCCTTCTCGATTCGATTTCGCTTTAGCGCGGGCATAGGAAAATCATGTCAACCCGGTGGGTTGAGGCCCCCGGCCGCCTTCGGATCGGCCGGGCGGCCTATCGGGCCGGTTGACAGTCCGGAGCTCTTATCTTAAGGTGAATCGCCCAAAACCTCTGGATTGACAATCACTTAGGCGGAAGAGGGTCACTCTGGGCCCGGTCTCCTCCGGGCGCCATCGAGTCCCGAGTCTGTTCGCAGCCCCGCCCAACACGAACCGGAATTTCTTGATGACGCATTTCGGGCTTCCGCTCAAAGCGGGCCTATACGATCCGGCCAATGAACACGACGCCTGCGGGATCGGCTTTGTCGCCGACCTGCGGCGGGGTCCGACGCACGGCATCGTGAAGATGGGCACGGAGATCCTCTGTCGTCTGACGCATCGGGGGGCCTCCGGCTCGGATGAGCGCACGGGCGACGGTGCCGGGCTCTTGCTCCAGACGCCGGATCGCTTTCTGCGTCGAGTGGCGGATGAGAGCGGCTTCGAACTTCCCCCCCTCGGCAGCTACGCCTCGGCCCTGGTCTTTCTCGCCACCGACTCCGAGACGCGGGCCTGGCAAAAAGGCGTCTTGGCGGAAGTGGTCGCGGCGGAGGGGCAGGCTCTGCTCGGCTGGCGAGGGGTGCCGACGGATCCCGACAAGATCGGGGAGGTGGCCCGTTCCGGCATGCCCGCCATCGAGCAGGTATTCGTCGGGGCCGCCGAGGGTCTCGATCAGGATGCTTTCGACCGAAAGCTCTACGTGATTCGCCGCTTATGCGAAAAGAAGATGATCGAGCGCGGCTGCCTCTTCCACGTTCCGAGCCTTTCGTCGAAGACATTGCTCTACAAGGGCATGTTTCTCGCGCATCAGACCCCGCAATTCTTTCCGGATCTCGAGGCTTCGGATCTGGAGTCGCGCTTCGCGTTGGTCCATCAGCGCTATAGCACGAATACCTTTCCGACCTGGGATCTCGCTCAGCCCTTCCGATACCTGGCCCATAACGGAGAGATCAATACCCTCGAGGGCAATTCGAATTGGATGCATGCCCGTGAGGGTACGCTGAAGACCGATCTCTTCGGTGATGACCTCAAGAAGCTCTTTCCCGTCATGACGGCCGGTGCCAGCGATTCGGCCCAATTCGACAATGCGCTCGAATTCCTCTACATGACGGGCCGCGATCTCTGCCACTCGATGATGATGATGATCCCCGAGGCCTGGGAGAATCAGGATCAGATGAACGCGGATCGCCGCGCCTTCTACGAATACAACTCCTGCATGATGGAGCCCTGGGATGGCCCCGCATCGATCACTTTCTCCGATGGCCGCGGGATCGGAGCGGTTCTCGACCGCAACGGCCTGAGGCCCTCCCGCTACGTAGTGACCCGGGATGGATTGGTCGTGATGGGCTCCGAGGTGGGCACCCTGGCCCTGCAGCCGGAGGAAATCGAGTGCAAGGGTCGTCTTGAGCCCGGTCGAACTTTCTTCATCGATCTCGAAGAGGGACGCATCATCGAAGATGCGGAACTGAAGGATCGCTACGTCTCGCGAATGCCCTATCGAAGTTGGCTGGATATGAACCGCATGACCCTGGCCGGTCTTCCCGAGATCGAAGCAGGCGACTCGGCTCCCACGACGACTCTATTGCAGCGTCAACAGGCCTTCGGGTATACGACCGAGGGTCTGAAGATGCTCCTCGCCCCGATGTTCACCAATGGCAAGGAAAGCCTGGGTTCCATGGGGGACGACGCGGCGCTGGCCTGTCTCTCCGACAAGGCGCGCCCCCTCTTCCATTATTTCAAGCAGCGTTTTGCGCAGGTTACGAATCCGGCCATCGACTCGATTCGCGAACGCCCGGTGATGACACTCCATTCGACCCTGGGATCCGAGAAGAACCTGCTCGAAGAGACCCCGGAACATGCCCGGCTGCTGCGCCTCTATCATCCGATTCTCAGGGATCGTGATTTGGAGCGCATTCGACGCGCGCCGCAGCCCGAACTCAAGAGCGCGACGCTGTCCATGCTCTACCGTGTGGCCGATGGCGGGGATGGACTGAGAAATGCGCTGCGGCAATTATGTGAGCAGGCTTCCGAGGCTGTGGGGAATGGCAACAGAATCCTGATTCTCTCGGATCGAGGGATTTCAGGGGAATGGGCGGCGATCCCCTCCCTGCTGGCGACGGGCACCGTTCACCATCACCTGATCCGGGAGGAGACGCGCACCCGCTGTGGGATCATCGCGGAGGTGGGGGATGCTTCGGAAGTGGCCCATATCGCCCTGCTGATCGGCTACGGGGCCGCTGCCGTGAGCCCCTACCTGGCCTTCGAGACGGGCTGCCAACTTCGGGAGCAGGGGGTCTACGTCCCAGAGACGTTGAGCGCCGAGGAGGTCGAAGAGAATTACCTGAAGGCGATCGATCTCGGTCTCCTCAAGATCTTCGCCAAGATGGGGATCTCGACCCTGCAGAGCTATCGCGGCGCCCAGATCTACGAGGCCGTGGGTCTCCACCGGGAAGTCATCGACCTGGCCTTCGAGGGCACCCAATCCCGGGTATCCGGCATCGGCTTCGACGTCATCGCCGAAGAGGCCCGAATTCGCCATGCCCGGGGTTTTCCAGGGGATGAATACGAATACCCGGAACTGGATCCGGGCGGACTCTACCAGTGGCGCTTGCGGGGAGAGCAGCACGCCTTCAATCCCGATACGGTGGCAGCCCTGCAGCGTGCGACGCGCCAGGAGAGTTTCGAGACCTTCAAGGAGTTTTCTGCTGCAGCGAATGGCGATGCGCTGCGATTGCGCACCCTGCGTGGCCTGATGGATTTTGATTTCGGCCAGCAGCAGGCCGTGCCGATCGAGGAGGTCGAGGAGGCGGCGGAAATCGTCAAGCGCTTCTGCACCGGCGCCATGTCCTACGGCTCGATCTCCGCTGAAGCCCACGAGACCCTGGCGATCGCCATGAATCGCCTGGGCGGGCGCAGCAATACCGGCGAGGGGGGAGAGGATCCGGCCCGTTGGACGCCGGATGCCAATGGCGATTCCCGGCGCAGCGCCATCAAGCAGGTTGCGTCGGGTCGTTTCGGCGTGACGAGCGCCTATCTGGTCAACGCCGACGAGATGCAGATCAAGATCGCCCAGGGGGCCAAGCCCGGTGAGGGCGGCGAACTTCCCGGGCATAAGGTCGACAAAATCATCGCCAAGACCCGCTATTCCACGCCCGGGGTGGGATTGACTTCTCCTCCTCCGCATCACGACATCTATTCGATCGAGGATCTCGCCCAGTTGATTCACGATCTCAAGAATGCGAACCGCTACGCAAACGTCAGCGTGAAGCTGGTTTCGGAAACCGGGGTCGGGACGATCGCGGCAGGAGTATCGAAGGGCAAGTCCGATCTGGTCCTGATTTCGGGCCATGACGGGGGTACGGGCGCCTCTCCCCAGACATCCATCAAATACGCGGGCTGCCCCTGGGAGATCGGCCTGGCCGAGACCCAGCAGACCCTGGTTCAGAACGATCTGCGCGGCCGCATCCGCGTCCAGGTAGACGGCGGCTTCAAGACCGGCCGCGATGTCGTGATTGGAGCGCTTCTCGGGGCGGATGAATACGGGTTCTCGACCGCGCCCCTGGTCTCCATGGGTTGTCTGCTGATGCGGGTCTGTCATCTCAATACCTGTCCCGTGGGCATCGCGACCCAACGGCGGGAATTGCGGGAGCGATTCAGCGGCACCCCCGAACACGTGATCCGCTACTTCATGTTCGTCGCCGAGGAAGTCCGCGAACTGATGGCCGCCCTCGGGTACCGCAAGGTCGACGAAATGATCGGGCAGGCGCAGCGATTGCGGATGCGCGATGGCATCGAGCATTGGAAGGCCCGACACGTCGACCTTGCCGATCTCTTCCATCGGCCGGATCTGGAAGCCGATATCCATCATACCGGGAGCCAGAATCACGGCCTCGAAGGGGCCCTGGATCACAAACTCCTCGAATTGGCGGCACCCGCCCTCGAAAACGGTGAAAAGGTCGAGATTTCTCTTCCCGTCGGCAATACGAATCGCACGGTTGGGACGATTCTCGGCTGCGAGGTGACTCGCAAATACGGCCTCGCGGGCCTGCCCGACGAAACCATCCAGATTCTTTTGACGGGCTCCGCGGGTCAGAGCCTGGCCGCCTGGCTTCCCGCTGGGATCACGATCACCGTTGACGGCGATGCGAATGACTATGTGGCCAAGGGGCTCTCGGGCGGCAGGCTGGTCGTTCGGGTGCCCGCGGAGTCGACCTTCGAGCCCGGTGAGAGCATCATTGCGGGCAACGTACTTCTCTACGGTGCGACGGGCGGAGAGGCTTATTTTCAGGGCGTGGTCGGGGAGCGATTCTGCGTGCGAAATAGCGGGGCCGAGGCCGTCGTCGAAGGCGTGGGCGAGCACGGCTGCGAATATATGACGGGTGGGCGGGCACTGATTCTCGGGCCCACCGGCCGCAATTTCGGAGCCGGCATGAGCGGAGGAATCGCCTACGTGCTCGACGAGAGCGGAAATTTCCCAGGGCAGATTCGCAACGAGATGCTCGACCTCGATCCGATCGACGACGAAGATGTCGAATATATCCAGCGCATGCTGCGAAGGCATTTCAAGTTTACCCGCAGCCCGAGGGCGGACGAGATTCTGCGCAAGTGGGATAAGTTGGCACCCCATTTCGTGAAGGTATTTCCCCAGGAATACAAGCGGGCCCTGGCTGACCTGGCCGCGGAGGGGGAGAGTCAGAATGGGTAAACCCACCGGATTCCTGGACTTCGAGCGACGCGGTCTCGAATATCGAGATCCCGATGAGCGCGTCGGGGACTGGAAGCAGGTCGCCGTGGAGGTCCCCGAAGAGAGGGTGCGTGAGCAGGCGGCCCGCTGCATGGACTGCGGCATCCCCTTCTGTTCGAATCCGAATTCCGGACGCGGCGGCTGCCCCCTCGGCAATATCATTCCGGATTGGAATGATCTCGTCTATCGCGGCAAGTGGGAGGACGCCCTGATGCGTCTTCACTCGACGAATAATTTCCCGGAATTCACCGGCAGTGTCTGTCCGGCCCCCTGCGAGGAGGCCTGCTGCGTGGCCTACAACGCTGAAGCCGTCACCATCAAGAATGTGGAACTCGCGATTGTCCAGAAGTCCTGGGGCCAGGATGGGGTCAAGGCCGTCGCTCCCAAACGTCGGACGGGACGATCGGTCGCCGTCGTCGGTTCGGGCCCCGCGGGCCTGGCCGCCGCGCAACAACTTTGTCGGGCGGGTCATAGTGTCACAGTTTTCGAGAAGAACGATCGAATCGGGGGTCTGCTCCGCTACGGGATTCCCGAATTCAAGATGGAAAAATCGCTGATCGACCGTCGCCTCGAGCAGATGAAGGCAGAGGGGGTGTCCTTCCAGACCGGTGTTCATGTCGGGGTGGATCTGGACGCTGCAGATCTGCGAAAGAATTTCGACGCCATTCTACTCTGTATCGGGGCGGAACAGCCCCGAGATCTGCCCGTGGAAGGCCGAGAACTTTCTGGGGTCCATTTCGCGATGGACTTCCTCCCCCAGCAGAATAGACGCTGCCACGGGGATGAAATTGCCGACGATGTGGCGATCGACGCCCGGGACAAGCATGTGATCGTGCTCGGGGGCGGGGATACCGGTTCGGATTGCGTTGGTACTTCGCTCAGACAGGGGGCGAAATCCGTCACCTCGATCGAACTCCTGGAGCGTCCGCCCGATGAGGCCTCGCCGAGCACGCCGTGGCCGATGTGGCGGATGATGTATCGGAGTTCTTCATCCCATGACGAGGGAGGTGAGCGCCACTTTTCCCTCACCACCCGCTCCTTCTCGGGCGCGTCGGGGAGCGTGGAGAAGATCCACGGAGTAGAGGTCGCCTTCGGCGAGCCCGATGAGACGGGTCGCCCCAGAATGGAAGAGGTGTCCGGGAGCGAATTCGAGTTGGACGCCGATCTGGTTCTCCTCGCGATGGGCTTTCTGGGCCCAGTTCAGGAGGGTCTGTTGACCGAATTGGGCGTGGGCTTCGATGCTCGGGGCAATATCGCGGCGGATCCCGGGAGATTCGCGACCACTGAAGCCGGAATTTTTGCCGCGGGCGACTGCCGCCGCGGGCAATCCCTCGTGGTTTGGGCCATCTCCGAGGGACGCGAGGCCGCACGGGCCGTCGATGCCTACTTGACGGGAGATTCGCGTCTTCAGGTACGCAACGCCCCGGGCAATTCTCCGGGCTGAGACCGCACGGGCAGGCGCCGGACTTCATTCGCTCGCGGTCGTCGAGGCCTCTACGGGTCGGCGGATTTCGCGACCGGATTCCGTTCACTTTTGGGATCAACTCGTGGTAGCCTAGGCGTGACTTCTTCGATCCGGAGGCTGCATGAAATCAGGAGTGTCGAGCCCGGCATCCGTTTCGGATGCCCCGAAAAAGGCGCGCGGAAAGCGCGACGCAGCGCTCGACGAAATGAAGCGTCCGGGATTGGTCGATGCCACCATCTACGATATGGACAGGCTCGAAAGAGTCGTGGTTGCGCTGACTCGGCAGCATCGCGCATTGCAGCAGCAGGGGGATGATCGCGAGAAGCTCCTGGAGCAGAGAGAAGCCCGGATCTGCGAACTCGAGGCGAAAGTGGAGGAATTCATGAATCGGCGGGCCGACGCACTCGAGCGACTGGATCGCGTCATCGCCGAATTGGGACGACTCGAAGCTCGGGCCGGAGATGACAGCCGGAAGAATTAGGGAGTGGGGAATGCTGTCGAGCCTTTTGTCCCGATGCGGTGAGCAGATGGGTCGATCCCCGGCTTCATCTGGAGGCCGCTGCCGATGAGCGAAGCGCCCGTCAAGGTGCAGATCCAGGGCAGGGACTATCTCATCCGAAGAGATGGGGATGAGGCGTGGTTGAGGCGAGTTGCGGATTGTGTCGATACGGCGATGACCGAGGTGCGTGAGCGAACAGCCGCGGTGGATAGTCTCGACGTTTCGGTCATGACATCGCTGAATCTCGCGCGAGAGGTCCTCGAGAGTCGCAAGCATCCCGGCACCGCCGGGGTCGGCGGCGAAGAAGTCCCGGATGAGACTCGCATCAAGGCGTTGATCGAAATGGTCGAATCGGTCATGGAGAGCGATTCGACGCAGGCGGAGAACGACACCCCCCTGCTCACCCTGCCGGCCGGAAGGGAATTGGAATTCCCAGAAGAGCCCGGTGATCTGTCTCGGCTGGATACGGAGGATCCGGAAGCCGTCTCGACCGGGAAGAAGGGCGGCCGTGATCGCCCCGGATGAGTCCGATGGGTGCATCAGGGGTGGTCTTTCGAGGCCGGGCCGCTATGAGTCGCGGCATCGGGCAGCGCGTTGGGTCGCGGATGCTTCGCCGCGGACGATCGGAGCGAATGGGTTCCGCGACCGTGCGGTGGCAGGCAATGACTGAGGAACAGTCCCCTTCACGGGTCGCCTCCCCGGAAATTGATGCGCGGAAGAAATTGCTACGCGCCCGGATATCCGAGTTGCGGGGCCAGGTGGGGCGGAAGCGCGCTTGGGAGGCGGGGCGGGCCATGGCCCACCTGCTTGCGCGGAATCCACTTTTTGAAGCGGCAGACTCGACAGCGCTTTTTTCTGCCCTGGGTGACGAGCCGGATACCCGGCCCCTTTTCGACCTCTTGCGGCGGGAGGGTCGGCGCGTGTTCTTTCCGCGCTGCCGGCAAGACGGCGGTCTCGATCTCTTTCGGGTCGATGCCTGGAGGGATCTGGTTCCCGGGCATTTTGGCATCCTGGAACCCCCCCGGACGGCGACGCCCAGCGATCCGCTCGACCTCGATCTGATGCTCGTTCCCGGTGTCGCCTTCGACGCTCGTGGCGCTCGACTCGGGCGGGGCGGGGGCTTCTACGATCGGATTCTTCCCCTCCGAGGGGCGCCGGGAGCGCCTTTTCTGCTCGGGCTCGCTTTTGCGTTCCAACTCGTGGAGCGAGTGCCGAGCGACGAGCGGGATCGGCGGGTGGATGCGATCCTGACGGAGGAAGGACTGATTCCCGCCAAGGGGGAACGCTGAAAGCCTCCGCTCTTGCGCGGACCTCTCCGGGCGGCGAACCTGCGCGGCGGGTCGGCCGTCCCGGCAGGCGGACAGGCGGGGCAGGCAGGGCAGGAAGGAGAATGGGATGGGGCGCGATTCGGTCTCAGCTGAATTGGATCGTCAACTCGAAATCATGCGCGATGGCTGCGTCGATTTCTATGGCGAAGAGGAACTGCGCGAGCGACTGAGGGAATGCCTGGCCGAGGATCGCCCTCTGCGGGTGAAACTCGGAATGGATCCCTCGGCGCCGGATCTCCATCTCGGCCATAGCGTCGTGTTGCAGAAACTGAAGCGCTTCATGGATCTCGGCCATACGGCCATTTTCCTGATCGGCGACTTCACGGCTCGCATCGGAGACCCCTCGGGCAAGAAGAAGACGCGTCCAGCCCTCACTGAAGACGAGGTGCGCGAGAACGCGGCCACCTACGTGGAGCAGGTGGCGAAGATTCTCGATGTCGACAGGGTCGAAGTCCGCTTCAACAACGAGTGGATGAGCGAAATGCGACCCGATGACCTGATCCGTCTGTGTTCGAAGTACACGGTGGCGCGCCTTCTGGAGCGAGACGATTTCGCCCAGCGCTTCGAGGCCGGCACCCCGATCTTTGCGCATGAATTCCTCTATCCCTTCGTCCAGGCCTACGACTCGGTGGCCCTCGAGGCCGATGTGGAACTCGGTGGCAGCGATCAGACCTTCAATCTCCTGATGGGACGCGAAATCCAGCGATCCTATGGACAGCGCCCACAGGCCGTCTGCACCCATACTCTGCTCGTGGGAACGGATGGCCACGAGAAGATGTCCAAGAGCCTCGGGAACAGCATCCAGATCACGGACACGCCGGAAGACATTTATGGCAAGGTCATGAGCATCCCCGACGCCGCGATGTCGAGCTATTTCGAGATTCTTTCAGCGGGCGAATGGGAGGATGATCGAGCGGCGTTTTCGGCCTTTGGCGACGGCGAGGGGGATCCGATGGCGCTCAAGCACCGTCTGGCCTCGCGAATCGTCGAGCGCATTCACGGGGGCCAGGCCGCCGAGGCGGGAGCCGACCATTTCCGCAAGGTGGTTCAGGGCAGGGGGCTTCCCGACGACATCCCGCAAGGGGAACTCGCCCTGGAGGGTGGGGAATCGATCACCCTGCTCGATGTTCTGGACCATTTCGGGCTCGTACAGAGTCGCAGCGAGGGCCGGAGGCTGGTGGGCCAGGGGGGGGTTCAACTGAACGAGGAGCGGGTCGAGGATGCCAGTCAACCCCTGGCGCCCGGTTCGCATCTGCTTCGGGTGGGCAAACGTCGGTATTTGCACGTCAATCTGCTCCCCTGACGGATCGGGCGGGGATTTGGGGCGACGCTCTCGGACCCCGATTTTCACAATTCCCGGCGCGTGCCCGGATCGGCGAAAGCGTTCCGCGGCCAATTCCGACCCGGTCCTGAGGTCGGTTGGCGAGCACCCGTCGAGCAGCGGGCGATGTCTTTTACCTACAATTTAATGATAAGCCGACGCCTCTGCCGACGGGTGATGGAGTCCAAAATGCTAACCCCAGGGGGGGGGGTGAAAAAAGAGTCTCAAACGAAAAAACAGGTACTTGACCGCCGGCCTGCGGTCTCGTAAGTTAGGCCGCCCACCGGGACCAGGGTCTCCAAAGGCCCGGTGGCTCTAGCGTATATTTTCGCGAGGATACTTCCGACGGCTCGAAACAAGCCGCGCGGGGTTTCGACCGATCTTTGAAAACTGAATAGCGTGTAGTCGTGCCGGGTCTTGAGGAAGTCCCGGTAAGACGGAAGAGAGTTTTATTACTTCCTTAATCCGCTTCGCGTGGGTTGGTCCTCGTGACCTTCCAACGCGATGCATATGCACAAAGGGCAGCCGGGGCGCGAGTTCCGGTAGTCCTGCCAAATTTAAACTGGAGAGTTTGATTCTGGCTCAGAACGAACGCTGGCGGCGTGCTTAAGACATGCAAGTCGTACGAGAACGTTGCCTTCGGG
>CAYTAT010000072.1:0-14707 GCA_964435795.1 uncultured Spirochaetaceae bacterium
CCCCGCCGTCACGAAGACCGGCCGGATTCCCGGGCGATCTCGGCCGAACCCCTCGATCCACGGAGCAGCGCAACCCCGTCCCGGAGTGCCCGAGCCGGAATCCGGATTCAGCTCCTGATTCGCTCGCCCGTGGGATCATAGAGGGGGCGCAAGGAAGCCCGGGCGCGATAGCGCTGGCGCGCGATTTCAATTTCCCACGCCCCCGTTTCCAGGTAGGCCCGGGTCACGGGCTCATCGGCTTCCACGTAGCCCAGACCCACGGCGGCCCCCAGCGTGTGTCCATACGCGCCCGCTCGCAGATAACCCACGGCCTCCCCGTTGCGCCAGATCACCTCGCCGTGCCCGAGCAACGGCTCGGGATCGTCCAGGATGAATTGCACGAGGCGGCGGCGAGGAATCCCTTCGGCCTTCTGAGCCGCCAGGGCGTCCCGCCCCACGAATCCTCCCGCTTTGTCGAGTTTTACGGCGAATCCCAGGCCCGCCTCCAGGGGCGTGTCGACATTCACCAGGTCGTGGCCGAAATCGCGGTAGGCCTTTTCCAATCGCAGGCCACTGAGAGCCTGCAGCCCCGCATGCCGCAATCCGAATTCTTTTCCGGCCTCCACGATACGATCGTATACGTCGGCGGCGTGCTCGCTGGGGATATAGAGCTCCCAGCCGAGTTCACCCAGGTAGGTGATGCGCACCGCGTAGACCCGCGCATAGCCAAGCTCGATCTCCCGGCCCGTCATGTAGGCAAAATCATCGCTCGCCAGGGAGTCAGGTGTAAGACTGCTCAGAAGCGCCCGCGACTTCGGCCCCTGAATGGTCAGCATCGCGTAGGCCGAGGTGAGATCGGCGATCATCACGTGGGCCTCGGGGCGGAAATGTCTCTGCATCCAGGACTCAATATGTCGGTGCACGGTATCCGAGCAGACCACGATGAAATCGTCTTCAGCCCTGCGCGTAATCGTGAGATCCGCCTCGATCCCACCCTTGAGATTGGTCCACTGGGTGTAGACGATTCGTCCGGGCGCGACGTCCAATTCGTTGCAGCTGATCCGGCCGAGTTCCTCCAGGGCATCGCGCCCCTGAACCCCGAATTTCGACATGAAGGACATATCCATCAGGATCACGTCTTCTCGGCAGGCGCGATGCTCGGCGGCCACGTTCCCGAACGAACTCTGCCGATCCCAGGTGTAGCGATCCACCTCGGGTTCCTGGCCAGCTTCGGCGTACCAGTCGGCAATCTCCCAGCCCGCCGATTGGACAAAGCAGGCCCCCGCCGCAGCCAGCCGGTCATGGAGAATATGCCGCTTCACGTTTCGGGCCGTCTCGAAGGTCTCGTTGGGGTGGTGGATTTTGTACATCTCACCGACGATCTCAACGGTGCGATCCCGACGGTAGGCGCGATTCGTCTGGTATTTCTGGAAACGATCAATATTGATCTCGGTCACGTCCATATCGGGTGTGCCCTCGACGATCCAATGGGCGAGAAGTCGGCCGATTCCACCCCCCTGGAGAATGCCCAGTGAGTTCAGACCGGCGGCCACGAAAAAGTTTTCGAGTTCCGGAGCCTCACCCACCAGAGGAGCCAGATCCGGGGTAAAGCTCTCCGGCCCGCAGAAAAACTGGCGCACGCTGGCCTCCTGGGCCGAGGGAATCCGCGTCAGGGCATTGGTGAGATAGGGCATCATTCGGTCCATATCCGGGTCGAGAACCGTGAAGGTCGACTTCTCTGGGATTCCATCCAGGGCCCAGGGCGCGGCAACGGGCTCGAAAAGCCCGGTCATCAGACCGCTCCCCTCCTCGCGGAAATAGCTGTACACCGACGGATCCTCGAGAATCGGCAGGTTCCGATCCATGCCATCGACACCGTCGAGAATCACGTAATAATGCTCGGCGGCCTGGAGCGGGCAGTTGACCCCGGCCATCTCCCCCACCTGGCGACCCCACATCCCCGCGCAGTTGACGACGATCTCGGATTCGATGGGGCCCCGATCGGTCATCACACCCGTAACCCTGCCCTGCTTGCTATGAACCGCGGTCACCTCGACACCCTCAATGAGGCTTGCCCCCAATGCCCTGGCGCCCTTGGCGAGTGAGATGGTCACATCGACGGGATTCGCGCGCCCGTCGGCCGCGGTGAGGTAGCCAGCGATCAGATCGTCTGTCTTCGCCATGGGCCAGAGCTTGGCCACGTCATCCCGGGAAACCTCCTCGGAATCGACGCCCATCAGGCGACTGAAAGTCGCCTTGCGCCGGAGATCGCCGAGAATTTCGCGATCGGCAGCGACCTGGAGAAGGCCCACGGGCCGAAATCCAGTGGCGAAGCCAGTTTCTTTTTCGAGTTCAGCATAGAGATCGCGCGTATAGCGGGCGATCTTCATCAGGGTCTCGGTAGTAAAACCCGAGGTCACCACCAACCCCGCAGCGTGCCAGGTCGTTCCCGAGGTCAACCTATGGCGCTCGAGCAGCACCACCTCGTTCCAACCCGCCTTCGCGAGATGATAGGCCAGGCTGCAGCCGATCACGCCGCCACCGACGATGACCACTCGCGTTCGACTCGGGATCTCGACGCTCTCGTTGGGTAGTTGGCTCCGGATCTCTGCCATCCAAGCATTCCTTTCAAGCGAGGGAGGATAAATCAAGCGAGGCAAGATAGGGTATTCCATCTGGGCTCCAAGCAGAACGACCGGGATCAGAGAATCTCAACAGCGGGCCTGGGCCCATAGCC
Organism: uncultured Spirochaetaceae bacterium; assembly: GCA_964435795.1. Classification (GTDB taxonomy): domain Bacteria; phylum Myxococcota_A; class UBA9160; order UBA9160; family UBA4427; genus JAZXM01. The sequence continues at coordinate 2,717 of CAYTAT010000072.1, forward strand.
GAAAGCGATACATCCCCCGCGGTGGGGCTCATGGCCGCTATCAGACAGTAGGCGGTCACCCGCTTCCGAATCGGAAAGCTCGCTGCCCAGAAGTTCGCAAGCCCTACCCTCGCATTCCATTTGAAGGGCCGGATTCTGGTCCACTTCCCGAACCCAACTCGTCCCGATGAGCCGCGGCCGCTCGTCCGGACGATGGGAATGAACGTAGAGGATGCCGTCAACGCAATGGCAACCCACTCGTAGCAAACGGGCTTATGGAGCAGGGACTTGGAGGAGACATGGATGATCATCGAGTTCATGGTCCACCATCAAGGCGGTGAGGGCGGATACGACTCTTCGCCCAATGGTGGAATCGGTCGAGAAGGGGCTGGCCACTTCGCCCCAGCGAGCCACAGAGATCGGCCCACCCACGCACCCACCCACCCGCCCAACCACCCACGCACCCAACCACCCACGCCCCCACCCACCCCAGTTCGTTCCCGATATCCCCAATCGAACGCTTTTGGCCAGAACATCTATGTCGGGGGTGTATAATGAGCCATTGAACTTCCGACCCGCGACAGGCAGCTTCCCTATCGCTTAATGTATCGCCTGATGTGTCGCTTAATATTTCGCTCGCTTAATGTACCGCTTGAGGTATCGCTCGATTGCCGAGCAGATCGCCGGGGGGGGGGGCACTGGGAAATAGCTGGCCCCTTTTTGAATTCCGCATCGGCCGATGCTCGATTCCGAGGAGCCGCTCGGAGAACCAATCCGGATAGCGAAATACCGACCCTCACAGCCGACCTGGCACTATAGAATCAAAGTCCGAATCTCGAGTCCCTGGACCGAAGCCCCTTGCAGAGGACGTCCCATGTCAAAGAACTTCCACTCCGTCCACGAGTCCCGCTCGCATAGCCCGTGGCGATCGCTCCTTCTCGCGGCGCCGGTCGTCGTCGCTTGCCTCGCCTGCGGCGGCGAGTCCACACCCATCCCCGAACTCCCCCCCGCAAAAGCCGACCTCCCGCAACCCGTGGGGCTCTCGGCCTGGCGTCGCACGGCGATCGATGCGGTCCTCGACGGACGCGTCTGGATGGGAGACCGCTCGGGCTATGTCGCGCTGATTGCCCGCGATGGGCGGTTGATCCACGCCAAGACCGCCGGCTATCGAGACATCGAATCGGGGATTCCGATGTCGATCGAAACCCGCTTCCAGATCGCCTCGATGACGAAACCCATCGTGGCGGTCGCGGCGATGATCCTGCTCGAGGAGGGCAAACTCGCCCTGGATGATCCCGTCTCGGACTACCTGCCGGCAGTGGGCTCGATGCCCGTGGCCGTCCTCGATGAGGCGGGCGAGGTGATCGGAACCACCCCCCAGACTGCGCCCATGAAGATTCGGCATCTGCTTTCATTCAACTCGGGGATCGGGGGCGCGGGCTTCGAGAAGACCCCCCTCGCATTGCATTGGCGAGAAAATGGCCTCTACGCCGGCGAGGGGAGCCTCGGCGAACGCGTCGATAGACTGGCCACCTTCCCTCTCTTCGAGCAGCCCGGGACGAAATGGCGCTATGGCGCCTCGTTGGACGTGATGGCACGGATCGTCGAGATCGTCGCAGGCCAACCCCTCGAGGTCTTCATGGAGCGCCGGATCTTCACACCGCTGTCGATGCACGCCACCCGCTACGGCAAGGACACTCCGGCGGATGCGCCCCTCGCGAGAATGTATACCCAGAACGAGGAGGGCGATCTCATTCCCCACGAAGGCCCACTCTACCACGCCGCGGATTGGACCCCGGGCGGATCGGGAATCGTCTCGACCGCGAGCGATTATATGCGCTTCGCCCTGATGCTCTGGAACGGCGGAGAATACGATGGCGTGCGTATCCTCGCCCCCGAAACCGTCCAACTCATGCGGAAACTCGAAGTCCAATCCGGCGTGCTCGAGGTCGTGGGAATCGAGGGGCTCGGATTCGGGCTCGGGGTGAGCGTCGTGGCCGACGAGGAGGCCACGATCATCCCCAGTCGACGCGGTGATTTCTGGTGGAGCGGCGCCTATGGAACTCATTTCTGGGTGAGCCCATCGACGGGAATCGTATTGGTCGTACTTCAGCAGAATAGAATGGACGAAAAGAGCGGGAGGCCGATCGCCCCCTTCCTGGTCCAACAATTCGCATTGACCGACTAGTTCATGCCCGGATCGGGAGATATGCATCCCTCGCCGGATCGCCGACTTTGCCCTGGGTATCTCCACGCGGTAGAAAGTTATCTTCCGCACCCCCGGAATTTTCAGCCCGAGCAATCCGAGACCGATCTATTCTTCCGTATTCGAAATTGTGTAAAATCCAGCAGCGACCGCCCTGTACGTCGTCGAAACTATTCGGACTCGAAGCAACTCGTCGGGTCACAGTACGTCTTTGCGCGTAGCACGGCGTTGAGATTGTCGACGCAACCCTGCTTCGCATCTTTCTTGGCCACACGAGCTTCAGCCGCACCGAGATTGGCGAGAGGCCGCCTGATCTGGAGGCGAAAGTGTGCTTGGACCTTACGACCATCCGCTTTCTGCTTTTCTCCGCACGTAAGCCGCATGGTTGGAAGCATCCGATTCAGCCCTTCGTGTTGAGCCGTCACCGGATCAAACTGCGCCGCAGCCGGAAGTACCAACCCGGATCCGAGCAACGCAATGAAGACCAAGGACAATAAGCTATTTCTTGCGTCGAGATGACTTTGCATGATCCTTCCTCCGTTGATCCGGATAAATGAGTGGTTGATGAATAAGTCGCAGCCGATCGTCGGATCAGATCATCTGCACCACATTCGTGTTTTTGCCCCGGGCCCAGATTCATCAGCAGAGACACTCAATCAGGACATCTACCAAGCCAGGTGGAGACATGAAGGGCCGGGAGGAAGGGAGGGGGCAAAGCCCAGCGGATTGAAACATGTTTCACGATCGGCAGCCGGGTAGAGAACGTCTGGACAAGGTTCTCTGTGATGGATTTCCGATCGCGTCTTTTGGGTATGACTAAGTCTGCCTCGTCACGGACTCCCCGCGATGCCCCCCGTGCCCGGATATCCCACCAGAAAGCGACCTGAATATTCTATCTTCTGGATCCCAGTTGCCACGGAACCAGAGGGGCTATCCTGGGCGGCGATCACACGTGGATCGGGCGGGAATCGTTCGGGAAAAAAAGCGATTGGGAGCAGAAGTGATGGATGGCGCATTGACAGAACGACTGAAGAAGGAGATGCGCACCGAGTTCGAGCGCGAGGAGCATCCGGCCGGATTTCCGGAACTTCCGGGAATCCCCGCAGAGCGCTACGCGGATCAGCACTTCTTTCGGCTCGAGCGCGAGCACGTCTTCGGACGTTCGTGGCTGCTGGCGGCGCATGGCAGCGAGATCCCCGAGCCGGGCAGCTTCGTCCTGGCCGAGGAGGTTGGCGCGCCTATCGTCGTGCTGAGGACGGGGAGTGGGGAGGTGAAGGCCTTCTATAACGCTTGCCAGCACCGCGGCGCCGCCATCGTTCAACAGCCGAGCGGCAAAGTGAGGAATCTCAGCTGTCCCTACCATTCCTGGGCCTGGGATCTCGACGGCAGGCTCTTAGGGCGGCCCGACGAACGAGACTTCGCCAGCAAGAACGCGGATTGCCTGGCGCTCGTGCCCGTTCGCTGCGAGAGCTGGGGGGGCTGGATCTTCGTCAATCGCGACTCCCGGGCCCGGCCACTGCTGGAGACTCTGGGCAGTATCCCAGCCGAGATGGATGACTTCCGCGTTGACGAACTGAGACAGGCGCAGAAAAAGAGCCTGACGCTGGCCTGTAATTGGAAAGTGGTGGTCGAGGCCTTCCTCGAGGTCTACCACCTGAATCACATCCACCCCAACACGGCGGGAATGCTGCTCAATAGCACCGCCACCACCATTGGCCTGCTGCCGGACGGCCACTCCAGGATGGTCAGCCGGAAGAACGAAGGTCGTGAGGAGCTGGGCTTTCACCAGCCGGGCATGCCGCTGATCGAGGGCATCGGTGAGATCCCGCGCACTACCAGCTACTCCTACCACTTCTTTCCCAATATCGTGACGCCCCTCGACGTAGCGGCCTTCCCCTTCCTGGTGATGTGGCCCGTAGATGTCGGGAAGACCCGTCTCGACATCCGCTGGCATGGTGTCGATTGGGGAGATGCCGAGCGGCACAAAGGTTGGGAGGCGGTCTTTCAGCTCTTCGATCTGGTGGTGGCAGAGGATACGGCCAATCTCTCCTGGATCCAGAAGTCCATCGAATCCGACGGCTTCTCGGAAACGAAGCTCAACTATCAGGAGCGCAGGATCTACTACCTCCACGAGCATATCGATCGCCTGATCGGCGAGGAGAATATCTCGGATGCCCTGCGGATCCCGAGGCTGCTGGATCCCTACGTCGAATTCGTCACCGATCCGTAGCGCCCGTGATGCCAGTCGCTCCGGAAAGCGGGATGATTTGCCACGGATTCCGCAAGGAACTTGAATAAACCCCAAGCCCGGTTGCCGAACCAGAATCGGCTCCCAAAACATCCCGATGCTCGCGCCAACAGCCTGGAAAATCTGATCCCTCGTTGCGAGAGCACAGCCTTTCTCGATCAGAACCCGAAGAGCAGGCTCCAGGGTAATGCCGACGATCTCTCGCGAGAATCCCCTCCGATTCTGCAGCGCGCCGGAGGCTGCTACCACGGCTCGACGACTTCAAAGGCTTTCGATAAACCGAGAGCAGAAAGACTGAAGATTCGCTCACCTTTGGTATCTCTCGCGACGTTCGCCGGCAGAAGGCTGCGGCATCCTCGGAATTCGCCTACGCGGCGCAACCCATCGCGAAAGCCCTGCGGAAGGGAATCGCGGCCGGGCGTCTGATTTGGCGAGATCCGGAGGAGACGAGCGATGAGTCCGCAGTCGTCGCGATCGGCTTCGGCCGCTCGCGCTTGGGGCGCCGCTTTGCACATCGAAGGAAGACTATCCCAGCGCTCTTCAGGGATCCGAAGAGCGCTCGAGCGCGCCGAGAGAGAAGAAGGTTCGGCCCCATTGCGTACGCCGATCGAAGGGGCCTGCCCGTCGGGAGCCTGGGCGCGTGCTCTTCGGCCAATGCCAAGCGCGAAATCTCGCTCCGAATCTCGAGCACATTCCGCCCAACGACGAGACCCGGTGATTTCTCAATCACCTATATCAGACTCAAGGCATTCTGCATATCGTCATAGGTTGGAATAGGGACCTGACTGTTGGGGTCAGGCTCGGCGGATTCTACGCTGCGCAGCTCCGACCCTCTGCATTCTTCGGCCAAATCCTGGCGCTCGTCGTCCTGGGCGTCATCTCCCACGGCAGTGATCAAGACGTGGTTCTCGGGGCCTTCAATGGTGCAGGCCATCGGGCGGAAAGGCGCCAAAACGCGTATGACGTCATTTGGGATAGACTCTGGCAAGTCTCGACCGACGACGAGCGTGGCCGATTCGCGATCGACCGAAAGGGAATCTCGCGCGAAGGAATGCTCCTGGCGGCTCGAGTACGCACGTAGCGGCAGCTTTCGGTCGAAGGAGCATGATCACGATGGCAGGATCGGTCCAGACCTTGCAGGGGAAACGTGAATCACCGGCCGTTCCACGCCAGTGGATCGGTGCGCCCGATACTCTATGGAACCCGACCCTCTTGCTCATGGTCATCGTCGCCATGAGCACCTTCTCTCTCGCGATCGCGTCGCAGACAGGACAGCTTTCCCTTTGGATTTCGATCCCCGGGCTGGCGATCTGCTACTACGCCATATTCACCGTGCTTCATGAGAGCATGCACGGCATCGCGCACCGCAATCGACAGATCAACGCTGTCCTCGGCAGGATCGCCGCGTTCCCGCTGATGGTCTCCTATCCGCTCTTCAAAGCGGCTCATCAATTGCATCACTCCTACACGAATGATCCCGCACGCGATCCTGATCTGATCGTGGCAAGAGACCCGGGTGCGCTGCGACCCCTCTGGCTCTTATTGACCCCGATCAACTATAGGGTGATGGTCTACGGTGGGGGGATGCTCCGACGCCCCGCATCGAGAGTAGAGGCGATCGTCACTGAACTGGCTCTCGTCGGGGCGATCATGGCCGGAGCCATTTCAGGTCACTTCACGGCCCTGCTGCAGATTTGGCTGATTCCAGCCTGCCTTGCCGTGCTCTTGCTGACGCTGACTTTCGACTTGATCCCTCACCATCCTCATACCACGCGCGAACGGTATTATGATACGCGCATCTACCCGGGCCGGATTCTCAATGGCCTGCTTCTCGGCCAGAACTATCATCTGATTCACCATCTCTGGACGACGATTCCATGGTTTCACTACCGGAGAGTATTCCAAGAGGTCGAAGCGGATCTGCGGGAACGCGGAGCACCCATCGGTTGGCAGCGCCTCGCGGAAAGACCCGAAAACCCAGCCCCGTCGCGAGCCCCCATGGCTCCTATATAGAGGGCGGGGGCCCGATCCGCGGGAATGCGGCATTGTTCAAACTCATTCCCGCGACAAAGAGGCGCCACTCAAAATCCCCGAGCACCTTGACTCCGCCGGAGTCCCCGAAATCCTGGGGACAGGGAAGCCTCGAATAGATCGCCTGGTCGACCCCCATCGCCAAGGAAGGGCTCACCAGCGAATCCCTGCTAGAGGAGAGACCCGCCCACCTCGACCGACTGGCGAAGTGTTGAAGAATATTCGTATCGGCGTTTGCGCCGGCTCTTGGAGGACGTTCCGACAGAATTCGGGGTGGGCGAGAATCCGTAGGCGGCTCTCTTGAAATCCGATCGAACGCGCCGTCCATTCCCGAAAACTTTCGCGGATATCAACGCCTCAACGTGAATCCTTCGGCGCCTACCGGAGAGCCCAGCGAAAATATGCGTAGCCGCTCCAACTCTCACGGGCAGCCAGAAACAATCAGGCGAACCGACGCTCTCGTGATCCGATTCCGTAGCCCCTTCCGACTCTAAGCTTGTGAATCTCACGAACTCGCGCAGTGCGGCAATCCGTTGCTGCAACCGTCTCCCGCCGAGCCCGCCGAGAAAGTTCTCGACTGCATCGGCCGACGATTGCCCGGCACGCGCACAGCTGGCGCCTTCCTTCAAGACGCCCGAAGGGAACTTCATGCGTAATTTGACCATCTCCTTGATATTCTTCCTTACGACAACCATCCTGGCCGCACCACTTTCCGCTCAAATCATCCGAGTCGACAAGAACGCACCAAACGGGAGTATGCAACTCGGAGATTCGTGGTCCAACGCGTACTTTGAACTTTCGGATGCCCTGAACGACATTCTCCACAATGGTCTGACAGCGAGCGAGGTCTGGGTTGCCAACGGAACCTATAGGCCCTCATACGACCTCAACGGTGTCCATTCCGGGCGAGATAGCACTTTTGCGCTTCCGGCCGGATTGAAACTCTACGGGGGGTTTCGAGGCTATCGAGCGGGTGGGCCAGGCGAGGAGCAAACCCTCGCGGAGCGGGCGGGCTGGTTCCGCCGCACTAGATTATCAGGCGATCTGAATGGCACGGGAAAGCCGGATTTCGGGGATGTTCGTCATATCGTCACGATGCTCAGTGGAAGCCACCCCGAAGAAACTCGCCTGGACGGATTCGTCGTCGAGTACAGCTTTGCCTTTGACCCCAACGTCCCGAATGGTCATGAAGGTGGCGGTATCCATGCCGTCCAAGTCGAGGATCTGATCATCACGAATTGCGTGATTCGGAACAACATTGCCCGTACCGGCGGGGGTGCCTACATCCTGCTCGGAAGTGCAAAGATCTCGCACTGCGTCTTCGAGAATAATGGAGCCGGAATGCACGGGGGGGGCGCCTATCTCGGCTTCGTCAAGACCCGCAACGACCCTGTTGGCACTCAGAATTCGGGCATCTTCAACTCAACCTTCCGGAACAACGGTGTGAGTCCACAACAGAGCGACGACATGGACCCGGCGGCGCCCGGAACTGGCGGGGGACTATACATCGAAAACCCTGACGGTCCTCTCCATCTGGCCAACCTCGTCGTCCATGGCAACAGCGCGAGTTACGGCGCAGGGGCCTTCGTCAATACTCGACAGGCTCCGAGCAACGCATTCACCATCTGGAGCAATGCAACGTTTGCCTACAACAGGGCACAGGCAGTAGGCACCGGATCCCCCGGATGGGGCAACAATCCGGAGGGAGGTGCCATCTACTTCGACTCCGGCTCCAATAGCCACGAGGTCCGCAACCTGATAGTTTGGGCCAATAGCGCAACCTTCAGTGGTGCCGATGGAATCGGGGTGGATCCATGGGCTGCTACTACGCCGGACGTGCGATTCTCCATCGTTCAGTCGCCGGTGACAGCGAGTTGGGGCCCCGAGAACAAGAGCGGAGCCCTGGCAGACCCCCAATTCGTATCGGCATCCAGACGAAATTTGAGATTGGCGCCCAATTCTCCAGCCATCGACCAGGGCGAGAATGCGTCGCTACCCTTGGATTGGCTGGACGTGGACGGGGATCTGAACTTGAGCGAAGAACTACCCTGGAGCCGACCAAAGTACGAAATTCGACGAAGCGACGATGCCAATGCCCAAGACCATCCCGGCATTCTTCCTGGGGCGCCCCAATACGCACCAATCGTCGACATCGGCGCCTATGAGCGAATGCAGCCGATCACCCCTGAAGAATGACTGGCATTCAGCGGTCGAAAGCCCCTCGTCCCTACCAGGAGTTCAGCTTCCGAGGCATTGGGGCGCCGATCCACGCCCCCGCGCCAACGACAATTGCTACGAAGACTTTCCCCCTTCACGGGGCTCCCCATTGGAGCTCAGCGTGACATCCAACTCCGGACGTCATGCCAGAATGGCATTTGAAGGCACTCTCCTCAACCGCAAGGAATAGGGACTCGATCAGACAGCCAGTCGCGATAAAGATCGACCGTCCGGCCATGGGCAACCAGCGATTCGTCGCCCAGGGCCGGACGCGGAATCGCAATGTGATGAGATGCCGGAGCCTGTCAAGAAGGATAGAGCCACACACGAACTCACCCCAGAAATGCTGACCGAGAAAGTGTACGAGTTGATCACGGCATGTGTATCGGCTCGGCAGCAAGAGGCGGCCAACCCAGCTCGCGCACGATCCTCATGGATCGACCTGGCGGCTCAGCAGACGCAGACGCCAATGCACGGTCGACTTCCCTTCTTCCTGCAGGTGCTGGGCAACCTGGGGCCCATAGATCCTGCCATATAAGCGAGCGGCTTCATCGGGCGACCCGTAGTCCGCCACGTAGTCGAAATCCTCCCAGCTATAGCCTTCGGCATCCACCCCATGGCCTGGACCGATATCGGCGTAGAAGAGTTCGGCACCCGGAGAGTCTCGAGGGATCCCGTATAGGGAGCCTATCATCGGACTGAGCTCGCCGATCATATTCCCGGGCGCGCAGCCTCCCAGGAACACGCGGCCGCCGGGTCGCACGATGCGCTCCGCCTCGCGCCGATCCACGACTCCCCACATTCCCACGGCATGATCGACGCTCATGCTGCAAAGCGGCAGCGTATTTGCGTCTCCCCTCAAGTAGCTGACGTTGGCGACGCCCATCGCCCTGATTTGCTCAGAGGCGAAAAGCGACGGTCCGCGTTGCAACTCCACGGCGTAGACATGCTGGGCCGCGCTCGCCAGCGTCAGCGCAGACCTTCCGGTCCCCGCACAGATGTCGGCCAGAGTGCAGCCCCGCAAGCCACAGCTCCTGCAGAGTTGCTCCACCAATCCCAGGGTTGACAACGCGAATGCGTGGTAGATTGCGGGGAGCTTCTCGATGATGTCATCGAATTGGAAATACCCCGGGTCGGGATCAGCTGACATTCGCCCTCCGAGCGATCTCGACAAAGCCAGCCCGAAGTATCGCCTCTCTCAGCATATCATTCCAGGACCTGAATGGAGGAGGGCTGGGAAATGGGGAATCCAGTCGGACGTTGTTCTTCAGTTTGGTTTCTCCCGCAGCATTTCATCGGGCGTCTTGGCCTTATGGGCTTCCGTGCGGTCGGTCGCAGGTGCAGAATTGCGCTCCCAGGCTGCCAGATTCTTCTTGAGATCGACGTCCTCGCGACAGCTGAGCAGCTGCTAGGGCTCATCCTTGTCCATGCGATATGACCTCTCGACCTTCCCGTTCAGATATGGCGTCCGCGGCTTGATGTAGACGTATTCCATTCCAGGACCCGCCACGTGCCAGTGGAAGAGCGCTTGGAATTCGTCTGCCTATCCACTTCGCTCCGCCTGTGTTTGGCGCGGAAACACCAAGAGAAGCCCCCTGCCTCTCGAATTGCGGGGAAGGATCATGAGATGCAGGCGCCCACCGCACCTCCTCACCCGAAAACACCTCCCGAAGCTCGAAGAATGCCTTGCGGGCCTTCATCCCCCTGTCTTTCCTCGCGATTTCAGGATGGTGTCACCTCCTTCCGTATCGTGATGAGTCACAAAGGCTGAGCGAAGCGGATAGGCAGAGGAATTCGTAGCCGCCATCCATCCAGATGGTGCGTATGCGAAATCGGAACTTCTTGCTCACATAGTTGAGAAAGTGGCTTGAGTAATTCGCTTGAGAAAGTCGCTTGAGAAAGTGGCTTGCGAAAGTGGCTTGCGAAAGTAACTTGCATTGGCCTGCGTGTAGCACTGGTAGATCTTCCGCCCACGAATCCGAGGCGCCTCATCGATCGCCGCCTACTGATACGGCCGCGCCCGTCCGCCACTTTTTCGCTTTAACGTCAGGAAGTTGACAGCGACCTCTCCGTAACGGGCCTGGAACCCGCTTTTGATATCGATGCGTATGCACGGCCCGACGCCCGACCCGATTCGGGAGCCTGGGCATGCCGTGCCCCTTGCAGATGCGGTACACGGTCGCGTCGGATATCTCAATCTCGCAAATAAGGCTGCAGGTACCAAACGCTCCGAATCGGGTACCTGTCTTAGGCCCGCCCCAGGGAGAGGATCTTCCCGACGAGGTCGTCGGGAAGATCCTCTTCGTTTGGATGCTTGTGGAAGCTTGTGGAAGTCGCATTTGCGACGGGCGAGTCCGGCTGCTTCGCCGAGCTCGCGGTACCGGTCTAGCCAGAGATCGAAGGTCGATCTAGCGATTTCGAAGCAGTCGCAAGTCGTCCTGATGTTGCCAACCTTCTCCGCGTCCTCGATGACTCGCTTCATGCGCCCGATTTGTCGCAAATCTTCGGTCATCCAGATCGGCTCGGTCATCCTCTGCCATCATCACGACAGGGTGTCCGACTGGATCCGCAATATCACCACGTCGAGGATCCAATACCCGAGTTCCGAGGTTGGCCCTCTGCTGATTTCGACTTCCAGGTGTATTCTGTAGCGGATCGTCGCGACTCTCACAGTCACGTCGGCGGGATGCTTTACGATATCCAATTCGTGGATGGGAGCTGTGAGGGTACCGCCCCTTTACCAAAGCACGGGGCGGCACCGCTCAACCACATTTCGATATCGAGACAGGGAATTTGGAGTCCCTATCCCTCGCATTCGTTCCCACTCAGCTCTCCAGTGTGGCAGGTCTGAAGGGTGATAGGGGCGCCGACTGCACCATACGACCCCCGCGGACATCCGTAATTCTGTAATACCTGTTCCGCGGAACCTCCCGTATTGGTGCAGCGCTTCTTACCGCTCTGGCCCTGTGGGCAGTCCGCGCACTTATAGATCTTTTCAGCGGTAATAATCCATCCTGGGCCTGAGGTCCCATCACCGCAAGTAGTTGTAGTTCCGATCTCACTGGCTCCACACTGTCCTGTCTCTTCGAGCGTAAAGCACACTAGTGAGACGACCTCTCTGGGGTCGCAATTTGTTGTCTCGGATGAGGCGGCCCCCGCAAAGCATGTGGCCAGCCCCTTTATAATGAGTCCAGTGTCTGAGTTAGTCTTTGTCGCTGATTGGAGACGAGATGAAGCGGAAACGATTTTCCGAACGGCAGATCATTGGGATTTTGAACGAGGCAGAGCAGACCGGGAACATCCGTGAGGT
>CAYTAT010000073.1:0-14014 GCA_964435795.1 uncultured Spirochaetaceae bacterium
CATCTCCGGAAATTCTCAAAATAGTCGAGTGAGTCCAGTCGGCCACGTAGCCCTCTTCGAGGATCTCGTTCACCGCTCCGTAGTAGTAGGCGCCGAGGGGAAGATCGAGTTCGACCACCACCTGTGATGCGGGGTCGGCCAGGTCTTCGAGTTCCATGAGATTCAGCCGTCGATTGTTGAGATCCAGCCAGAAGTACTCCAGACCGTCATCGGAAAGCGAGTCGACGTCCGTGAATTGCGACGAGATCGCACCCCCCATGACGTTGAGCGCCTCGGGAGCTTCTCCCAATGGACCCGCTCGCCAGACCGTTGAGGAGTTGGGGCTGAGAACAGTAGTTGTATAGAAGAGCCGCTGGGATTCGGGATCCACCGAAACCCCGAAGGCCAGATCATCGGCGATCTCCACCAGGGATTCGGGCTGGCCCCCGTCCAGGGAGATGCGCTCGATCGAGGCGCCATCCACCTGGGCCTCGTTGACGTAATAGAGGAAGCTGCCGGTTTCCGGCGGCGTCGCATCCACCACACCGGGGTTCGTCACCGCGTGAAAGGGATGACTGGGATCCGCATCGCCGGAAACCCAGGCCCCATCCGGATCCAGCATTTCCGCTCCATTCGAAACGCCGTCCCCATCCGAGTCCAGGGCCGCCAAGGCCGGGCCCCATTCCACGCTTCCACTACTTCCCGGAACGCTCAGAAAACCATTCTCTATTTCGAGGCCAAAGGCATTCCGCGGCCCCCCGGAGCCCACATGGCAGCTCAGGCAGCCATTCACACTGCCGTTCGGCAGTTGGTTGACGCGAAAGCCGCGCGCGGATGCCGTCTGCACGAAGAGCGAAGGCAGAAAGACCGACAGTAGAAAGACGAGCGCGGCGGGAAGGGAAAGACAGCGATTCATGGAGTTTCTCCTTGGCGGGTACTTCTGGCAAGAAGCCGGAGATCGGCATAGTCACGCTCAGGGTCGTGGTCAGGGGATGGTGGCGGGAACCTGAGCCGATCCGGATGACAATATAGGAAATACCTCCACTCCGCAGATCCCTCGCCGAAAACGAGGATTATCTGGGCCGACCGACTCGGGTGACGAGGGGACGCCTGGCCCGCCTCCGGTCGACCGGCGTGGAGCGATCCCATATGGCGCCTTCCCCCATGGCATGATCACGCGGGAGGACCGATGGAAACGCGTCCCCACGAGCCACTCGCCCCTCGGGGGTGGGGGCTTCAGGAGGAGTAAGGGACCAGAGAGAGGGACGAAAAGAAGAGGGACGAGTGGGCCGCGCCGATTGAGGGCGCCTCGCGAGCCCCCGTCCCGCCAGCCATCGAGATCCCTGGGCTGGAGTGACCATGCGGGAGCCGGGGCAAACGAAAGCGGGGAAAAATCGCGCGGCCCCGACCTTCTCTCCTCCGGGGCTCTGCGACGAGACTCTCCAGGAAGAGCCCGCCCTCGCTCTTCGCTCTATTCCCTTCGCTACTTCTGCAAGCCCTTCGCTCCTTTTTGCAAGCCCTTCGCTACTTTTTGCAAGCCCTTCGCTCCTTTTGCAAGCCCTTCGCTCCTTTTTGCAAGCCCTTCGCTCTGTTGCCTTCGCTCTATCGGCAAGCCTCGTGCCGTGCGCACGCGTCATGAAGGGGATGGCGCTTGCCCGCGGTCCCCGACCCTATGCCGCCCAACGTACATCCCATGCCGCGAAGGCGATCTCGCCGAGACCCGCCGACCCTCTCCCGAATCCCCTCGAGACAAGACCGCCTGTCGGGATTCCGTGCGGATCGGCTTCGTCAGCCATGCTTCCACCTCGGCCCGACGAGCGGCGTTTCGATTCGCCGGACCCGGGTAGCGGGAGTGACGTCTTCGACCCCCGCAGAAACACTCGGAGCCGGTCGGTCGTGAGCGAGTACGCGGGGGGCGCTGGCAACCGGAAAGCGCGCCCCGGAATGAGTTCTCAGCCCGCCCCGTGGCCCTCTTTTCAACTCTTCGAAAAGTCACCTCTCGGGACCTTTGCGCGGCCGAGCGGAGCGCCAGGAGCCGATGCGGGGCACCAGGAAGAGATCGGCCTCGAGCGAAAGGAGCTAATTCGCAGGAAGAATCCGGCCCGATGCGTCTGGGCAGCCGGGGAGTCGAAATCGGATCCGCGCTAAGTCTATGTACCGATAGGGATTAAACGCCCCGGACTCGACGGCGACGGAAATGGCCCCCCAGGCGCGAATGCGCCTCATGGGCGCGTGCCGCGCGCCGCCCTCCCCCAGAATCCTCGTCACAGCGCTGAGAGGGTGAGTCGCGCGAGGGGAAAAGAGGCGGGGGATTTCCCGCCCGGGGTCGCGTAGTCGGTCGCCTCGATCGTGCGTTCCTCCACTCTTCGGCGGCGACCCAGGGCGACTCTCGACCCATCGTCGACGGCACCCGAATGCTTTCGATTTTTCAACCTCTTGCGAATCTGTAGAACGTCGTACCAAACCCGGCCTTAAGGTGCTTCCATGCTACGCTCGGCCTCGATGACGCATCGTTGAACCGTCCGCTCGGCGTGCAGATGACTCGATCACGCAAACTGCATCGTGTGAGATACAAGCAGGGGATTGCATATGTTTTCGATGCCTTCACTCAGGAGCGACACCGGGGCGCTTCTGACTCTCGTCATGCTCTTCTGCCTGGCGGGCTGCGGAGGGGGGGACGGCGCGAGCAGCGGCTCGGCCAACGGCCTGCTACCCGATCAGCAATCCGGCAGCAGCGCGTCGCCCTACGAGATCGGTCTCGATGCCTCCTCTCCCTTCGGCCAGGCGGCGACGACATTCTCCGCGAGTGAAGCCCTCACGATCAACGTGACGCTGGAAGACACGAGCGGCAGCACCGCGACCCCGATCGTGAATGAACCCGTCAGCCTGATATCGACCGTGGGTACGGTCTCTCCGAGCAACGGAACTTCCCTGACGGACGAAGCCGGGGTTGCCGCCTTCGAGATCAGTTTCAGCGGCCAGGCCGGAGCCGGCGTCGTGACGGTCACCTACGTGAGCCCCGATGGACCCGTGACCTCCACCCTGAATGTCGAAGCCCTCGACGTTCCGATCAGCCACGCCATGACAGTCGTCTCCCAGACCCAGGGCGGAAGCAGCACCTCCATGTTTTCCCGGCGCTCTCCCCTGGTGGTGATCGCCACGATTACTGAAACCGTCAACGGTGTAACCTCAGGCCTCAGCGGAGAAATCGTATCACTCGCCACGGACGTGGGTAATGTAGATCCCTCCAATGGCTCGGCACTGACCGACGCGAACGGTGAGGCAACCTTTACGATCAGCTTCAGCGATGTCGTTGGAGCCGGTTCCATCGATATCTCCGCCACGGTGGATGGCGATTCATTGGCTGAAACCATCAACGTTCAGGCCGAGGATGAGGGGCTCCCCTTCCAGCTGCAGATCGTCACGAAGGACGGCACGGGCGCAACTTCATCCCTCCTGAGTGCAAGCTCGCCGCTCGTAATCGAAGCCACGCTCCAGGAAATCGACGGCAGCAACCTGACTCCCCTCGAGGGCGAGAGCGTATCCATCACGGCCACGCTCGGCAGCGTGGATCCCGCCAACGGATCCAAGCTGACGGATAGCAGCGGAATCGCGACCTTCCAGCTGACATTCGACGAGGTGGTTGGCGCGGGAACACTGACGGCGACCTACGAGGCCGACCTGGGCTCCGTCATCACCAGTGCGAATATCGAGGCCGTTGGCGCCTCCTCGAATCCGCCCTATAGCATCGCGATCAGCCTGAAGGACGCCATCGCTGGTAGCGCGACCGATGAGTTCTCCAGCTCGACCCCCCTCAAGGTTGAAGTGAGCTTGACCGAAGGCGCTACGGGACTGCCCAATCAGCTCGTGGTACTGAGCAGCAGCATCGGTGTCGTGACTCCGACAAACCTCTCCGCCTTGACCGATGCCACGGGGCTCGCCATTTTCGAGATCGCATTCAATGGCGTGACCGGTGCGGGCACCATCGAGGCCACCTATACGGCGGCCGAGGGCACGGTGACGGCCACCGCCAATGCGGTGGCGGTGCTGCCCACGCTCAAACTCGGATATCTCGATGCGGGTGTATACAGCCCGGGAATCCGGCTACTGCCGACAACCGAGATCAGTTATCAGGGCTCCGCGGCGATCTTTCTCCAGGTAATCGACGAAAACGATCGCGTGGTCACGACCGATGAAGAGGTCGCGATCTCGAGCTCCTGCATCGATACGGCCAGCTCGAGCTTGAGCAGCCCGAGCCCCGTGACCACGACCGCGGGCGCGATCTCCCTCACCTACACAGCCACAGCGAATTGTGTGGGCACAGACGAGATTACGGCAACGCTCATCCAGGCAGGACAGGCCACGGAAATTACCGCTTCGGCAACGCTGACCATCCAGGACCCCGGGGAACGCTTCATCACCTACACGCGGGTGGATAAAAAGACGATCGCACTCGCGGGTACCGGCGGGGGCACCAATCTGGCAGAGCGTTCCCAGGTGACTTTTACGGTGGCCGACATCGGTGGCACGCCGGTCGAGGGGCACGAGGTCAGTTTTGAACTGTCCACGGATATTGGGGGTGTCGAATTGATCGGCCTCACCGGGTTCACGGATGCCAACGGTGAAGTGACCGCGACCATCCGAAGCGGGCGGGTCGCGACGGTCGTCCGGGTGATCGCGACCATTGAATCATCGCCTGGCGTCGAGGCTTCGGTCGTATCGGACGAATTGACCATCACCGGTGGGTTGCCGGATCAGAATTCGATCAGCTTGTCCGCGGAGACCCTCTCGATTGCCACCGCTTGGGATACGGATGGCGTCACCACCACGATCAGCGTTCACATGGCCGATCGCTTCAACAACCCCGTGCCCGATGGCACAGCAGCGAACTTCCGGACGGAGTACGGCACGATTGAAGGGAGTTGTACCACCGTGGCGGGTACGTGTTCGGTCCTCTGGACGAGCCAAGACCCGAGAGAGCCCCTATTCAATCCGGACGAGGTGAAGACCATTTCGGAGACCTGTGGGCTCTACAGTGCCCCTGGCCCATGCCCGGGCAGTTCTCCTTATACCCGGGGTGGCCGATCCACTATCCTCGTCACGGCCGTGGGTGAAGAAACCTTCATCGATGCCAACGGGGACGGCTATTTCGACGACGGCGAAAACTTCGAGGAACTTGGAGAAGCCTTCCGCGACGATAATGAAGACGGGGTATACAATCCGAGCGAGCTCTTCTGCGCTAGCAATCCCGCCAATGCCCGGTGTATCGCTGGCTCCGAGGAAGACTTTCTGGATTACGACGGCTCAGGCGACTACACGGAAGCGCTGACGGTCGATCCACTCTACAACGGGCTCGCGTGTCCGGAGGGCGAGACCTACTGCTCGCGGGATCTCATCCTGGTCCGCGATCAACTGCCCCTGATCCTGTCTCCGACCGACGCAATCGAGATCGCCATGGTGGACCTCTCGGGACCTACGAGAGTAACTGGGGTGGAGAGCGGGAAGGTCTACGCGATCTACTTCAGCGACGCCCATAACAACCGCCCCGCCACCGGTGCAGAAATTGTGCTCGAAGCAGAGGGTGGATGCACAATCCCGGGGCAAACAGAGTTCACAGTCCCGAACTCCAGCGCCGAGGGAGCCTACGGGATTGGCCTCAACGTGATGTTAAAGGCGGGAGACCTGCCCGACCCACCGCATCAGATCATCGTAAGAATCACCAATAGCTCAGGGGGAAATACCCTCCAGCGGAACTTCTCCTGCCAGGTCCCAGATCCACCGCCCTGAGCCGGGGCCCCGGGCTCCCGCCCATGCGCACCCACGGGAAGTGCGCAAGAATCTCCTGTGATGCAATCCCCCCTACGCGTAGTCGCCGCGATGGCCCTCTGCTTCGTGCTCGGAATCTGCACGGGGCGCGCCAGCCTCCTGGGTCGAAACTCCGGGGAGAAACTCGATGCCGGAACTCCTCCACCCCCCTCCGCAGCCACCGCTTCCCCGACATCGGAAGCCCCGCCCCCTCTGGCCTCGAATGCAGGCGAGGAGATCCGCGAGACGGAACTCCTCGATGCCCTACCCGAGGCCTGGCGCGATGACCCACGCGTCGGCATCGCTCGCTCGCTCGCGGAACTCGGGGGGGATCCCCTGGAGATCCTGGACGTCGTCGTAAACTCGATGAGCGACGATGAAATCGCCTCCGTACTCTCGAGCATGACCGCCCTCGGAAGCGAAAAATTGCGGCGGGTGCGCGATCCCCGGGCCTATGCACATCGCATGGCGGAATTGGGGCTGGCCGGACTGCTCTCGGAATCCGAATTCGACGATCCACAACTCCCCGACGTTCATTTTTCGGAACGCAGGGATTTCGAAATCGCAGAGGAGGAGAATCGGCGGCAGTTTCTGCCCGAGGGCAAGATTTTCGCCAACTTCGAAATGGGGGAATACGATGGAGATGAAGTCCTGGTCAAATGGACCCGGGTCGACGATCCCAAGATCATGCTTTTCCGCCACTACAAGATTCGCCCCGATGCCGAGCACAACCACGTTTGGCTGAAGCCGGATGCGGGCTGGAATCCGGGGCGCTATCGCGTAGCTTTTTATAGCGCCGATGAAGTCATGCGCCCGCTCGCGGTCGGCCACTATCAAATCGCCTCCGAGACCACTCCCTCCCACCAACCCCGCTGAGGTCCCTGAAATGGGCCCGGAGATTCGCGGCGACGGATAGGGCGGGCGGAAGTCGCCCCCCCCCCCAAGCAGGGGTTTCCGAACGCGATGCCCTCAACCAGGCGAGGAACGCCAGATCCGCGCGATTTCCCGGGAGGTCGATAGATAGGCGAGGTGGCGAATCGAATGCCGGAGGATGTGCTCGGCGTACTCCGGCGGATCGGCAACCGTGCAATCCGTCGGCACCACGGCTCGATAACCTCGATTGACCGCTTCGAGCACCGTGCCGAAGATTCCCACGTTCAGGGATACCCCCACCCCGACCACCGTGCTGATTCCCAGGGCGCCGAGGCGAGGAGCGAGGTCGGCGTCGCAGAAGGCAGTCATTCCCTGGCGACGCGAGAGCACGATCTCGCCCGGGGCGGGTGTGACCTGCTTCATGATCGAGGTATCGGCTCGCTCTCCGCCGAGTTTGCCCGTGCTCCGAATTCTTTCCGAGAGGGGAGTAGGCGCGCTGCCGGGTTCGTCCAGGCGATGGTCGGCCGTGCAATAGAAAATTTCGACGCCAGCCTCCCGGGCCGCCTCGAGGAGTCCGGCGATATTCGGGAGAAGCGCGGCTTCCCGGGCGGCGGTCGCCAGGCCGGGCAGCATGCTCGACGCCCCGAGCACATTCTCCTGACACTCGAAGACGATCAGCGCGCAGTGAGGAGGTTCCAGAAAAGAAGCCATATCGATGGGCATTGGGCAATCATAGTCCGAATGGCCGACTGCCAATGCCCCGATCAGGCGATTTCCCGCATTCTGCGGCCCGCTTCACTCCGGATTCGCGGGTTGGAAATTGTGCCTTGGGGAGTGGCGGCCAGAGGGTAGCCCTCCATCAGGGCGCAATAATCTCGATTTTCTGCAACTCTGTCGAATCGATGGGGAGGAATCCAGCATCCGTCAGTCGGATCGTCTGGATCCGCTGCGGAGCATCGAAAAGCTCATCCTGCATTCTTTCATGGAGTCGGATCGTGATCGGAGTATCCGAGTTCGTCAGAACCTTCAGATGCCCGGGGCCACTCGCCTGAGCATCCAGCATGATCATCGCCCGCACCCGAACCCGCCCTTGAAGGCCCAAGGTCGCAGCCCCGGCCGAAGCCTGGAGAGCGACGAGGGCGAAAAGGATTTGGAGTGTGAGCAGTTTCTTCATGATTGAGTTTTCGGTTTCGTATTCGCATTGCCTTAGCTTTAACCACCTGATTTCAAGATCTCGGCGATGCTCTTCTGGATTCTATTTCCGGCCTTTCGCTCATCGTTCGTCTTCCGAGCAACTTCTTGCCATCACACGTGATATCGGGGAGTAAATGAAGTGCAAAAGACGTGCTGCGTTCCTGCTGGAAGGCCTCCCGCGTTAGCTTCCACTGATCGATCGGCGGTCGACATTCCAGGAGCTGTGATCGGCATCAGCGATCGAATGCCTCGGCTTTCAGATTTCGAATTTCCTTGACTCATCCTGACGCTTTCCCTCATTCGAAGCCGGAGACTTGAAGCCCGACCCTTGGGGTTTTCTCCCGATCCTTCTTCAATCTGCTCGAGAAATCGTTTGCTTTCCTCGATCACATGAACCTCATTGCACGCTACGTGCCAACCCGGAGAACTCTCTCTGCTGCAGGAGAAGCCGATGCAGCGCGGACCCTGCTGCAAATGGAACAAGCGCGAGGCTCAGCTGAATGCACGGGCCGCAAGCCAGCCAGATGACGACTTGAAAGCTCGCCCCGCGGCAGCTCTATGGACAACTCGAAAGGATTCGAGAAGGCTTCGAGGCGATTCCCGGCCTCTGGATCCATTCCTCGAATCAAAAGACTTCGAATGGATCGCAAGGGGGGCGCAGGGGGCCTTCTTTCCGAGAAGGCCGGGGACTCAAGGGGAGGGTTGGCTTTTGGAAATCACCCACCGCGCATAGGGAAAACCCGAAGTACCTGGGAGAAAAACTCGCGAGAAGGAAGAATGCGAACCTTCCCGACGCCGATGCCCTCAGGAATCGGCTGAGCCCACATTTCGGAGTCTATTTGGAGCTGACCGTGACGGTAATGTTATCCGAATACGTACCCGCCGAGGCATTCCCAATGGCGCCGATCTCGACTGCGGTCGCGTAGCGCTCGCCAGCACTGCTGGTCGCAGACGTCGGTCCCACTACCGTGGTCGCGGCGGGACTCAGATTGACGGGAGAACCCGCCAAGGTGAAGGTATAGGGCACCTCGCTGCCGTCTCCGGGTGCGCCCACGATGGCCAGTACTCCGCGATTATCCGAGCTGAATGCGATGTCGTAGCCGGTATTGGCCCGGACCATCAGATCGAAGCCGAGAATTTCGCCCTCGACCAATTCCCCGAAATCGAGGCTCTGTGTGGTATCGGAAACGCTGAAGGGCTGACTGCTGTCGACCAGACTCAACTGGGCGACCTGCTGAACCCGGGCACGAAAGCGCACCGCCTTCGTATCCTCCAGGGTGCTGCTGCCGACCGTTCCCTGGTATAAGCGAAAGATGACCGTATCGCGATAGTTTCCGGGCGCAACTATCTGGCCCGCCCCGATATTCCAATGATAGGAGAGAGGGATCGTCACGTTTCCGGCAGTGGTAACGGTCGCATTGATGACCTCGCTCGATAGAGCGGTCGGAATATCCTTGAGCACGCTCGTCAATCCGCTTGTCGTATAGAGGTTATAGTCGAGCGTCTCGCCACCTCGGGTCAGGACGCGACTGAAAGCACTCCCCGTTCCTGTCGTTGCGGCGACGAAAAAATTGCAACCGTCGGGACCTCTCTTGCGCACGTTGAAGGAGACGGATTGTACGGTCGTCGCAAGATCGAAGACCTCGTATCCAGTACTGGACGCCCCAGCCCAGACGACTCTCCGATCCAGGTTCCTGAGTCTCAGCCGATTACAAACACTGGAAGCCTCACCGACAAAGAGGAGAAGAATTCCCAGGACCAGGATCAGCCGACCGACCTTCCTCCCCAATCCGGGCTTCCTCGAATCAACTCGCAACATGGCCAGTGCAATAGGATCCATCGCTATCGTCTCCTCACTTCTCAACGTCGCCAAGGCGCAGCGTGCCGATATCATAAAGGCCAACCGTCCCATCGGGAATCTCAACCACCGCGGCCTTCACACCCGTCAATCCGAATCTCAGCTCGTAGCGTCCGGGGTGCAGCCCGTCTATGCGAAAACGGCCCTTCCGATTGGTGAAGAAGGTCACCTTGGAATCGTCTTCACCGCCCCATTTCACGGCCTGGCCCCCAACGAGTCCCACGCTTTCTCCTGCCTGATCGACAAGGCGACCGTCGAGCAATACCGTCGCCGTCGTAGCCAACTCGATCACGCTACCACTGCGATAGGGCGGCTCCAGATAGTAGAGATCCCGCCCAATTTCGTAGCCGAAGGGGAGGTTGGGGGTGGACATGCGGACGGAACGAACCTGATACGAAACGACATCGTGCAAAACGGCCGGCCCCAGAAAGTCGATTTCGCCTTCGCTGGATTCTGAACTGGAATTGATCAGAATCCGGGTCTCCGGAACACTCGGGCTTCGAGCGACCAGCACGAAGGAATCATTGATCGGGCGGCTCATGCCGAAATGACCATCGGCGAAAACGAAGGAGGTTCCGACGCGCAGCGAACTCCGTTGTTCGCGCTCGCTCCCGCCCGTACCTACCCGGAGAATGTCGACGTCATGCCGGGCGGATAACTCGCCCCGATAATCATTGATGGCCAGATTGCCTCCCACCCCATAGTCATCACCGTCACGCTCGACCACGATTCCACCGAAGGGACTACGAACATCCCGTCTGGGCAGATATTGCCAGTCCAGGCGAGATGAATCGGTCCGGGTATCGTGACTGGCCTGCAGGGTCTGCGTCGAGCGATCGGGACGCCAGAGCAGGCTGACAAAGGTGTTGACGTCTTCTCTTCCGCTGAAATCTCGCTGGTAGATCACTCGAAGCACCAGGCTGAAATTTCGGGAAAATTGCTGCGAGAGAGCAGTTTGCGCACTCCACCGATCCTCGAATTCATCGTGCGCCAGACCGTAATTCAGGCTCGCGCTGATCCGGGTATCCCGGCCGAGGGATTGGCCGTAGGAGAAAAAGGTGTCGAGCACGGTCGGATTGATGGGATTCGGATTCCCGAGGCTGGCGAAATGCCGACTCCGGTAGATCATCCTCAGGTCGACGGTTCGCAAGCTGGGCCGCTCAGAAATTTCGCGCCATTCATATCCAATACCCGCCGCACCTCCGAGTCCACCGAGATCTACATGACTGATTGCCGGCTCGATCGCAAAACTTCCGATGGGTGTCGCCCAGATCAGCTCTCCACCGAGCATCTGGACATCCCCATCACCCTGGGCATTCCCGCCGAGCGTAATGTAGTCACTGAAGCCGTAACGGTGGAAGGCACTAAAACTCGGAGATTGATCATCGTAGTGAAGGGTGGATCCGGAAATCCTCGACGGGAAACCAAAGCTATAGGCGTATTCATGCAAGCCTTTGACCAGCAACTTCTCTTCGAAGAGTGCGTCGAACTCGACCAGACGAACCTGGCCCACCGGATCGATGATTCTGAGAACGACATCATTTTGTCCCTGGCTCAGGGGGAAGTCGCGCAGATCATAGCGCCCGGGCGCCAGGCGAATCCGAGAGACCTCGCGACCGTTCACAAGAACATCCACTCGGCTTTCGCGGTTGAGTGCGAACTCATAACGTCCCGAGGGCTCGATCACGCGGTAGGGTTGCAGATTGAAGTTTCTGGCCACGGTCACCCCACCGAGGGGCCGAAAACTCTGGAAACCGACGACTGGATAGGAGAGGTCGCCGAACATGGTACGAATCGCTTTCCCGGGATCATCGTAGACCAGCCGAACCCCACCTCGGCGCCAGGAATTCCCCCGCTTCTCGTCATAGCTGGCATCCGCTTCGAAAACGATATCCGCAAAGCGACCGGCGAATTGAAAATCCGAGAGCAACGGCTGGCGGCCTGCTTCGATCCCTCCGACGCTTTCATGCAGATAGTCGAGGCCGGTGCGGATGTTCAGGTAGGCACTCGTCCTGGCCGGGCTGACGAGAGCTTCGGCATTGGTTTTGGGGCGCCGCGTGCGCAGATCAAATTGACGGATCGGCTGCAAGGAGGCCGGAATTCCAATCCTCACTACCAGGCGAGCGGTGTCGATCTCGGCCTCCAGGCCGATCTCTCGCAAAGCGTCCAGCGAGATCAGGCCATCGACGCCTGCCCCCTCTCGCACTCGCGCCAAGATCTGGACTGTCGCCTGGTGAGAAATCAGCTCCGCCAAGGCTTCGGCATTCAGCCGCGAAGCCTGAATATCCGAAGACATTTCGGCCGGCACCACGCCGACCTCGCTGTTTCGGATCAATACGGGGAGTTGCAGCAGGGTTCTGGTGGACTCCAGATCCCGCTCAAAGACCTGAGCAAAGATGGTCGCACTATCCGCGTAGGCGGGCAGTGGCGCCTGTGCGCGAACGAAGCCGGGCAGCCCTGCCAGAGAAAGCGCAAGTAGGCAGCGAAAAGCAATCGGGGCGAGAGTTCTGCGTCGTCCGTCCATGCCCCTTGCTTTCCCCCGCCGACCGTGTTTTCGATTCTCCCACCTATCGGGGCCAAGTCGTTTCGGCTTCCACCGTGACAGCACCCTTCGGCAGACCTTCCGGCCAGGGAATCACGAAATGCCGCTCGTGGCCAGCGAGAATATTTTCACTGCGAATGCCGTCGAGTTGGTCGGGCTCGAGAACCTTTTTTACAAGGCCGGTCTTTGCGGTAGCGGCCGTAAGGCTGAGTTTCAGCTGCCGCAGAATGATGTGTGAAGTGCCCGGATTGCGGAAGATCAGCTTGAGCCCCGAAGTGCCGTCTTCCATCTCCGCCACTTCGCCGCTGACACTCAGATCACTGTGAATGCCAGGCGGGGCAATGTAGACCGAGCCCGCGTAGCGAATTACGAGACTGATTCCGCTCGACTGCGAGGTCTCGCTTTCGAAGTCGACGGGCAACTGCTCCGCGATGATTCGGTAAGCGAGTTCCGCCGGCGGAGTCGGATCGCCCACCCATTGGACGCGAATCGAGCGCGTTTCCCCGGGCTGCAGGACCATCTGCGGCGGGAAGACGACGAAATCATCTTCTTCTTCCGGCAGGGACTCCTTTCCATTCGCGTCGACCAGACGCCTCACCATGGTGATCTGTATGGCATTCGGCACGTCACCGTCGTTCTCGACCCTGTAGGTCTTATGGGCTCCGCTTCCGCTGGGCTCGAATTCCATCACGAGGGGGCTGAAACGGAAGGCGCTGGCCGGAGCCCCCGAAGAGAGCCCGACCAGGAACGCGACGATCGCGAGCAGAACTCTTCGCACCAATATTCATCCCCCATCCCCCAGTCCGAAAGACTCACTGGGAAGATCCCAGGGCCCCGGCGAAACGCCGAGGCCCTGGCAAACTCACTTGCCGGTGAGCGTAATCGTAATGGTATCGCTATAGATACCGGGATTTGGGAAATCGCTGAGGGCCGTATGGCTGATCAGGATGACCTTGGCTACACCGGAAGACGGGGTCTTTGTCCCATCGGCGATATTCGTCGATTCACTGGTGGCAAAAGCAACAGCCGCCTCGGAAGCAGCGACCCCATACTTGATGCTATAGGCGATGGTGCCCGCAGACGAGCCGCCACTATGGTTGAGTTGGCCGCCGGTGGTCCCATTCGCCGTCTGCATGCTGATCGTATAGCCGTCGGCATCGTTGCAGGTCTCGACGACTTCGGCGACCTTGAGGTCGGTCGAATCGATGTCCAGATCGAGCGTGGAAAAGGTGCCGAAGCCGGTGATTACAGCCTCGCAACTGGCCGATACGGTCCCGCTCAAAACGACACTGCCCGCCATCGCTCCGGGAGCTGAGATCGCGGCCAATGCACTGACCAGGATCAGGGCGATGAACAAGTTCTGCTTGGTGAAAGTAATTCTAGTCATCTCCACCCTCCTCCATTCTCCAATTCTTCTGTTTTCTTCCCCGCTGCTCTGTTCCGCTCGGAAAGTCTCGCGGGGCGGCCGTCTCAAGGATCTAGTCAACCGAGGGATATCACCCAACTCGAAGTCATTTTTGCCGTCAAAATTCTCATATCCATGTGATCTGGCTCACACTTTTTGCATTTTAATTGCTTATTTGTAGGATGCAGACATCTGGTGGCGCGTCCTCAATTTCCGATCCGAGGCAACTCAGAAGGCCGTGTTTTCTATTTTAAAGTCGCGGCACGCCCGTCTCGCGGGCAGATTTACGACCGAGAACTCCGACTCCCCCCCCAGGAACTATGGGGAGAGTGACGATCTTCGTCCGGCTTCATCTCTC
>CAYTAT010000074.1:0-13922 GCA_964435795.1 uncultured Spirochaetaceae bacterium
CAAGACAGTGCGGGTTCTCGTTTTCGCCAAGGGCGACAAGGAGCAGGAAGCCCGGGATGCCGGGGCGGATTTCGTGGGAGGCGATGATCTGGCCCAGAAAATCCAGGAAGAGGGCTGGATGGACTTCGACAGGGTGATTGCCTCGCCGGATATGATGGGTGTGGTTGGAAAGTTGGGCCGTGTTCTGGGTCCCCGAGGCCTGATGCCGAATCCCAAACTGGGTACGGTGACTCCGAATGTCGGCCAGGCCGTCACGGAGCAGAAGTCGGGCAAGGTCGAATATCGCGTAGACAAGGGGGGCATCGTGCATTGCGCGATCGGCAAGCGCTCCCTGGAACCTCTGGCGATCTGGGAGAATGCCTCGGCCCTGATTGATACGGTCATCAGGGCCAAGCCGGCCTCTACCAAGGGGGTCTATATGAAGAAGGTCACGGTCTCTACGACGATGGGGCCGGGGCTCAATATCGATCCCCATTCCCCACTCGCTTTGAAGACCGATTGAAATAGAGGGCTTTGTAGTGCTGACGCGCGAAGAAAAGAAAAATGTCGTAGCGAATTTGAGCGAGAAGTTTTCTCGGGCCACGAGCGTTTTTGTGGCTGACTATCGGGGCCTCACGGTCGAGGAAGTGGGGGAACTTCGAGGTCAGATCCGAGAGGGCTCCGACGCCGAGTACGAATATCAGGTGGCCAAGAACTCCCTGCTCCGACTTGCGAGCGAAGGGAGTGAGGTCGCCGTGTTGAAAGACCAGTTCGTAGGTCCCACCGCCGTCGCGATTTCATATGGCGATCCGGTGAGCCTGGCGAAGATCCTGGTGAACTATGCCAAGGGTCATGATGCCTTCGAGATTCGGGCCGGAATGCTCGACGGCAAGGCGATCGATCAGGACGAGGTGGCCCACCTGGCCACCCTGCCGAATCTCCTTGAATTGAGGGGTAAATTGGTCGGGCTTCTGCAGGCACCTGCCGGCAAACTGGCACGACTGCTCAAGGAGCCCAGCGGTCAACTCGCTCGGCTGGTCATGGCACGTAAGGACACGCTCGAGGAGTAGAACTCATTCGAGTTCCGATTTTTTGGTTCACAGGTAGGAGGGGTCGGCATAGGCCGCCCCCGCGAAGAATACTACCGCTCATAGGAAGGGTTGAAGGAAAATGGCCGATCTGAATGAAATTGCGGAGACACTGTCGGGTCTCACGGTGATGGAAGCTGCCGAGTTGGCGACTCTGCTCGAGGAAAAATGGGGAGTGTCGGCTGCCGCTCCGGTCGCGGTCGCGGCCGCCCCGGGAGAAGGGGGAGGTGAGGCGGCTGTCGAACAGACCGAATTTGACATCGTGCTGACGTCCTTTGGCGACAAGAAGATCCAGATCATCAAGGAGGTCCGCGCCATTACGGGACTCGGCCTCAAAGAAGCCAAGGCTCTCGTCGAAGCGGTTCCGAAACCCCTCAAGGAGGGTATCGAGAAGGATGAAGCCGAAGCCATCAAGGCGAAGATCGAAGAAGCCGGCGGTCAAGCTGACGTCAAGTGAGTTCGGGTGAACTCCGGAGGTTCAGGGGGCCGGATTCCCACTGAACTCCAGTGATTTTCTCGACTGATCGACACGAATGCCGATTCGACGGCAGCCGTGGTCAGGAGGATATATGTCAGCTACTTCCGCTATTACATATTCGGAATTCTCTCCGCGTTTACGGAAATCATACGCGCAGATTAAGCAGATCATCGACATCCCGAATCTCTTGGAGATTCAGAGGGAGTCGTTTGATCGCTTCCTCCAGGCCGATATTGAATTGGAAAAGCGCGAGAGCATTGGGCTCCAAGCGGTTTTCGATTCGGTCTTTCCTATCCGGGACTTCAACAACACGGCTTCTCTCGAGTTCGTCGGCTACACCCTTGAGCAGCCGAAATACGACGTGCAGGAATGCCTCCAGCGTGGCATGACCTATGCCGCCCCCTTCAAGGTCACGATTCGGCTCGTGGCCTGGGACGATGTCGGTGGCTCCCAGTCGATCAAGGATGTGAAAGAGCAGGAGGTCTATTTCGGCGAAATTCCGATCATGACCGAGAACGGCACCTTCCTGATCAACGGAACAGAGCGCGTGATCGTTTCGCAGTTGCATCGTTCTCCTGGCATCTTCTACGACACGAGCCTGTCGACGACGGTGACTGCGGCGGGGAAGAAAATCTATTCCTGTCGTGTCATTCCCTACCGCGGTTCCTGGCTCGATTTTGAATACGATCATAAGGATCTGGTCTTCGCTCGAATCGACCGGCGACGCAAGCTCCATGTGACAGTGCTCCTGAAGGCGCTCGGTTATCAGCCCGAGGAGTTGCTCCAATACTTCTACCCCTCGGAAATCGTTCGCTTCGAGGGCAAGCAGATTCTGAAGAAACTCGCTCTCGGGAATCTGGTTGGCCAGCGTTGCACGAAGGAAGTCAAGGATGAAGCGGGCACAGTACTCGTTCGCAAGGATAAGAAATTCACCAAGGCTGCTGTCAGGAAGATTCGTGAAGCCGAAATCGAATGGATTCCCGTCGGGTTGGATGATCTGATTCGGGTCGACGCCGTCAAGCGCGTCGTCCCCGTCGATATCATCGATGAAACGACGGGTGAGGTTCTGATCGAGAGCAACGAGGATCTGACCCAGGAGCATATCGATGAGTTGAAGATTCGCGGCATCACCGAAATCCCGCTTCTCTTCCTCGATCCGCTGACGACGGGCACGGCCATTCGCGACACACTTCTGGCGGATAAGACGATCACCCAGGACGAGGCGATCATCGAGATCTACCGGCGCCTGCGTCCGGGGGATCCGCCGACCCTGGACACGGCCACGAATCTCTTCAACAACCTCTTCTTCAATCCGGAACGCTATGACCTGTCGATGGTCGGGCGCCTCAAGCTCAATCATAAATTGGGCCTGGATGGGGAGGAGCGGGTGACGGTGCCTGCTTCGGGCAAGGAAGAAGAGGATCGCATCGAAGTCCTGGGCGAACTCTCCACCTTGAGGCGCGAGGATATCCTGGCGGCCGTCAAATATCTCGTGGATTTGAAGAACGGAACGGATTCGAGCAAGCATGTCGACGACATCGATCACCTGGGAAATCGCCGGGTGAGGGTCGTCGGCGAATTGCTCGAGAATCAATATCGCATTGGTCTGGTGCGCATGGAAAGGGCCATCAAGGAGCGAATGTCGCTTCAGGAAATTGAGACCCTGATGCCCCATGACCTGATCAACTCCAAGCCCGTGACTGCGGTGATCAAGGAGTTCTTCGGGTCCAGCCAGCTTTCTCAATTCATGGATCAGACAAATCCACTCTCATCGGTGACCCATAAACGCCGCCTCTCGGCGTTGGGGCCAGGGGGCCTGACGCGCGAGCGTGCCGGATTCGAGGTTCGCGACGTCCATCCCACCCACTACGGCAGGATCTGCCCGATCGAAACGCCTGAAGGTCCGAATATTGGTCTGATCGCTTCGCTGTCGACTTTTGCACGTGTCAACAGGATGGGCTTTGTCGAAACCCCCTATCGGCGGGTAGAAAATGGCAAGGTGACCGGGGACGTGGACTTTCTTTCGGCTCTCGATGAGGAAAGCACCTCCATCGCCCAGGCGAATGCCCCGCTCGATGCCGAGGGGCGATTCGAACTCGATCGCGTCTCCGCGCGAAAAGAGGGCGAATTTGAAATGGTGACGCCTGATGACGTGGACATGATGGATGTGTCTCCGAATCAGTTGGTGTCGGTGGCGGCATCGCTGATTCCCTTCCTGGAAAATGACGATGCCAATCGCGCGCTGATGGGCTCGAATATGATGCGTCAGGCGGTTCCCCTGCTTCGAACGCAGGCGCCCCTGGTGGGAACGGGCCTGGAGTCGGTTGTCGCCCGGGACTCTGGGGTTACGGTGGTGGCCAAACGCGATTGCGAAGTCGAGGCGGTCGATGCCGCACGAATCGTGCTGAAGCCGGACGAAGGGGATTTGACGGATTCGAGTGTCGATATCATCAACTTGATCAAATATCAGCGCTCCAATCAGAATACGAGCATCAACCAGCGCCCCCTGGTGAAGGCCGGGGATAAGGTGAAGCGGGGTCAGGTGATTGCGGACGGTCCGGCAACGGATCGGGGGGAGATGGCTCTGGGTTGCAACGTTCGAGTGGCCTTCATGCCCTGGGGCGGTTACAACTTCGAAGACTCGATCCTGATCTCCGAGCGGATCGTGAAGGACGACTTCTTCACATCCATTCACATCGAGGAATTCGAGTGCGTGGCTCGCGATACGAAGTTGGGCAAGGAAGATATCACGCGAGATATTCCGAATGTGGGTGAGGATGCTCTGCGCGATCTCGATGAGGCCGGAATCGTTCGCATTGGGGCCGAGGTGCGGCAGGATGATATTCTCGTCGGCAAGATCACTCCGAAAGGCGAGACTCAGCTTTCCCCCGAAGAACGATTGCTTCGCGCCATTTTTGGTGAGAAGGCGGGAGACGTTCGGGATACCTCGCTGCGGGTACCGCCGGGTGTGATCGGAACGGTGATCGGCGCCCAGGTATTCTCGCGCCGTGGCGTTGAGAAGGATGAGCGTGCCAAGGCGCTTGAAGATGCAGAAGTGGATCGCCTTCGTAAGGATCAGGAAGACGAGATCCGTATCATCCGCAAGGGTGCTTTCGGCAAGATTCGCGGCTTGATCGTCGGCAGGACAGCGGCCAATAGCCTGGGAGACGATTACCGCGGCCTCCAGTGGATGAATGCTGGCGATACGATCACCAACGAGATCCTGGATGCGATTCCCGACCGGCATTGGCGAGATATTCACATCACGGATGGGGAATTCCAGCATCAACTCGATCAGATCTTCTCGAGCATCGAAGATCAGGCCATGATCATCAAGGCGGTCTTCGATGAGAAGATCGCGCGCCTCAAGAAGGGCGACGAGTTGCCTCCGGGTGTCTTCAAGATGGTGAAGATCTATCTGGCCATCAAGAGGAAGCTCTCCGTTGGGGATAAGATGGCCGGACGCCACGGGAATAAGGGCGTGATCTCCAGGATTCTTCCCGAGGAGGATATGCCCTATCTGGCAGATGGGACGCCGGTGGACGTCGTGTTGAATCCCCTGGGCGTACCGTCTCGTATGAATATCGGACAGATTCTCGAGACCCATCTCGGCTGGGCCGCACATGGTCTGGGCCAGATGGTCTCTCGAATGGCAGAGGAGCAGGTGAATCCAGAGATCCTGCGGGCGAAATTGAAGGAAATCTATGCGGATGACGGAATCGGATCCGTGATTGAATCCGCCGGCCCGGAAGCCCTTCGCTCGATCGCCGAGAATGTCAGCCGGGGCATCCACGTGGCGACGGCGGTTTTCGACGGCGCCAGCGAGGATGAGGTCAAAGAGGAGTTGCGTCGGGCGGATCTTCCCGAATCGGGACAGATGATTCTCTTCGATGGAAGGACGGGTGAAGCCTTTGATCGAAGCGTGACCGTAGGCATCATCTATATGCTGAAATTGCATCACCTGGTGGATGACAAGATTCATGCTCGGAGCATCGGCCCCTACAGCTTGGTGACCCAGCAGCCCCTTGGTGGCAAGGCGCAATTCGGCGGGCAGCGCCTGGGCGAGATGGAGGTGTGGGCGCTCGAGGGCTATGGCGCTGCCTACGCGCTTCAGGAATTTCTCACGGTCAAATCCGATGATGTCAGCGGGCGGACTCGCATCTACGAGTCGATCGTCAAGGGTGAAAATACCCTGGAGCCCGGTCTGCCCGAAAGCTTCAACGTCCTGCTCAAGGAGTTGCAGGCTTTGGGTCTGAATATGGAGATGATGTAATCGGAGTGTTCAAGGATGCGGGCGCGGCGCCTGCAGGCACCGCGTTTTGCAGCAGAAGGTCGAATGGCAGCAGCGCTGCCTATTACGGAATCTGAATAGGAGACGCATCTTGCGAGATCTCTTTAATCTTTTTGAAAAACCGAATGAACCCCTTTCCTTTGATGCCTTGAGGATATCCCTGGCATCGCCCGAGACGATCAGGGATTGGTCATTTGGTGAAGTCAAGAAGCCTGAGACCATCAACTACCGGACTTTCAAGCCCGAGCGGGAAGGTCTCTTCTGCGCCAAGATCTTCGGCCCTGTCAAGGATTACGAATGCAATTGCGGCAAGTACAAGCGCATGAAGCATCGCGGTGTGGTTTGTGAGAAATGCGGTGTAGAAGTCATTCAATCCAAGGTGCGGAGGGAGCGTCTCGGCCATATCACCCTGGCATCTCCCGTGGCCCATATCTGGTTTCTGAAGTCCCTGCCGTCCAGGATCGGAAACATTCTGGAGATTACGCTTCGGGATCTTGAAAAGGTTCTCTATTTCGAAGCCTATCTCGTGACGGATCCGAAGGATACGGAGCTTTTTAAGGGCGAGTTGATCAACGACGAGCGCCTGCTGGAGTTGCGCGAAGAATACGGTCGTGACGCCTTCGAATATGGCATCGGGGCCGAAGCCGTTCGCAAGCTTCTCGAGGAGTTGGACGTTGAGGCCGAGTGCGAAACGCTACGCCAGGAAATGCGTGAGGCGACGAGCGAAGCCAAGCGCAAGAAGGTAGCGAAGCGCCTCAAAGTAATGGATGCGTTCCGAGAGTCGGGAATCAACCGACCCGAATTCATGATCCTCGAGGTGGTTCCGGTAATTCCGCCGGATCTGAGGCCGCTTGTTCCCCTCGACGGTGGGCGTTTTGCAACCAGTGATCTGAATGACCTCTATCGGCGCGTAATCAATCGCAATAATCGTCTGAAGCGACTTCAGGAATTGAATGCCCCCGAAGTGATCATTCGCAATGAAAAGCGCATGCTTCAGGAGTCCGTGGACGCGCTATTCGACAATGGCCGCCGGGGGCGGGTAATCACGGGACCGAGCAAGCGGCCCCTGAAATCCCTGTCGGATATGCTCAAAGGCAAAGGCGGCAGGTTTCGCCAGAACCTCCTGGGCAAGCGGGTGGACTATTCGGGTCGCTCGGTAATTGTCGTGGGGCCCGAACTGCGGCTGCATCAATGCGGGTTGCCCAATCGCATGGCCCTGGAATTGTTCAAGCCCTTCATCTACTCAAAGTTGGAGCAGCAGGGCTATGTCACGACCATCAAGGCCGCACGAAAGATGGTCGAGAGCGAGGTGCCTCAGGTTTGGGACATCCTTGCGGACGTGATCAAGGAACATCCCGTTCTGCTGAATCGGGCGCCGACCCTGCACCGGCTCGGGATGCAGGCTTTCGAGCCAATGCTGATCGAAGGCAAGGCCATCCAATTGCATCCATTGGTCTGTGCCGCATTCAACGCCGATTTTGACGGTGACCAGATGGCGGTTCATGTACCGCTTTCGGTGGAGGCACAGATCGAAGCCCGGGTGCTCATGATGTCGACGAATAATATCCTGAGCCCGGCGACAGGAAGGCCGATCATCGGCCCCACCCAGGATATCGTTCTCGGTTGCTACTATATGACGCGAGAGCGCCCGGGGAGTATCGGTGAGGGCAAGCGATTCGCAAGTCCAGAAGAGGTCCGGATCGCATACGATTCCGGCGCTCTGCACGAGCATTCCTCGATTCTGGTACGGATCGACGGCGAATTGGTAGGCACGACCGCCGGAAGGATTCTCCTTCGCGAGATCGTTCCGGCCGAAATCCCCTTCGATTTCATCAATCAGGTCATGGACAAGAAGGCCCTCGGAGAACTGATCGATCAGTGCTACCGGCGGCTTGGGGACAAGGCAACGGTTCTGCTCGCCGACCGGCTGAGGACACTCGGCTATCGCCATTCGACGAGGGCGGGTATTTCGATCTGCCTGGATGATATGATCATTCCGCCGGATAAGCCTCGCTTTCTCGAAGAGGCGACCGAGGAGGTCAACCAGATTCATGATCAATACCAGGAGGGTCTGATCACCGACGGAGAGAGGTATAATAAGGTCGTCGATATCTGGGCCCAGGCCACGGAAAAGATCACCGAGCAGTTGGTCGCCGGAATTGCGGAGGAAACACTCTCCGATAGTGATGGGAACGAGGTTCAGGTTCCCAGCTTCAACGCAATCTTCATGATGGCCGATTCCGGTGCTCGTGGATCGACCCAGCAGATGAGGCAGTTGGCTGGTATGCGTGGCCTGATGGCCAAGCCCTCGGGTGCGATCATCGAGACACCCATTACCTCGAACTTTCGCGAGGGTCTTTCGGTACTCCAGTACTTCATCTCGACCCATGGAGCCCGTAAGGGGCTTGCGGATACGGCATTGAAGACGGCGAATTCGGGCTATTTGACTCGGCGGCTTGTGGATGTTTCCCAGGATATGATCGTGCGGGGCGAGGATTGCGGTACGACTGATTCTCTGGAGGTGAGCCCCCTGGTCGAGGGCGGTGATATCGTCGAAGCCCTTGGCGAGCGAATCCTCGGGCGAGTGGCCGCCGAGGCTGTTGTGGATCCCGTGAATAATGAAATCCTGGCCGATGCCGGCGATGAAATCGATGAGGAGAGGGTGCGGCTGATCGAAAATGCGGGCATTGAGAAGGTCCTGGTGAGATCTGTGCTCACCTGTGCCGAGCCCTACGGAGTCTGTGTCAAATGCTATGGGCGCGATCTTTCTCGCGGTACCATGGTGAATCTCGGGGAGGCCGTAGGTGTGATTGCGGCCCAGTCCATCGGAGAACCCGGCACCCAGCTGACGATGCGCACCTTTCATATCGGTGGTGCGGCTACCCGGCGGGCCGAACAATCCCACGCCGAGGCGAGCAATGAGGGCGAGGTGCGTTTCCA
The DNA here is from genome assembly GCA_964435795.1 of uncultured Spirochaetaceae bacterium. GTDB lineage: Bacteria > Myxococcota_A > UBA9160 > UBA9160 > UBA4427 > JAZXM01. The sequence goes on from CAYTAT010000074.1 coordinate 8,777, forward strand.
CGGTATTCGCACTGTTCGGGATGTCGCCGGAAACGATACGGTCATGGCTCGGCATGGTGAAGTCGGAATCGTTGACAAGAGTGGCCGTGAACGAGAGCGGCATCCGGTTGTTTACGGCGCGATTCTCCACGTGCGAGAAGGCGATGACGTCAAACCCGGCACGGTATTGCTGGACTGGGATCCCTTTGCGAATCCGATCATTGCCGCAGATCGGGGCGTGGTCGAATTTTCCGACATCATCGAGGGATCGACGATGCAGGAGCAGGTGGACGAGTTCACCGGCGTCTCTTCGAAGGTCATCATTGAATCGAAGGACCCCTCTCTGCGCCCGAGCATGGTCATACGTTCCCTCGGCGAAGACGGTGCCGAATCCTCCCGCTCGGTGCTGCCCGTGGGCGCCTTCCTGACGGTTGGCGAGGGTGAGGAGGTCGGAGCCGGAAGGGTCGTTGCGAAGATTCCCCGTGAGGCGAGCAAGACGAAGGATATCACCGGGGGATTGCCCCGGGTGGCCGAGCTCTTCGAGGCGAGAAAGCCGAAGGAATGTGCCGTCGTCACCGAAATCGACGGTGTCGTCAGCTTCGGGCAGGATGTCCGGGGCAAGCGGCGGGTCCTGGTGACGCCGATTGACGAAGCAGGAGAGCCGGATGAATACCTGATCCCCAAGGGCAAGCATGTCAGCGTCCACGAGGGAGATCGGGTCAAAGCCGGTGAGGCATTGATGGATGGCTCGTCCAATCCTCACGATATCCTCAAGATCAAGGGCGAGAAGGAATTGGCCTCCTATCTTACGGATGAGGTGCAGGAGGTCTATCGGCTGCAGGGCGTGAAGATCAACGACAAGCATATCGAGGTGATCGTTCGCCAGATGCTGAGGAAAGTCCGGATCACGGATGCCGGTGACAGCGATTTTCTCGTGGGCGAGCACGTTGAGCGCAATGTCTTCTCCCAGACAAATGACGAACTCGAAGCCAATGAGATGCAGTGCGCTCAGGCAGAACCTCAACTGCTCGGGATCACGAAGGCCTCCCTCTCGACGGAATCCTTCATCTCGGCGGCCTCATTCCAGGAAACCACGAAGGTTCTCACCGAGGCGGCGATTTGTGGCAAGACGGATCGGCTGAGGGGGCTCAAGGAAAACGTGATCATGGGCCGCCTGATTCCCGCGGGTACCGGACTCGAGCGGTACCGGGGACTGGGTATTCAGGTGGACGCGCCACTGGAAACTTCGGAAGAGGGTCTTGACGAACTCGGCCTCGGCCTGGAGGACTCCGAGATCGCGGAGCCGTTCTCCGGGTTGGATTCCCCGCTGGCGGGAGCCCCGAATACGCCTGCCGACGGCTGAGATTCACTCGCGTACTCGTATATCCGCATCCTCGAGTCCGATACTGGGCTCGAGGATCTGGCGGTGTCCTCTGGACCGAGTTGTCATGGGGTTAAAGTACCGCGTCGGAAGCGGATGCCCGACGGCGATGGGCGAGGCTGGAGCCGAGGGCGCTGAAACTCGCTCTAGCTGGCGTTGACAGCCCCAAGCAGAGGGCTAAGATCCGGCGTCTTCCGAACATGTGGCCGCATCTCCGCGGTCCGCCTCCAGAATTCGGAGGGGCAGGCCGAGGTAGAGGAACCGAACTCCCGGACCCGAAATTCTTGAATTGCGTCTCTCTGAGCCAGGAAACGCCAGGAAATGCAGAGGGCAGCGAGTCGAGAGTCAAGAGAGTAAGAGGTCCATGGAGAGGTTGTCTTCTACCGGGATGAACGCCGAAACGCGGTGGCTTCCCGGAACTCCTCCGCTCCCTTCGTAGCTGAGAAGCGGGTGAGGGGGAGATGTGTCCGTGAATTTCGGGAGAAGACAGGGCAGCCGGATGACGTCGTGGAGACGGGAATTCGGGAATGGGATTCGGATAGGGGAGTTCCCCGCAACTGCGTCGAAGTCGACGGGGCGGGCGGATTGTCGCGAGTGCGGTTTCGGAACTGCCAGAGTCGCATGATCGAGTGCCGGATCGGGAGTTCCGGCAAACATTGAATCAACGAGCCGAGAAGGTCGAGGTGGTATGCCGACAATCCAGCAATTGATCCGCAAGGGCAGGCAGACGAAGGCGTCCAGGTCGAATTCGCCCGATCTTGCGAAGTGCCCCCAGCGTCGCGGAGTATGCCTGCGCGTCTTTACCCAGACGCCCAAGAAGCCCAATTCGGCTCTTAGAAAAGTTGCCCGTGTTCGTTTGACCAACGGGAATGAAGTCAACGCCTATATCCCCGGCGTCGGGCATACCCTCCAGGAGCACTCGGTGGTTCTGGTGCGCGGCGGTCGGGTGAAGGACCTCCCGGGTGTTCGTTACCACATCATCCGCGGGACATTGGATTCCACGGGAGTGGATGGAAGAAATCGGGGCCGCTCGAAATACGGCGCCAAGCGACCTAAATGAGTCGCGCATAGGATATCGAGATGCCGAGACGTCGAGAGGTACCGAAGCGAGAAGACCCCGTAGATTCCAAGCATGGCGACAAATTGGTCGGCCAGTTCATCAACGTGTTGATGAACGATGGCAAGAAGAGCACGGCCGAAGGAATCATCTACGGCGCCTTTGATGAAATCGAGCAGAAGATGCGCAGCGACGCTCTGGCGATGTTCAGACGAGCGCTGGACAATATTCGGCCCCGACTCGAGGTGAAGTCTCGTCGAGTTGGCGGGGCGACCTATCAGGTCCCGACCGAAATATCTCCCAAGCGTGCCTCCTCTCTGGCCATGCGGTGGCTGGCGCTCTACTCCCGGGCACGGCCGGGTAAGAGCATGAAGGAAAAGCTCGCAAACGAAATCATTGATGCCGCCAATGAGCGTGGGGAAAGTGTCAAGAAGAGGGAAGACACCCACCGCATGGCAGATGCGAACAAAGCGTTCGCTCATTTTCGCTGGTAGCGGCGCGGGGGTAGACTTTCGAAATTCCGGCCGAGCGTCGGGATCGAGAACGGCAAGACGACTATGGCCCGCACTGCTCCACTGGAGAAGATCAGGAATATCGGCATCATGGCGCATATTGATGCCGGGAAGACGACCACCACGGAAAGGGTCCTCTACTACACCGGTGTGAACTACAAAATCGGTGAAGTGCATGATGGTGCCGCAACGATGGACTGGATGCAGCAGGAACAGGAGCGCGGCATTACGATCACGTCGGCGGCGACGACGTGTACCTGGGATGATCACCGCGTGTATATCATAGACACACCTGGTCATGTGGACTTCACGATTGAAGTGGAGAGATCACTGCGTGTGCTCGATGGTGTGGTGGCTGTTTTTTGCGGCGTGGGTGGAGTTGAGCCCCAATCCGAAACCGTCTGGCGTCAGGCCGATCGCTATCGTGTGCCCCGGGTGGGCTTCATCAATAAAATGGATCGGGTGGGGGCGGACTTCCCCAGGGCAGTGGACATGATTCGTGAAAGGCTGGGTGCCAACCCGCTTCCGCTGCAATTGCCGATCCTCGTGGGCGAGGATTTCGAGGGAGTGGTGGATCTGCTTGGCAATCGGGCCCTCTACTGGGATGACGAGAGCCTGGGGGCGGAGTTCCGGGAGGAAGAGATTCCCGAATCCCTGCGGGAGGAAGCCGCTGGAGCTCGGGATCAGGTCATTGAAGCGGCCGCGGAATACGACGATGAGTTGATGACCCGATACCTCGAGGGTGAGGAGTTGACGGTTGCCGAGTTGATCGCAGGGCTTCGGGTGGGCACCCTGGCCATGGAGGTCGTTCCGATCCTCTGCGGGAGCGCCTTCAAGAATAAGGGAGTTCAGCCCCTGCTGGACGCCGTCGTGAATTTCCTGCCCTCTCCCCTCGATGTACCGCCCGTGGAAGGGATCAATCCGAAGGATGGCAATTCGATCAGCCGCAAGGCCGACGATTCAGAATCCTTCTCGGCCCTGATCTTCAAGTTGATGACTGATCAGCACGCGGGCCATCTCGCCTATTTGCGCGTCTATTCCGGCAAGGCAAAGAGTGGCGATTCGCTGATCAACGCGGGACGCAACAAGCGCCAGCGCGTCGGCCGCTTCCTGCAGATGCATGCCAACAAGCGCCAGGATCTCGATGAGGTCTATGCTGGCGATATCGTCGCGGCCGTGGGTCTGAAGGATGTCTCGACGGGCGATACGCTCTGCGCGGCGCGGGCTCCGATCGTTCTCGAATCCCTCGAATTCCCGGATCCCGTGATATCGATCGCGATCGAACCCAAGACCACGAGCGATCTGGCGAAGTTGGCGTCCTCCCTGGATCGCCTTGCGCTGGAAGATCCGTCCTTCACGGTCACGAGTGATCCCGAGACCGGACAGACGATCATATCGGGCATGGGCGAGTTGCACCTGGAGGTGATTACCGATCGCCTGCTTCGAGAGTTCAATGTTGATGCGAATGTGGGCAGGCCACAGGTCGCCTACAAGGAAGCCATCACCCGTCCGGTCAGCGTCGAGGGGCGCTACGTCAAACAGACGGGCGGGGCTGGAGATTTTGGCGTAGTGGAATTGGAGTTGGAGCCCGGCGAAAGGGGTGCCGGCTTCTCCTTCGAGGATAAGATTCGGGGCGGGCAGATCCCCAGAGAGTTCATTGCGTCCATCGAGAAGAGTTGCGCTGAATCGGTGGAGAGCGGCATGCTCGGGGGCTTTCCCGTGGCAGACGTGAAGGTCAGACTCGTCTCCGGTGAGTACCATGATGAGGATTCATCCGAGCGCTCCTTCAGCATCGCAGCGGCCATGGCCATGGGGGAAGGCCTCAGGAAGGCAGATCCGATTCTGCTGGAACCCGTGATGGCCGTCGAAGTGGTGAGTCCAGAAGAATACCGTGGCCAGATTCAGGGCGATCTGAATAGCCGTCGGGGACAAATCACGGGAATCGAAGTGCGGGGAAATGCGCAGGTTCTTGGCGCCGAAGTCCCATTGGCTGAGATGTTCGGCTACGTGGGATCCCTGCGCTCTCTCACCCAGGGACGGGCGAGTTATACGATGCAGTTCTCCCATTATGGTCGGGCACCTGACGCCATTGTCGACTCGATCGTGGCGAGATAAAAGAGGCCGACTAGAGGCATAGATCATTCAGCTGCCTGGATGATCTCAATTCACGGAAGGAAGAGGGAAGCGATGGCCAAGGAGAAGTTCGAGCGGACGAAG
>CAYTAT010000075.1:0-5684 GCA_964435795.1 uncultured Spirochaetaceae bacterium
GAACCGATTTCACCGTCCAGGGCACCCTCATCCCCGAACCCTCGACCGCCTTGCTGATCGGCCTCGGGCTGCTGGGTCTACCGCTGGTGCGTCGGAGAATGGGGCCTTAGAAGGCCGGCTCGCTGCCCCGAGGTGCCTCACGGCGTTCCAGGGGGAAAGGGGAGGGTCGGTGGTCGGTCTCTATGCCGCCGCCTATCCGTACTCTTCCCGTCCGCACTCTCCCGTATCTCTTGAGCTCCCGTCCCGATATACTCATCACCTGAGCGGGCGGGCTCCGTCGACTTCGGTGCAGAGCCCGAAGGGCCCATAGGGGTCGATAACGAGCGGGGCTGCGGCCCCCGGGAGGGAGGATCCCCGTGACGGCGGACGGCCTTTTCCTGATCTTCAACAACGCGATCATTCCGGCCTGGTTGCTGCTCTTGGTGGCGCCCCGCTGGCAGTGGACCCAGAGACTCGTTCACGCATTCTGGATTCCCCTGATTCTCGCCTTCGCCTATGCGTTGGCGATTGCGAAGGGCGCCCAGACACAATCCGAGGGCGCGGGATTCTTCTCCTTGGACGCCGTGATGCTCTTCTTCACGAGCCCGTGGTCGGCCCTCGCGGGCTGGCTCCACTATCTCGCCTTCGATCTCTTCGTCGGGGCCTGGGAGGTCCGGGATAGCCAGCGTCGAGGGATCGCTCATGGCTGGGTGGCGGGCTGCCTGGTCTGCACCATGATGCTGGGGCCGCTGGGATTGGGTCTCTACGCTCTTCTTCGCGCCGTTCGGGGCCGGGACCTGAGCCTGAATGAAGTCGCCGCGAGCGAATAGCCATCGGCGCCGAGCGAGCGGGAAGAGTGGGGTGTGGCGGATGATCCGCAGCGTTTCGCCGTGGAAGTCCGGGAATCGCGGGAGCGGGCCCCGACGAATCCCCTTCTTCAAGTCGATGGAATTTCGGGTATTCCGCTGGGGCCAGTTCGTGTCTGCAAACTGCTAGAGTTTCATCTCAGCATCCAGGCGAAACCCATACGATGCCTAGTCGTTCCATTCAGTTGCTCGCTTTCCTGGCGCTGACCCTCCTGCTGGTGGGCTGGAAATTCCTTCCGGTCTGGCAGGCCGGTGTGGACCGTGCTGTGCCGATCCGCAGCCCGGTGGCCGGGCAGGAATTGGGTCGGGCGCAGGAAGTGGTTCGTCGGGCCGATGTCGTCTTCTACACCTGGCTCTCGGCGCGCAACGCTCGAACCCTGATCGAAAATCCGTTCGGACTCTTTGACGCCGAACACTGCGCCCCCACCCCCAAAGCACTTGCGCTCTCGGCCCCCGGCCTGACGCTGGGGTTGATCGGGATCCCGGCGGCACTCCTGAGCGAAGATCCGATTCTGATCTACAACTGGGTTGTTCCGGCCATGGTTCTGCTCGCCGCCCTGGCAATCTACCTGCTGATCGTCGAGTGGACGGGAAGTGCCGCCGCGGGAATTACGGCCTCTCTCCTCTATGGATTTCATGCCGTAAGACTGGATCGCATCGTCTGGATCGCCGAGGTGGATACGACCTGGACGGTATTGGCCCTGCTCCTGGGCCGCAGATTATTTGCACGCGGCCGGCCCCTGGACGCCGCACTTCTCACCGTGGTCTGCTGCCTGCAAATGGCGACCAGTTTCTACAGCTTTCTCTCTTCCCTGATGATCGGGATCTCTTTCCTGATCTGGCTCCTCATCAGCCACGGCACCGCGAATTTGCGTTGGAAGCAATGGCTGTGGATGGTGGGAGGTCTGCTCGTCTTTGCCGTATTTCTCTTCGGCCCCTACCTCGAATTGCGTTCGGCGGAGACTCTCTTCGAGCGGGAATTTCGTGTGCCCATGCCCCTCTATGCCTATCTCCCCGGGCAGCCTTATTTTTTCGGTTTCTCGCTCTGGTTCCTGGTCGTGGCCGCCTGCTTCCTGGGCAGAGACGGCCTCCGGGAGGGTGATGTGGGCGATCCGCGCTGGGCGCTGGTGGCGGCCGGAATCCTGGTTCTGCTGGTGGCGGCAGGCTGGAGCCTCGACTATCAGGTGCGCGGCCGTTGGCCCGACTTTCCGATTCCCATCCCGGATTTCTACGGCCTGCTGGCCCGCATCGTTCCCGGTCTGGAGAATATTCGCGTCATCTCCCTGCTGGCAACGGGAGTTCACCTCGTCGCCTGCGTGATGGCGGGCATCGGCGCGGCGGCCCTGATTCGGAGGGCGGGCCGCCGAAAGAACTGGCTGGCCGTGCTGATCGTGGCCGTGGTGCTCCTCGATGTCATGAGCCCCTATTGGCCCGGATTTACCGCGGCCGCTCGGCTCCGGGGGCTCGAGATCCGTCCCGACGCGGAATCCATTGCCTTCTTCCAGGAATTGGGGCGAGTGGCTGGGCCGGGTGCAATCTTCGAATTGCCCTTTGATCACGCCGGGGGAGGAAAAGTGGGCCTCGGACCGGATCGAGTACTGCTCTCCTTCTATCATCGCCGACGAACATCGGGCTGCTACAGCTCCTATCCCGCGGCGGGCCGGTTCGAATTGGCGCAGATCGTGGCCCCTCCCCTGGGAAGGGAATCCCTGGCGGCCCTGCACGATCAGGGCTTCACGACCCTCGTCGTACACGGGGAGGGTTCCGCTGGCAGGCGATATCTCGGAGATCTCGAAGAGCTGGCTTCCTCGGCCCCGCCGAGCCTCGAAAGGGTATTGGCTTCGGAGAAGCTGATCGCCTATCGAATCCTCGAGCCGGGGACGAAGCGGGATTCGATCGGGCTGGAAAGATGAGAGCCACGGCCGGGTCCGGAGCGAATGACTTCGCTCATGGACTCGGACCCGGGGTCAGAAATCGGGGTCTTTGAAATCGCTACAGCCTGAAATCGCTACATCCCGCGCAGGGTCAGTTTTCCGAGTTGGGACATATGCACTTCATCCGGGCCATCCGCGATGCGACAATAGCGGCTGGCCGTATAGATGGAGTGAATCGGTGTATCCTGGCAGACTCCCATGCCTCCGAATGCCTGCATGGCACGGTCGGAGACGTTCTGGCACATCTGTGGAGCGACGATCTTGACCATGGAGATATAAGCCCGCGCGCCCTTGGCATCCGTCCGATCCATCTGATCCGCCGCCCGAAGGACGAGCAGACGGCATTGCTCGATTTCACAGCGCGAAAGGGCGATCGCGTGTTGGATGCTGGTCTTCTCGCTCAGGCGTTCGCCGAAGGCGATACGGTTCTGCACGCGCTTGCACATCAGATCCAGGCAGCGCTGGGCCATGCCGACGAACATCATGGCGTATTGGAAGCGCCCGGGGCCGAGTCGCCCCTGAACGACCTCGAAGCCCCGGCCTTCTCCCAGGATGATGTTTTCGGCGGGAACACGACAGTCCTGGAAGAGCACCTCGCCCTCACCACCCGGGGAATGAAGACCGCCGAATACCCGCAGTGGTCGGACGATGCTTACGCCCTTCGCATCCTTGGGAACCAGGATGACAGATTGTTGTTGGTGTCGGGAAGCATTGGGGTCGGTCTTGCCCATGACGAGCATGAATTTGCAGCGATCATTGACGACTCCCGTCGTCCACCACTTGCGGCCATTGATCACGTAGTGATCGCCATCCCGCACGATGGCTGTCTCGATATTCGTGGCGTCCGAGGAAGCGACGAGGGGTTCCGTCATCGCGAAGGCGGAGCGGATTTCTCCGTCCAGGAGGGGAAGCAGCCAACGCTCCTGCTGTTCCGGCGTGCCGTATTTGGCGAGTACCTCCATATTTCCGCGATCCGGCGCGCTGCAGTTGAAGACCTGTTGCGCCCACGGGACCCGGGCCATGATTTCCATCAATGGGGCGAATTCGAGATTCGAGAGCCCCGGGCTGAATTTTCCGTATTCCCGGGGCAGGAACCAATTCCAGATTCCGGCTTCCCGGGCCCGGGCCTTGAGATCCTCGAAGAAGGGAGGGTATTGCCAGAGATTGTCCTGATCCTCGACGAATTCGTGGTAGGCGGATTCATTCGGATAGATATGTTCATCCATGAAGGCCTCCAGATGAACTTTATGTTGCAGAACCTTTTCGCTGAATTCGAAATCCACGGTCTGTTCTCCTCTCCTTCAATTCGGATGGGGCTTGCCCGGTCCTGCCCGCCGGGTTCGTAGCATTCGAATCCTAGCTCTTCGGCCATCCATGAAGCGACTGCAATCCCTATAGGCTGCCGACTCTTTCAGGCAATTGTTTTCGCCGGCCCGGCCCCTCGGCTACGCTCGCGTCAGAATGACCCAGGTGAGCAGGCCGACATCGGTGGGCGTAATCGGCGCAGGGCCCAGTGGCCTGGTCGCCTGCAAGACCCTGGCGCAATTCGGTCTGCCCTATACCGCCTACGAGGCTGGAGAACGCGTGGGCGGCCAATGGGTGCTCGACAATTCGAGCGGCAGCTCCGTCGCCTACCGATCCCTGCGGACAAATACGGCCAAGCGGATTTGTCGTTACGCGGATTACCCCCTGCCCGATCACTACCCCGCCTTTCCGGGGCATGAACAGATGGCCGAATACTTCGACAGCTATGCACGCCACTTTCGTCTGCATGCCCAGATTCGTTTCGGGACGCGGGTTCTCGAGGCCCGGCCCCGGGAGCGGGGCGGCTACGAGCTTCTGCTGGGCGGCGGAGAACGCGTCGAACACGATGCCCTGATCGTGGCGGTGGGAAATCTTTGGGAGCCCGAATGGCCGGAATTCGAGGGCGAGTTTTCGGGGCCCCTGATACATGCGAAGGACTATCGGGATCCCGGGGATCCGGTGGACTGCCGGGGGCGGAAGGTGCTCGTCATCGGGCTGGGCAATACGGCCTGCGAACTGGCCGTGGAACTCTCGAAATCGGATTCGGCTTCTCGGGTCTACCTTTCCGCGCGGTCGGGGCAATATATCCTGCCCAAGATCGACACGGCGATCCCCCACCCCTCGGATCCCCTCGATTTTCCCTTCTCCTGGCTACCGAGGGGCATTCGGGATGCCCTCTTTCGGATCTTCTTCCCCCGCGCGATGGGCCGGGTCTTCGCGCGGTTGCCGGCCCCCGAATCTCTCGGCCTGCCCGCCCCGCCCGCGGATTTCTTCGAGAAGCGCTTCGTGATGAATGACCACCTCTTCGAGCGACTCGCCGAGGGTGGGATCCTCCCGAAGCCCGGCGTCCGAAGCCTGTCTGGGAATTGGGTCGAATTTTCGGATGGCAGTCGCGAGGCGGTGGATGTCATCATCGCGGCCACCGGCTATCGCTTTTCGCTGCCCTTCCTTTCGGATGCAGTCCTGGGCTGCACGGCAGAGGAGTTGTCTCTATTCCGGGGCGTCATGCATCCACGCAGGCACGATCTCTTCGTCATCGGGGTCATGAGGGCGATCTGCTCGATCTGGCCCCGGAGTGAGCAGCAGATGGCCTTCGTGGCTCCGCTGTTGGCGGGGCAGTACGCTCTTCCCTCACGGGCCGAAATCGATCGCGAGAGTTACCGGATTCTCGAGGTGCCCTTCGGCAATTGCCAATTCCATACCGCCGATCTTCGCCGGGAACTGAAGAGGGGTCGCAAACGGATGGCGAAAAAGAATTCCGCCGGCGGGTGAAGCTCCCGTCCGGGGGCTATGCTGGCCCAGGCCTCGTCGATCTTCGAGGCCAGCAATCCGAGCCCCGGCATCCGGTTTTCCGACCTTTGCCGAGCCCGGTGATGATCCG
>CAYTAT010000075.1:5784-13738 GCA_964435795.1 uncultured Spirochaetaceae bacterium
TGATAAAAAGGAGCTCCGATGTCCCGAGCGCGTCGCGAAAAGGGAACGACCCGTCGCAGATTCCTCCGTGATCTCGCCCTGGTGGGAGTCGTGGGCCGCAGCCTGCTCGACGGACGCGACGTCAGGGCGGCATTGGCGGATGCGGCCGAGGAGGCTTCCGGGCCCTGGCCCGACATGAGCTATCGCAAGCTCGGCAAGACGGAATTCATGGGCAGTCGCCTGGTTTTCGGATGTGGCGCCGCCCTCTCCAGCTCCCCCCGTGACGATCTGCTGGATCGGGCCTTCGATGCGGGAGTCAACGTCTTCGATGTCGGAACCTCTCGGTATTATCGGGATGCCGAGAAGAACCTGGCCTCCTTCCTCAGGCGCCGCCGGGATCAGATCCTGTTGATTTCCAAGGCGAGTCCCTATATCGACATCGATCCCAACGAGATCGTTTCGGTTTCCCAGGCCCGAGAAGGCGCTCGCACCTGGTCGAAGCTCCTGGACGAAAGCCTGGGGGAACTCGGCGTGGAGCGGGTCGATGCCTACTATGTGATGGCCGCCAACAATCCGTCGATCATCCGGGCCGAGGAAATGCACGAGGCCTTCCTGGCCGCGAAGCGGGCGGGAAAGGTGAAGCATTGGGGCCTCAGCACCCATGAGAACGCCCAGCGCGTCCTCGAGGCCGCGATCCAGACCGGCTGGTATTCCCTGGCCCAGATCGCGATTACTCCGGCGGGCTGGTATAGCTGGGCGGATAAGAAGGTTCTCCCGGATTCCCCGGCCATGACGCAACTGCAGCCCCTTTTCGAACGCGCCCGCAAGGCGGGGATCGGGATGATCGGGATGAAGGCGGGGAGATTCATCGCGGGCCGGAAATGGTTCGGCTGGGGGAATCCCGGGGCCTTTGATGGTCACTATTCCGCAGGACTCCTGGCCGCCGACCTGTCGCCCTTCCAACGCAGCTATGCGTACGTGCTCGAGCATGGGTTGGACGCCGTCAATGCCGACATGCAGGAACTCTCGCACCTGGCGGAGAACTTCCGCGCCGCGGCGATGTCGGCCGAGTTGGTGGCCTGAGCTTCCGGCAATTCGAGGCCCGGGCATTTCCCTGCGGTGGGCTGGGAAGGGCGGCCCCGTTTCGGGCTGCGCTCGGGCTGGGGCTGTTGCTCGGGCTCAGTTCCTGCGCGACACCGACGGCGCATTTCGACGCCGAAGCGCGGAGCCTGGGGTTTTCCCGCGAGATCGTTCGGGGTGAGAATTTCTCCCACGCCGTCTACTCCCGGGTTCCGCAACCGCCCGGCGAGTTATTGCACGTCTACCTCGAAGGCGACGCCTCGCCGAAGCGTTCGATTCGCTATCGCCCGCCGGATCCGACTCCCTGGACCTCCGTGATGCTGGGACTGACCGCTCTGGATCCCGCCCCCAGCATCCTCCTGGGGCGGCCCTGCCAACACGGGCTCGACCTCTGTGATCCCCTCCACTGGACCCTGGGCCGCTACGGCGAGGAGGTCGTCGCCAGCCTGGCGGTTGCTATCGAGGCCCAGCGCCTCGCTCGGGGCGCCCAGGGGCTGGTGCTGATCGGTTTCAGCGGGGGGGGGACCCTGGCGATGCTGCTTGCCGAGCGGATTCCGGAGACCCGGGCCGTCGTCACCCTGGCGGGAAATCTCGATCTCTCGCGCTGGGCGCAGCACCACGGCTACCAGCCGCTTTCGCTTTCTCTCGATCCGGCCGGGCGCTCCCCCCTTGATCCGGAGATCGTTCAGATTCATCTGCTCGCGGGTCGTGATCGCCGGGTTCCGCCCGAACTCATGGCGTCGGAGCTTTCGCGGCAGCCCGGAGCGCGGTTGCGCTCGTTTCCCGAAATCGACCACGCCTGCTGCTGGGCTGCGATTTGGCCCGAAACGCTCAGAGATCTGGATGCCAGCCTGGAGGCCAGAGCCACGCCCTGAGCGGCAATGATCGCGCTTTCGGCCCCCTATGGGTCAGGGCCCACCAGGCCCGAGTTTGAAAGAGGCTCCTCGAAGAAAGGAAGAGGCCGAGCGAAGGAGGGGATATCGGCTCCGGGGCTCGGGCCGGGCTTCCTTCCAACCGGGCTTCCTTCCAAGAAGAAGCGCCCGAACCTCTGAAGAGATTCGGGCGCCGTGGATCTCGAGATCCTATCGCTCGATCAATGCCTCAACGTCTAGGGCCCACCACTGAATTCGATGCGCCCACCGACCGAGAATTGGTGGCTGGTGATATCCTCGAAGCCGAGCAACGTCTCGTAGTCAAACCAAGCCGAGACTCCGTTGGTCATTTCGAGCGTGAACCCGCCGCCGAGTCTCATGAAGTTGCGATCCGGTGAGGGCAGTACCGTCGTGATCACCGAGCCGGGTCCACCTCCGACGTAGGACGAAGCCAGGACCTGGGAATCGTTCTCGAATTCCCGTACCCAGAGGATCCGGATTTCGGGCTTGAAGACCCCCAGATCGGTCGAAATCGAGTAGGAGGCTTCACCGCCCAAGTTGGAGGTGAACGATAGGAGTTCGAATGAGTTGTAGGCCATATTGGCCGCTGAGCCGACTTCGTTGTAGCCGTCCACCCAGATCTTGACAGTGTCGAAGCGCAAGACCGGCCCCAGAGTGAGATCCCCCTGGGAGAGGTCGTAGCCGCCGCCGATGCTGAAGAAGACCTCGTCGCTGTCGTAGTTCGCGGTGGCGGTGGACGGGACTCCGCCCACCGTAACCCTGCGAGTGAGATCGCTATCGCTGGACGAGTAGTTGAGGATGGTGTCGATGTGGAGATCACCGGACTCAAGGGTGCTGTAGACCGAGCCGCCCACGGTGTCTTTGTCGACCCCGCCCAGGCCCCCGTCGAAATCGGTATCGGAGGTGATCCAGTTGAAGGAAACACCCGCCAGGAACTGATCGCTGAACTGGTAGTCGATCCCGGCGACGAGGCCACCATTGCTGTAATCGAATCCGATTACCTCGGATGTCGCATCGTGTTCGCCGAAGCCCCCCACGCCGTTCAGGAAGGCGCCGAGTCGGCCATCGAGGTCGGCTCCGGCCGCGGAGTCATCGAAGAAATGCATTTCGCCATCATTCAGCCTCTGCTCATCGATTCGGACTCCGGCGACGGAGAAGCCGCTGGCCCCGTCGCGCCTTCGCGCCATCTGTGCGCCAACCTGCCTGCTGATCGCCGAACTCGGGCCGCTGAAGACCTGGGTGATCGCATTCGAGGCGGCCGATTGGGCGGCCCTCGGCGAGATGGACAAGATCGACGCCGCCAGTGCTGCCTCTGCGGCCGCTCTTTCTTCAGGGGTGGAGCCCGGGTCAACCGCCGCTGCGCTTTCCAGCTTAAGCGCATCGCACGTGGTTTCAAAATCACCCGTGGCGGCCGCACAGGCGCTACCCGGCGCGTCGCCGGTTCCATCGCTACCCAGAATCTCGTCCTGGTAGCGAGCCTCGGCCGAGTCGTAATAGCCGGCCGCACGGGCGATTTCGACCCAATTTGGCAGGGCTCCGATCAGGGTGAGCGCCAGAATTGCGGGGATGATGGTTCGAAGGGCTGCAAGTCGATCGGGTTGGTTCTTCGCAGTCACAGAAGGCGCTCCCGTCGGACATCTCGTCCTCGGTTGAGGTGATTCGAAGCCCAGATCTTAGGCCAGACCGTCATCCGCTTTCAAGGCATAGAGAGTTGTTTTTCAATGGGATTTATACCCCACAAAGAGTTCAGGAACGCCGCTTCTTGCGACTCGCGGCTCGTCGCCTGGATTTCTTCTTCTTGCCATGAACCCGCCCCGAACCCCCGCTCTGCGACCGATCCCCCGGCCTCGATTTTCGGCCGGATTTCTTTGGGTCTTTTGCCTTTGCTTCCGCCCCGCCATCCGCTCTCCTACCCGCCCCCCCATCCACTCCTGCATTCGCCCCCGGCGGCCACGAGGCCAACTGGCCGACGACACCCATCAGGCAAAAGAGAAGCACTACGGCCCAGATTCGTAGAAAGCTCGCCTCGAAGAGTCCGGAGGCCAGAAAGCCCGCTAGCGAGGCCAGGCAGGCCGTCGCGAATCCCGCCCCCTGCACGCCGAGGGTGCGCAAGCTCCGGAAGCCATAAAAGAGTGCCGCCCATACCAATGCCCCGAAGCTGAGCAATCCCACGATGCCGCGCTCGGCCAGTAGCTCGAGGTAGAGATTGTGGGCCCAGGGGACGTCCCCCCCCCAAGGATCGAGTCGTATCCAATCCGGGAATTCCGTGGAATCGAGATAGGCCGAGTAGAGGGTTTTGTAGGTGTAGGGACCATGCCCCAACAAGGGTTCGTCGAGGAACATATCCCAGGCCATCATCCAGAGTGAAAGCCGCGTATCGATGACATTGGTGAATTTTGATGAGAGTGGAAACCCCATCATCCCATCGCCCAATACCACGAGCGTCAGCAGGCAGAGCCCGAGCATCAATCCCAGCCGGGGGCGCAAGAGGGTTCCGGCGACCACCAGACAGGTGATCAGCGTCAGCACCGCTCCGCGGCTGCCGAGCGCGACGATCGCCAGACCCGTGAATACCATCGAAAGAAGGCCGAGCACACCCAGGGCAGAGAGGGGTTTTTCCCGGAAGAGGATCAGTCCGAAAGGTGTGGTCAGGGCCAGCAGGTGGCAGTCGTTGGGGACGACGAGGATCGGAACTCCCAGATCCAGGAGCCAGTCATGGGGGTTGGGTCCGTGGCTCCAGCGGGCCTGGAGCAGTGCGATGGATAGGCCCAATGCCAGCAGGCAGTATGAGGCGAAGAGCGCCCGGATGTCGCGGGCGTTGCGGAAGCGCTCCCCGACCACCACGAAGAGCAAAATGCCGGGAATCCAGGAAGCGCTCAATTCCAGGCTGCGGACGCGATCTTCCGAAAAGAAGATCGACAGGCCACAGGCGAGGAGGAAGGCGACGAAGGCGGCCGTGAGCGGGCCGGGGATCTTCCCGGATCTCCCGTTGCGGTCCAGCCATACGGAAAACAGGGCGCCGGCCACGAGGCAGAGCAGCGGGATCGAACTCGGGATCGGAAGCGCCAGGCCGATCACGCAGAGGCTTACGGCGAGGGCGGCGAAGATGGATGGGTCGTCGTATGGCCCGGAGGTCCTGGACATGGCCGGGAGAACTCTACCCCGGATCTTGGGCCCGGGTCGGTGGGCGCCTCCGCGGGAATTCGAGCGGGCAGGGCGGGGGGCGAAGACGGGGCTTCGCGCCGGGGAACTGCTCTCGGGGCCCCGGGCTCGATTCCCGAGTGCGCGGGGGAATCGCCCGGGGTGAGCGGCGAAGGAGCCTCCTCTGAGCCACCCCGGGCGGTGAATCCCGTGATCTCGGTCCCGGGGGCCGGATTGCGTTCTGGCGGATCCGTCGTCTCTTCGCGGGTCTGGCCATTTGAATTCCTTGTTGGCAACATGGGTTCGGATCCGGAGGAACAACCTTTCAATGAGCGGAAGGGCTGAGAAGCACTTCTCGAACTGCCGGGGGGACCCCATGGAAGAGCGCATGGAAGATCGAAGAGAAGAGCGCATGGAAGATCGAAGAGAAGATCGAAGAGAGCGTAGCCAGACGATCATTGCTCGAGAAAGCACGTTGAGTCGCCGGGAGTTGCTGATGGGGACGGCGGCTTTTGCAATGGCGACTTCGGCCGGTACGGTTTCGGCGAGTTCGCACGGCCATGCGCATCACCACGGGGGGGGGAACGAAGCGCTGGTTCGCTCGGCGGCGGAGTGCGCGCTCTCCGGTCTCTTCTGCGATTCCCATTGCCAGAAGGTCCTCTCTCGAGGGGACGATTCCCTGGCGAAGTGTTCGGCGGCCGTTCGCGACATGATGGCGAGTTGCCAGGCGCTTGCTCAGTTTGCGGCATCGAATTCGAAGCACCTCTCGGAGATGGTCGCCGCGTGTTCCGTCGTGCTGAAGGATTGCAAGGCGCAGTGCGAGAAGCACATCGCGGAGCACGAAGAGTGCAGGCAGTGCGCGGAAGCCTGTGATGCCTGCCTGGCCGAATGTCGAAAGCTGGCGAGCTGAAGCTCGGCGATGGAAGCGGGGCCGTTCTTCAGGCTCTTGGCCAGCCGCAATAAAAGGAGGGGCGGGATGAAGACCGGGATTCGCGTGGGGGGGCCAGCCTCGGGAGGCCGCGAGCAATTCGAGGCCATGCTGGAGTGGGTCGCCGAGGCGGAGAAGCTCGGGATCGATATCGCCTGGAGCGCAGAGGCCTGGGGAATGGACGCCATTGCCCCCCTCGCCTACCTGGCGGCCCGCAGCGAGCGCATCCAACTCGGTACCGGGATCATGCAGGTCTGCGCGCGTACGGCGGCGAGTACCGCCATGACCGCCCTCAGCATGCAGACCGTCAGCGACGGGCGCTTCCTGCTCGGATTGGGGAACTCGGGACCCCAGGTCGTGGAGGGTCTGCACGGCCAGCCCTTCGAGCGCCCCCTGATCCGAATGCGGGAGACCGTGGAGATCGTTCGCATGGCCTGCCGGGGGGAAAAGATCGCCTACTCGGGCCGGGCCATCGAGTTGCCGAGGCCGGGCGGACAGGGCAAGGCGTTGCGACTCGCCCAGCCCCCGAACGAGATTCCCATCTACCTCGCCACCCTCACTCCCCTCGCCCTGGAGATGACCGGGGCCCTGGCCGACGGCTGGCTCGGCACGTGTTTTACCCCGGACGCCCCGGAGGCCCATCTCGCCTATCTGCGTCGGGGGGCCGAGAAGGCGGGACGCTCGTTGGCGGACCTTCGGCTCTCGGTCGATGTTGCGATCGGCTTCAGCGACGATCCCGAGCGCCTCTTTGGCGCTCAGAAGCCGGCACTGGCCTTTCAGCTCTCCGCCATGGGCTCGCCCACCGTGAACTTCTATAACGATGCCTTTGCGCGGGGCGGATTCGAGCAGACCTGCCACGAGGTGCGCAGGCTCTGGCTCGAGGGCGATCGCCAGGCCGCCGTGAAGGCCATCCCCGACGAGATGATTCGCTCCACCGCCTTGATCGGGGACGAGGCCTATGTCCGCAGCCGACTGGAACTCTATCGCGGCTGCGGAATCGATGAACTCGTCCTGCATCCTATCGGGAGCGATCCGGCCGATCGACTCGATACCCTGGGCCGAGCCCTGGAATTGCTCGGGAGGGACTCGGAATAGGAGCCTTCCCAGCTCGCGCTCCGCACGGCTGAGTGGCTCCAGAGGGCCTCATGATCCTGGATTTTCTAGTCCCGCCCGATCTGCAATTGGGATCGCTGCTTCTGCTGGCGACGGCGGCTCTGCTCACCTCTATTCTCTCGGCCATCGTGGGCATGGGCGGGGGCATCACCCTGCTCGCCCTGATGCTGGTCTTCCTGGATCCCCTCGTCGCCATTCCCCTCCACGCCATCATTCAGCTCGTATCCAATGGCACGCGCGCGGTCGCCCAATGGCAACACGTAGAGTGGGGAATCCTCTGGCGCTACGCGCTCCCCCTGCTTCCCCTCGGCTGGTTGAGCCTGCAACTCGCGCAGGAAATTCCGCCGAATCTGGCGCGGGCCTTCATCGGCGTCTTCGTCTGCGTCGCCACCTGGCGACCTTCCTGGTTCCTGCTGGGAACCCATCCCGAAGCGATCGATTCGAACCGCCGCTTCTTCGGCCTGGGTATCGTGGTGGGCGTCTTCAACGTGACCTTCGGCGCGACCGGACCCCTGATCGCACCCTTCTTCCTGAATCTAGGCCTTCAGCGCTTCGCGATCATCGGAACCAAGGCCGCCTGTCAGCTGGCCGGCCACGGGGTCAAGATCCTGGTCTTCGGCCTGGCGGGATTCGCCTACCCGGATTGGCTCGGCGCGCTGATTCTGCTCTGTGGCTGCGTGGTCGTGGGGACGCTAGTGGGTACCCGCATGCTGAAGAGCGTCAGTGAAGAGATCTTCATCCGTCTGTACAAGACGGTGCTGACCCTCGTGGCCCTTTACCTGATCGTTCGCAACGGGCTGATGGGGTGGGGGGCCTAGGG
>CAYTAT010000076.1:0-1607 GCA_964435795.1 uncultured Spirochaetaceae bacterium
TCGCCGCGTAGGGGGCCACCAGCCATTGGTAGAGTTGCTGGGCCGGTCGCTTGTACTCGCGCGTGGTGCGCTTGGCGAGGCCGCGTCGGAATTCCTCGATCCGCCGTTCAAACTCTTTCACCTGCAGGGCGATGGTATAACGCTCGATCCCCGAAGCGCGGCTGACGAGGATTTCCAGGCGATTCGGCAATGCGATGGGGTAGATGATGGCCGCCCGGGGATCCACGAGGTCGATGCTGCGCTCCTCGATCTGAGCCGCACATGAGTCGCGGAAATAATTGCGAAGCTCGGCGGCCTTCCACTGCTCGACGCCCTGCCGGGCCTCGGCGAGCCGGGCCTGGCGGGGCCGGCCCTCGGGCAGGCTCTCGCTGCTCTGGAGCAGCGCATCCACCAGCGAGAGATAGACGGGCTCCACGGCCTGGCGGAAGGCCGCGTCCGCGCTCCCATAACCGTGACTGGCCTCGGGGCGCGTCTCGCCCAGCAGCGCCACCGCCCGGCGGTAGGCATCCAGGGCCTCCTCGACGCGCCCCCCCCGCCAGTGCAGGCGCCCGGATTGGGCGTGCCAACGGGCCATCAGATCCGCGGCCTGCTGGTTCTCCGCCAATTGCAGGGCCCGCCCCGTCAGGTAAAGGGCCTCCGCCTCGCGTCCCCCCTCCTCGGCATAAAGGGCACCGAGGTTGCCCAGGGCGTGGGAGCCGCTGCGAAGATCCTCGGCGACCTCGGCGGATCGGCTGGCGCGCAGCAGGTCCGCGTGGGCGGCCAGCAGCGATGGGCGCCGGAGAGTGGCATCCCGCCTGGCCAGGCGGGCCTCGGTATGGGCGAGGTGGATGTGCAGGGTCGCATCCTCGGCGGGGGCGAGTCGGGCTCCGGCCAGTGCGCGCCGGGCATCCTCCAGGGCGCCCCGGGTCTCTTCGTTCAGCCCCAATTCGAGGGCCGTGCGGGCCGCATTGGCCTCGGCCTGGGCGGCGCGCAGGGGCTGGCCCGCGACGAGGGCCTCGTCGGCACTCTCGCGGTAGGCGGCCAGGGCGCCCCTCGTATTGCCCGCAATGGCGCGCTGGTTGCCGAGGTTGTTGAGCAGGGCGGCGACCAGGCCGGCGCGGGCCCGTTCTTCGCCCGAGCCTCCCCGGGAGATGACCACGGCCCGGCCGAGCAGGGACTCGGCCTTTTCGAATTCAGCCAGGGCCACGTAGGCATTGCCGAGGGCGCCGAGGGCGGCGGCCTCTCGCAGGGGGTCGCCCGAGCGGCGGGCCAGGGCGAGGGCCTCTTCGAGGGGAGCCAGGGACTCCGCGTAGCGGCCGGCGAGTTGTCGGGCTTCGGCCTGGCCCCGCAGCGCATCGCTCTGGGCGCCGACATTTCCCAGGGCGGCGGCCCGCGCTTCGGCCCGCTCGAAGGCGTCGTCGGCCCGCTGGCTGCGGCCTCCGCGCAGGGCCTCGTTGCCCCCCCGTATGGCCAGGAGCAGGGCCTCCGCCGCGGCGGGAGCGGGTGGATTCCGATCGTCGGTCTCATCTCTTCTTTCCTCTATTACTAGTCGCTCTCCTACTATTTGCTCTCCTACTATTTGCTCCGCGGGTTCTCGTCCGCTTTCCCTTGCGATCTTCTCTCCGATC
>CAYTAT010000076.1:1707-12820 GCA_964435795.1 uncultured Spirochaetaceae bacterium
CGATCTTCTCTCCGATCGCCGTTCCCGTTTCATCTCCTATTTCGTCTCCGATGACCTCGGGCATCCCCTCGTTTTCCCCTCCATCGACGGCCTCGTCCATATAGGCGAGGCGGTCCGAGGTCCGGCGCGGGGGCAGGCTTACGATCTCGTCGAATTCGACCCCCAGCCCGGAGCCCAGGGGTGCGAACGCCAGCAGCGGACCCTCGGGCGAGGGCGGACGTCCGGGCCAGCGGCTCACGGTGAAACGTCCCGGATCCGTGTCCGCATTCTGAACCCCGCAGCGCTCCAGCATCTGCGAAGAGGCGTCGAGGTAGGAGATGTTGGAGGGCACGGCCTGGTTCTCGATGGCGGTCTCGGGGTTGTTCACGACGATGCTGCCGACGCTGCGCGTGGTGGGGCCGTCCGCGTTGATGAGACAATCCGGACAGCTGAAGAGGGCCAGTGAGTCGATGCGGATGTCTCCTCCCCGGGCCGCGAGGGTTTCGTTCGCGCGGCCGGGGCCGCGAGAAGTCGAGGCGTGGCTGGCCCCGGTCTTCCCCGCGCTCTCCTCTCCGCTGGCCCGGGCGAGCAGCACGCTTCTCTCCCGCAGCACCACTCCCGCACTCGGCTCGGCGGCGCTTCCGATCGCGATGCTGCCGCCGAGGCCCGTTCCCACGCTCGCCTCGATCTGACTCTCGCCTGCGAGCATCAGCAGGTCCCGGGCCCGGATTGCGATATTGCCATCCACCACGCCCGGGGGTGAGGGGTCTCCGGGGCCGAGATCGGCGGGCACGTCGGGTCCCACTTCGGCGAAGACGTTGATTCCGCTTGCGTCCGAGAGGCGCACTTCGTCGGCGACGATGCTCACCGAGCCCGCGCTTCCGGGCCGGGCACCGCCCGTCTCCGCCGTGGTGGCGCGGCTGGCACTCAGGATCGCCGAGCCCTGCGAGAGCGAAAGCTGGCGGGCTTCGATTTCGATCGTGCCGGCATTGCCGACGCCGAAGTCTGCGAGGGTGGTGAGCGAGGCCCCGCGCATCCGGACATCCGGGCGCTGGCCGTTGCGTCCTCCGATCACGATGCCTCCGGCGTCACCGTCACCCAGGGTGCTGGAGTGAATCCCGACTCCCTCGCCGAGGCTCAGCGAGCTTTCGGCTTCGAGCAGGATGTCGGCCCCCCGGCCCGAGTCGGCTCCCGAGGCGAGCCCGTTGCCCACGATCCCGAAGTCGTCGTCGATCTCGATGGTCTCGCCCGCGATGCGGATCGTGCCGGCGTCCTGGGCCCCGTAGGTGGTCGACGTGATGACGCCTTTTCCCGTCAGGGAAATCTTCGGTGCCGCCAGGCGGATGGAGCCCGAGGTATCGCTGCCGGTTCCGGTCGTGAGTCCGCTGCCCTGGAGCGTGATCGATTCGAGGGCCTCGAGTTCGATGATCACGCTATTGCCGTTGCTTCCGCCGGCCCCGATGCTCGCGGGCACGGCGCCGAGCAGGCTTGCGTTTTCGAGGGTGATGCGTTCCGCTGCGAGTTCGATGCGGCCCTCGATCGGGCTATTCCCCTGGTTGGCGACGAGCAGCGTGGTTCCGTCGAGAACCAGATCATTCGGCTGCGAGTTTTCACCGGGGGGAGTCGTCGTAGAGTCGCCGACCGCGATACGGATCCTCCCCCCCGCACCGCTGGGAAGTGCGGTGCCCTCGCTCAGATCGATCACCGAAGCGTCGAATCGGCTCGCCGAGAGGTGGGCCGATTCGCCCGCAGCAAGTCCGATGTCCCCGGCATTCCCCGAGCCACTCGCCAGGCTCCTGGCCTCGATCCCGCTCGTCAGCAGCAGGCTTCCCGCCTCGATCTCGAGTTCTCCGGCATTTCCCGCTCCCAGGGAAAAAGTTTCGAATCGGGAGTTCAGGAGCACGACGTCTCGCCCGCCGCTCAGGCGGATGCCCCCGGCAGGGGCCTCGCCCTCGCTCGCGGCCCAGAGCAGGGATTGGCCAGCGCCCTCGGTATCGCCTCGAATCAGCAGGTCGCGCCGGGCCTCGAGGAGGATCGCCGCCACCCCGGAAGAGGTCCGCCCGCCCGCCAGGAGGATACCCGCCTCGATCTCGACGTCCCCGCCCGCGAGGTGCAGCTCGTGGCCATTCGGGACGATGAGCACGCTGGCCTCTAGCGAGAGCGGCCCGGCGTTGCCCGTGCCCGCAAATCCGAATGCCGTTGGCGAGGCGACGCTGAGCAGGGGGGGGTCGGCTCCCAACGTGCTGGGGAAACTCTCTCCGCTCTCGAACTCCAGGGAATCCGCCGCAGCCCCGTGGAAGGAGGCCGCGACATCGAGGCGTGCGCTCGGGCCAAAGAAGACCCCGCTCGGATTCAGGAAGTAGAGTTGGGCGCCCGCAACCTCGGAGCTGTCGAGAATTCCGTTGATGCGCGACGCGGAAGCGCCGGTGATGCGGTTGATGATCTGGAGTGTGGGCGCGCTGGCTTCGAAGCGTGCGCGATCCCCAGCGGCGAGATCGAAGCGGGAAAAACTATGAAAGAGATTCTGCCCGGCTCGTTCGCCCGGGCTCTCGGGGATCGTCCAAAGCCCCGGAGAGATCTCCACCCGAGTGCCGAGGCTGGAGTCCGGCACGATGGTGGTCGAGATATCATTCCACTCGGCTCCTCGGGGCGGCGCTTCCTGGGCGGAGGCGCCCAGGGGGCTCACAAACAGCAGCGCCAGCCAGCAGAGGCGAAGTGATTGCGGGAAGGAAAACCCCATCCATCCATCTTACAACGCCCGGCCCCGCAACGGGTTCTACTCCCGGCCGGGATTTTCAGCTGCGGCAGAAGTCCAGGATTTCCGCGGCTATACGGTCCGGCTGCTCGACCGGCAGCCCATGCCACGCCCCTTCGATCCACGCGATTCGGGCATCCGGCGGGGATTCCGCGAAGAATTCCGTATAGATTGGGGGGCATGAAGCGGTCCTCCCTTCCCCATGGGATCCGGGTTGGGGCCGTCGGCCGATAGGGAGGCGCTCGCAGAGGTGTCGGTTCGGAATCGGGAAGGGCATCTTGCCCGCCGTTCCGAGTCCGCGGGCATTGCGGGCCGCGGCTTGTGGAGCGAAGAATGTACCTGGCGCGGAGCCTGCGATATGGCGCCTGGTGGCTGGCCGGCGAACGAGTGCGTGGATTTCCCACTGTCCCTTCAAGAGCGCGGCCGCCGGGTCGAAGGACGGGGCGGCAAGGAGATCCGGCAGCGGATGGGTGGCTGGGCTTCTGGCTGGGCTTCTGGATCGGTTTGGTGGATGGGGCTTCTGGATCGGTTCGGGCCAGCGGTTCACGTAGCGGAGTGGATTCTATCTACCGTCGAAGGCGAGGGATTCGTCTTGCGCCCAGGCGTGCGGGATCAGGTTGCGGGCCGCGGGTATTCATCGCGGCTCGGGGTCGGAATCGGGTCATCACAGAAGTTGCCGTCCAGCGGCGTGTCCACCGCAAAATCGGCTACCCGGCGTCCGCCCGAGACGACATCGAGCATCTCGAATTCCTCGCCGACCCGGATCGGTGGCTCGCCGAGGGCGATGGAATTTCCGATCGCGCAGATCGCCGCCCGAGAGGTTTTGCGGGCCGGGCTCGGCGCGATGATATTCGGTGATGGCATCAGCCCGTAGGCGTTCGGATGGTGTTCACGACTCCGATGTCGTCGAATCCCACGGCGTCCGCGTATTCGCGGCTGATCCATATATTCGTGGCAGACAAGGTTGGTTTGTTGGGGATCCAGGAGGAGATTCGGGATGCCGACCCGGACCGAGCGCTGCTCTTCGCGGAAATCATCGGGCGGGTCGGGCCCGGGCATGATGTTGACCCCGGAGAATTCGACGGACATGCGGCGTCTTCTCCTCTGAGGGGGAAGTCCAGCTCACGCGGGGAGTTCGGTTCGGGTATCGTTCTTCGTCATGTCCAGGGCGCAAGGCCGCGACCCCATCTTCTTGGCGCTGCAGATTCGCGAATTCCGAATTCTGTGGCTGGGAACGATGCTCTCCTTCGTGGCCTTCTTCATGGCCATGATCGTGCAGAGCGTGGTCGCCTTCGAGATCGCGGGCAACAACAGCGCCGTCGGCCTCGTCGTTCTGGCCCAGGGTCTCGGCATGGGGGCATTGGGGCCGATCGGAGGGGCCTTCGCGGATCGCCTGCCAAAACGCGGGGTGGTGGCGGTGGGCCAGTTGACGGCGACCGTGATATTCGTCGCGATCGCCTGGCTGATCGCGACGGAAAGGATCACGATCCTCCTGCTCGCCGCCGGCGCCTTCCTGATCGGGGTCACGCTGGCTTTCCTCGGTCCGGCGAGGCAGGGATTGGTGGTGGATCTCGTGCCCGTCGCCCGGCGCGGAAACGCGATGGCGATCAACAACATCG
This sequence comes from uncultured Spirochaetaceae bacterium, assembly GCA_964435795.1. Lineage (GTDB taxonomy): Bacteria > Myxococcota_A > UBA9160 > UBA9160 > UBA4427 > JAZXM01. The sequence goes on from CAYTAT010000076.1 coordinate 6,061, forward strand.
CGAATACGGGCTCGCGCGTGGTCGGCCCGGCGGTGGCGGGCCTACTGCTCTCCTGGGAGTTCGCGGGAAGCGTGGGCGCCTACCTGATGATGGCGCTCTTCTATATTTTTTCGGCGTCGTCGCTCCTGCTTCTGCCGCCCTCGGTCTCCCATCCCGAGGCGCGCGGACGCCCCGTCCTGGCCGATGTCGTCGAGGGCCTCAGCTATGTGTGGGGCCAGCGCCGCCTGCGGATCCTGGTTCTCTTCTTTGCCACCGTGATCTTTGCGGGCTTCCCCCACGTCTCGATCCTGCCGGGTCTGGCGGAGAATGTTTTTGGGCGCAGTGCCGCCGAGGCGAGCGAACTCTATGTCGCCTCTGCGGTGGGAGCGCTCTCGGCCAGCGTCTGGGTGGTGCGTTACGGCGATTCGAGACACGCGCATTTCGTCTATGCCTGTATGGCGCTTCTCTTCGGCCTGAGTCTGCTGGGAACGGCCTGGGCTCCCAACTATCCGAGTGTGCTGATCGGGATGTTCGGAGTCGGGGTGGGTAGCGGTGGTTTCCAATCCCTGAACGGTGCTGTGATCGCCCGCGAGACCGAGGCCCCCTTCATCGGTCGCGTGATGTCCCTGGCCCTGCTCGCCTTTGCGGGATTCGGCCTGATGGCCTTCCCCTATGGAGTCTTGGCCGATTGGGCGGGAGAACGCATCACCCTGGCCGTGATGGGCAGCGTGGTGCTGGCGCTGACCGCATTCTTTTCGCTGCAACTGGTCGCCAATGGGGCCATTCGGACGGCGGGCACTCGGCCTTCCCGGGATCGGGAATGAGGGGCGGGGGGGATCGCGCGAAGCGCCCCTGCGCGAGTCCAGGGCCGTGGGCCGCCCATGGGCCGCTCTTCCCGCAACCGCGGCTGCGTCCCGCCCCTGTGGCGATGTCGCGGATCGCGACCGGGCCCTCCCCCCGGCCACGCGGGGGGGTATCGGCTTCTCCGCGCTTTTCAGCATCTGCCTTTGCCGCGGGTCTTTCCCAGGGACCCCCCGCGCGTGGTAGTCTCGCCCCCCGGCCGTCGGGTGGCCGGATGCTGAGGGGACGCGGCGCGATGCAGAGGCACGTCTTTGGAATTGGAGTTCGCCCCTCTCCATCGCTCCTACTTCTTTTGCTGCTGTGGCTCCTGTTTTTGTCGCTGCTGCCCGGAGCCGGTCTGGCGGCCCCGACCTGTGACGATTCTCCCGGGCGAACCCAGGTCAGGATGCAGACGACCCTGGGCGAGATCGAGATTCTCCTCTGCGATTTCGATGCCCCGAATAGCGTCGCCAATTTTCTCGAATACGTGAACGCGGGCAGCTATGGGACGACTGGATTCATCCATCGCAGCGTGCAGGAAGCGGGGGGGATCTTCGTGATCCAGGGCGGAGGGTTTACGGTGGATCCCGAGGGTCGCATCGATGAGGTCCCCACCCAGGATCCGATCGCCCTGGAGATGGTGGGTCTCGAGAATTTGCGCGGAACCCTCGCCATGGCGCGCACCTCGGAACCCGATTCGGCGACCAGCCAATGGTTCATCAACGTCCAGGACAATCCCTTTTTCGACGATGCCGAGCAGGGTTACGCGGTATTCGGGGAAGTCAGTGCCGGCTTGGATGTCGTCGATGCCATCGCGGCCCAGGAGATCTGGGCCCTGAACCCCGGGGTGTTCTCGGAGTTGCCCCTGGTCTCCTATCCGGATGACGGTTCCGCTCACATTCCCTACCTGGTTTCCGTGAGCGAGATCGTCAACCTCCCCGAGCCGGCTGCGGCCCTTCAGGGTCTGGCGGCGACGGTCGCACTCGCGCTGCTGGGCCGCATGCGCGGAGATCGCCGCGCCCGCGGCCCAGCGAGCACGGAGAGGATAATGCAATGACGGAAAGTCTCGTGACACCGAATTCGCTCTCCGCGGGCATGGTGATCCCCGGCAGCGATCGCGAGGGCATCCTCGATTCCGCCCGGCGCATCGAGGCGGCGGGACTGGATTCCATCTGGGTGGGGGATCATATCTCCTTCTATATACCCATCATGGAATCCCTTACCCTGCTCTCTTTCGTGGCCGGGGTGACGTCCAGGGTTCGCCTTTGCACCGGCGTGTACCTGATGCCCCTGCGCCATCCCACGACCACCGCCAAGGTGACTTCGACCCTCGACGTCCTGTCGGGGGGACGCCTGACCCTGGGCGTGGGGGTGGGGGGAGAATTTCCAGCGGAATTCGAGGCATCGGGAGTTTCTCGCCAGCAGCGCGGGGCGCGCTGCGACGAGGGCATCGAGATCTTGCGAAAACTCTGGAACGAGGAAGGGGTGAGCCACGAGGGGGAGCATTTCAATTTCGGCCCCGTCAGCCTGGCGCCGCGCCCCCTTCAGCCAGGCGGCCCCCGCATCGTCGTCGGGGGTCGAAAAGCACCGAGCATGCGCCGGGCCGGCCGCCTGGGCGATGGCTACATCTCGCATATGTGCTCGCCGCAGCAGTACGCGGCGAATATGGGCCTGATTCGAGAGCATGCCGAGAGCGCCGGCCGGGTCGGGGCGCCCTTCGAGCCGACGGCCTTTCTCTTTTGCGTACTCGACGACGTCTACGAGAAGGCCCTGGATCGAGCCGCCGCTCTATTGCAGATGATCTACAACCGCCCATTCCGGGACGCGGCGGAGAAATACTGTCTGCTGGGGCGGCCCGAGGACTGGCTCGAGCAGATGCAGGCCTTTGCGCGGGCGGGGGCCCGGCACTTCGTCTTCTCCCTGCTCTCGGAAGCAGACGCATTCTTCGAGGTCTGGCAGCAGACGCTCAGGCCCGGGCTCGCGCAGATCGACTCCTGAGGCGACCGTGGACCGAGCGGACGGCCGAGAGGAGACGGTTCAAGGAGACGGGCCAAGGGAGAGTCTGGGACGACTGGCCCCGGGTCGCAGGTGGGGGCGAAACCGACTTCTCGATCAAGTGCAGACCGATCAAGTGCAGAGAGCGGCCGCAAACCCCGCATGGGGGTTTGCGGCCGACAGATCTTCGGACCCGTGATCCCGGGCTGTCACCGCGGACTCTCGGGTTGCATCCAAAAAGATCTGGCTATTGGGAACAGGCCCCTTTCGCTTCTCTGCACGTCCCCTTCCCGTAAGGACAGCACCCCGACAATCTGCAAATCGCGTACCCGAGACCCCTCTCGAGGCGTCATTAATTGTTGTTTTAAAACAGCAACTTGGCGGGTTCCGCTGGGATGGGAACCAGGCTCTTCGGCAGTTTGGGTAGTTTGCTTCTCAATCGTCTTCCGGGACTTCAGTGACTGGAGCGGCCAGGCGCCCCGGCGGCCGGGACGAAAAAAATTGCGGCCTCGGGATCCGGCTTCCCGCCTCGCCTCCAGCGCGATGGCATCCCGGCGCGGATTGGGTCACGCTTTTGGCCGCCAGCCGTTTCCCGAATCGATTGAGGAGGCCCGCGATGAAGCTTTCCGACTATGGACAGAGAGTGGCCCGGATCGATCTCACTGCCGGGCGTTGGGCGCTCGAGCCCGCACCCGCGGATTGGGTCGCCAAATATATCGGCGGCCGGGGCCTCGGCGTTCGCTACCTGCTGGAGAACGGAGCGGACGTTGCGCCCCTCTCCCCGGAAAATCGCCTCTGCTTCCTGACCGGGCCGCTCACGGGCAGCGAGGCCAGCATGAGTGGGCGCTGGGCCTGTGTCACGAAGTCGCCCCTGACGGGGACCGTCACCGATAGCCATCAGGGTGGCTGGTCGGCGGCGCGCCTGCGCTGGGCGGGTTTCGATGGCCTGGTCTTCGACGGTCGAGCCGAACGCCCCGTCTACGCCTTCATCGAGGATGGTGAGATTTCCCTGCGTGACGCCTCCCCGGTCTGGGGCCTCGGCATTCACGAGACGATCGCCTTCTTCCAGGAGCGCTACGGGAAAAAGAATCTCTCGGTGAATGCCATTGGTCCCGCCGGCGAGAATCTCGTGCTCTTCGCAGCCCAGTTGAACGAGGACGACCGCGCCTTCGGCCGTGGCGGCACGGGGGCGGTGGCGGGCTCCAAGCATCTGAAAGCCATCGTCATGCGCGCCGCCCAGAGCCGCAGCCAGGTGGAGGATGCCGACGCCTGGAAGGCCGTCCGCCGTCGGGCCCTCGATGCGATTCGCGACGAGTCCAATATCACGAGTCCCCGGAAGGGGGGCCTCTCGGTCTACGGCACCAACGTATTGATGAACGTCACCAACTCCATCGGTGCCTTGGGTGCCCGCAACAGCCAGCGAACGTCCTTTGGCGAGAGCGCCGAAAAGATCAGTGGCGAGTACGTGGAACAGAATCTGCTCGTCTCCAATCCGACCTGTCATGCCTGTCCGGTGGCCTGCAAGAAGGAGGTGGAGATCCAGCGGGGCCCCTGGGCGGGGCTGCGCATGGAGAGCGTCGAATACGAGCCCGCCTGGAGCCTGGGTGCAAATTGCGACAACGATGACGTGGCCTCGGTCGCCAAACTCATCGATCAATGCAACGACCTGGGCCTGGATCCGATCGAACTCGGCAACGCGTATTCGATGTGGATGGAGGCGACCGAGCGCGGCTGGGTTCCCGAGGGAGAGGGCCTGGCCTGGGGGGATCGGGACGCGATGGTGGCGCTCGTCGAAGCCGTCGCCCGGCGAGAGAAGGGGGTCGGCGAGGCGCTCTCCCAGGGTCCGACCCTGGCCGCCCAGGAGTTGGGCCACGGAGAAATCGCGATGGCGGTGAAGGGGCAGGCGATTCCCGCCTACGACCCCCGCGGCCTCAAGGGAATGGGCCTCGGCTACGCGACGAGCAATCGCGGGGCCTGCCACCTGCGCGCCTACGTGGCCGCCGCGGAACTCGGCGTGGTGCCGATCGAAGTCGATCCCCTGGCCTGGCGGGGCAAGGGAGAGTTGGTCAAGACCTTCCAGGACCTGCACGCTTTTTCGGATAGTCTCGACCTGTGTAAATTCAGCGCCTTCGCGGAGGGGGCCGAGGAGTACGCGCAGCAATACGCCACCGCGATGGGGATCGCCTTCGGGGCCGAAGACGCGATGCGGGCCGGCGAGCGCATCTACAACCTGGAGCGGCATTTCAACAATCTGGCCGGTCACGGACGGGGCTCGGATACCCTGCCCGCGCGTTTCACCGAGGAGCCCTCGAGCGAGGGCGGCTCCGCGGGACACGTCTCGGAGTTGGAGCCGATGCTCGAGGAGTACTACGCGGCCCGGGGTTGGCGAGAGGGTGTCGTTCCCGAGGCGAAGTTGCGAGAACTCGAGATCCCCTAGCCGATGACGATTCGCTTCTACGCCAGCCTGCGCGAGATCGTGGGGAGAAAGCGCGTCGAAATCACCTCATCCAATGAAGTGGTCGTCGAGGATCTCATGCTCGAGCTCGCCGGGCGTTGGCCTAAACTCGGCGAGCATCTCATCGATCCGGAGGGGGGCCTGCCGCGGCGGGTCAACATCCTGGTGGAGGGGAGAAATATTCGTTGGCTCAAGGGGTTGGCCACGCCCCTCCGCGCCCACCAGGGCGTCGATATCTTCCCCCCGGCGGCCGGCGGTTGAGTTTTCGGCAGGGGATTGCGGCCGGCGCCCTGCTGCTGGGGAGGCGTCGGCTCTCTCGGTCGGATTCGTTCTCCATTGCGAGACGGGGCTGGGGCTGGCGCCTGGGCCGCCCGAAATTCTCGACCGTCCAGCATCCCGGCGGCCGAGAATCGGTGTAGTCCCGCTCGCCGATTCCGAGAGGGGCGTGGGGTGGCGGCGGCATGCCGACCCGCAGAGTGCTTCTTCCCGGATGGCAGGGGGAAGTCCCCTCGCGGAGAGGCGTTTCCCCCTCGTCTCTACGCCCTATTCTTTTTCATCCGCGTCATTTTTATATTCGTATCCCTGCGGGGTTGCGATGCATCTTCCCGGCAGGGCGCGATTCCGGGATTCTCTCAAAATAGGCCCGAACCGTTGAAAGCCCATCAGTGTCTAGCCCTCTGGGATAGGCGATGACTATAGTCTCGGAACGCTCCGGAATTCTCTACTCATTATGTTCGCGAATGAGTATGGTGAAGACTCGGAGACGAGCGAAGTGAAAGTGAAAGTGAGGTGGAGGTGAAAGTGAGGTGGAGGTGAAAGTGAGGTGGAGGTGAAAGTGAAAGTGGAGGTGAAAGTGGAGGTGGAGGTGAAAGTGGAGGTGTTGCGGCGGCGGGCGCATCGCGCTTTTCCGGCCCACGTGTCGGTCGGCTGGCGGATGGGCCCATGAGTGCGTGAGTGCATGAGTCGGCGGACGAGCCGATGAAAGGCAAGACCAGGCAGTCGGTGCAACGTCGGTTCACCCAACACGGAAGATCGATCTTTCCTCCGAAAATTTGAGATCGAAAAGCCGCATCGCAGCGACCGAATGCGGCAAGGAGTTCATACGAATGTTCGAGCAGGTCCCCCCGCTGATCGAGTTGCCCCCGAGCCAGAACCGCCTACGCGCAGCCGCGCGACGCCTCTGGCTCGCGAGTGCATTGGGCATGGCCCTGCTCGCCCTCGGAGCCAGCAATGCCGGCGCGATCAGCTTCACGCTGGGGGGAACTTGGCAGTCGCAGGATTTCACCGCCGCAGATTGCGCGGGCGCGGGGGCCGGTACCCCCGCATGTAGAATAGAAGTCCCGGTGACTCTCGACACCGAAGCCACGACGGGCATCACCTTGATGTCGGTAGCGGTTCTCTTTGATGACGCCAACCTGGACTACAACCAAGGCGAGTCTTCAACCACGAGCTACATCCTCTACGGTGGCAAGGGTGGCGGTGGCTACCTCA
>CAYTAT010000077.1:0-12771 GCA_964435795.1 uncultured Spirochaetaceae bacterium
AAAAGACTCTGGTGGTGGTGGTTTCCGACCATGGAGAGGCGTTCGGAGAACACGGTGCCGAAGGGCACGCCCGGGATCTTTTTGCCGAGGTGGTCCGCACGCCTTTCATTTTGAGCTTCCCTTTCAGGCTCTCTCCAGGCGGGGTGGTGAGCGAGCCCACCGAGAATATCGATGTTTGGCCTACCTTACTCGATATGCTAGGCGTCTCGGGGCTTCAGGAGCCCGACGGGGCATCCTTGGCGCCCCTCCTACTCGGCCGACCGGCGAAATCGCGGTCCGGTATGGGATTCTCACAACTTGACCGGAACTGGGGACAGATTGAAGCGGAGGAGTCGCCGCTTGTTGCGGTGCGCAAGGGCAATCTGCGGCTGATTCACAGCCTTGAATTCCCCGATCGAGATTTGCTTTACGATGTTGATCTCGATCCCGCTGAGCGCAACGAAATTGCCGATGGGCGAGAAGAAGAGAAGAAGGAACTTCTAGAAGAAGTCCAGAGTTATCTTGAGCGCGAGCCGCTCTGGCAGGGTGGCTCGGAAGAAGTCGAGATCGACGAAATGCAGCTGAGGCAACTTCGAGCGCTAGGGTATTCGATCGAATGATCGATTGCCGGAAGGATTGGAACCGAATGCACAAAATTGGGAGGATCTTCGGGCGCCGCTGGGGCCGAGGGGGGAGCCGTGGTGTGGCGTCGGGGTTCGTGTTGAGTTTTGGATGCTTGTTCTTATTCGCCCCCATTTTATTACCGCTGCTGCATGCGGCTCCCGCCGCCGCCCAGGACGCTCGCTTCGAATCGGCCGATTCGGCGTCCGCCGATGAAGGCTTGGCGGACCTCGAAGAGTTCGACGGGGCTGAGGCGCCCGAGAGCGAAGAAGAACTGACCGAACTCAACCCCGAAGACGACGGCGACAAGTATCGCGGGATGGAGGAAATCCTGGTGACCGCTCAGGGCGGGACCCAGAATCTGCAGGACGTGGGGGCTTCGGTGGCCGCGTTCGACGCCGACTACCTTGAAGCGTTGGGGGCCCAGAATATCGCGGACATCTCCCAGTTCACGCCGAATCTCGAAATCCGTACGGTCTTCGCCGCGTCGAACCCCACGTTGTTCATTCGCGGCGTCGGACTTCGGGATTTCAATGCGAATTCGTCGTCTGCGGTGGCGGTCTACAATGACGACATCTACATGAATTCCCCCGCAGGCCAACTCGGGCAACTCTTCGATGTTCAGCAGGTGGAGGTTTTGCGCGGTCCCCAGGGTACTCTTTATGGCCGAAACGCATCGGCCGGGGCGATTCGGGTCGTGACCCGCAAACCCTCGGGAGACACCAACGGCTACGCGCGAACCACCTATGGCAAGTACAACGAGGTCGAAGTCGAAGGTGCCATGGAGGTGCCGATTACGGATACGATTTCAATTCGCGTTTCTGGGCGAATGCGCAAGCGAGACGGGACGACCAAGAATCGGTGCGCTGACCCGGCTTATAAGGACAAAGGCGAGCTGGGCACCTTCGAAAACGCGGTTCACGTCAACTGCTTCAACGACCAGATTACAGCCCAAGATATCCCCGCGATTCCTGGCCCCGCGAATGGTTTTTACGACGCCAACACCAATTCGTTCGAATTTCCCGCCAACCCCGGCTCCAGCTTGCTGGTTTCGAATTCTGATTTTTATCCGTATTTCTATGACGGGCCTCTTGAAAACATCAACAACCGAGTCGATTGGTATTACCGAGATCAGGTCGGGAACGATACCCCCGGTCAGCCGGATCCTGGGGCTAGTGTGAATCCCCTCGATGGGTTCCCGAATCCAGCCGATACCTGCCTGAATCACGGGGGTTGTGTCTATCTGTCGGATCCCCTCTTGGACCCCGCCCTGACTTACCCCGGAATTCCGGCACCCTATTACAGCCAATTTTGGGAGGAGGGGGTCACTCCGACCGACATCAAGCCGTGGGTGAATAACGTGGACAATTGGGCCGCCCGGGCGCTCATTCGCTGGCAGCCGAGCGACGATGTGGACTGGGTGCTGAACATCCATGGCGGCATGAATCGAGGCGATTCGCGCCAATTTCAGATGATCGCGGCGACTCAAGGAGCGGCCGAGGCCGAACCTCGATTCGGGCTGCTGGGGAACGCGGACGAATACTACGATGTGGACAACGTATTGGGACTCCCCAGTCTGCTACCGCCCAAGACGTTGGCCGACCCTTGCCGGGACCCCAGCAACGGAGGAAATACGTGTCTCGACAACCCCGTATTGGCGATCAACCCCGAAGAGGGTGACCCGTACGCCGGGGACTACAACTCGAGTGGCATCGAGTTGCTCAACCTCTATGGCGCGAGCCTGACGGGCGAGTTCAATTTTGGCGGCGATGCCTATGTGTTCCGAACGATCACGGGATTCGAAGGGAACGAACGCGAGGTTGGCACAGATCTCGACGCGAGTCCTTTTCCCAATGGACTTGAGCCCACCCTGGGTAACAACTCGTGGCAATTCAGCCAGGAGTTCAAGCTCAACTGGGAAGACGACGAAGCTTGGTCGGTGGAGACCGGGGTGAACTACCTCTACGAGGACTTGGAAGTCGACAATAAGTGGCCCATCAATACCCTCAATTATACCACCCAGCAGTACACCCTCACGACCCATTATGCCTCGGCCTACGCATGGCTCGACTGGCACCCTGTGGACGATTTCGCGATCACCGCAGGCGGGCGCTGGAATTTTGAAGTCAAGGATCTCAACCTGGTCACCCAGCGGTTTCTTCCGCCTTTTTCCGGAGCCGCGGTGGATCGCTCAACGGAGTGGGCGACGGCGACCGGGCAAGAGCACGTCTCGGCCAACGGACCGAGCGGAGACATTACGTTCAGTTACAAGCCGACCGACGATCGTCTCATTTTCATCAAGTACTCCCGCGGCTATAAGGGCCCCCATATCAACGGCCTCGTCCTGGACGCCAATACGAAGACCGAGGACGGAACTGAGCTTACGACCCCGGTTAAACCCGAAAAGGTCGACTCGCTGGAGTTCGGCGTCAAAACCTCGTGGTTTGATAACCAGTTGACCGTCAATGGGGCGGTTTTCTACTACGACTACCAGAACATCCAGATTTTCCAGGTTCGGAATTCCCTGGGCGGGATCCCGGTCAACCAGTTGATCAACGCCGAAGACGCGGACATCTACGGTGCTGAAATCGAGGTCCGGACCCATCCCTTCTATGGGATTCTTCCCGAATCCTTGGACGGTTTTGAGCTCTTCCTTTCCTTTGGCTGGCTCCACAGCACGTATACCGAGTTCGTGAATACGATCAGTTTTGTCGACAACAATGGGATCGAAAATTTTCTGGTGGAAGATTATTCGGGCAATCGGTTGATCAACTCCCCGGAGCTCGCATTCTCGGGCTATGCGTCGTGGCCCCTGCGCTCAAGTTTCGGCGTGTTGACCCCCCGCCTGGACTGGAGTTACAAAAGCCAGGTCTTCTTCAGCGCACAAAACAACGACAACATCTCCCAGGATCCGTTGTGGCTGCTCAACTTTCGAATCGGGTACACGACCCCGGGCAGCAATATCGAGTTGGCGGGGTGGATTCGCAATCTGACGGACGTTGCGTATCGAGGAGACATCATCAACTTGGCGCGGCTGCGCCAGCAACTCCTCTATGCCATGGGCGATCCGCGGACGTATGGTGTGACCCTGAATGTGCGTTTCTAATATGCTGAGGACGATCGTGCGGAAGGCACTTGGCCTGGTCGTTGGTGCGGGTCTGGCGGTGTTCGCCGGGCTCCCGCTGGGCTGCGAAGGCATGGACCCGGCGACCCGTTCGGTGCTCAGCGCCGAGGAGATGCAACGCGAGATCGAAGGTGTGTTGGCCATCCCGAATCTGAGCGAGCGATTCATTGCCTTGGGGGCGGTCCTGTCGGGCCTGACGACGGAAAATGCACCCGGAGCGGGTGTCGCCTACTCGGAGAACCTGATCGTCGTTCACGCCTGCGAAATGCGCCCGTTCGCAAACGCCTGGGGGCGGCTGGACCCGTTGGTCGCGATGGATTTCGCTCTGAATTTAAGGAGGGGCGGCAGCCAGCGGCGGCGGGAAGCCATCGCCGAAGTGGTCAAGTCCTGGGCCGAAGTGGACGAGGGCAAACCCGCCATGGAGTTTTTGGCGACTCTCCCTCCCGAGAGCGAGGACCGAAGGGTCGTGCACAATCCCCTTGCCGCCGCTCTCGCGGGTCTCGGCAATTGGGAGGGGTCGATTCTCGTCCTCCGCGGAATTCCTGACGGCGAGCCCCGGGACCTGCTTCTATTTGCAATTTTCCGAGAGCTGATTCGGACCGATCCCGATGCGATCAGGAACTTCGTGGATTCGATTCCCGTGGATGCTCCTAACAACCTGAAGCCCAAGGCCTTTCAGCGGGCGCTGAGCCTGCTCGTTTCGCTGAATCCCGAATACGCCAGGAACTGGTTCGAAGATCATGTATTTACTGACTACGCCGCGGGCGGGGCCGTCGCCGAGATCATTACGGGCCTGGCTCTGCAGGATCCCGCCGAAGCCATTCTCTGGCTGGTCACGATGCCGCCCTCTGCCGAGCGAGACGACGGACTCCGAGACGCCACCTACCGCTGGCTCAAGAGCAACCCCGGTGCGGCCTATGCTTACCTACGGCCCGAACTTCACAGGCCTGAATTCGCGGCGGCAATTTTTCCGTTTGCGCAGTTCATGATTCGCCAGGACCCGAAGGACGCGGTGGATTGGGCGATCCGGGTTCCGCACGCTTTTGAGCGAGGCCGGGTGCTTACTCAGGCTCTGGTAAAATGGGGGCGGATTGATCGGCAAGCCGTGATTCAGTGGATTCGGCAAACCCCGGACATGCAGGAATCGGTGCTTGAAAAGGTGATCGATATTCTAGAGATCAAACCGCACGAACTAACGTAACCGCAGCCAGGCCGATTTCGTCGCCCGGGTCAGATGAGGAGCGCTAAGGTGCATCGGAAACCCATTCAAAGAATCCGCCGCAGTCTTCATGTTCGAACCCTCGGTTCGATCGTGCTGATCGGTATCGGGTTCATCTTAGCCCCTGTGGCCTTCGGGGACTCGGAGCCCTCCCCCCAGTCGGCGCCCGACGCCGAGAGCCCCCCCGCCGATCCGGGCGATCCCACAGAGAGCCAGTGGCGTCCCGAACTGGGGCTGGGCTTTCTGCTCCACGTGCAGGGGCTAGACGGTTCGGCGACTTCGAACTTCATGGGCACCGACTTGAGATCGGTGTCCGACAAGGCGATCAGCCCGGGATTTCGCTTGACTGCGGGCATGAGTTCACCGGTTCTGGCCCAGGCGGGGGGACTCAAGCCGCGCCTCTTTTTTCAGACCGGAATCCAGTATCTGCTCGAAGACAGCTTCACAGCGTATCGGGGCAAAGTGACCGATACGGTGGGGTACTCGCTCCCACACGCTTCCCCCAACTGCGACGTTCCCGCGTTCGGGCACAACGTGAAGGGGCTCGTAGGAACTGGAACGCCCGTAACTTTCCCTCCGGGTTCTGGCGAAGGCGATTACCATCAGAATTTCGCTGTGGGTCCCGCTGGTCAGTACTATCAGGACATTGAGACTCTATTGCCCGATTTGTTTACACCCGACCCCAACAACCCCAGTCTCGACCACGGTTACGATCAGGAAAGAGTCGTATCGCTCAGAAGGGCGGGCCAACAAGTCATCGTCGGGACGGACCGGGTGCCGGGAGCCGGGGGGTTCGGGGTTGGGGGGACCGATTGTGATACCAACTTCCGGGCGAAAACCAGTATCGACCTGATGTGGGAGCTTGGGGTGGGAGTGGAATTCACGCTTCCGGTACTCTCGCGGCAGTTTCATGTCCGTCTGTCGGTGAACTACCGGGGTCAGTCTTTCGGCGAAACCGAGGGGACCTGGGATCGTGCCAGTTCCTTCGAAGTCTGCATGGCGCCTCCGAAGGTTGGAGCAGTTGGGGGGGCTACCAGCAATGGCGGCTGCTTGACGCCAGGGGATCCTGTTCACACTTACCCGAGACAAAACGTAGGCAATATCACTCAGTTCGCTCTGGCAGCCGAGCATAAGAAATACAGTGCCCCGCGTTTTACGGCCAGCGGAACGGGATCCGCGTTTGTCACCCACGCCATTGGTCCAACGGTTCAAGTGGATGTCGATGTTTTCAAGCGCGGCGATCTGCGAATCAATCTCTTTCTCGAACTCGGCTTCGCCTGGCTGATCAACGACGCCGGGTCCACTCTGAGTTTCGAGGTGCCCGACCAGATCTACAATTGCACCATCGACACGAGTTCAGCGCTGTGTGCCTACAAGCGCGCGGGTGAGAAGCCGAGTGTGTCCTTCGCTGTTGCTCCCCAGACCTTGATCAGCCAGGGTGGCGGCGGCGTTCGAATCCTCTGGTCACCGCCTTGGTAGCCCGGCCACTTCTTAGGAAAGGAACGCAACCGTGTTCACCCAATTGAAAAAAATCGCAATGGCCGCGGGCGTCATCTTGGTGCTGGGGCTCGCGCCGATCCTTTCGGCCAACGCCGAGGAGGGGACCCCTGCGGACAGCGATGGGACGAACGTCCCTTACGCCAAGTACGCGAACGGGGCCTTCGACATTCTCGTCCTTCGCCCCCTCGACGCGGCTGCGCTGGTTTCGGGAGCGGGTCTCATGATTCCGGCTTCGGTGTTTGGGTTGATGGGGGGGGGGATGGAGGTGGTCGACGATTCATGGGACATCCTCGTTCTCACCAGCTGGGAATCCCTGGTGGATCGCCCTCTCGGTGATTTCGGTTCCTGATCCAACTCCCACGGTTCTCCCCATGTTGTCCCGCGCCATGTTGTCCCGCGCCCTAGGGCCCGACCATTGTTCGGGTTAGGGCCCTGAATCGGGCTTCCTGCGTCTTGCCGGGGGGCGGTAGGAGACCGCTGCTGGGCGCTTCACCGCCGAGACCCAGCCGATCTCTGGGCGGCCGCCAAGGTTTCCTTGATCTGGGGATTGTCGGGTGCCTGGGCCAGGGCCTCCTGGGCCAACTGGACGGCGGATTCGGGGTCACGCAACGATCGGATCGGGGTGGTTGTCAGCAGCCAGGCAAGGTTGTTCTTGATTTCCCAATCCCCGAGACCCGCCGCCAGCGCCAGGCGATACTCCCGAGCCGCGCTCGCGTCGTCACCGAGTCCCTGGGCGGCGATTCCCAAGCCGGCGTGGACGGCCGCACTGGAAAAGCCCAGGGCCCGGGTGGCCAGAAAGAGTTCGCGAGCTTCCTCGAATCGGCCCGTTTGATTGAGCGCATCCCCCAAGGCGAGTCGTGCGCCTTCCCAATGGGGACTGATTTCCACCGCCGCCCTCAGATGATGCTCCCCTTTTTCGCGCTCGCCCAGGGTCCAGTACGCGACGCCAAGGAAGCGGTGGGGAATGGAATTTGGGCCCGTGACGGCGATGGCCCGCTCGAAGAGGGCAACGGAGTTGCGCCAATACCCGACCTGTTGCCACGACAGTCCGGCCAGAGCAATCAGCGTGATCAAAGCCGCCCCGGTGAGGCCCCGAGCGGCCAGGGGCCCCGAGCGTTGCCGAACCCAGTCGGCCATCCCCCAGGCGATTGCGATCAAGAGGCCCACCATGGGGATGTACATATACCGATCGGCATGGGCTTGGCCGCCGACTTGAACCAAGCCGATGGTGGGCACCAGCATCAGGACGAACCAGAGCCAGCCCACGATGAGATAGGGCCGTCGCTCGGCGGATCGAAGGGCGGCGCCAGTGAGAAGAATTCCCGCGAGCCATGCCGCCAGGGGGCGCCAGCCGTACAGGGTTTCGTGACTGGGATAGGGGTAGAAGACGCTCAGGTCCAGGGGCCGAAAGGTCTGGACCAGATAGGTCCAATAGCTGAGGCCCGCATTCATGATGCGCAGGCCCCAGGGCAAGAACTCGCTGCGATTCGCGCCCGCGTCCCCCTGGGCGAGCAAGGTCAAAACGCCGACGCACAGCGCCAGGGCGAAGAGCGGCCATTTCTCACCCAGGCGTGCCGGGAGTTCCGACCACCGGGTCAGGCGGCCCAGGGGCCAGTAGTCGAGCAAAAGCAGGCTGATGGGGAGGGTCACTGCGGTTGGCTTCGTCAGGGCGGCCAGCATCCCCAGGGCGACAAAGGCCACCCGGCTCCCAGGGCTCGGGCGCCTGCTGTGGCGCGCGTAGACCAGGAGACAGCCCATCCAGAAAACGCCCGTGAGCACATCTTTTCGCTCGGAGGCCCAGGCTACGGACTCGACGTGGAGGGGGTGAAGAGCGAATACCAGCGCCACCCAAGCACTGGGAAACAGCATCCCGGTCATGCGGAGCAGGGCCAGGAAGAGCAGCGAAGAGCCCAGGAAGTGCAGGGCCCAATTCGTGAAGAGATATGCGGCGGAATTCGGGCCGTGCAGGGCGTCGCCCAGGAGAATGCTGAGGGTGGTCACTGGGGACCAGTTGGCCTGATGGGTGTTTACGAACGCCGAGACGATATCGGCGATTTCGATTCGGCCGTTCAGATCCGGATCGTCGATGAAATAGATGTAGTCGTCGTAGTCGACGAACGCGTGGTCTAGAACTTGGCCGTAGACCGCGAAACTCGCCAGAGCGATGGCCAGAACAACGGCCCCGATGCGAAGGCCTGGTGCGCCGGGAAGCGACGCGGATTCGTTCAATCGACGTTTGCCTTCGGCTGCTGGCTCCGTTCCCTTTCTCGCGCCCCTGCCCATCCAGGCAGGGTAGCGGGTAGCCCATGGATCGCGCCTGGGGGTCTCCCTCGGTCAGAGGGGGCGTGTTAGCATCGCAATCGGCCTCACGCCGAGGCGCTTGAATGGGACGCATGGCCCCGCATTTTTTGCTTCTCCAGTTGTGCTTCTTCGTCTCGGGCTTTGCAGCGCTGCTCTACGAAACCGCCTGGACTCGGGAATTGGCGTCGGTTTTCGGCACTTCTGAGCTCGCGGTTTCGGCGGTGCTGGCCGCCTATATGGCGGGTCTGGCCCTGGGTGCTGCGGTGATCTCGCGCTGGGCTCCGAGGATCCGGCGGCCGATTCTCGCTTACGGTCTGCTCGAACTCGGTATCGCGCTCGGAGCCCTCGCGGTGCCCGGTTTGATTCGCCTTCTCAGCGAAATCTATGTGGCCTGGCTCGGCGGGATCGAAGCCACCCCCGGCCAGGCTGGGCTTTTCTCGGCACTCTTCCATCTGGGCGGGACCTTCGTGGTTCTGCTTCCATGCACGACCCTGATGGGGGCGACGCTTCCCCTCTTGGCTCGGCATGCGATCCGACGAGAAGAAGAGATCGGCCCGCGCATCGGAGTCCTGTATGGAGTCAACACCGCCGGCGCCATTGCGGGCACATTGTCAGCGGCATTTTTTTTGCTGCCGGAATTTGGGCTGCGCCAAACGATCTACCTGGGCGCCCTGACCAACGGCCTGGTCTTTCTCGCAGCGGCAGCGCTTTCCCGGGTCTCACCGCCTCTCGTGTCGGGCGCGAAGGCCAGGGGGTCCCGTCCGCCTTTGGGCCCTGCGCTCGGGCGCCGGATACTTCCCCTGATTCTGCTTTCGGGGATGGTTTCCTTCGGGTACGAGGTCCTGTGGGTGCGGATCCTCGGATACATCCTGGGCGGAAGCACCGCGGCCTTCGCCTCGATGCTCGCGAGTTTTCTCATCGGCATCGCGTTGGGAAGTGCGGTGGCATCACGGATAGCCCGAACCCTGCCGCGCGCCGCGCTGGGATTTTCGTTGGCCCAGCTTGGAACCGCGTTCTTTGCGGCGCTGAGCTTTGGGCTTGCCGACTGGATTCCGAGTCTGGCCGCCGCGTTGGGGGCGGGCCTGTCGAATCTCGCCGGGGGTGCTGCGATCGCCGTGGCGGCGCTGCTGCCGACCACCTTGTGCATTGGGGCGACGTTTCCCTTTGCGGTGCGGATACTCGCAAGAGGTCCGGAAGACGCAGCCGCAGCGAGTGCACGGGTCTACGCGTGGAACACCCTGGGCTCGATACTCGGATCCATCGGTGCCGGATTTTTCCTGCTCCCGGTTCTGGGCTTCGAGGGGACTCTGGCCACCGGGGTGTGGATCAACCTGGGATTGGCGGCGACGGCGGCAGGACTCCTATGCCCGGGGCGAATCGCCCGGCCCTGCATTCTCGTCGCGGGGAGCGCTGCGGCGTTGTTTTTCGTGGTGCGCCCGGATCCGCCATTGGATCTGTTGTCGCGGTCGGCCATGACGGGAAAACTCTTTGCGGGCGAGCTTGAATTTTTGGGCGTGGGCCGTTCGGCGACCGTGACCCTGATGCGCACCCCCTACGAGCGAAGGCTGGCCACCAACGGACTGCCCGAAGCTTCGATCGAAGGGCCCGCGGCACCGCCCGATCGATTCCACGAAGCCAAGTGGTTGGCCCTGCTTCCAGTACTCGCCCGACCGGAGACGAAGCGGATTCTCGTGATCGGTCTGGGCGGTGGCAATACCCTGGGCTCGGTGCCCGAGGGCGTCGAAGAGATCGATTTGATCGAACTTGAGCCCGAGGTGATCGAGGCGAATCGGCGGGTGGGTGCCGACCGCATGGGGGGCGCTCCCCTAGAAGATCCGCGTCTTCGAATCCGGGTGGGCGACGCCCGGGGAGCCCTGACCCTGAGCGATGAGAACTACGGAGCCATTATCTCTCAGCCCTCCCATCCGTGGACTTCTGGCGCCTCCCACCTATACACACAAGAGTTCTTTTCTGGGGTGGCGGATCGCTTGACGCCGGACGGGGTCTTCGTTCAGTGGATGGGATTGGGCTTTGTCGATCTCGACTTGCTCCGGGGGCTGGTGGGCACGTTGTCCGATGTCTTTCAGCATCTGGTGGTGATTCAGCCAGGGGGAGGCGTCCTGCTTTTTCTCGCTTCCCAGGAACCCCTTTCCCTGCTCGAAACGGCCGACGCGGCGTTGGCCGCCGGGGGTGCGGGCCTTGGGCGGGTGGGTGTGCACACGGCTGAAGACATCGCTTCGGCAATCCTGTTGGGGGAGGACGACGTGCGGCGCTTCGCCGGAGAGAGCCCGCGGATTACTGACGATCACAATCGTTTGGCCTGGGCGTCGATGAAGTTCAGTCGAATTCAAGACAACAAGAAGTCGATTCGCGAGGCCTTGATGAAATACGATTCCGCGTCGAAATGGGTTCGTGACGCCGGGGGGGAGTTGGACTCGGACTTGCTGACACGTAGGCTTTTATCGCGCGGGCAGTCGGGGCGAGCCCAGAGGCTGGCTGCGGGGCTGGAGGGGGCCGATTCCCAGAGCGCGCTCGGCTGGGTGAGGCTGGATGCGAAGGATTCTGTGGCCGCGGGGGCTCACTTTCGCCGAGCGCTCGAACGCGATGCGAATCATCGGGGCGCTCGCGTCGGATTGGCGCTCGTGGAACCCGCCGGGCCGCATAGCCAACCCATGGGGCCAAGGGTTGCGGCCGTCGTTGAAGGACGCGTGGCGGGGGCAAGAGGCGATTGGGCGGAGGTGCGCTCCCTGGACGCCGTTTTGGCGGAGTGGCCTCCGGGTAGTCTGCTCTACACCGAAGCGACGTACCTGCGGATTCAATGGCGGCTCAGCATGGGCGATCCGGCTCTGGCCGCCAAGGCGCTGGAACTCATCGATGTCTTGATCGTTCGCAACCGGGAAACGACGGACCTGATCCTGCGCGCTGCCGCGGCGGGCCGAGCAGGCATGGACGACTATGCCTGGGCGAGTTTGGAGCGACTGTTGTCGAAGCTGCCGCACTCGCGGCGCGCCCGCATGCTGGCGCGCCGCGCTCTGGAAACGAGTCGCCGGCTGGGGAATACCGAGGGCTCGCAGGAAACCCTGCGAAAGCTCAAAAGCGCGGCGGGCGAATCTCGTTCGGGCGCTTGAGTCGGACGCATGGCCAAACACAACTGGGAGGCACCGCAGGCGACGCGAACACCCTGGATTTGGTTGATTTTGTTTGGGCTGTATGCGGTTTTCTTCGGCGGTATACCTCGTTCGAAGGGCCCCTCACCGATGCGGAAATCAGCGACTACATGGCCAAGTTCGAAAGCCGGAGCCGTCGCTTTCGCCCGAGCGATTGGCGCTTGTGCGCAAATTCATGGAAGAGGATACCGGCGACGACTTGGTGATGGTCAATGTCATGGCCCACTTCCTCGAGCCCGATATCCTCGTCCTTGAGAGCGTTGCTCAAGAAGTATTGACCGGATCGTAGGAAGGTCCCGCAGGGGCTCACTCTTCGGACCTCGAAGTGGCCCGGATATTCGGGTTGCGGGAGGCGACTTGGATACTCCTTTGTCGACGGCTGCCATCGCTCGGCCGGGAAGTCCCCCTGGAGTGCTTCGTGCGGGCGCTCGTGGGCTCGTGGTAGTAGAGCTTCTGCAAGAGATTCAGTGGCTTCTGTTGTGCGGTCAGGCCCGCAGCCGGCGGACTGGCTGCCTCTCGCTTCATGTCTTTGTGCATTCGCTCGTGTTGACCGTTCTGTTGTGGGCTCGCAGGGCGGATTCGCTGATGAACGATCCCGAGTCGTCCACCACACATTGAGTTCGCAGAGTCCATGGATTCCCGTAGATGCGAAGGGGGGGCCGTTGTCCGTTCTGATTGCATCAGGAAGTCCGTATTCTCGGAATAGCGTCCGAAAGGCGGGTGTGGCGCCTCCTATGCGAATCAAACGCAGCGCTTTGCAGAGTAGGATCATTCGGCTGTAGTTGGCTGTAGTTGGCTGTAGTGGTCCGTCACCGTGAGCGGGAAGCAATACTTCCTATCGCCGGTCTTGAACTGACCCT
>CAYTAT010000078.1:0-4261 GCA_964435795.1 uncultured Spirochaetaceae bacterium
CTTCTCGTCTCTTCTAGCATTCGCTAAATGTTTAGACGCCTTACTATGAGACTCCGACGTACCCTCACCGCCTCCCCAAGAGCCCTCGCCCCCCCGCAACCCCGCATCTACGCCATAGGAGACATTCACGGCCGTGCCGACCTCCTCGGCGATATCACCGGCCAGGTTCAATCCCACGCCACGGTTCAATCCAACTCCCCGGGCTCACCGCAGTCTCCTTCCGATATCGCCCCCGAATCCCACCTCCCTACAAAAAACCTCCTCATCTACCTGGGCGACTACGTCGACCGCGGTCCCGACTCCAAAGCCGTGATCGACTTCCTCCTCGCCGGCCCACCGCCCGGATTCGAGGCCATCTACCTCAAAGGCAACCACGAGGAGGCCCTGCTGCATTTCCTCGAAGAACCCTCCTTCGGCGAGGAGTGGCGCCATTACGGTGGGCTCGAGACCCTGCAGAGTTACGGGGTCAAGAACGTGACCACCCGCATCGCGGGGGAGGGCTTCGAGCGGGCCCGGGATGAATTCGAGGAACTGCTCCCAGCCTCGCATCGCGCTTTTCTAGAGGGCCTCCAGATCAGCGCCACATTTGGTGACTATTTCTTCGCCCATGCAGGCGTGCGCCCCGGGGTCTCCCTCGACGATCAACTCGAGCAGGATCTCCTCTGGATTCGCGAGGATTTCGTGAACTGGACGGGGCGCTTTGGCAAGGTCGTCGTTCACGGGCATACCATCACTCCAGAGCCCGAGCTTCTCCCGAACCGCATCGGCATCGACACCGGGGCCTATCTGTCGAATACTCTCAGCTGCGTGGTCCTCGAGGGCGATACCCGAACCGTCCTGCAGACCGGGGCCGACTAGCCGATTAGAGGCACGGGATCGAGTTCATCGGGGCCCATAGCCCGAGCCACCAGGACTGGATAGGCTCCGGGCTCGATGGCCCAGGGGCTCAGTCGGTTTCGAGGGTTTCGGGGATCCGTATCAAAGACACTGATGGAGACAAAGCCAACACCCATGTCGCGGAATCACACACGAAAAACCGTCTCTCAGATCACCGCGTGGATGACGCGGAACGTCTCGCGCTCCCTGCCTCTCCTCGCCTCGGCGATCCTGCTGCTCGGCCTCGCGTGTGCGGGCAGCGTGCCCCGAGCCCCCTCGATTGCGGCATCTCCGGGGGCCTCCGGCGTGGGAGGCGATCAGACGGATGTTCGGACGGGCAACCGAATGCCTTCCCGGGACGCCGCCTATCGCCTGGATCGGGCCGACAAACTTCGCATCATCACCTTTGGCGAAGAAGATCTCTCGGGCGAATTCGAAGTCGACGATACGGGAGCCGTATCCATCCCCCTGGTGGGCGAGATCCAGGCCCGCGGGCTGACCCTGCGCGAATTCGAGGAGGCGGTTCGCGAACGTCTCCGGGAGGGCTACCTCAAGGATCCGCGCGTGAGCGTACAGGTTCTCAACTATCGGCCGTTCTACATCATCGGCGAAGTGGAAGAGGCCGGGGAATACCCCTACTTCAGCGGTATGAACGTCATCAATGCCGTCGCCCTGGCCGGGGGCTTTACCTATCGGGCCAATACGGACAAGGTATTCATTACCCGCGGCGGCGAGGAGATTGCATTCGAGGTCACCCCGGAGACCCGACTGATGCCGGGCGACGTGATCCGCGTTCCCGAACGTTTCTTCTAGGGGCCTCCCGCGCATCTGGAAGCCTCCAGACCCGGCCCCCCCCCAAAAAAAGAAAAGAAAAAAATCCCTCCCCAACTCCCATCGGAAGCCGATCGGAGTTTCCCTCACACTCGGAATCAGGCTTTTTGCCGCCGGCAAGGCATCCCTGCACTGGAGTGGGCAACTTCAGAGAAGGTTTCGAGGCCAGAGAGCCCCAAAAATCTCAACGCAAGGCCCTTTCGCGTCGATAGAGCCCCAATCGTCGTGTCTACCTTCGTGTCTATGTGTCTATCCGACTCGACAAGAGCGGTCATGATTGCTTGCCGGGGAAGCCTGCAGGCCGAAAAGTGGCTCTGTTTCTACAAAGATCTTCACGGAACCTGAGGGGGATTGGCATCATTTGCTGTTGGGGGGGATTTCGCTTCTCCGTCAGAAGGCCCAAACCCTTGATTTTTTTAAGGAACGTAAAAAATGAAGCCTCTGAAAAAATCTGAGAAAATTGACAAAATTGTTTCCTCCGGGGCGGAAAGTGGTAAGTTGCCGTTGTTCGAATGAAGAGCGGCGCATCGAAATTAACCAACGCGCCTTAGGAGGCTCAGCATGAACGCTCGAGTGACTCAGAGCATGGGTTCAAGAACTCGTCCTGGTCAGTTGCTATACGGACTATTGGTGGTCGCCCTGATGTGGGCATTTGCAGGAGCGGGCGTAGCCAATGCCGCTCTTACATCGGCTCAGCAGGCGCAGATCCAAGCGGCCGTGCTGGCGAATCCTGATGGAGGTGATGACCTCGCAGCAGCGATCAACGCGATTCTTGCGGGCGTGTCGGTGAGTGCCGCACCCGCGGTCGTGGCGGATATCATCGCAGCCGTGGACGCCGCGGGCGGTAGCAGCGGAGCATTTGCGACCGCGGGTACCGCGATTGGAAACTTTGTTGCACAAGCCGAAGCCTCGGGTGCCAGTGCGGCGGCGGTGGCTGCGATTACCGATAGCGTCGAGAGCGCTGCCCAAAGCACCGGCAACCCTGCAGCGGGGCAGACCGGCAGCGCCGTGGCGGATGCCGCAGACTCGGACGGCGGTGGAGATTCCGCGGGAACCGCGCCGGAGGCGGGTGATCCCGGTGCTCCGCCTGTTCCGCCGTGCACGACGAACTCTCAGGGAGAGTGCATAGACTGATGATGACTCAAATTTCACTTCGAACAATTGGCGCTGCGGTCGTGATTGCAATTGCAGTATTCATGGGCGGCGCGACATCGGTTCAGGCCGACCTTCCCATTCCGGCGGGCGTTGCCGCCAAGACCGCTCCGGGCGATGGCGCAGAGGGAATCGGCCTGGGTGGCTTTCGGGCCTATCCGAGGGTGGATCTCGGTCTCGCCTACGACGACAACATTTATCGCGCCGACGATAGTGTGGGGACCACGTCGGATAGCCTGATCCAACTCGGGCCGGCCGTCGGCATCCGCTCGGGATGGTCGAGGCATTCCCTCAATGTCGGTCTATTCCTGAGTTCGGATCTCTACATGGACGAGACGGATGAGGACAGTACGGACTGGGGGATTGGCGCTTCGGGGCAAGTCGACCTGATGGATTCCACCAATCTCACGGGCGGGATCAATTATCAGGATCTCACCGAGCCTCGCGGCGGCATCAACAGCGCCGTGAACATTTCCGAGCCCAGCGAATACGATCAATTCGATATGAACTT
Organism: uncultured Spirochaetaceae bacterium; assembly: GCA_964435795.1. Taxonomy (GTDB): domain Bacteria; phylum Myxococcota_A; class UBA9160; order UBA9160; family UBA4427; genus JAZXM01. The sequence continues at coordinate 3,371 of CAYTAT010000078.1, forward strand.
CGCACTGAATCACCGCTTTAATCAGTTGACGGCATCGGTGGGAGCCGAGTACACGGACGTCGAATACGATCTGACGGGCCAGCAATATCGCGATCGCAGCACTTGGCGGGGCATGGGCGAACTGGGCTTTGAATTCTCGCCGGGCTATAGCGCCTTCGGTCGCGTGATCATCAACGATCGTGACTACGACAACGCCCAGGCGCTCGGGAGTCAGGACTCCGACGGATACACATTCGCGGCGGGTATTTCCTCGGAACTGGGTAACCTGATCTCGGGTGACGCCTGGCTGGGCTATATGGACCAGGACTATGACGACAGCAGCTTCCAGGACGTGGATGGATTCTCGTTCGGCGCCAATCTGAGTTGGGAACCCACGACCCTTACCACCGTCCGGGTTTCCGCGTACCGGTTGATCCAGGACTCGGCCACGCTCGGCATCGGCGGTATCATGACGACCGGTGGAGGAGTGGGAGTCGATCACGAGTTGAGCCGGGACTTGGACCTGACTGCGGATCTCGATATCTCGAACGGAGACTACGAGGGGAGCACTCGGGATGACGATACTGTGAGCGTATCGATTGGTCTCGACTACCAGATGACTCGCAAACTCGACTGCTCGATCAAGTACGCCTACGATGATCGCGATTCGAATATTGCGGGTCAGGACTACACGGATAATACGGTCACCTTCGGAGTCCGATTCCAGCACTAGAGCCCGACCCAGAGCATGGATCGGTCTGAACCACGGCCAATCGGGGGGATGCGATTTTCGGATCGCATCCCCCCGAACCGTGTGGGTGGGCGCCAAGAAGCTTTTCCCTCGGGGTGGATGACGCTATTTTGCCTGGGCGGGGTGGCTGGAGGGCAGGGTAGGACTTTCGGATCTGACTT
>CAYTAT010000078.1:4361-12203 GCA_964435795.1 uncultured Spirochaetaceae bacterium
GATCTGAGATCCGGGGCAGTGCGGCCCAGCGACGAGATTTCGCCTATTCTGGGGCCGACCCGATCTCGTGCGGCTCGGGGATTTCATGCCCGAACGGGCGGACTGCCCAAGCTTGTTGTTGGCCACGGTTCATAGGGCATGGTTTGCCCAGCCCCATTCTTAAAGTTTTCTGATCTCAATCGCTTCAGGTAGCTCCCCTTGGAAGAGAAGACAGCCCATTCGCCCCAGCGCGATTTCGTGGAGAACGACGAAATCGAGATCGACTTTCACGAGATTCTCCAGGTCCTGCGCCGGCGCTACAAGGTGATCCTGGGCAGCGTGCTGCTCATCACCTCGATGGTCATCCTCGTGGTCTTCCAGTTGACGCCGCTCTATACCGCCACCGCCCAGGTGCTCATCGACCTACGCGAGCGCAATGTGGCGGATCTCGACTCCGTGCTCTCGGGTCTCTCGGGGGACAACTCCACGGTGGAGAGCCAAATCGCCGTGATTCGCTCGCGCTCCTTGGCCACCCGCGTCGTCGAGCAGATGCGCCTCGATCGCGATCCGGAATTCAATGGCGCATTGCGCGAGCCCGGGATGCTGGCTTCCCTCGTGGCTTCCATTCGCGATCTATTCCCCTCGGATCAGGAGAGCCTCTCCGAAAGCGAAGAGCAGGAGTTGCAGAAATCCCTGGTCGTTGACGCCTTTTCGGAGGCCCTTGGGGTGTCCCGCGTGGGACGCCAATCCTTCGTGATCGATCTTTCGTTCACTTCCGAGAATGCCAAGAAGGCCGCCCGCATCGTCAATACGCTGAGCGAGCTCTACCTCGTCGAGCAGTTGGAGGCCAAATTCGACGCCACCCAGCGGGCGACGGATTGGTTGAACGAGCGCCTGGGGGCCCTGCGCGCCCAGGTGGAGACCACCGACAAGGCCGTCGAGGCCTATCGCACGGCCCACCATCTGGTGGATACCCAGGGTGTGACCATCGCGGAGCAGCAGTTGGCCGAGATCAACGCGCAGTTGATCCTGGCCCGGGCCCACCTGGCCGAGAAGAATGCCCGCTACCAGCACGTCAAGCAATTGTTGGAGAACGGCGCCGGGGTGGAATCCGTGGCCGAGGTGCTGTCCTCGAGGGTCGTGCACGACTTGCGCCAGCAGCAGGCCGAGTTGGCCCGGGAGCAGGCGGAGCTCCAGGCCCGCTACGGAGAACGCCACCCGCGTATGATCAAGATCCGCGCCCAGCGCAGGGATCTCGGTCTCGAGGTGGCAGCCGAGGTGAAGCGTATCGTGGCCAACCAGGAAAACGAGGTGATGGTGGCGCGCTCGCGGGTCTCCTCCCTCGATGAGAGCCTCGAAGAGGAAGAGGCCCAGCGCTCTTCCGGCCAGGTGGCCCGGGTACGCCTGCACGAGTTGCAGCGCGAGGCCAGCGCAAACCGCGCGGTCTACGAGACCTTCCTGGGGCGTTTCAAGGAGACCAGCCAGCAGGTGGGCGTTCAGGAGGCCGACGCTCGGGTGATCTCCGCCGCTGCCGTGCCGGTCTTTCCCAGCTATCCCCGCAAGACTCTTTTTGCGGTGGCGGGTCTGCTCGCCTCCCTAATGGTAGGTCTCGGGGCGGTCTTCATCCTCGAGCGCCTCGATAACGGTTTCCGGACTACGCGTCAGCTCGAGGATCATCTGCATCTTCCGCATTTGGCCTCGATTCCCGAGTTGCAGGAACGGGATGCCACGGTAGACGGCAAGAAGCTGGTCCCCGAGGACTACATTCTCGCAAAACCCCTTTCGATCTATGGTGAGGCATTGAGGGGACTTCGCAGTTCGCTCCTGCTCTCCAACGTCGACGCCCCGCCCCGGGTCGTGCTCTTTACCTCATCGATGCCCACCGAGGGGAAGACCACGATGAGCGTTAGCGCCGGTCGGGCGGCCGCCCAGGCGGGTTTGCGGGTGGTCATCGTGGATGCGGATCTCCGCCGCCCGAGTGTGGCCAAGATGCTTGATATCGAGCCGAAGGCGGGCCTGGTGGAATGCCTGGCGGGCCAGGCTTCCCTCGCTGAAGCGCTGGTCGAGGATGAGGCGTCGGGAATGTGGGTGTTGCCGACGATTCCGGGGGCGGGCAATCCCCCGGATCTGCTCGGATCCGAGGCGATGGGAACCCTGCTTGAGAAGTTGAAGACGGATTTCGATCTGGTGGTGATCGATTCGGCACCGGTCCTGGTGGTTTCGGATACCAAGGTGCTGAGCCAGCGGGCGGATAAGGTGGTCTTCATCGTGAAGTGGGAAGAGACTCCTCGGGCGGCCGCAGTGGATGCCGTAGACGCCCTGCGCCAATTCGATGTGGATATTGCAGGCGTTGTCTTCAGCCGTATGGATCTGATGCGTCACTCAAGCTACGGCTACGGGAGTTCCTACTCCTACTACCACCGCTACTCGCGTTACTATGTCAATTGAGATGTGTCAATTGAGATGTGTGAATTGAGATATGTCAATTGAGATGTGTCAATTAAGATGTGTGAATTGAGATCTGCGAATTGAGATCTGATCGAGTGCTGATCGGCTGAACGAGTGGTGATGGAGAGCCGGTCGAGGCCCCGCTAGAAAGGCGGCCCAGGCGTCGACCTCCCTCGAATTGAGCCGGTCGACGAAGGGAGTTCGCCGCTGAACTCCCGCCACCTGCGCCGTCCACCTCAGCCCCTATGCGCCAGCGAGTTCGTCAATGCCCCCTCCACCCCTTCGGAATGCCCCGGATCGGGGAGTAGAGCGCGGGGCCAGGACGCCCGCAGACCTGGCCATGCTGCTGCTGGCCATGGGGCTCGGCCTGGCCTTGATCGCCTTCAGCGTGCCGCGATTTCTGGGCGCCCTCGAGGCCCGCGAGGCGCGATCGGTGCTGATCTCCGTGCGTATGAATCGCTACCAGCCCGATTCCGAGCTGGCCCGGGCCATCGGGGCCCTGGAGGCCTCGACCCGTTGGTCGGGGACGCCCGCCTACACGTATTCGGATCTCGCCACCCTGAAGCTATTGCGCCTGCGCACGGGGGCCTACAAGGATCTGAGCCGTGAAGAACTGCTGGCCCAGATCATCGAAGACCAGGAGGCGGCCCTGGCCCTTGCACCCGCCGGTCATAACGGCTGGGCGAGGCTGGCCGCGGCCCGCTACGAACTCTCGGGAATGAGTCCGGCTGTCGAGAAGGCCCTCGAGATGTCCTTTCTCACGGGAGGCGTGGACTTTACGCTCGTGCTCTTCCGGCTGGAATTCGTTCTGAGGCAATGGGATGCGCTCGGCGAAGATCTTCGCGAGGCGGGCCGGGGGGAGATCCTTCAACTGGCCCGGCACGGGCGAGCTCCCTGGGATCGGCGCAGTTCGCGAACCCGGGGCTACGACGCCCTGGTGGATCTCTACCTGCGAAGTGAGCGCGGGGAGATCATCCGGGAGACCCTGGCCACGGATGCCAAGAAGCTGGCCGTCTTCGAGCGACTGCTTGCCCGCAGAAATCCCGAGTAGCCGATCCGTCGCCGCCTCCCCCGCCTCCCCGGCTACCAGCGATCCACGTGCAGCAGGCCGTCGAGGCTCTTGCGCCGGGCCGGTTTGAAGTCGGTTCCCCGCGTATAGGCGACGGGGGAAAGGGCCGCCTGGGTGAAGTCCTTGTAGGGGATCTCGAGCAGGTTCGCGACTTCTTCCTCGAACATCAGATGGATGGTCGTCCAGGCCGTGCCCAGCCCCCGGGCCCGGGCGGCCAGCATGAAACTCCAGAAGGCCGGGAGCACGGAGCCGTATTGGCTGGCGTTCACGACGGCCGCGGCCGGCCCCTGGAGGGCATCCGATCGCCCCTGCACGCAGGGGATCAGCAGCACGGGCGCGCGGTGCATATTGGCGGCCAGGTATTCCGCCGAGTCCACGACGCGCTCCATCTGACGGGCATCGGCTTCGTCTCCCTGGGCTTCGGCCAGGCTATGGGCGGATTGGTCCATGCCGCGGTAGATCTCAAAACCCTTGGCGTAGAGTTCTCCGATTCTGCGGCGCTTGGCCTCGTCGCTCACGACCACGAAGTGCCAGCCCTGGCTATTCGAACCGCTGGGGGCCTGAAGGGCAATTTCCAGACATTCGCGGATCAGCTCGGGCTCGACGGGGCGATCGAAGTCCAGTCGCTTGCGAACGGCACGGGTCGTGGTGAGGAGGGCGTCGGGGGAGAGGTCGAGGGTGGGCATGGCGGCTCCTCTTCTTTTTCAGGGTGAGCGGGGCGGCGAGCGACTGGCCGCCTGAATCGAGATCCCCAAGCGTACCGAAAAGTGCGCGTCTGGCCCGCGGGATTCCGGGGGCTATCCTCGTCTGAGCGGCGAGCCCGAAGAGGCGATTCGGAGCGCGAAGCGAGGCATGACGGACATCAGGAAGATGAAGAACGCGAGGAACACGAGGAAGGTGAGGGAATAGGGAAGCCATGGAAAAACTCGTCTACATGATCCACCAGGCCGAATCCTTTCCGGGCGCCGATCTGCGCCTGGCCTTGATCGATAAAGTCGCCCCGACATTGCGGGACGCGGGCGCTCGTTTCATCAGTGTGAACGTGGAGGATGAGCACGTGGCCGAGGGCGCGGGAGTGCGGATTTCCCATGCGGCTCCCCCGATTCGCGCAATGCTCGCCTTCTGGCTCGAAAATTCGGACGATCGCGGGCCCTGCGAGAGTGCCCTCGCCCCCCACGCCCTGGAGATCGCGGGCTATCTCGTGGCGGAGTCGCGGCCCCTGGTCCACAGCCCGCCCGTCGGAGAACGCGCCCCCGGAGCCAATCTGGTGACTTGTATCAACAAGCTGCCGCAGATCAGCGACGAGGAGTTCATCGACCGCTGGAATCACGAGCACCGAAAGGTGGCCCTGGAGACCCAGTCGACCACCGCCTACGTGCGCAATGCGGTGGTTCGCCCCCTCACGGAGGGAGCCCCCGCGCGAGACGGGATCGTCGAGGAGAGCTTTCCCATCGAGGCCCTGACGGATCCCCACGCCTGGTATGACTGCGACTCCGAGGAGGAATATCGGCGCCGCCTGCAGCGCATGATGGACAGCGTGAACGCCTTTCTGGACCTCGGCCCCCTGGAGTCCATCCCGATGTCGGAGTACTTCCTGGGCTGATTGGGGACCCCCAGGAGTGATCTCGCGCGGGTCTAGCGTCTCGCGGGGATTCCCGCGCCCAGCGACCCCGACTCTTCAGACTCCGGGCCAATCTCCGCCCATCACCCCTCTATAGCTCTCCCCTTGATCCTGCTCTTTCCCTCTTGCTCTTGCTCCTCTTCCTACTCCTCTTCCTACTCCTCTTCCTACTCCTCCTCTACTTTCCTCTACGGTTGCCTTCCTCTCTCCGACCCTCCCCCCGGCACCTCCCGACGCTATCCCGTACCCCGTCCCTTCGGGGGCCGGGCGAAATCCTCGCATTTCGCCTAGGCTACGCGCCGTTCGATGCTTCGATCCATCACGAACTGCCCCAACCGGGCAGCCTCACCGATGGAGCGCTCCAAGGTGGAGTACGACCGGCGCGGACATTCATACATGCGTTACCCCTGAGGCTCTTCCTTGCGGGAGGTCTCCGGGCCGGATGGTTCGGGACAGGGGCGGAGAATAGTTAAATGGCAAGCGGTTCAGTTAAGTGGTTCAACGACGAGAAGGGTTTTGGCTTCATCGTACCGGACGATGGTGGCAAGGATCTCTTCGTACATTATTCAAATATTGCGGGCGACGGCTTCAAATCCCTTCAAGAGGGCCAGCGGGTCAGCTTTGAAAAGGGTGAGGGGCGCAAAGGCCCCGAGGCCACGATGGTTGCGGCCGAATAAAACCACGGCATCCATCAAGCTCGAGCGGCGGTCCCCATGCTGGGGCCGCCGCTTTTTTTTGGCCTGCGCTTGTGGCGCTTGTGGCGCTTGTGGCGGTCCTGTGCCGGTCTTGTGCCGAGGTCATGAGCCTCGCGCCAGCGGGTGAAGGATTCAGCCCCCGATCTCTTCCCCGAGCAGGGTTTGCCGAAAGAAGGCCTCCCCGTCTGCCAGGCCCCGGCGGCGGGCCTGCCAATTTCCGCCGATATGGGCGCCCACGTTCTGGCTGGCGCTGAAGCCCGCCTGGCGCTGGCCGGGCTCGTTGAGGGGTTTGCGTTCACCGTGCCGGGTTTCGACCCACATATCGCCCTGCAGGTCGATACTGGTGGTCGTGCGGCCCAGGCGGATTGCATTCGGGAGCCAGGTGAGGGGCTCGACGGAGTCGAAGGAGTGATGGCCCCCCGCATAGGCGCGGACATCGATCTCGATGCCGTGGGGTCGCAGCTCGTCGGCGAGGTCGGTCACGAAGCGTAGGGGCGTGTAGTCGTCGTCTGCCCCGTGGAGCACGCGGATCGGAGCGCCGGTCCAACGTTTCTCCTCGGGGCGCAGGTGTGCTGCGGGATAGAGGGGCAGGTGTGCGGCGAAGCGCTCGCCGTCGGGCGCCAGCGCCTCGGCGATGGGCGACCACGCGGCGTAGAGCGAAACGGTGCCCCCGAGGCTCCAGCCCGAGACGCCGATCCGCGAGGCATCGATGAGGGGGTGGCGCGAGAGCATCGCGAGAGCCCGGTAGGCGTCGGCGAGCAGCATGGCGTGGGTGACCACCATTTGATCCTCGACGATGCTGGTGACGTTCCTCGCGTCGAAGCTATGCACCCGAAAAACCGCGATGCCGCTCTCAAGCCAACGAACCATGTGTTCGTGGTGGTGTCCCCGCCACCCGAGGCTTCCGTGGCAGGCCACCACGCAGGGCATGGGCTTGCGCGCGGGGCGCTCGGGGACGAGCAGGCAGCCGAAGACCGGCTGTGTGGGCGCCTGGTCGAGGGCGCAGAGAATATGGTGAATCTCGAAGGGATTCGCGGACCCGTAGGCGATCTGGCCAATCGGTGCCTTTGAGACGTCGGGGAGGTCTTCCATTGCGGGCTCCTTCTGGAGTAGAGAGGCTTGATGTGCGGGGATTGCGGCGCCGAGCTTGGAATCTAAAAAGTGCAAGAGCTGTTGGCAACGAGAGGCGGAAGAACAGAGACCCGAGATGAAGATGTCTTCACGCGAGTGGGTCTGAAATTGGGGCAGCGAAACGCTCATTATCCGAGTGGCGCAGCATCACGATTCGGACCAGCCCCGAGCTTCCAGTATGCGGTGTCGGGGTTGGCCTGGCAAAGACCCCCCAGCCACTACGTGCGTGCCATCGACCCCCCGCTATCGGGGAACCGGGAGCGGGAGTCGCATCGCGACCCGCTTCGCCGGATCTATGCCCGGCCCGAGTTCACGTTTAACGCGTGCGGCAAATTCCGGGGGCCACTCGTTGACGGGGAACTCCGTGAATCCAAGGCTTGCGTAGAAGGGTGCATTCCAGGCCAGGTGCCTAAAGGTGGTCAGGGTGAGCATCGGAAAGCGGCCTTTGAGCGCCCAGTCGATCACTGTCGCCACGAGCGCTCGCCCGATTCCTCGGCGACCGTGGGCGGGAAGGACGTCGACTTCAGCGACGTGTCCCCAATGGCCCACTTTAATCGCCAGGGCAAAGCCCACGGTTGCGTCCGAGTTGGTTTCAACGGCGATCCAGAGCCGTTCGTCCCGGGCGGCCTCGGTCATGATGGACAGGGGAATTCCCTGCTGGCGGAGTTCCGCGGGCACGTCTTCTTCGGGGAAGACGGCCGAGGCTTGGATCTGGATCTTTTCGAGTAGGGCCAGATCGTCGGGGCGAGCATATTCGATCCGGTAGCCGGCCGGGCATTCTACCGGAAGAGTCGTCGTGGCAGTGGGCATCGGATGGCTCCGGGCTTAGTCGGTGGGTGCGGTCACAGCCGGCTTGCGGCTGGGAACGAGCCGTTACGGCTTGTGATGGAAACCTCTAG
>CAYTAT010000079.1:0-12163 GCA_964435795.1 uncultured Spirochaetaceae bacterium
CCCCCACCCGGGCTCCTGATCCAGGCTCCTGATTCAGGCTCCTGATTCAGGCTCCTGATTCAGGCTCCATTGGGGGTCGTCTATACCCGGACCGAACTCGAGTTGCTCACGATGCCCAGGCCGCAATGACTCCAGAATTGTCGCTTCGTCCTGAAATGTGCGCTGTGATGACGATCGGAACCAGCCGAGCCGCACGGATCCCTCCGAAGCCCGGCGCGGTCTCCCAGATCTTCACGATCGGATGCTTCTTGGCCTCTCGAAGGAGGTCGGCCTCCGCCCGCTTCTTCTGCCCCGGCAAGAAGTCGAATCGATCGTAGAGCGCGTGTCGCTCTGATCCGTGCACCGGAGGACAGCTGATCCAGCCAATGTTGGCGGTGACGAGAGCTGTAGACATCGATGCCTGTCACGAGAACGCCACGCGAGCGGTCGCTTGATTGGTCGCTTGTGATAGACGCTCTTGATCCGCTTGCGTTCGCACGATATCCGCGACCAACGTCCTGCGAGTGCGGGAGAACTCGCGCAAAGGGCTGAACTGGCGGGGATCCCCCAAGACGTGCTTGTCGAGATTGCCCACGCGGAGCTTCTCCGCCAATCCCTACGCGTCGCCGATCGCTCTTCGGGCCTCGGCTCTGCGCGATCCCGGCCATCATCCCCGCTTCGGCGGTTCCGCAATTTCTTCCGGGGGCGACGTCTCGGCCTTTTCCATCGGGCCTCGTTGGATCATCGAAACCCCCTTGACCTGGGCGAATACCTCCTGGCCCGCCTTGAATCCAAAGGCCTTCAACGAGCGCATCGTGATGCGCGCGATCACTCGTGCCTCGCACTCGGGACCGAGGCCGAGGAGGATGTTGACCCTGCCGGAGTCGATGGGGTGAATCTCGATGATCTTGGCCCGGAGGATATTGAGGATGGTCGTCCTGGATGGGCGCTCGCTCGCGAGGCTGACGTCGCTGGCCGCGATACGGATCCTGGGTCTGGTCCCGAGTTCGGCGACCCGTCCCGGTACCATCAGTTTGCCCCCGGCGACCTCCAACTCCGTCAACTGATCCGTCTCGTCGAAGGCGGCAACCCGGGCCTTCAGGACGCTGGCCGTCTTGGGACTCTGCGCGATGAAGAGGCTGGGATCCGTCAGAATCTCGAGCAGGGGACCGGCTGCACGAACCTCACCCTTCTCCATCAGGATCATGTGTTCGGCCAGTCGCTCGACCTCGGTGGTGTCATGGCTCACGTAGAAGATCGGGATCGAGAGGGAATCGTTGAGGGCCTCGAGATAGGGGATGATCTCATCCTTGCTGAAGCGGTCGAGGCCCGAGAGGGGTTCGTCCATCAGCAGCAGGCGGGGCGCCGCGAGCAGGGCGCGGCCGATGGCGACGCGTTGCCGCTCTCCGCCCGAAAGTCTCCGGGTCGCACGGTCGAGCAGGGGGTCGAGGCCGAGCAGGGCGATGACTTCGTCGCGGGAAGGGCCGTCGCGCCCTCCTTTTCGTCGCCGGGCCCCGAAGGCGAGGTTGCGCCGTACGGAGAGGTGGGAGAAGAGGCTCGGCTCCTGGAATACATAACCGATCCGGCGCTTGTGGGGGGGCAGGAATTGATTCGCATCCTGCCAGATCTCCTCTCCCACACGGAGATAGCCCTCCTTCATGCGAATCAGCCCGGCGAGACAGCGCAGGATCGTCGTCTTGCCGCATCCCGATTGCCCGAAGAGGGCGATCAGGCCTCGCCCCGGCAGGCTGAATTCGGCGTTCAGCCGGAAGTGCTTCAGGTTTCCGACAAAGCGCGCTTCGATATTCGACGATGATCGCTCGTTTCCCTGCCGCGCTGTCATTCCCGCCGACCCCCTGGCCGCTTTTCAGCGATCATCATGCCGAGGATGACGAGAAAAGAGAAGAGGACCATGCCCGCCGAGAGAAGATGGGCCTTGCCCCATTCGAGAGCCTCAACGTAATCGTAGATGGCGACGGAAAGCACGCGGGTCTCACCGGGAATGTTGCCGCCGATCATCAGCACCACCCCGAATTCTCCCATCGTATGGGCGAAGCCGAGTACCGCGCCCGTGAGCAGTCCGGGTCGGGCCAGGGGCAGGGCGACGCTGAAGAAGGCGTCGAGGGGCGAGGCACCCAGGGTTGCGGCGGCCTCGAGGGGGCGGTCGCCGAAGGCCTCGAAGGCGTTGCGAACGGGCTGAACCACGAAGGGAAGCGAGTAGATCACCGAGCCGACGACGAGTCCGGCGAAACTGAAGGGAAGGCTATGGCCGAAGAGGGCGCTGGCTCCGCGACCGAGGGCACTCGAGGGCCCCAGGGCCAGCAGCAGGTAGAAGCCGAGAACCGTCGGGGGCAGGACCAGGGGCAGGGCGACGACCGCCCCCACGGCTTCCTTCCAGCGGGCCGGGGAGCGCGCGAGCCACCATGCGATCGGCGTTCCGATCAGCAGAAGCACGAGGGTGGAAATCGTGGCCAATTTCAATGTCAAGAATATGGTTTCCCACATGGGGGTCCCTCAGCTCAGTCTTCGCGGACGATAAAGGTGAATTGATGGCTTCAATTCAGGCCATATCCGTGGCTTTCAATGATGCGTCGGGCGATCTTGCCCTGGAGGAAATTCAGGAAGGCCCGGGCGGATCGGCTCTCCTCACCCTTTTCGAGGAGAACGGCCTCCTGGAGAATCGGGCCGTAGAATTCGTCGGGGATGCGCCAACTCGATCCCCTTTTTTCTCCCAGCACCTGCGAGAGGGCGATGAAACCCAGTTGGGCATTCCCCGTCGCGACGAATTGATAGGTCTGGGCAATGTTGTCGCCCCGAACGATTCTCGTTCTCAGCGCCTCTTCGACTCCGAGCCGACGCATGACTTCGAGCGCTGCCGCGCCGTAGGGAGCCGTCCCGGGATTCGCGATGGCGAGTTTGAGGAATCGATCCCCTCTCAGTACTTCGGGCCCATTCTCCTCAATCAGGGTCGCATCGCTGCTGTAGAGCACGAGTCTTCCCCTCGCATAGGGGATACGGCTTCCGACGACGGCCAATCCCTCGCTCTCGGCTCTTTCCGGGCGTGCGCGATCGGCGGCCAGGAAGACTTCGTAGGGGGCGCCGTATGCGATCTGGGTGAAGAGTTTGCCCGTGGAGCCGAAGCTCAACAATGCCCGATGCCCCGTCTCCTCTTCGAAAGCGTCGGCGATCTCCTCGGCCGTGGTCCTGAAGTTGGATGCGACGGCGATATGGGCCGTCTCTCCCCGGGCGGCCGACGCGATGCCGCTCATCAGGGCGAGGATCGTCAAGAGGGCTACCCAGGGTCCGATCTTCGGGCGCTCGTTCCCCATTATGCGACCGACTTCCCGCGTCGACCCAACTCCCCACTTCCCGAGTCGCCCGCCGCATGCATGCGAGAGTGAACCGACACCATTCGCGTCGATCTCTGGTTCGGGCGCCTTCGGACGCGGCCTCGGGCCACGGCCAGCAGGCAGAGTAGCGCCGCCCAACCCAATTCCCCCGCTTCACTTTCGGGAAGGGGCAGGGCCGGAGGTGTCGGATGCGCGAAGCGGCTCATGAATTGCCACGACTTGGCCGCTACGTCGTAGCCCGAATCGTTGAAGTAGAGGATATGGCCCGCGAAGTCCGCAAAAGCCGTGCCCGCGAAGTCGATTCCCACGAGGCTGCAGAGTTGGGTCTCCACCCCCTGAGCGCAGGAAGTATAGGTTTCGCAGCGGGCTTCACCGGCGAGGGGCAGAAGCGTATCCGCTTCGCCCTCCCCGCAGCCATTCCGATCTCGCCAATGGGCCAGGCTCTCCCGGGCATCGCCAAAAATTCCGCCCGCGTAGGGAATTACGACATCCGTAAGGCCCATCACCATGCTGATGGCGATCGGCCGTGAGGGTTGGCAGTCGGAGAGGGGGGAGAAGGGAATCGGAAAGGCCGCCGGAGAGACGGCGGCGAAAAGATCGTCGGCTTCACAGGCCAGCCGCTGGCTGATGGCGCCGCCATTCGAGAGTCCCGTGGCGTAGATGCGGGCGGAATCGATCGCGGTCTCGCTGGCCACGCGATCGACAATGGCGCGGACGAGTCCCAAATCGTTCACGCCGGGCCGACAGCAGATCCCCGCATTCCATGCCGACGGATTCCCCGAACCCTGGGCCCAGACCAGCAGAAAGTTCCCCGAATCCGCCTGGGCGAGGAAGCCCGAGATCTGTCGCTGCTCTTCTTTGCTGGAGCTATAACCGTGAAAGTCGAATACCACGGGCAGTCCGCCTTCGGGGACCTCTCCCGATGGGCGATAGACGTCAAAGGAGCGGGTCGAACCCTCCCATTCCAGGTTTCGCGTCTCGATCTTTCCCGGGGCGTATTCGGCGCTCGCCACACCCGACCAGATGCCCGGGGTCGAGAGCAGGAGCAGGAATAGAAACATTCGCAATCGCTTCCACCACATGCGCGAAGTCTAGCCGGGATCGTTCGCCGATGTCTGTCGCTCGCGCATGGGCCTGATGGCTCTCTTTTGATATGATGGCGGGCGCAGCCCCTGCGGGCCGGAGGTTATTTTCGATGCGAGTTATTCTCCACGGATCGGCTTCGTTCGGGCTTCTGGGCGTAGCGATTGGCCTGCTGGTATGCGTCATGGCCTGCCGCCCCGCTGACGAGCGACCCGGACTCTGGCTTGCGGGTACCCCCGCATCCGCGGGGGTTTCGGATTGGTCCTTCAGCAGCGAGGTCGATGAAATCTTCATCGAGACCCGGCCCTGGTACGGCTTGCCGCATTCCACCACGATCTGGTGTGTCGACTTGGATGGGGCGCTCTATATCGGATCGTATGGGGAGGAGAAGAAGACCTGGGAAAAGGCCGTTCGAGCGGATCCCGAGGCCAGGATTCTCGTCGCCGGCAAGCTCCACGAGGTCGTCGTGACCCCCGTCTCGGATCCCGATCTCAGCCGGACTCTCTCCGCTCGTTATCATGAAAAATACGATATGGAGGCCGTCTTCGGCGAAGAGGTGCCGGCGTGGTGGTTCTATCGCGTCGCAGCCTCGCCCGACTCCGTGAATTGACGACCGGGGTCGGTGCCCTCTCGGATCCCCGGATGGCGGGGGGTTCAAACGATGGAAACGATGAAGGAAAAGGGGTGGGCTTCTTCGGCTAGCCGCCGGGCGGGCCGGGTCTTCGCCCCCCCCTCCCCCCCCCCTCAGCCGCTGGATTTCTTCTCGTTGCGCGCCCGAAGTTCGGTCAGGTAGTTCGCCCCCTCCTCGGCTCCGTTTTCGCTATTCACGTAGAGGGCACGCGTCTGCGGGTCGAGGTCGTCGATGTAGTGCTGGGCTTCTTCGGGACTGACGGCCGCCACGCTGCCGTCGCTTTTCTGGATCACCACTCCGGAATTGCGCAATCGCTCGAGTCGTCGATCCCTTTCGCTGCGGCTGGCCGCGCAGACGAGATTGCAATTGCCACAGGTAAAGGGCACTTCCTTGCGGAGGAGTCCGTACATCAGGGGCTGCTCGAGGCTATGTCCCGGGAGATCCGGTCGCCGATGCCATTTGGCGACGGCCTCGAGGCTCGCCCGCCGCAATTCCTCATCCCTTCGTGGAATCGTCAGGCGCCCCGGGGACCAGGTGGACCAGCGGCCCGAGGGATGCAGTCCCGTATAGCCCGCACAGACGAAATTGCAGCGTCTATAGCTGCGTCGCTTGCTGTAGCGAAATTCGATGCCTCCGAGGCGGACCGTCGTCTTTTCCTTCTTCCCGAAGCGAAAGAAACCCGAGGGGCAGGCGGAGTTGCAGGATTGGCATTCGTCGCAGTAATTATCCTGCGGCGGAAGCGGATCCGTGGCTTCGAGTTCCGCCTTCGTCACCATGCTGCAGAGCACGACGTTGGCGCCCGCCGAGGGGGTGAGCACGTTGCCCGAGAATCCGAACCATCCCACGCCGCAGCGCACCGCCAGCAGGCGGTGGGAGAGGTCGGGGAGCGATTCTGAGGCGCTGACCTCGGCGTCTTCACGGTAGATCTCATTCGCGGCGATGCCGATCGATTCGAAGCCGAATTGTTGGAGATAGCTGGCCAGTTGTGCCGCCAGGCCGGTCGCCAGGGTGCCCGTCCGGGAGAGATTGATCTGATGGCGCTCGCGGCTCTTTTTGCCGAGGTAGTCATCGATGGCCTCCGCGTCCAGCGCCATCGCAAAGGTGACGGCCGAGCGCGCCCCTTCGAGGAGATAGGAGAGATCGGTGGAGGGAGGTCCACCCTCCAGGCTTTCGACGGTATTGATGCCGACTTCGCAGGCTCCGTAGTTCCGCGCGAAGGCCCTCACCTTGGCGCTGAGTTCCGCCTGGCTGAGACTGCCGGCCGGGGCGCGCAGACGTCTCCCGCTCATGTCGGAGAGATTTCCAGCATGATTCTGACGAAATCCTAGCCAAAGCCGATCGGGGCCGCCCGGGATGCCGATGCCTTCTGGCGGGCCCCCCAGGCCTGTCTCCCGCCCCGTTCGCGATCGATCTCCAGGGCACGCCTGCTGGCGCGGGCGAGATAAAAACCGAGAATTTCATTGAGAAGTGGAGTTCGCGAACCTAATTTATGCGGCCATGACGGAAGCCCAGAAGTCCGAAAGATTCGCTACCGCGGTCGCCTGCATCGACGGTCGCATCCAGATTCCAGTGCTGAATCTCGTCCGTGATCATTTCGAAGTCGATCATGTGGATATGGTGACGCGGCCCGGGGTCGTCGCCAATCTGAGCCCCGGCGTGCTTCGGGATCTGGCCGTTTCGATCGAGCGCCATCAGAGCCGGGGAATCGCCCTGGTGGCTCATGCCGACTGTGCGGGCAATCCCGTCGCGGATCGGGAACAACAAGAGCAATGCCGCGCCGCCGCTCAGCGCCTGCGCGAGAGTTGGCCCACGCTGACGGTTCTGGCGTGTTGGGCGACCCCGGACGGCAAGGTGGATATCCTCGCCTCCGACTCAGGAACCCGTCCAGTCGACCCAGATCGGTGACGACCAGGCTCGTGGCTCGGCTTCTCCCAGGCAATCATCGGCCTTGCCCTCGGATCCCGGGCAGCGCTGCCAGTTGAGGTCGGCACCCCGCTGGAGGCCGTCGCCGTTGATTTCGGCCCGGGGGGCCTCGGCGACACGAACGTAGTAGAGGGTGTCGCGTCCGGCCCGGGCGTATTCGGGATCCTCGAATTCGACGCTGCAGCCCGCCGCCGAGGGTTCGCAGGGGAAACTGCGCCAGGGATCTTCGACCAGGGTTTCGAGGGGTTCGCCGGGGCGTCGCTGGGGGCGAATGCGAATTACGTCGATGCGAGTGATGGGCCTGCGTCGATCGCTCGGCCAATAGCATTCATCCTTGCAGAGCCCGGCCAGGCGTTCGCTTCCGAGTGCCTCGATGGATTCCCGGGGGCAGCCCGCCTTCTGCTCAAAGGATCCGGCGGCCCGCACGCGAAAGCGAGGGGGTTCGTGCATGAGCGCCTCGGATCCCATCGGACGTTCGCGCCCATCCGGCGCATTCAGCAGGTCGAACCAGAGCAGGATTCTCGGTCCGCTGGTGGCGTAGACCTCGCGTCGTTCGAGGGCATCCCAGATTGCCTCGCGATTGCGTCCTCGGCTATGGGCCGCGACCAGCCCGCCGGTGTAGAGGTAGGATCCGATGCGTTCGATATCGGAACGCGAAAAGTCGCCGAGTTTCCAATTGGCGAGGTCGAGGGGACGGGCGCGGGATTCTTTTTCCTCGGGTTGGGGCAGCAGGGCGGCCGCCATTCCCGTGTTTTCCGAGGGGGTCTGGGATTCCGTATTTCCGCTGCGATGGCGTTCCTTGAAGCCCGTTCCCGGGCGCGCGAAGTGGTTGTCGCTCGATGCGATGAAGCCCATTCGGAAGCGGCGGGGGGGTGTTTCCGGGCTTCCAGCGGGACTTTCGTCCCCGGGCGTGTCGAAATTCGAGAGCGCCAGGATGTATTGGGCCGAGCCGCCGGGCCGATAATTGAATGCCGGCCGTTCACAGTCCAGGCATTGTCCCGAATCTCCGAACTCGGACCATTGGCCTCCGGGTACGACCGCATGGGGGGCCGAGCCCGCCCTTGCCGAATAGAGCCGGGCCTCGGCGGCTCGCGCGTCGCATTCCGAATCGTCCAGGCCTTCGTCCAGGCAGCGCTCTCGGATGATCTCTCCGGCGCGCCAGCAGACGGGTTCGTAATCGGCTCGGGGCGCGGGGCATTGGAATTCTCCATCGGTCCCGATCTCCACCGCTCGCCAGTCGCGCAGGACTTCGGAATCTCCATGCCCGGAGAAGATTTCGATCAGGGTCTGGCGTTTCGGATCGTGCATCCCTCCCGCGAGTTGCTTATCCCAACTCGAGCCCTGGGGCGTATAGAGCCCCCAGGTGGTGCCGTGGGGAATCACGAGTGCCCGGGAGTTGCGTTCGTCGAGTTTGCGGTAGAGGTCTTCCGGCGTGGCGGCGACTTCGCGGCAATCCGGGGGGAGTTCGGGGGAGGGGACGCCTTCGGGACAATTCACGATCCGGGCCCGATCCGCCGAATAGGCCGCATAATCCGCGTAGCGTCCTCCCAGGCTGAGGGCGCCCAGGGCCCGGGCCAGGAAACCCGGGCCGATCCCCGCGGCCGCGGAGATGGGTCGAGCGGGAACGACGTCTGCATCCGTGCTCGGCAGGATGACGTTCTTATGCCCGTAATGCGTTTCGGGTGTCGGGCCCGCCTGGGTCCACTCCCAGCCGAGCAGGGCCACGGTATCGGGATTGGCCCCATCCCCGGCGACGGCGTTGCATTGGCGGATCGAATCGACGGTCTGGTGCCAGTGATCCGTCGAGAGGCTCTCGGCATGATCGTTGATCGACCAGAAGTCGAGGGCCGAGCAATGTCGCGCAAAATCGCAGGCATCGGCGGGCGGGTGGGCGCCCTCGCCCACCGCGAGGGGCAGGCTGAAGAGAAAGGCATCAGCGGAAAACGTGGTATGGACGTGGAGGTCTCCGAAGAGGATCTGCTTATTCGCATCCGCTCCCACTTCACGGGCGGTGGCCCGTTGCACCTCGATGCGCCGGGCCACGCCCTCGTTAGCCCGCGCGCGCGGAACGGGTTCGCCCGCCTTCTCCAATTCGCCCAGCCGTCCGCTGCCCGCGAACCAGATGCTGGCCGCCAGCACGAGCACTAGCAGGGCCGCCGCTGCAAGGATGAATCGGAGCATCGCCTATCCTTCTTTACTCTTCTCGCTGAGCACTGAGTGGAGTCGGAGGAATTCCGCGAAGTGGCGGAATTTCGCCTAGGCGCCGCCCTCGTCGTCGAGAAAGCGCTTCCAGCTTTCGAAACCCTCGGGCAGGCTGCCCATGCCCGTCGCATTCTCGGGCCAATTCGCCGGGGGCAATCCCAGGGGCTTCTGGTCGAAATCCGCACCGTAGAAGAGCAGATGCTGACGTCGTAGAAAATACCAATGTCCTCTGCGTTTCTCGTAGCGATCCCGATATAGGATCGCCTGCCGGATCCAACGTTCTCCGAGTTGGATTTCGGCTTTGCAGTAGACCGAGCCGCTGGCGTGGTCGGCGTCCTGAAAATCGATGACGTGGTTGCCGACGAAGAGGATCGAAGTCCCCAATTCTCTCAGCTGCCGCGCGAAATCCCTTCGCAGGGCCTCGCGTCCCGAAGCCTCGCGTCCCACGCGTACGTCTTCGACGAAGAGTTCGACCAGGGCGTCGAGGTCGCGGGAGTCCATCGCCAGGGCGTAGCGGGAGGCCAACTGGCGAATCTCTTCGCAGGCCAGAAGTTTTGACAGGTCGTCCAGGGGATGCTCCGGGAGCTCGGTTTTTGGGGCTGCATTCGAGAGAGGGGCTCTCGGCGTCTTTGCAAGGCCCCGGACATTCAGCGTAGCATGCAGGGCCGCCTACGGACGCCCGGGAATGACCGGGATCAGCAGGTGGGAAGGCTGCTCCGGACCGACGTGGATGACGTGCAGACCGCGATTGCAGTCGTTGTCCTTGGCGAAGGGGGGGGAGGCTACGATTTCGTTGGGGGCGATCATGAGCCGAAGTCCCTCACCTTCGGCGAAGAATGTACTGGTCGGATTGAGGGGGATTTCCAGACGGACGATTTCCCCGGGCTGGAGTTTCTCCTCTTTCTCGCCCGTGAGCACGGGTTCCCAGGGCTCGGACTGCGATTCGTCGAGGGCGCGGCGGGAAGCCGCGATCAGGCCTCGGCTCATGAGATCGGCGTGATTGCCCACGGAGCCGAAGAAGGGCACGCGCGAGCCCGCCCGATCCAATTTGTCGACGCCGATGAAGAGCACCATATCGTCGGGTGCCGCCCTGGATTCATTTGTCGAGCGGGCTTCGACCCAGAGGCTGAGTTTCAGGTAGCCGCTCAATTCGGTATCGCGATCGAAGATATATTGGAAGCGCAACTCCCCGGATCGCGCGTGATAGCAGAGTTCATTCCCCTCGCTTTCCGGTTGCGTACCCAGTCGCTGGCCCCGGCCCGGCAGGAAGAGCTGCTGGTAGTCCGTGCGCGCCAGGGGCCACTCCCGCTCCTCGCGTACTTCGTGGATCGCGTCGCGCGAAGCGCGCACTTCGAGGCGTACGGGTGCCCGATCCAGAAAACCGTTTTCCCTCTCATCCTTGAGGAAACAGTCGAAAAAATCTCGAGTCAATTTCTCGACTTCCCTCGAATAGTAGGCATCCCATTTGAGGTCCCGATGTGTATAGACCCATTTTTCGCTGGACCGGGCCCGGCGGAAGGCCCGGAAGCTGCCCCGGGTATGCAGGCCCTGATCCGAGAAGCTGGCGCAGACCAGCATCGGGAGTTCGATGGCGTCGAGGTCGGGGGTCTTCTCCTTCCAATAGTCGTCGTAGAAGGGATGGATTTCCGCGATCTCCTGGGGCCGCAGACCTTCGCTTTCGATGAATTCCTCGAGGCTGCAGTTGATGGTCGGCCGAACCTCCGTATGCCACCAGAAGACGGGGAAGCCCTTCTCCCTCACACCCCCTTCGAAGAAGAGGTCGTGGTAGAGATTCGTAATGCCCTCCCAGGGACAGACGGCGCGCAAGCAGGTCGGCACGCCCCGAGTCGTCTGGCCGGCCGCGACCGCGTATTGGCTGATGGCCAGATAGCTGACTCCATTCAGGCCGACTTTTCCGGTACACCAATCCCGCGCGCCGATCCAATCGATGCCCTCTGCGAAGGCCTCGTTCTGCTGGGGAGAAAAGAGGGTCGGCTTGCCACCGCTATTCGCATATCCCGGCATGTTCATGTTGACGAGCGCATAGCCGGCGGGAATCCAGAAGTTCGGATCCGGGGCTTCCCAACTGGTGAGGGTTGAGAAAGTTGGTCGGCCGGCCTGGGGGATCATTCGGTATTGCTGGGGTGGACCGCCGAGGGGTGTCTTGCCCAGGGCCGGGATCAGGTGGTTGTCGTAGGGGTGAGCGCATAGGATGGCCGGTACTTTTTCATCTCGGTCCGCGGCTGTTCGGGAGCGGAAGACGTTGGCGGTTGCGTGGGTTCCATCCGAGAGGGGAATCTCCACGTCGTATTCGCAGAGAATATCGGGATGGGGCTCTTCGAGTTCGCATTGGGGACGCAGGATCTGTCCCGAGCGCAGGGCTCTTTTCAGCACGGGCCAGATCGCGCCCATCAATTCGCGAATCTCATCGAGCCTGGTCATTTTCTTCTCCCGCTTCCGCGAGGGCGGAGGGTAGCGCCGGTGGATCGGGGGGGGCTTTCCTCAGGGGGGCGCTCCGGGGGCCTTCCGGAATCCGCTGCTGGAATTATCGCCCGCTCCGGCGCGACCGGGAAACCATGCCCGAAGGCCCGATGACGGAATGATGCGTGAAAACCTCCGTACCGCCGCAACTCGATCGCTCCAGCAAAGCACTTGTAAAGCCTTGGCATCATATGGTTCAAAAATCCCATGAGTTAAAAAGTCTCATTGATGGGTCTTCGGCAACCCTTCCTTTGCATCCAGTCCTTTTTAGTGATGTGAGAGAATGCTCGCCGCGGAGCGGTCAACCCGTGCGGGCGGTTCGGCTAGTTGGACTGGATGTTCTCTCGGGAAGGAGAAATGGAGCGTGGAATATCGGAGTGGGCACTTCTCCACTCACTATTATTTTCTCATTGCTGGGGCTGGCTTCGGCCTCCCAGGCCATCACGATCTCGGCAGCAAGTGTCCCGGGGATCGTGAGAGGCCGGTGTGGGACCGGCCCCTTCCCGAATCCCGC
>CAYTAT010000080.1:0-1721 GCA_964435795.1 uncultured Spirochaetaceae bacterium
GCCGTGATCCTGAAAATCACCGCGGAGGCGTCGTGGGTTCCGCCCGCCTTCCCGAAGCGATGCGTCATTCGCCGATGGCATTCTCCTGGGCGCGTTTGCGGAGTTCGAATTTCAGCACCTTCCCCATGGCGTTCACGGGCAATTCACTCAGCAGTTCCACCCGCCGCGGCACCTTGTAGTTCGCCATATTCTCCCTGCACCATTGGATCACGGCCTCCGGCGTGATCTCGTCGCCACTCTCGATCGTCGGGACCGCGAAGGCCATCCCAACCTCCCCCATGCGCTCGTCGGGAATGCCGATGACGGCCACCTGGGTGAAGAGCCCGCTGTCGTAGAGGGTCTTCTCGATTTCGGCGGGATAGCAGTTCATTCCACCCATGATGTACATATCCTTGAGGCGATCCGTAATGCGCAGATAACCCCGCTCATCCATCTCCGCCACGTCTCCGGTATGCAGCCAGCCCTCGCCATCGATGGCCCGCCCGGTTTCGGCCTGATCCTCGAAATAGCCGCGCATTACGTTATAGCCCCGCACCAGGACCTCGCCGGCCTCGCCCCGCGCGACTTCCTTGCCCGCTTCGTTCACGCAGCGGACCTCGATTCCGGGGATGGCGCGCCCCGATGTGGTGGCGATCGTCTCGGGATCGTCGTCGTAGCGGCACATACTCACGATGCCGCAGGTCTCCGTCAGCCCATAGCCAGTGATGATCGTCTCGAAGCCGAGCTCGTCGCGCATACGCCGAATCAATTCGACGGGGGTCGGGGCGGCGCCGGTGACGGCCAGGCGCAGGCAGGAGAGATCGTGGGCGTTTCGTTCCGGATGGCCGAGAATCGACTGGTAGATCGTGGGGGGGCCGGGCAGCACGCTGATTCGGTCGCGGCCTACGCGTGAGAGCACCTCGGGAATGTCGAAGGTGAGTTGGGGCAGGGCGGTGGCGCCGCGCATCAGGCAGGCGAGCCAGCCCGCCTTGTAGCCGAAGGAGTGAAAGAAGGGATTGATGATCAGGTAACGATCCCCTTTCTTCAGTCCCACGACTTCGCTCCAGGCCTCGAAGCCCCGGATGTTCTGCCCGTGTGCGGTCATGACTCCCTTGGGCCTTCCCGTGGTTCCCGAGGTGAAGATCAGGTCCGAGAGATCCTCGGGAGCCACGGCATGCAGGCGTGCCCGGGCCTCGTCTTCATCGATCGAGAGACCCTGGGCGAGGAAATCGTCCCACCCTCGCGCGCCCTCGGCCGCATCTCGAAAGACCACGATCTCCTTCAGATCCGGAAGATCCTGATTCCGGAGTTCGGCCACGTAGTCGACGCCCAGAAAATCGCCAAGGGTACAGAGCCACTTCGCTCCGCTCTGGCGCAGGATGTAGGCGGCCTCGGCTCCCTTGAGCCGGGTATTCAGGGTGACGAGTACACCGCCGGCGGATTGCAATCCGATCGCGGCCACCACCCATTCGTGAATATTCGGCGCCCAGATCCCCACGCGCTCACCCGGGCGCAGGCCCGCGGCGATGAAGGCGCGGGCGGCCTCGAGCCCCCGGGCCGCCAGGGTTCGAAAGTCGTACTGAACCTCGCCGTCCTCGAGGGCGGAGAGGCTGCCAAAGCGCTCGGCGGCCTCCTCTACGAGTCGCGGAATCGTCTGCTCCAAGGTCTGCTCCATCTCGGGCCGGACTTCCGGCGCGGCGCTGGCCTCGCCGTGTTCTGGTCCCTGTTTTGAGGTCTTGGGA
>CAYTAT010000080.1:1821-11717 GCA_964435795.1 uncultured Spirochaetaceae bacterium
GGTCTTGGGAATCATCCCGGCATTTTTCGGCCGCCGCTCTGGCGCTGGAATCCGGAGGCCGCTTGCATCCGGGCTGGATCGCGGTGGGCGCGAAACCTCTCTTCGGCCCCCCGAACCCTTGTTACGACACGCATCGTATCGTAACGTCCAACCCACATCCAGAAGTCGAGGCGCCATGGGGAGCCCGACTCTTTTCCCGCTGCAGGGAAGCCCGGGAGGCAGGCCATGGATACGCTATTCAGCGCGGAAGACGAGGCCTTTCGCCGCGAAATCGCGGGCTGGCTGGCCGAGCATCTGGCGGGCGAATTCGCCGAACTCCGGGGACGCGGAGGTCCGGGGGACGAACACGCCCTGCTGGCCGAGCGGCGGGCCTGGGAGCGGAAGCTCGGCGAGGATGGTTGGATCGGCATCGGCCTGCCGGAATCCGCGGGGGGGCGCGACCTCGCCCTCAGTCAGCAGATGATCTTCCACGAGGAGTACGCCCGTGCCCGAGGACCGGGTCGGATGGGGCATATCGGAGAGGGATTGCTCGCCCCCACCCTGGTGCATTTCGGCAGCGAGGAGCAGAAGCGCCGTTTCCTGCCCGGCATCCTCGAGGGCCGCGAGATCTGGTGCCAGGGCTACTCGGAGCCGAATGCGGGCAGCGATCTCGCGAATGTGCAGACCCGCGCCGAACTCGACGGGGATGAGTGGCGGATCAACGGCCAGAAGGTCTGGACCTCCGGGGGGGCCTGGTCGGATTGGTGTTTCGTGGTCTGTCGCACGGATCCCGACGCACGCCCCCAGCATCGGGGCATCTCCTACATTCTCTGCCCGATGGATCAACCCGGTGTCGAGATACGTCCCATCCTGCAGATGACCGGAGATGCTGAATTCAGCGAAGTCTTCTTCAACGATGCCCGGACGCAGCGCGAGAATCTCGTCGGCGACGTCAATGGGGGTTGGAAGGTCGCCATGGGGACGTTGACCTTTGAGCGGGGCGCTTCCACTCTCGGCCAACAGATGAATTTCCAGAATGAACTCGACGAGATCATCGCCGTCGCGAAGGAAAATGGTCGGGCCTCTGAGCCGATGATTCGCCAGCGGATCGCCCAGGCCTGGATGGGGCTGCGGATCCAGCGTTACAACGCCCTGCGCACACTATCGACCGCGGAGGGTGGACAGCCCGGTCCGGAGTCGATGATCACGAAGATCTTCTGGGCCAATTGGCATCGCGATCTGGGCAAGCTCGCGATGGACGTCATCGGTCCCGAAGCCGAGGTGACCGACGGCGCTCCCTACGTGCTCAGCGCGCTCCAGAGGATGTTCCTCTTTGCGCGTTCGGATACCATCTACGCCGGATCGAATCAGATCCAGCGCAATATCATCAGCGAGCGCGCCCTGGGCATGCCGCGTGAACCGAGACCGAGTTGAGCCCGGCGGGGCTCTCGGGAGAATCATGAAGACGCCTCCGAATTATCTCGAAGCCCACGATCTGCTCGTGGGCAAGACGGTTCTGATCACAGCGGCGGCCGGGGCGGGCATCGGCTTCGCGGCGGCCCGGCGCTGTGTCGAGGAGGGCGCACGGGTCTTCATCAGTGACGTGCACGAGAAACGCCTCGCCGAGGCGGCTTCGGCGCTGGCCGACGCGGCCGGAGCCGAGGTCCCCTACCTCGCCTGCGATGTGACCGACGAAGCGCAGGTGCGGGCATTGGTCGAGCGGGCGCGGCTCGAATTGGGCGGGGTGGACGTACTGATCAACAATGCGGGGCTGGGGGGGCGCTGTGATCTCGTCGACATGCGCGATGAGGACTGGTTTCGGGTGATCGACGTAACCCTGCATAGCGTATTTCGCATGAGCCGAGCGATCCTGCCCCATATGCTCGAGCGCGGCCGGGGCGTGATCGTCAACAATGCCTCGGTGTTGGGCTGGCGCGCCCAGGCGGGTCAATCCCATTACGCGGCCGCCAAGGCCGGGGTGATGGCGCTGACCCGCTGTTCCGCATTGGAGGTCGCGGATCGTGGGGTGCGCATCAATGCCGTGGCACCGAGTTTTGCCACTCACCCCTTCCTCGTGAAGACCACACCTCCCGAGGAACTCGAAATCCTGGAGGCCCGGGAGGCCTACGGGCGGGGAGCGGAACCCTGGGAGGTCGCCAATGTGATGGTCTTTCTGGCGAGCGATTATTCGTCGTATATGACGGGCGAGGTGGTCTCGGTTTCCAGCCAACATCCCTGAACCCCCGGGGCGTATCCTCGGGATTCCCCATCTGGATCGGAACACTGCCGGAAGAACACTGCCGGAAGAATACTATTGGAAAAAACTGTCGAAAGAAGAGTGCCGAGAAGAGGAGAGCCGCATGATTCTCAAGGATAAGGTGATCATCGTAGCGGGCGTGGGAGACGGGCTCGGTCGCGAAGCGAGTCGGGTGGCTCTGCGCGATGGGGCCCGGGTCGTCGTAGGGGCCCGCAGCAAGGATAAACTCGAGGCCATTGCGGCCGAACTCGATCCCTCGGGCGAAAAGATCGCGGCGCATGCCACCGATATCCTCGATCCCGCCAGTTGCGAGGCCCTGGTGGCGGCCGCCCAGGCGCGCTTCGGCGGACTGGACGCCGTGGTCAACGTGGCGGCCCTCGACACCCTATTCGGAACCCTGGCCACGACCCCCGCCGAGGATTGGACCCGGGCCATGGAGACGAATGTGATGGGCACGTTGAATGTCGTGCGGGCAGCAGTACCGGCCCTCCGGGCCGGGGGAGGTGGATCGGTCGTCCTGGTGGGTTCGCGTTCCCAATGGTTTCCCCCCGATCAGCCCCAGATCGCCTATGCGTCCTCCAAGGGCGCGTTGCTCTCGGCCATGTACCACCTGGTGCACGAACTCGGCCCCGATGGGATTCGCGTGAATATGGTGGTGCCGACCTGGATGTGGGGCCCTCCCGTGCAGATGTACGTGAAGTGGCAGGCCGGGGAGAGGAAGATTCCGGAACAGCAGATCATCGACGAGATCACGGCGAATATGCCCCTCGGCGACGAGATCCCGAGCGACGACGACGTCGCCGAGGCCATCGGCTTTTTCTGTTCCGATCGCTCCCGCATGATCACGGGTGAGACCCTGCAGGTGCACGCCGGGGAAAATCTGCGCTGAGTGCGCGGGATCGCCGGAAGGCATCCGGGGCCGTCCGGGGCGCGTTCTGAAGGGCCCCCGGCGCTCTCCCCGAGCCTCCGTCCTCGCTCCGAACCCTCGCTGCGCCGACGAGTGGGATGGCGCTACCCTTCCCCGATGTTCGAGGAAATGGAATCCAAGACGCTGGCGAAGTGGCTGATTTTTGCCGCCGTCGTCTACCTGCTGCTGCCCTTCGACCTGATTCCGGATTATTTCGGCGCTCCCGGGCGCATCGATGACGTCGTGACGATGGCACTCCTGGGCTGGTACTACTGGAACAACCTGCGCCAACGCGCCGCGGCCGGAGCCGCGGAGAGAACGGCGGGAGGCGCTCGCGAGGCGGATTCGGGGCGGGGGGGGGCGCCGCCCCAGAGGCAGTCCGCCCCGGCATTTGATGCCTACGCGATTCTCGGCGTGGAGCGCTCCGCGAGTCGGGAGGCGATCCGCTCCGCCTACCGGGAGCGCATGCAGGAATACCATCCCGACAAGGTGGCCCATCTCGGCGAGGAACTGCAGCGGGTCGCTCATGAGAAATCCCAGGAGATCCAGCGCGCATACCGCCAACTCGGCGGTTGAAATGCGCTGGGATTCCTGCCCGGGAAACCCTGGTCGCGACGGCCGCGAGCGGCCCCGGTCGCGGCGCTCGCTTGCCGGCCGGGAGAGGGAAGTTGCCGCCGATACTTCGATGCGGCCGCTCGCTCTCTGCGGTTCGTGATCCGCTCTTATCGATCCGCTCCGATCCGATCTCTTCGCGCGACTCTATTCGGCGTAGTAGCGGCTGATCGTATCGATCACGCAGCCCGGGCGTTCGTTGCCCTCGATCTCGACCGTCACTCGAATTGTGGCCTGGATGCCAGCGTCCTTGGTTTCCACGGCGGCGACCAATTCCCCGGCCCCGCGAATCTTCGAGCCCACGGGTACGGGAGCGGGAAAGCGCAATTTATCGGCCCCGTAATTCACTCCCATCGAGATTCCCTGCACCTCGACGATCTGGGGCAGGAAGAAGTTGACGAGAGATTGGGTGAGGTAACCATGAGCGATGCAGCGGCCGAAGGGTCCCTCCGCCGCTCGTTCGGGATCTACGTGAATCCACTGATGATCGCCCGTCGCCTCGGCGAAGAGGTCGATTCTCTCCTGGTCGATCTGCAGCCATTCGCTATGGCCGAGCTGTTGTCCGACGGCGGGGAGGAGATCCGCGGGTGTCTTGAATAGGGTGGTCATGTCGATTCTCCGTAGCTTGCCCCGGGCCCGTGGGTCCCGTGGCTTGAAATTTCAGTCCGAGGTATTCCGGGCCGCGGCCAGGAAGGCGGGCTTCTCGCCCCCCCCGTGCAGAAGAATGTTGGCGCCGCTCACATAATTCGCTTGTGGGGAGGCGAGGTAGAGGCAGACATCGCCCACGTCCTCGGGCTCTCCCATGCGGCCCAGGGGCACCGTCGCTCCAACCGCCGCGATGCCCTCCTCATCGCCGTAGTGGAGATGGGCCTGCTCGGTTCGAATCATGCCCGCCGTGACGGCGTTGACGCGCACCTTGGGCGCCCACTCCACCGCCAGGGTGGTGGTGAGGGAGAGCAGTCCCGCCTTGGCGGCCCCGTAGGCGGCGGTGCCGGGGGAGGGGCGGATCGCGCTCACGCTCGAGATGTTGATGATGCAGCCCCCCTCCGCCTGCTCCTGCATGAGGGCGTTGGCCTGTTGGGAGAAGTTCAGGGGGGCGATCAGGTTGAGACGCAGGATCGCTTCCGAGAATCGCGGCGAGACCGTGGCGGCTTCGACGGCGGGCGCTCCCCCGGCATTGTTGACCAATACGTCGAGGCGGCCGAAATTCTCCTGTGCACATTCGACGACCGCCGTGATCTGGTCGACGTCGCGGATATCCGCCTTATGGAAGACGGCGCGGCGGCCGGTGGCCTCGATGGGGGCTTCCAATTCGCTGCGCCCGCAGATGACGACATCGGCTCCGGCTTCGAGAAAGCGTCGGGTGATGCCGCGACCCACACCCTTGCCCCCGCCGGTGACGATGACGCTCCTGCCCGACATCTCCTGAGCTTCGCCCATGTCTCGCCTTTTCTTTCCCCGCTCTCGGCTGGTTTTCCCGTCGCTTCCGGCTCTTTCAGAGACCGATCTGCTGGGCGATCAATTCCCGGTGGTAGGCGGGTTCGCCGAGCAGCGATTCGCTGGATCGCGCGCGCTTGAAGTGAAGGTGAACGTCGTATTCCCAGGTGAAGCCGACCCCACCGTGAATCTGGATGGCATCCGCGGCACAGCGAAAATAGGTTTCCGAGCAATAGGCCTTGGCGAGAGAGGCAGAACTCGCCAATTCCTCACTCCCCTCGCTGGCCACACAGGCCGCGTAATAGACAGCGGAGCGCGCGGATTCGACCTCCACCATCATGTCCGCGCATTTATGCTTGATGGCCTGGAAGGAGGCGATGGGGCGCCCGAACTGCACGCGCTCCAGCGCGTAGGCGACGGACATCTCCAGGCATTTTTGTGCGCCTCCCACCTGCTCGGCCGCCAGGGCGATGGCCCCGAGTTGCAGGCAACGCTCCAGGACGGGCCAGGCTTCGTCCTCTCCGGCCAGCAGGGCCTCCGGGCCCACGCGCACGGAATCGAAATCCAGACTCGCCAGGCGTCGGGTCGGGTCGAGGGTGGGGCGGATGTTACGCCCCAGGCCCTCGCAACTGTCGGGCAGGGCGAAGAGGCGGATCCCCTCGGCCCCGCGCGTGCCGGCAATCCGGGCGGCCACCACCAGCAGGTCCGCGGAGTGCCCATCCACGACCAGGGCATGACGTCCCGTCAGGATGAAATCCTCTCCATCGCGCTTGGCCTCGAGGTCCACGGCTTCGGGACCCGCCATGCCCCGGCTGCCCGAGTGCGCCAGGGCGGCGCGCTTCTCCCCCTCGGCGATGGCGGGCAGCCACTTGGTCTTCTGCTCCTCGCTTCCCGCCAGCGTCAACGCATTGGCGCCGAGGCAGATGCTCGAGAAGAAGGGGGCACAGAGCAGCCGTTCGCCCATGATCTCCAGCAGGGCCACCAATTCCACGTAGCCGAGTCCCAGGCCTCCGTACGCCTCGGGGATTTGGACGGCCGTCCAGCCGAGTTCGCCCGCGAGGCGCCCCCAGAGTTCGGGATCCCAGCCGAGTTCGCTCTCGCTAGCGCTGCGAACCTGCTCGGAACTGCTCTCTTCCTCGAGGAAGGCCCGGGCGCTGGCCCGCAATTCCTCTTGTTCTTCGTTGAAGCGGAAATCCATGCTCTTTGTCGCCGATCCTGGCTATGGGGATACGAATCCGATCAGGTGCCGAAAACCTTCTGGGGCAGGGGAGACTTCTCGAGTACTTCGTGAACGACCGCGCCGACTTCATCGCTCTCCCAGCGGCTTCCCTTGTCGATGAAGGGGCCATCCCGCCAACCGTCCGAGGTCCCGATCGAGCCCCCCTTGACCTCGAAGATCCGGCCGCTGACGTCGCGGGACTCGCCGCTGCCCAGCCAGACCACGAGAGGGGAGACATTTTCCGGCGCATTTTCATCGAAGCTCCCATCCTCGGGGGCCACCATATCGCTGAAGATCGCCTCGGTCATGCGCGTGCGTGCGGCGGGCGCGATGGCATTGGCGGTTACCCCGTAGCGTCCCATCTCCGCGGCCTGCACCAGGGTGAGGGAGGCGATGCCCCCCTTCGCGGCCGAATAGGCGCTCTGGCCCACGCTGCCCTGGAGCCCCGCACCCGAACTGGTATTGATGATGCGCGCATCGACGTTCCTGCCGGCCTTGCTCTCGTTGCGCCAGTATTGAGCGGCGTGCCTGGCCGTGCAGAAATGCCCCTTCAGATGCACGCGAATCACCGCATCCCATTCATCCTCTTCGGCACTCACGAACATTCGATCGCGCAGGAAGCCCGCGTTGTTCACCACCACGTCGAGCCCCCCGAAGGTCTCGAGGGTCTGGGCCACCAGCGCCCCGGTCTGCTCCCAATCGGCTACATCCGCGCCGTTGGCGATGGCCTCGCCTCCCTGGGCTCGGATCGCCTCGACGACTTCTCCCGCCGGCCCCTGGGAACTTCCCTGGCCGTCGATTTCGGCGCCGAGGTCATTGACCACGACCTTGGCGCCCTGGCGGGCGAATTCGAGTGCATGGGCGCGGCCGATACCCCTGCCCGCCCCGGTTACGATCACGATACGTCCTTCGCAAATTCCACTCATGAAGATTCGAGACCTCTCGTTGATGGATCGGATGGATCAAAGTCTTTCGATGATGGTGACGTTGGCCTGGCCACCGCCTTCGCACATGGTCTGCAGCCCGTAGCGGCCGCCCCTGCGTTCGAGTTCGTGGAGCAGGGTGGTCATCAGGCGAGCCCCCGTGGCGCCGAGGGGGTGTCCGAGAGCGATGGCACCGCCGTTGACGTTTACCCGCGAGAGATCGAAGCCACTCTCCTTCTGCCAGGCCAGCACCACCGACGCGAAGGCCTCGTTGATTTCGACGAGGTCGATGTCTTCGCTGCGCATGCCGCTCTTTTTGAGCGCGTATTCGGTTGCGGGAATCGGCGCCGTCAGCATCCAGATCGGATCGGCTCCGCGCACCGAAAGATGGTGAATCCGCGCCCGGGGCGTGAGGCCATGCTCTTTGACGGCCCGCTCGGAGACGATCAGCATCGCCGTCGCCGCATCGGCGTTCTGGCTGGAAAGGGCCGCCGTGAGTCGACCGCCCTCCACCAGGGGGTTCAGGGTGCTCATCTTCTGCAATGAACTCTCGCGCGGGGTTTCATCGTGCTCGAAATCGCCCACGGGTACGATCTCGCGCTTGAAATGGCCGGCCTCGATGGCCGCCAGGGCGCGGTTGTGGCTCTCCAGGGCGAAGACCTCCATATCCTCGCGGCTGATCTCCCATTTCTCGGCGATCATCTCGGCCGAGCGGAATTGCGAGACTTCGTCCTTGCCGTAGCGCTCCACCCAGCCCTTTGAATCGTGGAAGGGATTCTCGAAGCCGTAGGCCTGGCCCGCGTACATGGCGGCGGAGATCGGGATCTGGTTCATATTCTGCACGCCGCCCGCCACCACGATATCGTTGGTTCCGCTCATCACGGCCTGGGCGGCAAAATGCACGGCCTGCTGGGAAGAACCGCATTGGCGGTCGATGGTGGTACCGGGAACTTCCTCGGGCAGACCCGCGACCAGCCAGCAGGTGCGGGCGATGTCTCCGGCCTGGGGCCCGATGGTATCTACGCAGCCGAAGACGACATCCTCCACGGCGGCCGGATCCAGATCCGTTCGCTCCATCAGATGGCCCAGGACATGGCCTCCGAGATCGGCGGGGTGGACCTGGGAGAGGGATCCCTTCTTGCGACCCGTCGGGGTCCGCAGGGCGTCGACGATATAGGCTTCGGACATCTGGATTCTCCGTTCTTTGAGGGGATCAGCGGGAAGCTTCGAGAGGCATCGGCTGAGTTCTGGAGGTCGTGAAGTTCAGGTTTCCCGGGATCTCATCGGGTGCAGATCACCGAGGAGCCATGACCGAAGAGGCCCACGTTGGCCGTGATGCCCGCGCTGGCTCCTTTCACCTGGCGATCGCCCGCCTCTCCCCGCAGTTGCCAGGTCAATTCGCAGACCTGGGCCAGGGCCTGGGCGGGAACCGCCTCCCCGAAGCAGGCGAGGCCGCCGCTCGGGTTGACGGGAATTCGTCCGCCGATGTGGGTCTCTCCCTCGCGCAGCAACTTCTCGGCTTCGCCCTGGGGACAGAGACCGATATTTTCGTACCAATCGAGTTCGAGGGCGGCCGAGAGATCGTAGACCTCGGCCAGGGACATATCCTCGGGGCCGAGGCCCGCCTCCTCGTAGGCCGCATGGGCGATCGAATCCTTGAAGGTGCGGGCGGGAGCCGGCACGGCGGCCGCCGAATCCGTGGAGAAGTAGGGCATGTCGATGGTGGTCTGGGGATAGGTGGGCGTGATCGTCGAAACCGCACGCACCTTGACGGGATCGACGCTGCGCTTGCGCGCGTATTCCATGCTGGAGATCACGACCGCCGCCGCCCCATCGCTCGTCGCGCAGATTTCGAGCAGGCGCAGGGGATCGGCGACCATCGGGGATTCCAGCACCTGCTCCAGGCTGAATTCCTTGTGGTAGCGCGCATTGGGATTCGCCATGCCGTGCTTGGCATTCTTCACCTTGACGGCGGCGAAATCCTCCTCGGTGGCGCCGTAGAGGTCCATGCGTCGGCGGGCATAGAGGGCGAAGTAGGTGGGATTGGTGCATCCCATCAGCCGAAAGCGCAGCCAGTCCGGGTCGGTCCAGCGCTCCCCCGCGTTGGGGGCCAGGAAGCCCTTGGGCGTGGTATCGGCCCCGACGACGAGCACGACATCCGCCATATCGGCCAGGATCATGGCCCGTGCGTTGTTCAGTGCCTGGGATCCCGAGGCGCAGGCCGCGTAGGAGGTGGAGACCCGGGCCCCCGACCAGCCGAGGGCCTCGGCGAAGGTGGCTCCCGCGACGTAGCCCGCATAGCCGTTGCGCACGGTCTCCGCTCCGGCCACGACTTCGATGTCCTTCCATTCGAGGCCCGCGTCGTCGAGGGCGTTATTGCAGGCCTTGACCCCGTACTCGACGAAGTTCTTGCCCCATTTGCCCCAGGGATGCATGCCGACGCCCAGGATCGCGACTTCTTTTGCCATCTCGATTTCTCTCCTTCTTTCCTCGATTCCGTTCGCTCGTGCCCGTCATTCTTTTATCTGTCTATTGCCTATTGCCTATTGCCTATTGCCTATT
>CAYTAT010000081.1:0-11701 GCA_964435795.1 uncultured Spirochaetaceae bacterium
TCGTGCGACCCTTGAAGATTCGTTCCACCTCGGCGGTCGAACCGCCGCTCGCGCTGCGATCGCGAATCGCCAGCAGGCCGTAGCCCGCAATATTGCCATCGAGGGTATCCGACTTGAAGCCGACGATCCCCGTGCAGTCGTTGAGCTGGGCGTCGTAATAACGAGCGCCCCAGCGCGAAACCGTTTCATTGGCATCCGTCCTATTCGGGAAGACCGTGCCGCTCCAATTCCGGGCAACATTCTGGTACACGGAGCCGTTGCCGTCATTCTCGTCCTGGTAGCGGTATTTGATGGCATCGGGGAGTGCGCTCACGTCGAATTCCCGCGCCACATTTGCGATCCCGAAATCGAGATAGGCATCTTCCATCACCGCTGTATTGTCGAAGAGTCCAATCGTCTCCCGGGTGGTCTCCGGCGTGTTTGGGTTCGCATTATTGGCCTGGGCACGCTCCCAGAAGGTGCGGATGAAATCCACTCCATAATTGGGTTCGGCCGATGGCGTTCCGAATTGCTCGGCCAGGTAGCCCCACCAGAGAGCGGAGTCGTATCCCGACGCCCAGAGATCGCGATCGGGACTGTTCATCCAGTCCTGGATTTCTCCCAGGTACGTAATGCATCCCGCATCCGCATCCAGATCCGAATAGATCTTATCCTGCATCATGCGGGCCATACCCTCGACCGGGGTCGCTCCCCAACTCTGCCAGTTCCCGAACGTGATGTAGGCGAATTGCGTATGGTGAAAGAGTTCATGTCCCAAGACGAGTCGAATACAGGGCTCGCTGGCGCAGATATAGGATGCCGCGGGAATGTCGATTCGATTTCCCCAGGCGGCACCGGTATCGCAACCCTCGTGAAGCGCGCAATCAAATATGCTCGTGGGGCTGGATCCACCGGTGAAAGACGGCGCCAGAAAGCCCAGATTCACGAAGCCGGCGTGGTTCCCATTCGGATTGCCCAGGGCGTTGGCGTTGCTGTTGTCCAGGGCATTGGCAAAGTTCGTCGCCTGTCCGGCCGGAATATAATTCGCGTCGGAACCGGCGGGCACGGCTCCGACCCCATTGACATCGCAGATCCCGTCGAGATTCGTGTCGGGGTTGTAGGGATTGTTATCCGTGTAGTTCACCGTGTAGCCGATATTCGGGGTCGTGATGACGTCGGGCAGGGGCGAGGGGTGATCGGCGAGGATCGGCGGGGCCAGCCAGAAGGTCAGCAACAATGAGAAGTAGGAGACGAAGAAGAGCAACCGGGAAGCAAAGGCTTTCAGAGTATCGACCGGGGCAAAACTGCGGCAGGGCATCGACAACCTCCGTTTGGGATTCCGTCAAACTTAGGAACAACCTCTCATGACATCGGCTTAATGCATATAGATTATTTGTAAATTACAGCAATGTAACTAATAATCGTTTCGGAATTCTGATGCGCGAGCCCGGAGATTTGCGGATCCCAAGAGCCCGTCGCCGAACAGAAAACGCGTGGCGTAGATACTTTGCCTCACTCACTCGCACAATTGTCGATCGATTGGTCGTGTGTCTTTGGCCGCGAAGTCTTTTGGACCCATTTCGTGCCGCTCCGGGCCTCCCGACTCGGGGCTCGAGAATGCTCGGCACCCGGTTCGCCGCTCGCAGTCGGGGCTAGAATCGCATCGCTCCCGCACCGGCTTCGGAGTCGGAGTCGGAGTCGGCCAGCGGCCAACCCATAACCCACCCATGACCCACCCATGACCCACCCATCATGACCCACCGATAAAGAGCGGAGACCCCCATGAGAGTCGGCACCCTCGAAGCCATCTGGCGTTACCCCGTGAAGAGCATGGCGGGCGAGTCATTGGCGAACGTAGACCTCGCTGGGGGCGGACTGCCCGGGGATCGGAGTTGGGCGGTGCGCGACGAAGAACGCGGCGGCATTCGCGGAGCAAAGAAGATTCCCGGACTGATGAATTTCTCCGCACGCTTTGCCAAGGCCCCGGCCCGCGAGGGGTCGAGTCCCGCAGAAATCCGTTTCCCAGACGCTTCCAAGGCCTCCACCAGCGACCCCGACATCGGCGAAAGGCTGTCGCAAGCCCTGGGGTGCCGCCTCTCCCTCTGGCCCCTGCTACCCGCCGATGCCCTGGACCACTATCGCCGTGGAGCTCCCACCCACCAGGACATCGAGCAGGAATTGCGGTCCATCTTCGGTCGCCTCCCCGACGAACCCCTGCCCGACCTCTCGACATTCCCCCCCGAATTGATGGAATTCGAGTCTCCTCCGGGCAGCTACTTCGACGCCTTCCCCCTCACTCTCCTCAGCCGGGCCTCCCTCGCGACCATGGCGAGCCGGGCCCCCGATTCTCAATTCGACGTTCGCCGTTTCCGGCCGAATCTGCTGGTCGCCGAAACAGCGCCCGATGAGGAATTTCCGGAACTGGCCTGGCAGAAACGCCGGCTGCGAATCGGGGGGGCGCTGCTCCGTATCTCGGTGGCGAGCCCACGCTGCGTGATGGTCACCCACGGCCACGGGGACCTGCCAAAAGATCCGGGCATCATGCGCGCCCTGGTGCGGGAAAACGGCGGAAACCTCGGCGTCTACGCCGAGGTCGAGGAGATGGGAACGATCACCGCGGGCGACGGCGTGGAGTTGATCGACTGATCCCCTGGGAGACCCGCAGACGTTTCCTGCGGCGAGAGGCGACAAGTCCTTCAGAGGCCCCATAGAGGTAGCCCTATGACGAAGAAGCATCCCTTGATCGAAGCCTCCAAGGTGCTGATCTCCGCGGGGGTCTGGGACGTGCTCAGCGCAAAACTCGCCGAGCGGGCCGGCTTCCACACTGTGGTTCTGAGCGGCTACGCGGTCAGCGCCAGTTATCTCGGTGAACCCGATTTTGGAATTCTCACCCAATCCGAAATCCTCGACGTGGCGAGGCGCGTCTGCCGGGCCGTCTCGATTCGCGTGATCGTCGATGGCGATACCGGCTTCGGCGGCCCCCTCAACGTGATCCACATGGTCGAATCGCTGATCGCAATCGGTGCCGCGGGGATCATCCTGGAGGATCAGACCTGGCCGAAGCGCTGCGGCCATATGCGGGGCAAAAGCGTAATCCCCCTGGCCGAGCACGTGGCGAAGATCCGGGCGGCGGTGTCGGTGCGCGATCGCCTGAAGCCGTCGTTCATCATCACGGCCCGCACGGATGCCCGTGGCCCCCTGGGTCTCGACGAGGCCATTCGCAGGGGAAACGCCTACCGCGAGGCCGGAGCCAGCGTGATCTTCGTCGAGGCACCGCAATCCGAGGCCGAGATGCAGCGAATCACGCGCGAAATTCCGGGCCTCAAGACGGTCAACAACATCGAGGGTGGCCAGACACCGATCCTACCCCTCGAGCGAGCCCACGAATTGGGCTTCATCAGCGTGGGCTTCGTCCTGACCGGACTCTACGCAGCCGCCAAGGCCATCCAGGGCGCCTACGAGCACCTGCTCGAGAATGGAAGCTCTGCCGGCCTCGAGGATGCGCTGCTGGATTTCGACGACTTCGGCGAACTCCTCGGGCTCGAAGCCCGCTACGCGCTCGACGAAGAATTCGGCGCCGACTGAACGCAAATTCCCTCAAGCGCTTGTCATTAAAAGGCTTTCCTTGCCGTCCCCAAGGGGCACCCGCGCCTCTTCAGAGATTTTCTGCCGTTATTGCTCTCTCTCCGATCCTATTCCGTCGCTCTTCACGACCTCTTCTCTATGCGGATGACAAAAACTCAAATCCCGAGCCCGAATGCGGCTCAGCCAAATCCTGGAGAAGAAAAAATGACGACCTATCACTCGACCCGAAACAACTCTTCGCAAAAGAATTCAAACCTTCCCGCTCGACGATTCCTTTCGTCGATCTTCCTGCCCCTGGCGCTGATCATGAGCCTGGGCAGTATCGGTTGTGGCAATTGGGCGGAATTCGGCAATAGCCCCCAGAACACACACAACAGCCTCTCCCCCGGACCCGAACTCGGCATTACGGCCGTGGCCACTCTCCTGCCCGGCGGTGCCAGTGCGAACTTCGGTCTCGAAGTCGGCGTCCTCGTCGATCGCCAGGGCGACTACTACGTCAGTTCCTACGATTCCGAACTCCAGGTCTATGACCACGCGGGCAACTGGAGGGGCTTCTACGATCTCGGCGTCGCGGGTCCCCGGGCGGTCCCCTACGTGGCCTCGAATTATAGGGGCCGCTACTCGACGATCTTCACCGGAGCCACCGGCGGCACCGGAGACTTCCACGCCATTCGCGTCGACAAGACGACCCTGCCCTACACGCTGACCCTGATGGATTCCGACGTGGCCACTGGCCCCGCGGAAAGCTCTCCCAAACGGGCCAAGGACCACACCCTCTACATCTGCGACCTGAGGGGCACGGTATATCGCTATTCGTATAGCGGTGGAACCCTGACCCTGCTCGGAGCCTACTCCCTCGGACACGAGGTCAAGGGTGCCATCGCGCTCTACGACGCAACCCGCCAATACGACGAGGAAGAAGTTCTGGTCGCCACCACCGACGGCCGCTTCTATGTCCTCGACCATACGCTCTCTGTCGTCATCTGGAGCGATACCTCGGGCGTTGGCGTCCTCGGCGTCGATAACTACTACGCCGGTGTCACGGTCGCCGAGCGAGGAGCCATGGCGCCGGTGGCGCTGCTGCCGATCGCGGGCAACGCCGCGGGAACATTTGCTCCGAACTCCGGCAGGCTGCGCGCCATCGATCTGCAGCTGCAGTCGGTCGCCTGGCTGATGACCCCCTCCAACACCACTCCGGCCGAACATGCGATCGAGGGCAGCGTGGCCATCCTCTTTGATCAGGCCAGGTTCGGAATCTCCACCGATAATCCGGGCACCGACAATCCCGGTGGTGGTAACGGCGGCATCGTGGACGGCGGCAGCGATAACGGGCCCATCATCGATCCGAATGACGACCCCACCCATGAGCCGGTGAGCATCTACCACGCCACCTTCGCCAGCACCGACAAATTCCTCTACGGGGTCGACATCACCAGCGGTGTCGAGGCCTGGAACTATCCCATGACCGCGAGCGGCTTCGATGCACCCGTCGTCGACCCGAACAACATCATCTACGTGGGTGACGGCCAATCTGCCCTACACGCCGTCGAAGGCAAACTCAGCTGTGCAGGTTGTGGCATCTGGACCGACTTCTTGCTGTCCACGGGCATCGGTTCCTCGGATATCGTAAAACTCGGCCTCACGAATAAGAACGCTCTGGTAGTGGGCACCGGCACAGACGCCCATGCGGTCTTCCAATAGAGACCAGAAAGAGAGACAGGTCTAAATCGAGAGGAGATTATTTGAAATAGACCTGTCGGTGGGATCCGGTGTCGGTCGCATCCAGCCAGAGCCTCACCATCCGCAGCCCCAGTCCGTACGAACTCCGAATTAAACTTCCACCGGCTAATCGGAGTTCTGCGGGCTGGGGCATTATTTTTTGCCCCAGCCCGGCAACCCGGGGAGTCGGGAGTCGGGAGTCGAAAACCCGAGAATCGAGAGTTGAGACCCGGGGAGAGATGGAGGATGATGACGAAGGGGCCTTTTTCGGGTCGCGGCAAGAGGATGGGAGAACGGATCAATTGCAGAAGGAGAGTCCCGGGGAATCCCAGAAACCCGTCGGTCCCTTGCTTCCCGACGGCCAACCCTTCGCCGAGTCCAGCGAGAGGTTCCATCGAGCGGCCAGCGCCATCATGGGGGGAAAAGAGGATTTCGGCGACCCCGATTATCTCGACGCCCTGCGGATCCTGCTTCAAAGCCTCGATGAAGAGGCGGAGCTCTCGCCCATCGGCCGGCAGAGCCTCGCGGGAATCGTGGTCACCGCCCTCTGCGGTCGACTTTCATCCGAGGCGAGTTGGGCCCGGGAGCCCGACGCCCAGACTCGAGACTTTCCGCTGGCTCCTCTCCTCATCGTGGGTCTGCCCCGCACGGGCACCACGGCCCTCCACCGCATGCTCTGCAGCGACCCGAGGCATCAGGGCCTGGAGCTCTGGCTCGGGCAATCTCCAAAGCCGCGGCCCGCCGCCGCCGAATGGAATTCGGATGCGGACTATCGGCGCTGCGAACTCGGGGTCAAAGAGCTCTTTGCGGCGGCGCCCGAGATGGCGAAGATCCACAGCATGGCCGCCGATGCACCCGACGAATGCTGGAATCTGATGCGCCAGAGCTTTGCCAGCGTCACCTTCGAATGCGTGGCCCACATCCCGAGCTACTCCGCCTGGTGGGCGGACTGCGATATGGCCGGTGCCTATGAGCGCTGGGCCAGAAATCTGCACTTGATCGGCTCCCGGGAGCCCGAAAAGCGCTGGATCCTCAAGGATCCCAGCCACCTCTTCTCCCCCGAAGCACTTCTCGAGGCCGCCCCAGAAGCCTTGATCGTGATGACCCATCGCGATCCGGCCCGCTCGATCCCCTCGGTCTGCAGCCTGAACGCGACCGCCCGCGTCGCCAACGAAAAAGCCCCCGACCTGCGGGCGCTGGGCTCTGAGCAGATCGCCCTCTGGAGCCGGGGAATGGAGCGATTCATGGCCGCTCGGGCTCGGCATCCGGATCGATTCATCGATCTTCACTTCACGGATTTCCAGCGCGACCCGCTCGCGAGCGTCGAGGGCATCTACGCGAGAATGGGCAGCCCGCTTGCGTCCGAAATTCGCAGCGAGTTGGCCGCTTGGCAGCGCGAGAACCCATCCGGCGAGCATCACTACGGTGCGGGAGAATTCGGACTCGACCCGGAGCGCATCCGCACGGAATTTCGGGAATATGTCGAGGCCTTCGAAATCCCGCCCGAAGCCTGATCGGAAACGAGCCACCTCGAGCCCCCTGGAGACTTGCGATGTCCAAAGAGAATGCATGCGAACGCGTCGTCGACGGCAAGGTCTGGTCCGACTTCTGCGACCGGCTGAAGCAGGCCGGAACAAAGATCGTGGAAGCGAGTCCCGAATCCGCCTTCGATCGCGCCGAGGGCCTGCGTTATCTCGGGCGACTCACCCAGCATTTCCTGCGCTCGGCCCTCGAGGAATCCGATCCCGCCCAGGCGATACTGAGCAGCGTCACTCCAAAGATCGGCCTGGACAACCCCGACTACGCCTACGCGGGAGCACGCCTCTCCGATGCTTTCGAATATCGCCTGATGGGAAGAGTCCGCGACGCGGCGACAATCGGATTCGGCACCTTTTCAGGGGCCCTGGGAACGCCCCGGGGTCTGATCCGGGATGCCTACCTGACCCTCGAAGAACTCGAAGTCGATGCCACCGGCCGCTTCGAGATCGCGATCAGTCGGGAGGAGCGCCCCGGGAACTGGCTGGCGATGACCGAAAAGACGAATTCCCTCTCGATCCGGCAGACCCTGCTGCACCGGGCCAGCGAGACGCCCGCGGAATTGGAGTTGATCCGGGTCGACGCGGGCGAGGCACCCGCTCCCCTCTCGCCGGAAGCCCTCGAGCGCGGGCTGGATCGAGCCGCACTCATGATCGGCGGCGTGGTCGCGCAATTCCTGGGCTGGACACGGAGTTTCATGGCCCATGAACACGAGATCCGCCCCATCGATCCAAAGCTCGCCGCCTTCGCCCAGGGCGATCCGAATACGCAATACCTCTACGGCTACTGGGAACTCGCCCGGGACGAAGCCTTCGTGATCGATCTCGAACCCCCCGAATGCGATTATTGGAATCTCCAGATCGGAAACCATTGGCTGGAGTCCCTGGACTTCATGCACCACACCACTCACATCAACCAGGCCACCGCCATCGCCCGGGAAGATGGCCGCGTGCGTGCGATCGTCGCCCGCAGCGACCCGGGACTTCCGAATTGGCTCGATCCGGCCGGACACGAGCGTGGCACACTGGCCCTGCGCTGGGTGGGCGCGGAAGCAGAAGTACCCCTGCCCCGGACCCGGGTGCTGAAGCTCGACGCCTTGGCGAGCGGGGAAGTCCGCGAAGAGCATGCCTGATCCCGACCCGACTCGGAGCAGGAGATATCGTCCGCTTCTTCTCTGTGGCCTGGCGCTGCTCGGATTCCTCGCGCTCGCCCTCTATGCCCTGGGTCGCGGAAGTTTCGGTCGGCACGAGGGCCCCGGCAGCGTGACGGAGGTGCCTCTCTCCCCGGCTTCCGTCCGGGCCCGGGAGAAATCGCGCGCCGAGGCCATCGCGGGAATCGGTGGCAGCCCCAAGCAGATTCTCTTCGGCGACCTTCATGTCCATACGACCTTCTCCTCCGACGCTTTCGTGATGAGCCTGCCCCTGGTCTCGGGGGAAGGCGCCCATCCACCCGCCGACGCCTGCGATTTCGCACGCCATTGCGCGGCCCTGGATTTCTGGTCGATCAACGACCACGCGGAGTCGCTCACCCCCGAGCATTGGCGGGAAACCGTCGCCAGCATCCGCCAATGCGATGCCATCTCCGATGCCGAGGATCCCGATGTCACGGCCTTCCTGGGCTGGGAATGGACCCAGGACGGATCGGCGCCGGAGAACCATTGGGGGCATAAGAACATCGTCCTGAAGGAACTCGCTGCGGACACCATTCCCGCGCGACCGATCGGGGCCCGACATCCCGACGGCGACATCGTGACCCTCCCCGCCCTCGGGCGCGCGGCATTGGCGCTGCTGATGCAAGATCGAAGAACATTGGATTTCACGCGCTTCCTGGCGGAGAATGCCGACGTCCCCTCCTGCCCCGAGAACGTAGCCGTGCGCGATCTGCCCGCGTCCTGCGAGGAGACGACGCGAACGCCGGCTGAACTCTTCGCAAAACTCGACGATTGGGAGGTCGAGGCCATCGTGATTCCGCACGGGACGGCATGGGGAAATACGGCGCCTCCGGGCAGCAGCTGGGATCCCCAGATCGGTGGGGCGAACGATGATCCGGCGCGACAGATCCTGCTGGAAATCTATTCGGGGCACGGGAACTCCGAGGAATACCGGGACTTCGCGGCGATCGCCCTCGACGCCGATGGCGGGAGATCCTGCCCACCCCCACAAAGGGGCCCATCCGGCTTCCTTCCCAACTGCTGGCGAGCCGGCGAAATCATCCGCGAACGCTGCCTGGCGACGGGCACCCCGGACGCGGAGTGTGAAGAGCGGGCCCGGGTGGCGCGGGAAAACCATATGGACGGCGGAAAGGCGGGTTTCCGCACCGTGCTCGGAACCTCCATCGAAGATTGGCTCGACTCCGGACAATGCCGGGACTGCTTCCTTCCCGCCTTCGACTACCGCCCGCGGATGTCCGCGCAATATATGCTGGCGCGAAAAAATTTCTCCGACGCCTCTCCGCGGGCCACGCGAATGGGTTTCATCGCCTCGAGTGACAACCATACCGCCCGACCCGGGACGGGCTATAAGGAAATCAACCGCAGCGAAATGACCGAGAGCAAAGGGGCCGGGAAGGATGCTCCCGACCTGCTCGGCAATCGCGGGAAGAAGGAACCCTATTCCTCTGCCCTCGACGAACAACCGGAGTTGCCCTTCGCAAGCCGCGACGTGGAAAGGATGTCTTCCTATCTCACCACCGGGGGCCTGGTGGCAGTGCACGCCGAGGGGCGCGGGCGCGATTCGATCTGGCGCGCCCTCACGCGCCGCGAGGTCTACGGCACGAGCGGAGACCGCATCCTGCTCTTCTTCGACCTCCTCAATCCACCGGGCAAGCCTCGGCACACGCTCCCCATGGGTTCGCAGGTTGCGCTCTCGACTGCGCCCCGCTTTCGTGTTCGGGCCGTGGGAGCCCGCAGGCAGCGACCCGGATGCCCGCAATCCTCGCTGGCCGCATTGGGCCACGAGCGACTCCACGATCTCTGCCGTGACGAATGCCACCACCCCTCGGATTCCCGCAAGCGAATCGGCCGCATCGAGGTGATTCGCGTGCGCCCCCAGGCAAGCGATGGGGAGCCCATCGCGGGGCGCATCGAAGATCCCTGGCTCAGCTTTATATGCGCACCCGACGAAGCGGGTTGTTCGATCGAATTCGAAGATGCCGCCTTCGTGGAGAGCGGCCGCGACGCGATCTACTACGTCCGGGCCATCCAGGAAGCCAGCCCAGCCGTCAACGGAGGCAACTTCCGCTGCGAATACGACGCGCAGGGAAATTGCATCTCCATCGACCCCTGCCGCGGGGGCGGCGACGAGACCGACCTGCAGGATGACTGCCTGAGCGATATCGAAGAACGGGCCTGGTCCTCGCCGATCTGGGTCGACCGCGCCGCCGGGGTTGGCGACGCTCCCGGCTCCGGGTAGAGTTCGCCGGATCCAAACGAGACCCGAAACGGGGAATATGGCCGAGGCGATCCTGAACGCGGAGCAAATCGAGACCTTCCAGCGAGATGGCTTTCTCGTGGTCGAGGATGCCTTCGATCCCGAAGAATTCGCGCATTTCGGGGCATCGGTCGATGCCGCGGTAGCCGCCCGCTCCTCTTCGGATACCCGCCCCCTCGCAGAGAAGAGCCTCTACGAGCAATGCTTCATCCAATGCATGAACCTCTGGGAAGATTCCCTCGACGTGCGGCACCTCACCTTCCACCCGCGCCTGGGAGAAATGGCCGCGCTTCTCCTTGGGGCAGACGCTGTCCGCATCTGGCACGATCAGGCCCTCTACAAGGAAGCGGGGGGGCGCGAGACCGAGGCCCATCAGGACCGCCCCTTTTGGCCCATCAAACCCGCGGATCAGGTGACGGCCTGGATTCCCTTCGACGGTTCACGGCGCGGCCAGGGGGCGATGGCTTATGTGCCGGGCTCGCATCGGATCGGACTCGAACGCTTCGTCGACATCTCCCACTTCTTCCAGGAGCCCTACGAGATTCTCAAGGATCCCGCAATCGCCGATATGGAAAGGGTATGGGTCGAGGCAAAACCGGGCTCGGTAGTCTTCCACCACTCCCTATCCGTGCATCTCGCGGATGCGAACGTCAGCCAAGAGACACGCCGCGTCTTCTGCATCATCTATTTCACGGATGGCTGCGTGCGTCGCTCCGCGATTCCCCACGCGACCCTGGACCGCCAGGGCATCGCGGTGGACGAAAAGATTCAGGGTGAGGTCTCGCCGATTCTCTGGCCGCGGCCCGAGGGCGACCTGCCGCCCGCCCCCAGGAGTCGCCCCCCCCGCCTGGGCTTCGCGGATTCAAAATAGGCCGCGCCGAATCCTCAATTCCACTTGCGATCCCCCACTCGATGCTCCACACCGGGACCATCGATATGGCAGGCCGACGCGCAATCGCGAAGTTCGCTCAGACTGCGACCCTTATGCTTTCCGGGCCAATCCGATGCATGACAGCCCCCGCAATCGGGACTCAAGTCGGCCCGATCCCAGACGACCGTCTCGTTATTCGAGGGATGACAAGCCGTGCAATCCAGATTGCCAGAGTGTGTCCCCGGGTAGTTGGGGGTCGAGTGGCTGAAGGTGCTCGGTGACCAGCGGGCCGTCCCGTGGCATTCCGAGCAATCATCGGCGCTGACGAAGTGGCCCAGGGGAAGATCTCCGCCATGACAACTCGAACACGAAGTCGTGACCGTCGAGTGGTCGAATGTGGCACCCAGCCAGGTGATCGTATTGTGGCAGAGTTCACAATCATTCGAGGTCAGCACATGCCCGACATTCTTCTCATGGCAGCTCTGGCAGCTCGCCGTCACGCCTGAATGGTCAAAACTCACCGTCGTCCAATTCGACGTCACGTGGCAGAGGTCACAATCATTCGACGTCGTCATATGCCCGA
>CAYTAT010000082.1:0-11017 GCA_964435795.1 uncultured Spirochaetaceae bacterium
ATCCACCAACCACTCGGCCCGTGAATCTTCTATCCCCGCGAGGTCGAAGGATGAGGTCGGAAGGGTGAGATCGAAAGGTGAGGTCGAAGGATGAGGTCGGAAGGATGAGGTCGAAGACGAGATCGGAAGGTGAGATCGAAGACGAGATCGAAAGATGAGGTCGAAAGTGAAGTGGTTTCGGATTGGAGCCATCGGTCTTGCCCTGCTCGCTATGGGGGCTTTCCTCTATCTCGATCGCTCGAGCGGCGGATTGATCGGTTTCTCGGCAAAGAGGTCGTTATTGGGCAATGGCGG
Organism: uncultured Spirochaetaceae bacterium; assembly: GCA_964435795.1. GTDB lineage: Bacteria > Myxococcota_A > UBA9160 > UBA9160 > UBA4427 > JAZXM01. Next base: position 295 of record CAYTAT010000082.1, read on the forward strand.
ATCACCGAGTCGTGTTGAAATCAATGGCATCAATCTCTACTACGAGACCTATAGTGCCGACCGCATAGGCGATCCTATCCTGATTTTGCACGGTGACTTTGCGTACGTCGAAACAATGCACCATCAGATTCGCGCCTTATCCAGATCTCACTTCGTCATTGCGCCTGAGAGCAGGGCTCACGGACGTTCCACCGATGTCAAGAATATGGCCCTCTCCTATTCCCTGATGGCCGATGATATGGTTGCCTTATTGGATACTCTCAATATTGAAAAAGTGAGTATTTTTGGCTGGAGTGGCGGTGGAAACGTCGGCATGGACATGGCGATTCGCCACCCGGATCGAGTGAAGCGCCTCGTGACCTACGGTTCCAACTTCAGTACCGATGGAGTGGACGAAAACTTGCTCCAGGAACTGACGCCTGATAATCCGAACCTGGATTTTTTTCGCTCATTCTACAAGCGAGTTTCCCCTGATCCCGATCAATGGCCGATCTTTGTCGGAAAAATGAAGACGATGTGGCAGACACATCCCACTCTTAGAGCCGATGATCTGGCCGAAATAGCCGCTCCCACCCTGATCATGGCAGGGGAATTTGATCTGGTCCCTCACTCTCATACGGAGGAAATGGCGAAGAGCATCCCCAATGCGAAACTCGTCATCATCGAGGGAGAGGATCACTTTGCCCCCCTGATGGCTCCCAAGAAGGTGAATCCGCATATCACGGATTTCCTCGAGTAGGCCACCGCTTTAGCGACAGCCGGAGGAAGTTCTACGGCCCATCGGCTCCATCTCAAGCGACGCCGAGAGGGCGACGGCCTCTTCTCTCGAGTACGGCCCCGGCTCCCAGGCGGGCGGCAACGCACCCACGACCCACGGTTACTCGACGCGGGGTGTATCCATACCGAGCACCAGATCGGCGAAGGTTTCGCCCGCCATTCACGAGGGGGCGACGCCCCCGGGCCCGTGGCCACCGGCCCAGCCGAATCGTCGCTTCTCGTCGAGGTAGACGAAGGGTTTTTCATCCCGCGCGAAGCCCATCGGCCGATCGCCCCGCGGACTTGGCGTCCGAGGTCGAAGCGAAGGGATAGCGCCAGCCATGGGGCGCGAACGCAAAGGCCATGCCCGTCATTCGCGGCGTGGAGGCGGACGCCGGGTGCATCCGTGCCTCGGATTCGGCGCCTGGACGACCCCCCGATTGGCTTCAAATTCCGCTGCCCCGAGCCCTGATTTCTCCCTGTTCACGTTTATCAACAGGCGCTGGTCGAGGGTGGTATAACTTATTGAAATTACGGTATTCTACACTTCTGGTGTGCTGAGAATTCTAAACGATTCAACAGCCCGTTCCCGCGGATCGGTTCCATATCCCGAGGTACGGAATTCCAAGGTATAGGCCCTCGATATGTCCGCCGAATTAGGCCCCCGTCTCCGCGCCGTGAGACAAGAGAATGGATTGTCCCAGCGAGCGCTCGCCAGGCGAAGTGGCATCAGCAATGCGACTATTTCCTTGATCGAATCGGATAAACTCAATCCGTCGATCGCCGTGCTCAAGAAGATTCTTGACGGTGTCCCGACGGACCTCTCATCCTTCTTCGCCGATGAAAAGCCCAGACCGGACCCCTCGGTCTTCCGCTCCGGCGACCTCGTGGACATCGCCAGAGGCAAGATCTCGTTCAGGCAGGTGGGCCGCGACCTGTCGGAAAAGAATATCCAGATCCTCCACGAGTTCTACGCACCCGGCGCTACTACCGGCAAGGTCGCGCTTCACCATCGTGGCCAGGAGGGGGGTGTGGTGGTACGAGGGCATTGCGAGTTGACGTTGGACGGTGAAGCATTTTCGCTGGGGCCGGGCGACGCCTACTACTTTGACAGTTCGCGCCCGCACCGCTTTCGCAACGTCGGATCCGAAGAGTGCGAGATCGTGAGCGCCTGCAGTCCACCGAGCCTATAGCTCGTCGGCTCGGCGGCAAATCGTGCGTCGGCGGACTCGATCGGCCCACTGGCGGGGCGGCGTCCGGACCGAGATCAGCCGGGATCCCGACAAGATATCCCACGGGGCCCCCTCGGGGTGTCAATTTCGTGGCCTCCAGGGTGCGGCACGGGCCCCTCGTGTTAAGTCCTGAGCGGCGAATCACATCGACCCGAAAGCCCGCTAGAGCGACTACAGCCCTCGGATCCCCTGGTAGGGGGCAGGCCGAAGCGAGTTTTGCCGCCACAAGAACGCAGAGTGCTTAACACCGGCAGGATCGAACGGCGTCAGACACCCCTAAGAACCTGACAACTAAAGGGAAATAATAAAATTGGGAAGAGTTTTTACTTGACTTCAAGAGCCCAAGAAACCCATGATGTCTATGGCTTGGAAAAGATGGCCTGGAGCGAGGAAATTCTATTGCTCAGGGGGCTCGTTGGACCTGGCGGCGGCGAAAACCCGTCCGACGATGAGTCCAATGATGAAAGGAACTCAGATGTTATTTGATTCAATTGGCAACCTTCGGCGCGTCCTGTCGGCCTTCGCATTGTTGGCCTTGGTCGTGGGTGTCTCGACCAGCGCTCAGGCGGCGACTCCGATGTACGTGCTCGGGAAACTCACGATTCCGTCTTTCGGCAACGATACGATTACGGGAACGTACTCATCCCCCGGCGCACCGTTCTACTCCTACAACTACCTCGGCGTGCCCTTCGGCCAGGATTGCAACTGGGCTCACGGAAGCAGAACCGTAGCCAGTGCTTCCGCCCCCTACATCAGCTACTACCAGTGCTTTGCGACTTCCTCCTACCAGAGCGCCCACGATGGCTCACCCCTCCTAGGCACTGGCATCGTGTCGATCACTGCGGGAGCAGGCGCCAACCCGGACTTTTCCCTCCCCGCGAGCCGCCTCTCGGTAAATTTGGGCAGCTTCCCCACGCAGTTCACCAGTACTGACTTCGTGAAGAAGCCCGTGAACGGCGTGCCCGGCGGATCCTTTTCCTACTACCCGCCCTACATCTACAGCTATACCTACGCGGATCTCAAGAACGCTGCGGGTAATTTCTTCGCGGGTGGCGGTCCGGGCAACAAAACCTTCAATGCGACCGTTGGAGGTACGGCTGCGGGCACCTTGGTAACCCAGGCGGGCGCAAATAAATTCGGCGGCACCATGAACCTGCTGGGCAAGTTCCAGAGCCATTTCGCCTATTCGATATCCGGTGGCCTCTCGGTCGGAACAGACAATTGGCTGGTCGACTGGATGGGTGCAGGCACAGTAACCCCCAGCGGTGCGGTCAACGTCCTGACGACGACCGATACAGGAACCAACAGGCATAATGTTCTTATGGTGCAGAATACGGTCTACATGGCCGCCTCGGCCTTTCCCTGGACGACAGGCACCGCGACCGCCCACGCTACGCGGGGGCCCTTCTATACGAAGATGGCGCGGGCCGGCTATGACAACCGGACCGCGGGCGGGGCCGGAAACATCCAGATGGTCAGCCCGATGCTCACCCATTGGCAAACCCCGGGCGCCGGGCTCGACTACGAGACCGGCTCAATTGGCGTGCTGACACTCACCTTCGCGCCCGAGCCTTCGAGCGCGATGTTGTTCGTGGCTGGGGTTTCACTCCTCGGCCTGGTCTATCGAAATAACCGCGGAGCCTGATAGCTCCGCCGATCCGGGATTGAACTCCGGGTCGGGATCGAAAATTACGGGCGGCCCCCGGAAATCCAAATTCCGGGGGCCGCATTGTATTGGGCCCTAGGGTAGTCTCACGGCATGTGGAAGCGTTGGATCGCCTCACGTTCTTTCTATACCGTGGCCCTGCTGCTGATGGCGCTGGCTTTTCTTGCGTCCCAGTTCCGCGTGGAGAGAAATTCGCGCCCAGCGGCCCCTCCGGAGCAGATCAGGAAACTCGCCGAGATCGAGGATCTCAACATCCTCTTCATCCTGATCGACACTCTGCGAGCCGACCGCCTCAGCGCCTATGGATACGCGAGGGAAACCAGCCCCTCAATCGACGCCCTGGCCGCCGACGGTCTGCTCTTTGCGCGTCATATGTCCCAGTCATCTTGGACCAAGTGCTCGATGGCATCGCTCTGGACGGCCCACTACCCGATTCGTACCGGGGTGACGCGCTCCCAGGACGCAATCTCTCCGGAAGCCCGGATGCCCGCCGAAATACTCACGGATGCTGGCTACAACACGTACGCGCTGTGGCGAAATGCCTGGGTGGGTCCGAGCTTTGGATTTTCACAGGGCTTCAAGGTCTATCACAGCCCGAGGCCCGCGCGGGTGCCGCCCTCGGTTCGGCGCGAAAAGCCCACCACCGGAGTGCAGGGAACCGATCAGGACATCATTCGATCGGCGGGCGAATTCATCCGTACCCATGGCGAGGAGCGTTTCTTCCTCTACCTGCACCTGATGGACGTGCACCAATACGTCTACGACGAGGATTCGGCCCTCTTTGGCACGACGTATTCCGATATCTACGACAACTCCATCCGCTGGGTGGATCGCCTCGTGGGAAGCCTGGTCGCTGATCTGGACCGACGGGGCCTGCGCGAGAAGACCCTGATCGTATTGGCCGCGGATCACGGAGAGGCCTTCGGCGAACACGGGCGCGAGGGCCACGCGCGCGATGTCTACAGCGAGGTGGTCACGACTCCCCTCATCATCAGTTTCCCCTTCCGACTCGAAGAAGCACTGGTGGTGGACTTCGTGAGCGAAAATGTCGACATCTGGCCGACTCTTCTCGACCTCCTCGACCTGCCCCCCATCGAGGGTGCAAACGGCCGCTCCCTCATGCCCGAAATCGAGGCGACGATCAGTGGCGCACCCCTCGAGGCAGAACCTCGCTTCGCACACATCGACCAGTCCTGGGGGCGCAAGGAAGTCGAACCACAGCCGATGGTGGCCGTTACCGACGGCCCCTATCGGCTCGTCTATCGCTCCGCGGCCCGGGGAGCCCGGCACGCGGAACTCTACGCCTACGCTTCCGATAGCACGGAGAGCAGGAAGATTGGCGTCGAGGAACCCGAAACCCGGAAGCAGATGATCGACCTCGCCCAAGCCTACCTGGAGGAGGAAGCGCCGGAGTGGGGGGATGCCCCACAGATCGAGTTGGATGATGCCCAGCTGCAGCAACTCCGCGCCCTCGGATACGAGGTCGAATAGCGCCGGGAGCGAGGGGGAAAAGCGATCCGGCGGCCCGTAGCGGCCAGTTCGCGATTCGACGGACTCGGCGGCAGAACAATTCGCCCCTCGGCACCCCGGAGCGACTCAGACCGGAAGCTCCCCCACCGCGCGATGGGCCTCGTCGATCGCCGCATCAATATAGGCTCTCCCCCCGGAATCCGAGTTCGCGATCGCGATCCGCCCCAGACTCCTGCGAGCGTGCTCGTAGGGATATACATCCCCTTCGAAGCTGGGATCGCCTTCGGCGCTATACGCATAGCCGTGGGGCCAGCGGTTCACCGTGATGGCCTCGATATCGCGGAATGGATCGAAACCAAATTCGCCCAGCATGCCCGCCATCTCCGTCCGCAGCGAGCGCTCGATGGACTCGAAATCGGTTGCGAGCAAATGCCGCCTGCCCAGACGGTACTGCTCCCGGGGCTCGAGCTGACCTCCGGATGGAATCGGAGCATGCTCGAGACGGGCGACGATGGGCTCATCGGGGCCCTCGGAAAAACGATATTCGCCGAGGCTCACCGGGTAGTCGAGGCGAACTGTCTGGTGATAGGCGCCCGGGCAGTAGGCCTCGGCGAGGCCGGCCTTGCGCCAGGGCTGCCAATTTCTCAATAGCACGTTGGTGTAGACCAGGGGCAGCTTGACGAGAGTGCCGAGAGCCGTCCGCTGGGAGGCGGGCAATTCCGCGCAGAGATGGGGAATCATCCGATTATAACAGGCCAGCACGCAGGTCTTCGCCCGGATATGCTCGGCCCGTCCTGCGCGCACATATTCAATGCTCACCCGATCCGCGGATGCGGGGGAACCTTCATGCTCGACGCGAATGACAGTACTCTCGAGACGCAAGCGCACGGGGGATGCCGAGTCGTCCAGCCGCCCGTAGTCGAAATGCGCCGTGACCACATCCTCCATCGTCTCACCCGGAGCAACCTGGGGAATCAATTTGCGAACCAGGAGCCGCGCGATCGAGGCATTGCCGTCGGGGAAGTGATAGATGTAGGGCTCCACTTCCTCTCCGTACCAACTCCGATTCAATTCGGCCAGGAATGCCTTTGGAAGCCCCGGCAGCCCCCCGTAGAGGAGGCCGTCGATGGCCAGGCAGGCCTCGAGGCCCTGGGCCATACTCCCCGCAATCGCACTTTCCAGTAGTTTCCAGACTTCGGGATTACGCACACCGAGGTGGCGGGAGAGAAAGTCCGCGTAGCTCATCTCGCTCAACTCGAGCAGCCCCGGAAGCTTGGAGCGATCTTCTGAACCCGATGCACTCAGTTGGTAGAGATGCCGCAATTCGCGTTTTGCGGACTCCGGGATGGGCATGCGCCGAATGGCTTCTTCTCGATCGATGCCGGGGGAGAGGAAGTCCGATTCCCCCGGCCAGATATCCGAGGGCCAGACCAGCTCGAAGGGCACCAGACGATCGACGCCATAATGGGCGCGATCGAAATAGACCCCCGTAGAGAGTCCGTGCCGGCGGAAGAATTCGCGGTCGTAGGCCGTCTCGAAGCGGGATGTATCCACGGCGAGTTCGCGCAGCAGGGCCTTGGCCACGGGGCTGTACTGCCCGGGGCTCTCCATGCTCTCACTCCCCCCGTAGCCGATCACGGTGCGCCCGCCGTAGGAGAATTCATTACGTCGGGCATGACCGCCAAAATCATCGTGGTTGTCCAGGATCAGAACGCGCGCATCGGGATTGCGAGCCCGAAAAAAATGCGCCGCAGCCAGACCGCTCACTCCGGCCCCAACCACGACGAGGTCGTACTCCCGATCATCGGAGACTTCGGCGCTCGGCCAATCGGACCGCCCCTGAAAAGCGACCCGATGCGCCACTTCGAAGGAGCCGGGCTGACTGCCCCGAAGGCCACTGGCCGCGGGGGCGTAGGGGCGACGAGGGGAGTCCCTCTCGGGGAGCAATGAACCCCCGTCGGGTAGCGCGCAGGCCAGCGCCCCCATCGCGGCCGCACCCTGGACGAAATCCCGGCGCGAGATATTGCGACCCATGCCGAGTTCGCGATCCCCTGAAGACATGGCCCCTCCGTGGAAAGAGAATCTTTCGATCGACTCAACGAGCTCCGCCGGATCTGGCTTCTTCGACTCGAATCCCTCGCGCTAATAGGCGATGGAGACGGTCATTCCGAACATTCTCGGTTCACCCCAGGCCTGCAGGATCCGATCGTATTGACGGGAGAGGTCGAAAACATCCACCAGATACTGCTGATCCGTCACGTTGCTGATCCAGAACGCGACCTCGATATCCTGATTCTCTGTCAGATAGGAGACGTACAAATCCATATACCAATAAGCGGGCATCGAGATCAATTCGAGGCCCTGGGGATCCAGAAAGACCTGGCTCTGATACGAGTAATCTATTCGAGGGCTTATGCTCCCCCAGTCGGGAATGTAGTAGCTGTATTCGACGCTTCCGTTCAAAGTAAACTCGGGGGCTGCAATTGTCGCATTTCCCGAATAATCGAATTTCAGGTTCTCGCGCCCCTGGGAACCTCCTTGCGCTCCGCCCACTGCCTGCCTCTTGCCGACTACGAAATTCCCGAAGGTCGAGTCCAGCCAGTTGAACCCGAACCCCAATATCAGCTCGTCCATGGGGTTGATCTCGAGATCGGCTTCGATGCCATAGACGTTCGCCGGAGCATTGAGGAGCAATTGGGTGGGAAGCGAGCCCTCCTCATTGACGAGATCGAAGATCTGGAGATCCTCGTACCAGTAGCGATAGAAGGCAGCGGATAAGATCACGGCCTTCCCCGCCCAGCTGGAATCGAATCCAAATTCCACTGCGTGAATATTTTCGGGCAGCACCGGATCCAGGGCCTGCCGTAATTCCTGCTGGACCGGGTTGTTCGGCTTCGGGTTGGTCGTGAGCCCGGCATTGAAATGCCCATTTTTCATGCCGCGGCTGTACTTCAAATGCAGCGTCATTTCATATTCGTCGAGGGCGAGGGGCATCCACGAAAGCATCACGTCTCCCGTGACCCCCTCCCAGACTGCGGTCTTCGGGCATTTGCCTGCCCCTGCCGGGCAATCCAAATCGATCACTTCCGCGACGATCCCATTGACCTCGACCTTGCTGTCGAGCAGAAATTCCTTGCTCTCCCGCCTCCAGGCAAGGCTCGAACTCAGCGTCAGCTGCTCGACAAAGGGAAGTGAGTTTCGGTCATTGATGATGTCGTAATGGCCACTTGCGAAAATCGAATAACCTTCGAGCGACTGATCGAAAGTCTGGGTCCAATTTCGGCTAAGTGCCGCGGGGAAGCGGTTCTCCGCCTCCAAATCCTCGTAGAGTGCGAAAGCCCCGGCGAGCCAACGATAATCATCGCCTTCCGATTCAATTCGAAACTCCTGGCTCACTTGCCACGCCGTATCGCTCCAATCCGCTGCGGTGGCCAGGAAAGGTGTCGCATCCCCCTCATCCTCTACCAGACGCTGATTGCCCTCATAACCGCTCACCGAGTGGAGAGAAAAGGCCGGCAGATCCCAACGGGCATTGACACCCAAGCCCCATACATCGAGCAATTCCTTCCCGTCGCGATCGTAAAATCCGAGGTAGGGGTTGGCGCCCCTGAATCCGGTTTCTGAACTCGATCCCTTCTGGAGCAGCCCAGGCACCTCTACAAGTGGCTCGCCCGCCCTGCCCTCAGTCCAATTGTCGAGAATTGTCGAGGTCGGTTCCCGGAAAGGTATTTCAATATCTTCCGGGCTCAAGCAGGGGTCGCTTGAGGGACAGTCTGCCCCGACGACTGCTTCCGTGGCAGGGATCATCTGCATATGGAAGGAATCGCTCAGGTTCTGGCCGCCGTGCAGGCTCACGAGGACCTCGATGTCGTCGGTCGGCGTAAAAAGCAACATCCCGCGCGCAGCCCAATCATGCGCATTATTCGTCCAATCCTTGAGCCCCTGAAAGTCCTCGAATATCGGACGGTTGGGGTAGGGATCGAATAATCCGGGTTCTTTTCTCGGATGCTTCTCGGTATAGACCCTCCCCGGTTCTTTCAGGACGCATACATTATCGAGATGCCCCGGAGCGAAAGCATTCGTCTTTACCGTATAGACGTAATTCCCATTTCCATCGAAATATTTGGGAGTTCTCACTTCTGTATTGTCACTCAGTACGAGTTTGGTCGCATGAAAATTAGCTTGCCATGGGTAGAGATCGTCACCCCCGAGATCGGAGGCCGCTACAATCGCCGGCACCTGGCGTTCGAAAAGAGTTTTCGCCAGCGCAGCATTGGCATATATATATTGTTGCGTGGGACCGGTTCCATCATTGTTCCGGTAGACCGTTTGCTTATCGGGGAGAGGATCCAAATCTGCATAATATTGTTCGATCACCGATCGCGAATTTTCGTCGTATCCGTGAGCTTCCGGATCCCATCCCCCACAGCCGTTTCTCGTATAACCATCTCTGCGGTTGTAACTGAAAGCAATGCGCCCGGATAATTTATCCTCGACAATTGGAAAGCCGATGGCGCCAAGAACTTCCACGGCATTGTACGAGCCATAGCTGATCGAAGCCTCCGAACTCCACTCCCCATCGGGCAGATTGGAATCGACGATGATCGCGCCGGCCGTTGCATTTCTGCCGAAGCGCCCGCTCTGAGGCCCTTTCAGCACCGTGACGTTCTTTGTGTCGAAGAGTTGAAAGAGTTGGCCCGCCGGAGAATTGATCGTGACCCCATCAACATAAACCGAGACCGCCCCGGCGGCATTGGCGTTGTAGTCCTTGAGACCGATTCCGCGGATGAATAGGGTCGGATTCGAGGCCGCGAAGGCCGTATTGATCTCCAGCCCCGGCGTGAATCGGGCGAGATCCGAAATATCCTGGATCCGCAATTCCTTCAGATCCTCGGCCCCGAAGGAGGTTTCGGAGATCGACTGATCGTCGTGGGATACGCGTCCGCCAGTGATGAGAATCTCTTCGATCCCGGAATCGATTTCGTCGACGCTTTCCTGCTCGGACTCTCCGACTTCGAATTCCCCGATCGTTTCCTCCTGGGAAAGGGCGGGGAGCCCAAAGATCATCAACCCCACTATTACGAAAACGCAGCAGAGGGTCTGCTCTTTCCGGATCATCTCCGCGAACCTCCGGACCGATAACGGGAATACGATCGGCATAGTATGACGCTCTGGCGGACAAATGCGAGCCGTTCACTCCGCTCCGATCTAGCGTGATCGCTCTCGACACATCGTGCACGCAATCATGAATGCAAGGCTCTCCCGTTAACCGAGACTCGGGTGGTCGCGCCGATCGAGCAGCCACGGAGGCGCGGCACAGCTATCAGAGCGCGTCGAGACATCCCGCTATCGGATATCTGGCCCTCTTTCCGACAGAAGGAACTTAACACCTCGGGACGGGATGCCGCGTAAGAGGCTCCGGAACCATTCGTCGTCGTTCCTGCCAGGCGATCGGAGGAGAGCGGAAGGCGGGCAAGGGAGGGAGGGGAAGGGGAGAAAGGGGGGGGGAAAGGAGGGGGGGGGGAAAGGAGGGGGGGGGAAGGCGGGGGGGGAAAGGTGGGGGGGGAAAGGGGGGAGGGGGAAGGAGGGGGGGGGAAGG
>CAYTAT010000083.1:0-10033 GCA_964435795.1 uncultured Spirochaetaceae bacterium
GCTAGAAGCGATCCGGACGCATCGCGGCATCCGAGCCACCGTCCGCATACCAGATGGCGCCGTGCACGAAAGCGGTATTTGGCCCGAGCAGGAAGCTCACCAATTCCGCCATTTCCGCGGGTTGTGCCCAACGGCCGATGGGAACCTGGAAATCGCGAATCGCATCCCCGATTCCAGGCGTATCGAGGCCTCCCTGCAGCAGGGGAGTCTCCACGGGGCCAGGAGCCAGGGCGTTCAGGCGAACCCGCGCTTCTCCCCAACTCGAGGTGCGAAGGCGAACGGCGGTTCCCACCGCATTCTTGCTGAGCATATAGACCTGCTGGCCGACGTAGTCCTCGGCGGCGAGTCGGCGTGCCTCCCCCTCGTCCCCGGCCAGCATCGCCTGCACGAGAGTACTCTCGGCAGCGTTCGGATCCAGTTGGGCGCTATTCGAAGCGATCACGACCGCGGCCGGATCCTCGCCCTTTCGAAGCGCCGGCAGAAGTCCGTCAAGAAGTTCAACCACTCCGAAATAATTGACCGAAGCCACCATGGCGGTGTCGGAGATATGCCCCCCTACCCCGGCGCAGAGCACCAGGCGATCCAATCGCCCCCCGCATTTCTCGAGGGTCCTGGAAACAGCACTCTCACGTCCCTCGCGCGTGGACAGATCGGCATTGATCTCGACCCCTTTCAGATCGATCCCGATCACTTCATGACCGTCCGCTTCGAGCCGCTTGCGCGTCGCCGCACCGATTCCGGTTGCACAGCCGCTCATTGCGATGATTCCCATTCCACCCGCCTCCCGATCCACAGTCTCATCCATTGCCGGAATTCCATCCGGTCTGCGTCCACCCCGATGGCGATGGACCTCTCCTGGATTTGAAAACCGCCCCAATCCCCGAAGGGTAAGCTCCCCGCTGAATCCGCGATTTCCCAACGATAGCGCCGGACGCCGGGAGTGCCCCATACGGCAACCATGGGCCAACCCGCAGGATGATTCCCGAGCCGATTTCCGGCGCCCCAGCCCGGTCGCCGCTAAGCTTCGGCCTCTTTTCCCAAATCGGACCCCACTTCAAGACATCCGGCCATGCCCCTGCCCCTACTCGATCTCAGCAAAACATCGGATCAGCAGACCTGGTCACGACGGCTGGAACGCCTACGGGCCACCGTCTCCCTGACCGGTGAAGAGGCCCGAACCGTCTCGGGACTGCTCGAAGACGTGCGCGAACGCGGCGACGAAGCCGTCGTCGAAGCCATGCGACGCTGGACGGATCCCGACTTTTCCGCGGATCGGATCCGGGTGGAGCCCACGGAACTGGATCGGGCCGAGGCGTCGCTCGACCCGCAAATACGCGGGGCCCTCGAAGCGGCGATCTCCAACGTTCGCCGCTACCAGGAGCACATCCTCCCGAGTGATCCTTCTCCGCTCCAGATCCGGGGAGCGGAACTCGGCCTGCGCTTCAATCCGGTTGCGAGTGCCGGCCTGACCGTACCCGGAGGAGTTGCGGTACTCGTTTCGACCTTGATCATGTTGGCCGTGCCCGCCGTAGCGGCGGGCGTGGATCCCAGACGACTCCGTGTCATGCACCCTCCCCCAACCCGGAGGAGCGGCGAAGGGGTAAGCGAGATCTCAAAAGAGGTCATGGCCTGCTGCCGAATGCTGGGAATCGAAACTCTCTACCGAATCGGAGGCGCCCAGGGGGTCGGCGCATTGGCCTTCGGGACCGAATCCGTCGAGGCCGTGGAAATGATCGCGGGACCCGGCAACGTCTACGTTCAATTGGCGAAGCAGATGGTCGCGGGGCAGTGCGGAACCGATGGGGGATTCTATGGCCCGTCGGAGATCGTGACCCTCGCGGACGAGACCGCCGACCCGCGCTACGTAGCCGCCGACCTGATCGCCCAGGCGGAACACGATCCCGGCAAATGCTTCCTGCTCTCCTGGTCCCGGGATGTCCTGGAAGACATCGTCGCCGAAGTCGAAAGCCAGATTGCGGAACGCGGGCGCATCGAAGCCATCGAGTCGGCCCTGACGGATGAGTCCGCCGCCCTGCTCGTCAACGATTCCGAGCAGGCGGCCCTGATCGTCGATGAGATCGCGGCCGAACACGTCAACCTCGCTGTCGCCAACCCCAACGCCTGGCTGGACCGCCTGAAGAATGGTGGCGAATTCTTCCTGGGAGATCGAAGCCCAATCGCGGCGGGGGACTACTACGCGGGGCCGAGCCACTGCCTGCCCACTGGAACCACCGCCCGCTTTGCCAGCGGAATCAGCGTCTACAGCTTCCTCAAACGCAGTGGAACCATCCAGTACCGCGAAGGGATGCCCGCCGAGGTCATTGACGATATCACCCGCCTCGCCGAACTCGAAGGCCTCGATGCCCACGCCGCTTCCGCAAGGATTCGGGCAGCGAGGAAGAGCTAATAGCCATCGCCGACCGATCTAGAACGCGCGAGCCGAAATTCGAAATGCGATACCGTGATCCTGAAGACTCGACTCACCCTGGTTCGGCAGATCGATCAACCTGATCCCGTAGCTGAATTCGAAGAACCATTTCGGATGGGGTGACCAGGCCAGGTTGGCCCCGATACTTGCGAGATTCTGGCCGGCGATGTCGATTCTCTCCGCGTGATTCCAGGCGCGACCCACATCCATGAAGGGCCCTGCACGCAAGATCGTTCGGCCACTGGGAGAACGCATGAGCGGAAGCCGAGCCTCGAGGCCCAGGGCATAGCCATTATCCCGCACCAGCTGGTTTTCACGATAGCCTCGAACGCTATAGAAGCCTCCGACCGAAAAACGCTCGAAGGATAGAAGGGGATCCGACGCCCACTGAAACGTCGCCCGGGCCACGAACTCGAGGCCGTTGGATTCGATGCGATGCAGCCATTGCGCCTGGCCCAGCCAGGCCGTGAATTCGGCACTTTCGAGGCCGCCGGAAGTCGCATCGAGGGCATCGACTCCCAGGCTCCAGGTCGAGCGAAAAGCCAACACGTTGTTGCTGCTGCGACGGCTCCAGGATTGGTAGATCCGAAAAACAAAATCTCGCACATAGCCCCGAGCATCCGCAGCGTCAGAAAAACGGAAATCGAATCCACCCACGGTAGAATGGCTTTCGCGCCATTCCGTCCGGACTCCGAGGATCAACTCTCCCCGCTCACCGAGCCGCAACGGCTGGCTGAGATCCACCGCCGCCGTCAGGTAGCGGCTCTCGATGTCGAGATCGGCGATCGGTTCTTCGACGAAGCGACTCTCGCTATAACGAAACTCGAGGGCCATCCGTGTGCCCCGACGAGTCAGCGGAAGTCCGTAGCCCATCACGATATCGGTCAATCCCTCGGAGAGGCCGAGCGTGGCCCCGCCCCAATCGCCCAGGCCCAGGGGGTTCAGGTAGGAGAGGAGCATATGCCCTCCCTCCTCCCCGATCAGCGGACTGTAGACATTCCCCACCTCCAATGATGCCAGCAGCCGATCGGACTCGGAAACTTCCACGTAGAGAACGGATTCGTCCTGGTTCAGCCCGGGCCGGAGCACGGCACGCACCGAACGGATCCCCGGTTCTGCCTCGAGAGCACGAAGACGGCGCTCGATTGCGAAGGTATTCACTGGAGTCCCGGATTCATTTCCGAGCCGCGCTCGGAGATAGCGATCGCGATAGCCCCGGTTTCCACTGATCACGACATCGGCCAGATGCCCCTCGATGCATTCGACTCTGAGAACCGCTCCTCTGAAATCCTGGTCCGGAAGACGGGCACGACTATTCACATAGCCGGCCCGCACATAGAGTTGCGTCACGGCCTCGCGCAGGGTCTCCAAATCCTCGCTGCTGAGTTCGCGCTTCAGAAAAGGAGCCAGAACCTTCGCGAGCAGAGGAGCGGGCAGAACGGTATTTCCATCCACCGCAACCTCGGCCAGATAGATCCGAGGCCCCGGCGCGATCGCCGGATCCAAGGCGCGGGTCGGCATCGGAGTCCTGCTCAATATCTCATCGCTGGGCTCACTCGGAAGTTCAGCAGGCAGAGGGCGGCTACCGGGCAGATCCGGAAAGAGAGGCGACTGCTGGGCCCCCGCCCCTGTCGCCAGGAGCAGCAGCAGAGAGGCGATCGGCCAGCGGCGGCGACGTTCCGCTCCCGCGTCCAACCCCCCCCCGACTTTCATCCGCCTCTTGGGAAGACTCCGCAGAATTCGCGAACGAGAGGACTTCTCCAACTGAAGCCCTCGCAGAAGAGCCCCGAAATGATGACGAAAGAAAGTCTCCCCAGCCTCCCCTCGAGAGGGGCCGCATCGATGCATTTCACGGGATCCTGGCTGACGGTTCAGGAGATGACATCGACAGCAGTATGCTCGAAGGGAGCACTCTATGCGAGCGGGAGAAGCCAGGACATTCAGCAAGACTCCCGGCCCTGGGCGAGGCATCGCGATCCGATCGGAAAAGAGCGATGATTGCCCACTTCGATCGATTCGCTTGACCCGGGAAGAAAAGGGTCTGGCCGTCACCCCCATTTCGTGGATTCAGAGGAGTGCGAAATGCCAAGAGAAGAATTCGAGACCCTGGAAGTCGAGGTGGAAGGGGAGCGTGGAAGACTCACCCTCTCCCGACCGGAGCGACTCAACCCCCTGGGCTCCGAAGCCCTGAAGGAAATCGCTGCGGCCGCCCACTATCTGAATCAATTTCCGGCCCTGAAAGTCGTGATCGTCTCCGGACGGGGCCGGGCGTTTTCCGCCGGAGCGGACGTCAGCCGATTTGGCCAAGCCGATGAAAGTGGGATTCCGGATCCTCGTCACGATGCGGATCTCGGGCGCTTGATGGCGGATGCCATGGAGAATCTGAATGCTGTCACCATCGCGAGCATTCAGGGACATTGCGTGGGGGGAGGAGTTGTCCTGGCCGCAACCTGCGATCTGCGGATAGCCACTTCAGAGGTTCGCTTCGCGATTCCCGAGATCGACCTCGGGATCCCTCTCGCCTGGGGGGGGATCCCGCGCCTGGTTCGGGAAATCGGCCCGGCGCTCACCAAGGAACTCGTGATGACCTGTCGCCCCTTCGGCTCGGAAGAGGCCCAGCGCGCCGGCTTTCTGAACCGCGTCGTGGCTTGCGAAGATCTCGAGAGCGAAGTCGAAGCCCTGGCCTCACAACTGGTCGCGAAACCGAAACTGGCCCTGCTCTCCACGAAGAGACATACCAATGCCGTTACCGGTGAAATGCTCGGGATGGCGCGCAGTTGGGCAGATGCGGACGGATTGCTCGCGGGCTTGAGGGATCCCGAAGGAAGGGCCTCTGCGGAACGCTATCTGAAAGAATTGCAGGAGCGGCGCAGCCGAAACGCTTCCAACTGAGGCCACCCGTCCGAGGCAAAGAACAACTTCGCGAAGCCCGGATAGCGAGATCTCCTCAACTCGATGTCGGAGGGTCGGGAATCGAATGCATCACGGGCTCGCGCTTTCGCTCGCCGGGAGGTTTCACACAATCCTTCGAGGCATAATGCGTGGCGATGGCGCGACGAAAACCGGCACTACGATTCTGGCCGCTCCCATGAACCAGCAGGGGATGGAAGAGCAAGGTATCCCCCGGAGCCATCTCTACGTGCACCCTATCCTCCTGAGGCACCCCTTCCGCCGCCAGAAAACCGGCGTTGACGTACTCCCAACTCGGTTTTCGATGCTCCAACAATCCCCAGCAATGGCTCCCGGGAATCACGGCGAGGCAGCCATTCTCGCGTGAGACATGCGAAATGGCCGTCCAGGCCGCGACAATGCGGTCTTCGGGGCGAAGCGTGAAGTAGCGCAGATCCTGATGCAGGGGATGGCGCCCGGCCAATCCCGGCGGCTTGTTGAAGACATTGGTGGAAATCGTCATCACTCCCGGGCCCACCAATGCCCGAATAGCCTGCAGGAGATCCGCATCCAGGGAATGGCGAAAGAGAATATCATCTCCCTCGAAACTGAGAATCTTGTTGATGCCGAAAAGGATCCCCTCGGGCTCGACCACCCCGTCCGCGACCATGACATCGCGCATCACCACGCATCTCGCCGGACGAGGGACCTCGCCCAGAACGATCTCCTCGAAGCGCCTTTCAAAGGCCGCGATGGATTCAAGATCGAACAGACCCGGGAGCAGGACATAGCCCTGCTCCCAGTAGAAATCGCGAGCCGCCTGCGAGAATGCCATCCCCTATATCGAAGCGCAGACGCGCGTCCGCGGCCAGCCTCTTTCGATCACCCAGAGGTCTGACTGACCGGGGAACTCCACTCGCAGATGGGGCGAGCGCGACTCCACCAGACATGCTTCTTGGTAATGACTATTCGTCATTTCACGATATGCTGGGAGAGAATTTCCGGCACCATCCGTCAGAAACCATTCGGTCGCAGTCAAGGGAGATCCAGGGGATGCAGAGGGTACTCATCACGGGTTCGAATTCCGGCATCGGTCGCGCGACGGCGATCCATCTCGCCGCCCAGGGCTATCGAGTCTACGCCGCCATGCGCAATCTCTCCAAAGCCTCCAAGTTGATGGAAGGTGCGGCCGCCGCGGGGACCCAACTCGAAACTCTCGAACTCGATGTCAGCGTGGACGACTCGGTACGCGATGCCGTGAGCCAGATCGAGAATGCAGAGGGGCCGGTTGACATTCTCATCAACAACGCGGGAATTGCCATGAATGCCGCCGTGGAGGACGTCGATATTGAAGAAGCCAAGCAGGTTTTCGAGACCAACTATTGGGGCTTGATGCGCTGCACCCAGGCCGTCCTCCCGGGCATGCGGAGCCAGCGTTCCGGCCAGATCGTGAACATTTCCTCGGTTGCAGGCCGCATCGCCGCACTCGGTCAGGTGGTCTATTCATCCTCGAAGTGGGCGGTCGAGTGCTTCAGCGAAAACCTTGCCCAGGAAATGGCGCCCTTTGGAATTCGTGTGGTCATTGTCGAACCTGGGGTGACGCGAACCGCGATCCTGCCCAAGAATGTGGGTCATCCCGAACCGACGCACTACCACGACGCCTATCGTCGCATGCTCCAATTCTATGCGGCGGGGATCGTCGCCAACCATCCGGCGGATGAGGTTGCCCGGGTCATCCACGCTGCGCTGAACGATCCCGCCCCCCGATTGCGCTATCCCTGCGCCTGGGGTGGGGAGGAACTCTCCGAGGGGCGGGCGCGAATCAGCGATGAGCAGTGGGTGCAACTCGGCATATGCGATAGTGATGAAGACTACTACGCCAGCTTCGAGAAGATGTTTGGCCTGGATCTGCGAACCCCCACAAATTGATCGCCTCATCCTGGCGGCCCCAGAAGCCACCGCGGCGATCCCTTCAAACGCTATCCCTGAACTCGCAAAGCGGAGGGCGCTTTCTCATATCGCATCGGCTTCCGGCACGATCTCTCCCGACAGCCAGGCCCCCAGCATCGCATTCACGACCTCCGGCTGATCCTGCTGAACCCAATGCGATGCATCCGGGAGATAGCGCAGGGTCAGATCACTGACGAAGGCATCCGTTCCGACAGTCGTCCCTTTCGTCAACGCCACATCATTCTCGCCCCAGAGCATCAGCGTGGGAATGTCGATCTGCGGAAAACCCAGGGCGCGCTGTCGGCGCAATCCGCCACCCCATAAAAATGCGCGGTAATAATCCAGCATCGCCTTCGGGGCTCCAGGCAGGAGGACGGCCTGGCGATATTGCTCGAGGATCTCTTCGGGAAAGCGTTCCGGATGAGAGCTGGTCCCGCTGAACATCTGGCTGATCAACTTTGCCCCAGAAGCAGTGAGCATTCTTTCCGGCAAGCACGGAAGCTGGAAGAAAAGCGCATACCAGGAACTCCGCAGCTGGCGCAGGCCAAAGGCCCGCTCGGCGGCCCCCGGATGGGGGAGGTTCATGATTACCAATCGATCGAGGGCGCGAATCCCGCGCATGGCGAAGAACCAGGCGATCAGCCCTCCCCAATCATGAGCCACGAGCATCACCTCGCGCGCCCCCGAGAGATCGATCAATGCCGCGACATCATCCAGCAACCTTTCGAGCGCATAGTCCTCGCGCCTCGATGGCTTTTCGGTTCCGCCATAACCGCGAAGATCCGGCGCCTGCACTCGCCATCCGAGTTCCGCGAGAAGCGGCATCTGATGCCGCCACGAGATCCAGAATTCCGGAAATCCGTGCAGGCAAAGGGCAAGCCGATCGCCATCACCGCACTCGGCGACGTGAAAATCCAGACCGTTCGCATCCAATTTCCGATGCACGATATTCTTCATTCGGAACCCCGATCCGATTCTGTCGTCATGGCCCGAAACGGGCATTCGCTTTCATGCCGCCCGCAGCCGATCGAATATCCGGCGACGTCCCTCATGATCAAAAAAGGCTATTCATCGCGGGCCGCCGAATCACCAGGGCATCGCCCTACACTCGACGCAACAACGCACTCCCGATCGAATAACCCGCACCAAAAGAACAGAGAACGCCCAGAGATCCCGGACGAAGATCCTCGCGATATTTATGGAAGGCAATCACGGAACCCGCGCTGCTGGTGTTGGCATACTCATCCAGAACGACAGGAGCCTCCGCGTCGGAAGCCTCCCTCCCCAACAGGCTCTTGGAGATCAGGGCATTCATTCCCAGGTTCGCCTGATGCAGCCACATCCGACTGAGTTCTTCGACTGAGAGGCTTTCCGCCTCGAGGTGCGCGCGGATATGCTCGACAACCATCGGGCAGACTTCCTTGAATACCTTGCGACCCCGCTGCCGGAAAACCAGCTCATGAGGATCGCGTTCCCTCTCCTCGCAGCGATTCAGGAATCCGAAATCATTGCGAATATTATTTGAAAATTTCGTCTGCAGGCTTGTCCCCAACACCTGCCAGCCCAGGCGATCCTCGCCCTCCTGCTCCGCTTCTACAATCAGGGCCGTGCAGGCATCCCCGAAAATAAAGTGGTAATCGCGCAACTCGAAATTATTATGCGCCGAAGTGATCTCCGGATTGACAATGACCACACGCTCAGCCGAACCACAGCGCACGGCGTCCACTGCGGCCTGCAGGGCGAATGTCGCGGAGGAACATGCGACATTCATATCATAAGCCCAACCCTTCGCGCCCAGCGCGTTCTGCACCTCGATCGCTACCGCGGGATAGGCGCGCTGGAGATTCGAGCAGGCAACGATCACCCCGTCGACTTCTTCAGGTCTTCGCCCAGCCTGCTGCAAGGCCTCCTGGATGGCCCGAACGGAAATCTCGCATTGAATCGAGTCTTCCTCTTCCGTTCGCGCAGGGAGCCATGGACGCAGGCGCTTTGGATCCATCACCCCGCCCTTCTCGACCACATAGCGATGCTGAACCCCCGAAGCCCGTACGATAAATCGCTCACTCGGCAGATCGCGCTCCTCCAGTTCGCCTCCGGCGATCTGCTTGGCATGTTCGGCATTCCAGCTCTCGACCGCCTCGCTGAGAGACACCACCAACTCGGCGTTGTCGATTCCCTCGCTGGGCGTCCATAGACCTGTTCCTGTAATCAGAGCTCGAGACAAAATCTTCTCCTCGGCCGAAGACTAACACTCTCGGATACTCACGATAAGGTGGACCGAATCTTCCTGCAATCGCCACCCCAGGAAGATCAGAAAAGGCCCTGCAAAGCCCAGCCCTCGAGGATCCTGCTTTTCGGCCCGGATTCCCGAATCGACCGAACTCAGTCGTCCCGACTACTTCACTCGGACGAGAAAGCGAAAAGCCGCTGCCGAGAGGGATAGGACGAGTAGGAGATTGGCCCCC
The DNA here is from genome assembly GCA_964435795.1 of uncultured Spirochaetaceae bacterium. Classification (GTDB taxonomy): domain Bacteria; phylum Myxococcota_A; class UBA9160; order UBA9160; family UBA4427; genus JAZXM01. The sequence continues at coordinate 9,733 of CAYTAT010000083.1, forward strand.
GGAGCAAGCACCGGAACCGTATGGACGCCGAAGCATAGGGAGGCCCTGTTGCCAAGCTCCTGCTTTTCCCGGTTCTGTTGATTTATGATCCCCAGCATCAATTCCACGATGGGGGTGGTGTCCGCGAGCATGCGATCGGCCAGGGAATTCAGGTATTCCAGCTGCGAATAAACGCCGGCCAGAGTCGACCCGTTGGGTCTCAAGAACGTTCCCAAGCCCCCCTCCACCCATCCCGAACCCGCGTCGTCGTCATCATCCGCATCGTCATCGTCATCATCCGCATCGTCATCGTCATCATCCG
>CAYTAT010000084.1:0-8064 GCA_964435795.1 uncultured Spirochaetaceae bacterium
CTCCGACGGCCCGCGCGGCCCAGACGCCTCGAAGAGATCGTGGCCCGAGCGACCCTGGCCAGCCCCTTTATAATGAGTCCAGTCTCTGAGTTAGTCTTTTTGGCTGATTGGAGACGAGATGAAGCGGAAACGATTTTCTGAAGGGCAGATCATTGGGATTTTGAACGAGGCAGAGCAGACCGGGAACATCCGTGAGGTGTGCCGGCTGCACAATATTTCGGAGCAAACGTTCTACAGGTGGCGGACGAAGTTCGGCGGCATGGATGTTTCGGAAGCCAAGCGTTTGAAGGAACTCGAGCGTGAGAATGCCGAGCTCAAGAAGAGGCTCGCTGACCTGTCGCTCGACAATCGGATGTTGAAGGAACTGAACTCGAAAAAATCTGAGCCTGGCGGAACGACGAAGGGGAGCCGAGCACTTGGAATCAAAGCTGGGTGCGAGCGAGCGCCGAGCTCGCCAGGATTCACGACATCTGGATCGCCCATCGGCCCTTACTAGGAGGCACATATAGATTGGAAGGAATTTGCCCAAATCGATGCAGCCCTCTGGATCTTGCAACGCCCTGCCCTAGCGCCAAGCATGCGTAAAATATGACAAATCGGGAATCTTTTCCCGATCCGGCAAGGCATGGGAAAAATGCGTGCATCGGGGACCTCCAAGTACTGACAGCGCTCCAGGGCGACATCGACAGGCTCCGTCAAAGACTTGGTCTTTGGGTACTGCTGTCGAGTATACTTTTTGTGTCAAATGAATTCGCGGGCGGCCCACACATTTCCGTTACAGCACCTCGCGCCGGCGAGTTCGCTAGCGGATTGGTCATTTCAGCAAGCCTTGACCGGAAAGCCCCCGGAGTCTGGTGATCCGGCACCAACGCACCGAACTTTCGACCCGCGATGAAAAGAGGCTTGAGATTTCAATGCTCTGCGTCCTGAACGCAACGATGCCACGCCAGAGCATCCCGCCACTTCGCACGGATTACCATCACTACCGGGTATTGCTGGAAGAACCCCACAAGCCTGCTGGCGCCGCTCCCGACCGCCGAATTGCTCGAGCAGAAAAGAGGCCGATTTGCGTAGCGGCCTGAAATACGCCTTCCTCGCTGTCCTCACGGCGGCATTCTCGCTCACGTATACGACATCGGCCGATGCCCTCGTTCTCACGGTCGGTTCCGGTTTGGGCACTGCGAGTGGGGAAGAGTTCACGATTCCAATCACGATCATGAATGAGGGTGACGAGGCCGCTGCCCTCTCCGGTGAGATACAGCTTCCCGATTCTGCTTCAATCGTGTCGATCTCTCCCGGAGCCGTACTTCTTTCGGCCGGCAAGACCCTTTCATACGAATTGGTTGACTCAGATCGCTTCCGATTCATCGCCGGTGGCGTGAACGAAACCTCGATCGGCGATGGCGAGATGATGTCGATCACCGTCGAGATGCTGGTGAGCGGCCCAATCGAGGTGGCCCCATGGGGCCTTGCGGCCTCCGCGGCAGCAGCGGACGCCACGAGAATCCAGGTCACGCTCGAAGATATGCGAGGCCCGCCCCCCTTCGGCGTCCCCGCCACGGGCAGCGTCACCCTCTTCCTACTCATCGGCATTCTCGGAACATTTGGCTTTCTGCTCGCTCGCAGGAGGGCCGGACGCATATTCAGCCTGATCGTCGCACTCATCACTATCTCCCAGACAGCTCGCCCCCTGGTGGTTGCGGGCGACGTCGACCTTTCTGGAGTAGTGGATAGCTCGGATCTCTCACTGGTCGTCGCTGCGGCACTCGGAACTTCCATGACGCCCCTGGCCGACGTAGACTATTCCGGTGAGATTGACGCGGTCGACTACCAACTCGTCGTGCGGGCCATTCTCGGCCTGAGCATCGACAGCGATGCGGACGGACTCACGGACGCCGCCGAAAATGCCCTGGGCACCGACCCGGCAAACGCCGACTCCGACGGCGATGGCCTCACGGACGGTACGGAAATCGTCGAGGTCGGAACGGATGCGCTGAATCCCGATTCCGATAATGACGGACTGACGGACGGAGAGGAAATCAATTCGTATCTTACCGACCCCATGCAATCAGACACTGATTCCGACGGCGTCGACGACCTTCACGAAGTTGCCTTTGGCGAAGATCCAAATGTCGCCAGGTTGGAATACGTCATCATCAATGAATTTCTTGCCTCCAATGGACAGGGACTCCTTGACGAAGACGGCGACAGCTCGGATTGGATCGAACTCTACAACGCGAGTTCTGCGCCCGTAAACCTGGCCGGCTGGACCCTCAGCGATACCCAGGGAATGCCGGCACAATGGATGTTGCCAGACGTCACGATTGACGCCCACGGCTACCTTCTCGTATTCGCCTCCTCCAAAAATCGCGTTCCGATCGATGGATCGAATCTTCATACGAATTTCAATCTCGGAGCTGGTGGCGACTATCTTGGCTTCTTCAATCCTCTAGGCGTCGCGCAACCGGGCAGCCTCTTTGAACCCGAATACCCCAAGCAGGCGGGCGACTACTCCTACGGCTGGGCCGAGGGCTTCATCCTTCCCAAACATTTCGGCTTGCCGACACCGGGTGGAGCCAACGATACATTCGATCTATTCGAAGCCGTCGTAGCCGACACATCGTTCAGCTCCGATAGAGGCCTCTACGATGCTCCCTTCGATGTGAGCATCAATACCGCAAGCCCCGAGGCCCAGATCCGCTACACCCTCGATGGAAGCATGCCCACGGCTGATAGCGGGCTCCCCTATACCTCTCCCATTCCCATCACTGGCACCACCATCCTGCGAGCCGCTGCTTTCAAGAGCGGCTGGATTCCCACGAATATCGACACACAGACCTACATCTTTCTCGATCAGGTTCTCAGTCAGACCGGTGCGGGATTTCCCGCAACATGGGGTATCGACGTATGGGGAAGACCCCCGAATACGGCGCCGAGCAACCTGCCGGTCGCCGCGGACTACGAGATGGACCCGGCTGTCGTTACAGATCCCGTATATAGCGCAACGATCCTCGATGACCTTCAATCCCTGCCCATCCTTTCCCTGGTCATGGCTCCCGACGATCTCTTCCACCCCGACACCGGCCTATACGCCAATCCTCCGGAACGCGTCGAAGACCCCTTCCATCCGGAATGGGGTCAACGATGGGAGTGGGAAAAATCGGCTTCCATCGAAATCATTCACCCCGATGGATCCGCGGGGACACAATCCGAATGCGGAGTTCGAAATCAGGGGGGTGCCAGCCGCTACCCGATTTCGACATCGAAACACTCATTCCGATTCTTGTTCAAGAATGAGTATGGACCTCCGACCTTCGATTACAAACTCTTCGACGATACAAGCATCGCCAGTTTCAATACTTTTACCGTTCGCGGTCTCAGCAACGACTCCTGGGCCCAAAAAGGCGCCAGCGCGCATTACGTCAGAGACGCTTTGAATAAGAGAATTCAGCTGGCCATCGGCCAGCCCGGCGCCCATGCGAGATATATGCACCTCTACGTCAATGGACTCTATTGGGGCCTCTACAACCCCACCGAAAGGCCGGATGGAGCATTTGCCGCGAGTTATTTCGGAGGCAATAAGGACAACTATGACGTCATCAAGGGCGGCTACGGTGCAGGCGGAACGATAGACTGGATATACGTCTCGGGAGAAGGTGATCGAATCGTCTGGGATAGTCTTTACGATATCGCCAACGCCGGGGTTCAGGATAATGCCTCCTACCTCGCTCTCCGGGATCTCGTCGATATGGAAAATTTTATCGACTACCTCATCATCAATTTCTATTCCGGAAACAAGGATTGGGGAAACCACAATTTTTACGCATCCCGCGAGCGTGTCGATGGAGCCAAGTTCAGGTTCTTCTGCTGGGATGGCGATTCCAGCTTTCTCAGCTTGGACTACGACAAAACGACCATCGGTGCTGCAGATAAATACAACTACGCCCCTGGCCGACTTTATTACAAGCTGAGAGACAATGCGGAATTTCGAATGCTCTTCGCGGATCGCATCCACAAGCACCTATTCAACGACGGCGTTATGCAACCCACCCCGGCAGCCGCCCTCTATCAAGAACTCGCAGACGAGGTCCGCCCAGCCCTGGTACCCGAATCGGCGCGCTGGGGGGATTCGAAATCGGCTACCCTCCTGACGCGAGACACCCATTGGGAGCCCACCTACCAATGGATGATTGACACCTTCTTCCCGCAGCGAACCGATATCGTTCTACAGCAATTCCGCGACCGAGGCCTCTATCCCTTGATCGAGGCTCCCGTCTTCTACATCAACGGCACCTACCAGCACAGCGGAGAAGTGGCTTCGGGCGATAGTCTCTCCATCAGCGCTCCCCTCGGAACCATCTACTACACCCTTGACGGATCCGATCCACGCCAGTTCGGTGCGTCGAGCACTCTCCTCGTAGCCGAAGATGCCAGCAAGCGAATCCATATACCCCTCAGCGATATCGGAGACCTCTGGCAAGGAGCCGCTGCTTTCGACGATTCGGGCTGGCTCGATGGGCGCAGCGGCAATCGGGCCCTTGAGTTCAATGGCGACGAACAATATGTCGATTGCGGAAATGAACCCGGATCGGCCAGCGCACTGACTGTGAGCTTTCGCATGAATCCGGCCTCACTCCAGAACTCGACCCTGATCGACAAAGTGCCGAACGATAGTAGCGGTCTGGGTTGGGTCGTAAGAATTCGCAATGGCGGAAAAATCCAGATGCGCGTTGGAAGCAACGGCGACCGAAACACCACCGCCACCGCTGCCGCCGCCTACACGCCCGGGACCTGGATTCACGTCGCGATCAGTCACGCTGCTGGCGTCACCAAGATCTATCTCGATGGAGTCTTGAACAAGACCGAATCGGGCATACTTCAAAATGTCGCAAATACCACCATTCCCCTCTACATCGGAAAAGCCAGCACCGCGGGTACAGGTGCCCAATACCTCGGCCTTCTCTCGGACGTGCGGATATACGATCAGGCCCTGGACGATGCCGAGATACTCGACATCGCCACCAACAGCAGCTCGACTACCCCTCCCCTGGCCCACTGGAAATTCGACGAGTTCAACGGTCCCACGGCATTCGACAGTTCCGGCAATAGTCATGATGGAATTCTCGAGGGCCTTACTGAATGGTGGCCCGGCGCCGGGGCGCTTGGCTATGACATCGCGACCGATTACGACTCATTCATCAGTTACGAACTCGAAAGCGAAATGAGCGGCGTACAGACTTCGGCCTACACGCGAATAGGCTTCAGCGTGACCGCCGACGGGTTGGCGGAGTTCGACTATATGCACCTGGACCTCCAATATGATGACGGAGTGATCGCCTACTTGAATGGCGTCAAGGTCGTTGAAGCGAACGCGCCACCAACACCCCTATGGAATTCGGCAGCCACGGCTACCCGTGCGGATGTCGACGCCATGACTTTCGAAAATCACGATATATCCGCCTTCCTTTCGGCCCTCGTGGAAGGCGAGAACGTGCTCGCCATCCACGGCCTCAACGATAGTTCCGCCGACAGCGACTTCCTGATTTCGGCCAAACTTATGGCGGGAATCAATGGCATTGCAGCGGCTGCAATTGAATACGCGACGCCCGCCGGCATTACAAAATCGACCAAGGCCAAGGCTCGCGTATTTCTCGATGGGGAATGGAGCGCCGTCAACGAAGGCATCTACGGCGTCGGCCCCGTGACCGAGAGCCTCCGCATCACGGAGATCATGTACAATCCGAATGGCGACCCTGCAGCGGAATTTATCGAGCTGCAAAATATCGGCGCCTCGACCATCAACATCAATCTCGTACGGCTGAGCGCGGGCATCTATTTCACTTTCCCAGACATGGAACTCGCGCCGGGCGAATACGTCCTGGTCGTGAGGGATGTCACGGCTTTCGAAGCCGTCTACGGGGCGGGACTCAACATCGCGGGCGTCTTCAATGACGCTCTCAACGATGCGGGTGAGCGCGTGGTGCTGGCCAATGCAATCGGCGAAACGATCCACGATTTCAGCTACGCGGACCAGTGGCATCCGACCACCGACGGCACAGGCTTCTCCCTCTCGATCATCGACGCCGCAAATCCGGATTTGATGTCCTGGAATGACAAGGATGGATGGCGATCGAGCTACGCGAATGGCGGCTCGCCCGGTGAAAGCGATGGCGGGCTCGTGCCTGATCCGGGCACCCTCGTCATCAATGAAATTCTCGCCCATTCCCACGCTGCAGCGGACGATTGGATCGAGATCCAGAATCTGGGCACCACAGCTCTCAATATCGGTGGGTGGTTTCTGAGCGACAACAACAACAATCTGCAGAAATACGAAATAGCCGCCGATACGACGATCTTGCCCGGCGGATACATCGTCTTCTACGAGAGCATCCATTTCAACAACGCCTCTGATCCCGGCGCAAGCCAGCTATTTGCATTCAGTGAAAACGGTGAAACCGCATACTTCTCTTCCGGACAAGATGGAATTCTGACCGGATACCAGGAGGAAGAAGACTTCGGAGCGTCGGAAACGAATATCGCCTTTGGGCGTCACCCGCAGAGCGATGGCAGCTTCAACTTTGTGGCCATGTCCAGCAACACGCCCGGCTTCCTCAACAGCGATCCGAAAGTGGGGCCCATGGTGATCAACGAGATCATGTACAACCCGGGTTCAGGGGATCAGAACGAGGAATATCTGGAACTCTTGAATTCGAGTGGAGCGGCCGTGACTCTCGAGGACGCAGAGGGCAATACCTGGGCTTTCACGGATGGAATCGACTACACCTTTCCCACCGGTACGACGGTTGAGAGCGGGGAGTACATCATCCTCGCCAAAGATCCCGCAGCGTTCAATGCCGCCTATTCGGTCCCGGGCGGCGTCGCTATTTTCGGGCCCTATACGGGCCAGCTCAGCAATGGAGGCGAGCAGACCGACCTCTCGATGCCTGGCGACATTGACAATATGGGCATCCGGCAATTCATACGGATCGAACGCGTCGACTATGATGATGCGAGTCCATGGCCAACGGATCCCGATGGCGACGGCGACTCGCTCACACGGATCGCGCCGAACGAATATGGAAATGACGTGGCCAACTGGCAATCGGCCGCCCCGACCCCTGGCCAGTAGCGAAGACCCTGAGCGGCTGCCGGCCGGTTGGACTGCCCTTCGCATCAGGGTTGGGCGAAGCGACGCTTCCCGACTCAAGCTGCGCGGCGACGGGCAGAGGATTCGTCCCCTCCACTCGATGCGGGGCAACGGCGGCCCCGACGCCTGAAACTCTTGCGATTTCTCCCGCTGCAGAAGCTCAGCAATGCGGCGATAGGGCCTTTACGCGCCACCGCGCCGACCGCAATCCGAAGCTTCCGCCTATAGGCCCTGCACTAGCTTCGTCACTTCAGGATTCGTCCGAGGCGACGGTGGGCTTTTTTCCGGGGCGTCAGCGCCGGCCTGATAGAGGGCCTTGAGATTATCGACGACCCCCCGCTGATAGACGATCTTCTCTTGCTTGAAGTGGAAAATGGCCATCTCCTCGTAGCGAAGCATCTTGCCTGTCGCGGGCACCGCGCCCCAGTTTCCCACATGCCTGCCACTGATCGTAAAGTGGGCGACTACCCGATTCCCTTCGGCAAGGACGTCAGGCATTTCTTCGTGAAAATCCTCGAAGGTCTCGTGGGCACCCAGCAGCATCTTTCTGGCGTCCTCGAAACCCTGGCGCAGTGGGCCCTGGGGTCGATAGTCTGCAATGAAATCATCGTGGATGAACTCTCCGATCCTCGACTCATTTCCCGTATTCCAGACGATCTTATTGAGGGTCAAAGGAGTGCGCTTTTTGGCTTCGGACATGACGACTCTGTCGCGCGGATCATGAAGGTGAAAGAAGATGTTGGGGAAAATGTGGATGGGGGGGAGGGGGAGGCAGGTGAATGGCGCGGTGAATGGCGAGGTGGATGGCGCGGTGGATGGCGCGGTGAATGGCGCGGTGGATGGCGAGGTGGATGGCGAGGTGGATGGCGAGCTGGAGGGCGAATGAAGATGGCGAGCTGGATGACCAAGTGGATAGA
>CAYTAT010000084.1:8164-9690 GCA_964435795.1 uncultured Spirochaetaceae bacterium
GATGGCGAGCTGGAGGGCGAATGAAGATGGCGAGCTGGATGACCAAGTGGATAGAAGGAATAGACCTCGCATTCACCAGACACCAATGTCAAAAATGCGTCAACTTCGCATGCATCGACACTCGAGGCCCCAACTCCAGGGGGCATTCAATCGAGCCCTCGGAGATGCGGGTCTCCTGAACATGGGGGCTGCGCGCCCGCTGGGATGGCTCTTCAATCTCCTCGAAGCGGTCATCATCGCCTCGAGCTCGCAGCGAAAGCACTCGGATAGCACTCTGCCCCACGTCTTCGCGGCCCCAGGGAAGCAGTCGCTGAGAGAAGGCAGCGAACGCAGTTGCGACCATTCCGGAGGGAGACGTGAAGCTTCGCAGGCGGCATGGCGCTCTCGATCTTGTCCCGCACGAGCTCCCGCTCAGGACCCGACGGAAAGCCAAGCCCGGATCTCGGGTCAAAAGCCGGCTTGAATCTACTATTTCTGATGCCAACCCTTTCGCCCCCCGCGCCCTCGGAACGGCCGGCTCCAGCTCTGGCCCAGGCAGTGTTTCATCCGACAGCGCGGATCGGGAGCCTGAGGGCATCGGCCGAGCGATCGATCCTCTCTTTCATACTCACCAGCTGGCGACTGACGCCCTGAATCCCCTCTCGAAAATCTAAGGGATACCCAGAAGGCCATACCTCTGCGCCTACGAAATCCCACCGCTCTGCGATTCCCTCACGTCGATCGTTCGGATTCTTTCAAGGGCTGGCCCGGATCTTTCGGAGGGCAAAGCGCCCGAGCATGAATGCGTTCCATTCTCTAGTCTCTCATGCCAACCAGGCATTCCACACAATAGAGGCGACTCCGATGGCGGATACTTCACTCCCGGTTCGACATCTCTACAAGATCACCCTCGAGACTACGGATGCGCCCATGATGCTGCCCGCCGGACCCCAGGGAACCCGCATGGTGGTCGGTGTAAAGGGGGGGCACTTCGAAGGCGAGAGACTCAACGGAAAGGTGGTGGGACCCGGAGGCGATTGGGTCACGCAGCGAGCGGATGGCAGCATCAAGCTCGATGTGCGCCTGCTCCTGCAGACCGACGACGGGGCCAGCATCCTTGTCAGCTACAACGGCGTCGGGATCGTAGTGGAGGGCCAGCTCAAAGCGCGCTGCGCCCCGCTCTTCGAGACCGGGGACGAACGATACGCGTGGCTGAACCACATTCAGGCGGTCGGAATCGGTGGTCTCGACGGGACCGATGTGGTCTATGACATCTACGAACTGCTCTGAGGCTCTGTTGGGAATTTCGTATTCTGCCGAGCTTGTCGATCCGGAAATCAGCGAGCCGCCCACTCGCAATCCTGGATGAAGACGCCTTGCGCATCGCCGCGCTCGCCTGCGCGATTCGCAAGCCAAAGGCCATCTTGCATCCATTGGGAGCGATGACGGGATTCCTCATCCGGAGTCCGCGGATTCTGAAAAGAGGTCGAGGCTTCCGTCCCCAGCTCTCCATCGGACATGAGAAAGTCTCTCCATCAGGCCATCAG
>CAYTAT010000085.1:0-8904 GCA_964435795.1 uncultured Spirochaetaceae bacterium
GAAAGCCGATCGACGCCCTGCGGCCCAACGACGTACGCCGATGGCTCAACGAATTGGCGCGCCGCGGGGTCGGGCTGCGGACGCGGCAGCGGGCGCTCGCTCTCCTGCGCACCTCCCTCGGGGCTGCAGAGAGGGAACACACCCTCCTCTACAATCCTGCCGCGAAGGTGGAGACGCCGAAGCGAGCGAAACAGAACGCGCGCGTCACCCTCGACCGTGAGCACATTGGGGCTTTGCTTGATGCTGCAGAGGGAAATGCCTACGAACCCGTGCTCGTGCTTGCCGCGCTCCACGGTTTGCGAATCGGAGAGGTTCTCGGCCTGCGATGGGGCGATGTAGACCTTCGCGAGGGCGTGGTTACCATCCGCCGCCAACTCGCCGAAGAGCGTCGTACAGGGGAACGATACTTTGCACCAGTTAAAACGGGGGCTGGTGAGCGTACGGTGCCGCTGAGTGCCCTCGCGGTGGCGGCGCTCACACGGCTTGAAGGTCGCGTCGGTGCCACGCCCCACCCAGGGTGTCTTCTTTTTCGGGACTCGAAGGGAGCCCCCCTTCGTCGCAGCAATTTTCACAGACGCGTGTGGACGCCAATTCGTAACGCCGCCAAGCTGCCGAAGGGCACCCGTTTTCATGACCTGCGCCATGCTGCCGCGTCGGCTCTTCTTGGCGCTGGTCAGGATGTAGCGACGGTCGCGGGCATACTTGGGCACTCCTCACCCGCGGTGACTTTGCGCGTATACAGCCATGCCCTGCCTAGCCGGATGCGCGAGGCGGCGGACGCAGTGGACACGCTCTACGGCTGAGCCCCGCGCCGTGGCTGTACGGTGTGGCTGTACAGCTAAGGTCCGCCGTCGTAAGTAGTGGCACGCCGGGAGGGATTCGAACCCCCGACCCTCAGGTTCGAAGCCTGATGCTCTATCCAGCTGAGCTACCGGCGCGCATTTGTGCCGAAATGGGGACATTTGGCACGTTCGACCTGGGTCCGATGCCCGGGGACATCGAGCCGCAGAGCCTAGCCAATTCGGAGCCCCGCGACAGCAGCCGATTCGAGAAGAACCGGGCGGCTCCTGGATCCGAACCGCGGCCGTCTAGAGCCCCAACTCTCCGGCGATCATGTTGCGCTGGAGTTCACTCGAGCCCTCGCCGAGCTCGAAGACCTTGCAATCCCGATAATAACGTTGAATCGGCGACTCGCTCATGAAACCCGACGCTCCGTGGTAGTGGAGCGCACGCTCGACAATCTTCGTACAGGCCTCGGTGGCAAAGAGCTTGGCCATGGAGGCCTCGCGGCCGTGGGCCAGCCCCCGCTCTGCCGCAATCGCAGCTCGATGGCATAACAGGCGAGATGCCTCGATCTGGGTCGCCATGTCGGCAATCCCGAAGCGGACAGCCTGAAACGAGCCAATCGGCTGGCCAAATTGAATGCGATTGCCCGCATGGGCGAGCGTGGCCTCATAGGCGGCCCGAGCCACTCCCGTCGCAAAGGCCGCGGATGCGATCCGGCCCAGGGTCAAGGTCGAAAGAGAAGCAAGAAATCCGACATGCTCGGGTCCGATCCGATTCATCGCGGGCACGCGGCAGTCCTCGAATACCAGTTCACCCATCTCCGATGCCCGCACACCCAGCTTCGAAAGCGATGACGCCACCCGAAAGCCCGGACGATCACATTCAACGAGAAAGAGAGAAAGCCCCTTCAAACGTTTTTCCGGAGCCGTCGAAGCGACGACCACCAGGAAGTCCGCGATCGGCCCATTCGTGATGAAGAGCTTCGATCCGTTGATCACATAATCGTCGCCCTCCGCAACGGCCCGCGTCGCAATGGAACCCGCGTCGGAACCCGCCCCGGCTTCGGCAAATGCCCACGCACCGATACGCTCACCCCGAAGAGCGGGCCCGAGCCATTGCTCCCTCAGCGGATCAGCGGCGAAGTGCTCCAAGGCCGAACAGGCCAGCGCCATATGAACGTAGATGCCAAGAGCGATACCCGCGGAACCGTAGGCGAGTTCCTCGCACAATATCGCGTAGTCGAGAGGACTCCCTCCCACTCCTCCCCACTTCTCGGGAAAACCAATGCCGAGATAACCCAAGTCCCCCAGCTTGGGAAAGAGTTCTCGGGGAAAGTGCTCGCTGGCGTCGCACTCCGCGGCAAGCGGCACAATCTCCGCTGCGACGAATTCGCGCAGGGCCCTCTGAAGTTCCCTTTGCTCATCGCTCAGATAGAAATCGGGCTCCGCCATGCTCATTCCCCATGTTTTGGTTGACTAGTGACCAGATTATGATATTAGTCATTAGTAGTCAAATGGAGCCCTGTCGGCGCTGAGCAACCCCGGAGCTCGAAAGGCCCATCGTCCCAGAGGAGCCAGAGGCCATACGAAGCGGGATATCGGCAAGCCAAATATCGACGCGATGGCGGCCGAAGCGCGAGGCAAGCGAAGCGAGAACTGAGGACGATTCGGAAAGGCGCCGAGGCACGAATGTCATGGGTGAAATCCACAACCAAGCAGCCGACCGCCTGATCGTAGCCGCCGAAACGCAATTCCGACGCTTTGGATATCGGCGCACCACGATCGAGGATATCACCGCCGAGGCCGACACCGGCAAGGGTAGCCTCTACCTTCACTTCGAATCGAAACGCGCTCTCTACATGGCCGTCGTCGAGACCTCTCTCGAGCGTTTCGTCGCTCGCACCGCAGATATTCTCGTCGATCCCCAACCCGCCCCGACACGCCTGCGAGCCCTGGTCGCGCTGACGGTCGAACACTATGGAGACGACGAACTCCTGCGTGCATCCCTTTTTGGCCAGGGGGGCCTCGTGGATGGCGAAGTCTCCCGCATGGCTGCCCAGATCCAGCGAACGCGCATCCGCAGTCTGCTCGAAGAACTGCTGGTGGCCGGACAGGGAGAGGGTTCAGTGCGGGCGGATATCAATGTCGAGGCCGCGGCCAGCGTTCTCTTCGAAATCGGCTGGGCGGTGGTGCGCTCGGCCCTCGAAGGCACGAACGATTTCCCTCTGGAAAGCGCACTCTCTACCCTGAACGGAATTGTCGGATTGGGGCTGCTGCCCCGAAGCCATTGAGAGGACATCCGATCTTCCGATCTCCGTAAATTCGCTGGCGGATGCTCGAAACGGGGATTTCTTCTCATCGCAATGCAAGGGATGGGATGAGAAATCCCCGCAAGAGGGCAATCGTCTCCTTCCTCAAGATTCGATCGATGAAGATGAATTCGAAAGGGCAAAGTCTTGGCAACAGATTCGGAAGTCGTTGATCGTCATATCGCTGCGCTGCTCGCCGAAGCCGAAAGCGAGAAGATCCCGAGCGATGTGATCGGAAGAATCCTGATCCAGGCCGCGATCGGGATCTGGCAGAAGCAACGGGATTGGAATGATGTCGCGAGCGAACTTCGATATATGGCCGACAATCTCGATCCGGATCTCGACTACGAGTTCATGCGGCCCTGAAGCCAGGCGCCGACGGCGCGAGTCATCCCTCTCAAGCGTCCGCTGGCCCGCCGGAAGCAAAAAATACGAGGAGCGTAATATCTTCTTCAATCTCGATGAAAGAATGAACCGAAGTGGCCGCCACGTAGAGAATCGATCCGGGACCGACCACCCGATCCTCTTCCTCGACTCTCAAACGAGCGCGGCCGCTGATGACGTAGTAGACCTCATCCTCGTCGTGAGGGCTCTGCAGATCCTTCGCTCCAGCGGGCAGAAAATAGATGCCACAGCTGAGATCCGGCACTCGCAGAAACTCAAGATAGGGCGCCCCTTCCGCGGCCCGACGTTCAACGACTTCGTTCAGTTCGAAGACTTTCCAGTTGGCGTTCACGCCGATCTCTCCGTCCCTATTTGCAGCTCGGTCTTCCCGTCATGAAAACATATCGCGAACTCACGAATCCGACCCTCGGTGACCCACGCCCTATACCCCCTGCCCCCCGCGGAGGCGGGGGTGCCTGATCGAGGCGCCATGCAAAGATAGGGTATCACGCCCAACGCGGAGGACGTCGGCCTTCTGATGCCGCCCCAGCAAGAGGGTTCTTCCCCTGGAGGGCCCCCAATTGCCCAAGGCTCGGCCCGTCTCTCGTGATATCCTTACCCTTCCTGGCGCGGGCCGACTTCGGCCGGGAGCATCTTCAGCAGCAGGGGGAGGCGCGAGGACGACGCCACCCGCCCCCTGGAGCATATTCTCCTGGCCAGTTCAACCGAGCCGAGGTGGGTAATTTCGAAGCGAGCCAGGTCCAGCCCACGATCCGCGCAGGTCTCGAGAGAAAGAAAGTGGAGCGGCAGATCCCCCCCCTGAAATCAAGGAGCATATTGTGGACAACGAGAAAATCGTAAGGGAATTCATCGCGGCCTGGTCTCGGCTCGATCCGGACGAGTTGAGCAGCTACTTCACCGAAGACGGCGTCTACTACAATATGCCCGCCCGCCCCGTCGAGGGCCGCGACAATGTGCGAAACATGATCGCGGGCTTCATCTCCAGCTGGACGGAGACCGAATGGGATGTACTCAACCTGCTTTCCGCCGGAGACCTAGTGATCGCCGAACGCCTGGATCGCACCAGGGCAGGCGAAAAATCAGTGGACCTGCCCTGCACCGGAATATTCGAAATGGAGAACGGAAAGATCAAGATCTGGCGTGACTATTTCGATATGGCCACGTATGGAAGAAATATGAGCTGATCAGGAACTCCCTGCCCGAATTCTTTTGGGCTCTTTCGAGAGGCTTCGAGAACAACCCGCCGCGGCTAGCCGTAGGTCGTTTCGATCTCCGATGCGGCGTTGAAGAATTTCTGGATGCTCTGGTTGTAGCGATAGAAGGCATCCACCTGAAGCTGGTCGGGCCCGGAGACCTGCATGGGATCCCCCGGAAAGGTCAGATAGTTCAGCGTATGTTCCAGGTCGGGTCCGTCATTCGCGTGGATGTTTTCGATCATCTCCTTCCAGGTTTCCAGGGAACCCTGAATCACGAAGTGCTCCGAGATGGCAGCCGAATAATCCTCCACCTCCCGAATTGAAGTGACCGAAAGAGCTTCGAAGACGACTTCGAAATTCCTTTCTCCCCGCTCGGGATCCAGCACCCGCACGATCATGGCGCAATCCATGGGTCCGAGCTGCGTGTAGGTCTTTTGATCCTCTTCCATGGAAGCCGCCAGCTTCCCAAACCAATCCGTCGACGGAAAGAGCTTCGACACTGCCATTATTCCTCCTCCTACGCGGCCAATTCATCAAAGGGGATTTCTCGCGGGATCGAGAGAGAGGACTCCCGATCGATTCCCGCCACCTTCAAGCGCTGTAGATACTCGTGCACCTGCTTTTCGTAGATGAACGCCATCCTCGCCATTCCGAGTTCAATATTGTCGAGTCCCCCACCGGCCAGAATCGCTCGAGGCTCCGATGTCTGGGGCTCGAGGGTCAACGAAAAGATGGCCTGCTCGCCCACTTCGAGAATCGAGTGAATTTCCGATTCCCGTTCGGGATGGCGCTCAAGCAGGTATTTCAGATGCTTGACCCCATAAGCCACGTGACGGGCCTCATCCTGCATGCAGAGACTGAAGATCTTCTTCTCGACTTCAGTCGGCGCCAGGAACTCTCCCTGCCGAAAGAGGGTCAACACAAATCCCTCTCCAAAAATATGCATCAGGGCACTCGCCGTTGCGTAGTCGGGAGCATTCAGAATCGCGGCCAGCAATTCCTCCTGGCCGGGCGAGGCCATCAAGAGACCGCCCCCATTCGCCAGCGCACGCTTCCGGAATACATCCATATGCCGGGCTTCATCCATGATCTGGGTGGCCAGGAAGAGCTTGACTTCATGAAAGTCGTGGTTGATCCGACAGAGCCATTTGGCCGGCATATCTCCAGCGACGAACTCGACCTCGGTCAGGCCCGTGCACATCTGGCAGACCGCCTTCTCCATGTCTTCCGGCAGTTTCTCCAGCTTGTCCCAGGGAACGTCGGTGACTGAATTCCACTGTCGAACAACGGCTTCGTCGTATAGAGAGGCCGCATTATCGGCCCAGATCTCGGACATCTCGCTGAGCGTATATTGATCCAGGGAGATGGTGCCGTCGGGCACATGGCAACCCCGAGGAGCCATCGTGCCGTGGCTCGACCCGTGTTCCGGAACCTCGCCGTAGAATCCCCGATCCACATCGGTGAGGTTGAGCCCGACTTTGCTGCGGCGTACCTCATGCCCCCAGCCGGCGGGATTCGAGTCCATCCAGGCGAGATCGAAATCTCCCCTGGCCATATCTCGCATGCGGTCCAGACCAATTTCAACTGTCGGCGTGTAGGTCGCCATGATTCTTCATTCCTCCTCGAGAAAACCAGATCGATTGAATTCCAATTATACTAACGAACATTAGTTAGTCAATGGACTCAAGGAAAAGCAAGAAAATTCGAGAAAAAGCGAATTGCGCGTCCCCTCTCCAACTGCTCGAAAGCCGACACAGCTCCATATCCGGAGAGAGTGTGACGTTATGCCACACTTGCTTGCGCTGATCTCTCGCACCCCTTTGGCGGCTCATCCAGAACGACCCCACCTCAAAAAGAGAGTTCTCCTCGATTCCTCGACTCCCAGCGGGCGGGTACGGGTCGCCTGGCTCGCGGCGGATTGACGCGACTCGGACCGACGCCAGGCCGCCATTTCAGATCCGCGCGATGGGAATCGCCGAGGAGGCAGAGGGAAGAACGCGATTCACCCCTGCCTGCGATCCTCGGCTCGATCGCGAGTCTTTTCCGCTCATCGGCTGGGCTCGCGCAAGCGCGATTCGCATTCCTCGGAAATGAAGAGGCCGCATACGGCGACGCGCTACTATCCATCTTCGCGATCGGGATCGACTCCCGACGCCACTTTCCGATCGAGGCCGGAAAACGAGGGCCGACCGAATCGGAGCGTTTCGAAAATGCGCGAAAAAACCCTCGAAAGCCGGGATGGCGCGGCGGCCAATCGCATCACCAGCCGGCGGATATCCGAAATGAACGAGCGTGAGAATCCCAGATGGCAACGATGATGGGCAACGCGGCGTTGGCTTCCCCTGATCTCTTCGAACCGAAGCCCCGATACATCGCAACCCGCCCTCCCCTCACGCGTGGGGAGCATGCCTTCCCGAAGTGGCAGCGGATTCATTCTCGAGCCGACCGCCTGCCCGGCTGCGAGAGGAATCCGATGCGGAGTCTTCGGAAGCCCCCCCGAAGTCTCTCCAGAACCCATCCGAAGGGCCGAGCCGCCCCCGCCCGGAACTTCGTAACCGCGAGCACCCGGATCCGATGAGCGGGCAAAGCCAGCATGCGGATCGCCCAAATTCCGCGAAGAGTAGGGAGAGGGCACGCGATCTCGCCCTGGACCGCGCGGCCCTTGAAGCCCTGCTTCCGCGTTACGATATGGCCGGACCGCGCTACACCAGCTATCCGACAGCGCCGGCATGGCAGGACGAATTGGACGCCCGGGAATTCCGCAGAAGGCTCTCCGAATTGCCCATTGAGAGCTCCGAGACGCATGCCCTCTATGTCCACGTTCCCTTCTGCAGCAGCCTCTGCCACTTTTGTGCCTGCAATCGGGTCATCACCCATAAGCCCAAATTGCCAGCTCGCTACCTGGAACTGCTCTCGAAGGAGATCGACGAGGTCGCCCGTTGCCTGCCGGGAGAGATCCAATTGGGGCAAATCCATCTGGGAGGCGGTACTCCGACACATCTGACCCCCGCCCAACTCGAGTCCCTGATGCGAAAGATCAACGATGTATTTCGCGTCGCAAAAAATGCAGAAATTTCCATCGAAATGGATCCGCGGGTTACAACCGACGCCCATATGGACGCCCTCGAAGCGTGCGGCTTCAACCGCCTCTCCCTCGGCATCCAGGATTTCGACTCGCGGGTGCAGGCCGCGATACACCGGGAACAATCCGTCTCCGAGGTTGCACGGCTCGTCGAAAGAGCCCGGCAGGGCGCAGCCAGCGGCGTCAATTTCGACCTCATCTATGGCCTGCCCCATCAGACGGAAGAATCCCTGGGACAGACGCTCGAAAGAGTGATCGAGCTGCGCCCGGATCGCATCGCACTCTACGGATACGCCCACGTCACCTGGGTTGCCAAACAACAGCGGGGGTTCGAACGCATCGATCTGCCCACGCCCGAAATGCGGCTATCCCTGCTGATACTCGGAATCGAAAAACTGGTGGATGCCGGATACCGATTTATCGGGATGGATCACTTTGCATTGCCCGAAGACGATCTTTCCCGCGCGATCGAGGAAGATCGCCTCCACCGCAACTTCATGGGCTACACGACCCAGCCCTGCGGAGAACTCCTGGCTTTCGGACCCAGCGGAATCAGCGAACTCTCCAGCGGCTTCATTCAATCGCGCCGCTCCCTGAGCGAATGGGAAGAGGCCATCGCGGAGGAGGGTGTCGCCGCCTTCCGGGGCCATGCACTGAGTGCCGAGGATCGTCGTCGCTCCTGGGTAATCTCGCAGATCATGTGCCGCGGAGAGGTCTCCGCCAGCGCCTACGAATCCCTCCATGGGGGAAGCTTCCGGGAGCACTTCGCTTCCGCAGTCGAGGAGTTGGAGAATTTTCGAAACGACGGACTACTGGACCTCGACGCGGATGGGAGTTTCCGGATGACGGCGGCCGGCCGAATCCTGCTGCGAAATGCCGCCATGCTATTCGACGCCTACCTCCCGGGACAACAGAGTGCCGGAGGCAGGGTCTTCAGCCGCACGGTATAGGATTCTTTTTCTACTAGCAGCGGGCTTCTGGCTGCGGTGTCGGCGGAGGCGGAGGCGGAACAGCCCTTCTCCGAACTCTCGCCTCGGTGATCACCTGCAATCCGGCCATACGTGATCACTTGGAATGCGGCCAAAGGAATCGCGCGGTCGTGATCCCCATTTGTAGAGCAATTTCCT
>CAYTAT010000086.1:0-8578 GCA_964435795.1 uncultured Spirochaetaceae bacterium
TGCTGGCCTCTCTCGGCACATTGGCCGCACTGCGGCGAGCGTTGAAGAGGCGAGCCTGATCACGAGGCCCGGCTGGCCGCCCATGACGATCTGGTTCGGGCCGCGGGCTCCGGGGGCCGAATCCCCGGAAATCCCCTCGGGTGTCTCGAATCTTCTTACGATCTGCAAATAGCGTCAACATGATATGCCCATCGATGAATGCAACGGGTGCAATTAAACACAGAGGGGAGGGGCGGAATTCTCGGTCAAAATAGAGCCTTTGAAGGGTTTTCTCATTGGATCGGCTGCAAACTATTTTAGATGATATCGGGCACTTAACGCGCCGTAACAATGCCCCTACCCTCTCCTTGACCCCGAACCGATCCTGAAGTCATTCTGCGCTTTACGAGAGTCCCCCATGTCGCCCCTCCCGCCACACCCCCGCCATAGCGAAATATTTTCCGCGCCCCCAACACCAATCGCCCAGGGGGCAGCCGGCCGCGAACCGTACGCGGGGCGACTCCCCGGTGCAAAGAGCGCCGCCCGGTCGGTCGGCGACTGGGCTTCTCCCCGGCGCGGGAGCGCGCTTTGCCGATGATTCACGACGCGACCGGCCAACGAGGGCATGGCAGAGCTGCGACGATCTGGCCCTTCATCGCGAATTGCGCCCGCGGAGCGACCCTGATCGCGTTGGCGATTTTCGCGCTGACATTCTCGGCGACGAGCAGCGGGGCGATTGAGCTCAGCCTGAGTACGGACTGGCACGATCTGGATTTTTCCAGCGCGGATTGTGTGGGCGCGGGCGCGGGCACGCCGGCCTGCCGATTCACCGTCACCGTGAACCTCGATACGGAATCGACTCTCAACATTGCCTCGCTCGCCGTGGCCGTGCTCTTCGACGATGCCGTGCTGAGCTACGACGAGGCCGCTTCATCGACCAACTCGTACTTCGGATACACCTCCATCTCCTACGGCTATTCCTACGGCTATCTGATACCCACTTGTCCAAGCGCACCGGCGGGTTGTGCCCTCCTGGCCGGCACAACGGATCAGGTCAATCTCGACTTCGTTTCCGAAGGCACCGGCACCGCCCGGATTAGCGGACCGCTCGCCACCCTGGTCTTCGAAGTGGTGGGGACGGGCGACGGCCACGGCGACGTCTGGCTTTCCCTCAGCGCCGAGGGCACGGGCATCTCGGATGTCGGCGGCACAAACCTTCCCGCCACGCTTTCAGGTGCCGGTTCCGTGATCCCGGCGCTGGATAGCGACGGCGACGGCCTGCTCGATACGGTCGAGACGGGAACCGGGACCTTCGAAAATGCCAGCGACACCGGCACCGATCCCCTGCTCCTCGATACCGATGGCGACAATTGGGACGACGGGCTCGAAATCGCCTTCGGCAGCGACCCCAACGACGAAACTTCGAGCCCCGATTCCACAAGCGGCAGGATCCTGGCCGAGGATGGAAAAGCAAGTGACCACTTCGGCCATTCGGTGGATCTCTCCGAGGCCGGCGATCTGATGATTATCGGGGCCTACCTGGATGATATTCCGTCAACCGCTGGCGAGGAGGAACTGCGCGCTACTGGCCCGACAGGCGTTTCCGACGGGGGTTCCGCCCATGTATTCAGCCGAAATCCGACCACCGGTACCTGGTCCCTCGAGCAGCAGCTTCTGGACGCAGACTTCCCAAGCCTCGGTCCCGCGGGTCTGTATCGACATGCCTCCGAGCATTTCGGCGCCGCAGTGGCGCTCTCGGGCTCGGGCGAGTTCGCAATTGTGGGGGCCCCGGGACAGGAGCACAATGGCCTTTTCCCCGCTGCTGGCGCGGCCTATGTCTTTCGGCGCACGGTGGATTCGCTTGGCGTGGCCAGCTGGGCGATCGAAGACGTAGTCTTCGCCACTTCTCCCGCATCGGGCGATGAATTCGGTAGCTCCGTCGCCCTCTCGACCGCCGGCGATACCGCTATTGTGGGAGCAACCGGCGTCGACATCTTCGCCGGAGATGGGTTTACCACGGACAACGGGTCCGCCTACGTGTTCATCCGGGACTCAGGGGGCAGCTGGAGCGAGCAGCAGCAACTGGGATCCGAGCCCGAGTCCGCTTGGCCCGGAGCCCAATGGGGCTACTCGGTTGCCCTTTCGGGTTCGGGCGATTCGGCGATCGTCGGTGGAATCGGCCTGCCCGAGGGCCTGCTGGGACCAGCGGCGATCGGCGGGGCAGCCATCTTCACTCGGCCTTCCGGAGGGACGGTCTGGACGGCGAGTTCCTCCTCGGCGGGCCCTCAGAATCTCTACGAGAGCCTGGGTGTGGGTGTGGTGGGCGACCAGGCGGGCGCGTCGGTCGCCCTCTCGGATGCGGGCGATACGGCCATCATCGGGGCCCCCGGGGTCGACGATCCCGCGCAGAACCTCATCGACATCGGCGCGGCCTACGTTTTCGTACTCGATAGCGGCGGCTCCTGGGTCTTCGAAGAGAAAATGCCCACTTCATTTTCTGCCGACAGCAATTTTTTTGGCCGATCGGTCGCGCTCTCGGCCGATGGCAACAGCGCGATGGTCGGCGCCTACGGGAAGTCGACCGAGGGGGGCAACTCCTCGGGCTCGGCCTACCTCTTCCAACGAGACACGGGTTCGTGGCTCCAGAATCGTCAACTTTCTGCCGCCGATCAGGCGATTGCGCCCACCGCATACGATGACTTCGGTTTTTCGGTGGCCCTCTCCTCCTCGGCCGATATCGCGATCGTGGGAGCCGCCGGCGATGATCCGGCCGCAGGGATCGATGCGGGCTCCAGCTACGTATTCGACCTATCCCTCGATGGGGACGGGGACGGCGCCATCGATAGCGTCGACAACTGCCCCAACAGCGCGAATGCCGATCAAAAGGACACCGACTCCGATGGCGAGGGCGACGCCTGTGATGCCGACGACGACAACGACGGCCTGCTCGACACGGTCGAGACGGGGACCAGCGTCTTCGTCGATGAAACGGATACCGGCACCGATCCCCTGCGCCTCGACAGCGACGGCGACAATTGGGACGACGGCACCGAGGTGAATCTCGGCACCGATCCCACCGATCCGGCCTCAACAATCTCTGCCAATATCGGCAAGCTCCTGGCCCCCGATGGCGCAGCGGACGACTACTTCGGCACCTCGGTCGCCCTCTCGGACTCGGGCGATACCGCGATTGTCGGCGCCTATCAGCATGATACGGAGGCGGGCGCCGACGCGGGCGCCGCAACCGTATTCACCCGCGACCCGGATGGCATCTGGAGTTCGCAGCAAGAGCTCCTGGCCCCCGATGGAGCCCCGGGTGACGGCTTCGGCCGCTCGGTCGCTCTCTCGGACTCGGGCGATACCGCGATCGTGGGTGCCGCCCTGGGCGATACCGCTGGAGGCGGCAGTACCAAGAGCGGTGCGGGTTCCGCCTACGTGTTCACCCGGGACGGGAGCGGTGTCTGGACCCATCAGCAACAACTCCTGGCCCTCGATGGAGCGGCGGGGGATGAGTTCGGCTTCTCTGTCGCTCTTTCGTCCTCGGGCGATACCGCGATCGTGGGGGCCATATTCGATGACAACGGTTCCGCCGATGACAACGGTTCCGCCTACGTCTTCACGCGAGATACCGAGGGTGTCTGGGTAGAAGAGCAGAAGATCCTGGCCGAGGACGGGAACACGGGAGATAGCTTCGGCGCCTCGGTCGCCCTCTCCGCCTCGGGGGACGTCGGATTGGTGGGCGCTTTTTTCGACGACACCCCGGAGGGGGGAGTCGACGCGGGCTCGGTATATGTATTCGCCCGTTTCGCTGGAGGTGGTGAGGATCCCGGCGGCTGGACGCAGGAGCAGCAACTCCTCGACCCGGGCGGAGCCTCCGGCGACTCCTTTGGCATCTCGGTCGCTCTCTCGAACTCGGGCGACACCGCGATCGTGGGCGCCTACAGGGACGACACCGTGGGGGGCAGTGACGCGGGTTCCGCAACCGTATTCACCCGAGACCCGGCCACAGAACCCAACAGCACAGGCACCTGGACCCGACAGCAACAACTCCTGGCCCCCGATGGAGCGGCGAGCGACCTTTTCGGCTACTCGGTGGCACTCACCTCCCTGGGCGACGTCGCAATCGTCGGTAGCGTTTTTAAATCCGGAGCGGAAGCCGCCGCCGGTGCCGGTGCCGTCCAACTCTTCACCCGGTTCGATAACGGCGCCTGGCAGTGGCAGCAGACCCTGCGAGCACCCGAGGAATCGACAAATGACAACCTGGGCTTCTCTGTGGCCCTATCTTCATCAGGCGATACGGCCCTTGCGGGCGCCTGGCTAAAGGACACAGCGGCGGGTACCGATGCGGGTGCCGCCTACGCATTCCACCTGGAGTTCGGCGACGGCGATTCCGACGGCATAATCGACTCTGCGGACAACTGTCCCCTCGATGCCAACCTCGAACAGAGCGATGCCGACGCCGATGGGCTGGGCGACGCCTGCGATGCCTTCCCGACCGACCCCCAGAACGATATCGATAACGACGGCATAAGCGGGGATATAGACAACTGTCCCGATCTCTCCAACGCCAGCCAGGAGGATACGAACTCGGATGGCGAGGGCGACGCCTGTGATATCGACGACGACGGCGACGGCCTGCTCGATACGATCGAGACGGGAACCGGGACCTTCGTAGATGCCAGCGACACCGGCACGAATCCCCTCCTGATCGATAGCGACGGCGACAACTGGGATGACGGAACCGAGATCGACTTCGGTACCGATCCCACGGACGCGACCTCGAGCCTCGACAGTTCCGGTGGCAAGCTCGTGGCCCCGGACGGGGCTCCGGGCGATTTATTCGGGGTCTCCGTCGCTCTCGCCGATTCGGGTGATACCGCGATCGTGGGCGCTCTCTTCGGCAATCGCGAAGGGGAATTCGGCGCCGTGGCGGCCTATGTATTCCTTCGAGGACCGACGGGCACATGGATGCTGCAGCAACGGCTGCTTGCCTTGGATGCCGTGATCAACGACGGCTTCGGATTTTCCGTCGCCCTCTCGGCCTCGGGCAACAGGGCGATCATCGGGGCTCTAGGCAAGAACAGCCAGACGGGTTCCGCGTACGTCTTCACGCGAGATGCAGCCGACCGCTGGACTGAAGAATCCCAACTCTCGGCCGAAGACGGTGGGACGGGAGATCAATTCGGCTACTCGGTGCGATTGTCCGACTCGGGGGAGCTGGCTCTGATAGGCGCGCCCACCCAGACCGTCAGTGAGGTCTATCAGGCCGGAGCAGCCTACGTATTCGTGCGCGATGACCTGGGCAGCTGGACGCAGCAGGCCAAGCTCGTGGCCGATGTGGCCGAATCCTTCGCATTCCTGGGCACCTCGGTCGCTCTCTCCGCGTCGGGGGATACCGCGCTCATCGGTGCGGATGGCGGCGGCGCCAGCTTGGGAATCAGCGCCGGCTCCGCGCGCGTCTTCACCCGGGACTCAGAGAGCATCTGGACCCTGCAGCAACGGCTCCAGGCCGAGGATGCCGGTGTGAGCGATGGCTTCGGATCTTCGGTCGCACTCTCGGATGCAGGGGATATCGCGCTCATCGGCGCCTCGGGACACGACGTGCTCGCAGACCCACTTCCCACTCAAGCCGTCGGTGTCGCTGAGACGCAATTGGACGCCGGCAGCGCCTACCTCTTCGCCCTGGACACGGCGACCGGTGCATGGACCGAACAGGAGCAATTCGTCGCGCCGACACCCACTTCCGGCGAGAACTTCGGCGTTTCCGTGGCGATATCTTCATCGGGCACCACCGCGCTCGTAGGTGCTCGCTTCAGCGACACCCAGGTGGCCGCCCAAACCGGCTCCGCCTACCTCTTCAGCCAGGACGCCGGCGGCAGCTGGAACTACCAGGAACAACTCCTCGCCCCGGACGGCGTGCTTCATGCCTCCACGGGATTCTCGACATCCCTCTCCGGGGCGGCCGATACCGCAATTGTCGGCGCCTTCGGAGCCGGAGAGGATGCGGGCGCCGCATATATCTTCAAATTGATCGATCCACGCGAATGCCCCGACGTCTTTGCACCGGGCATGAGTTCCGACTGTGCGGCGCTCAGTTGCCAGGAGATCCTCACCGAAGACCCGTCGAGTTCGGACGGACCCTATTGGCTGGTGGAGAACGGCCTCGCAGTTCAGGGCTATTGCGATATGAGTCTCGCGCTCACATCCAGTGGGAGTGGCGTCCTCTGTTCCGAGAACGAAGCGGAGCGCCAGGGCCGAACGCGCGAAATCAGCGACGAAAGCAGCGACGAAAGCAGCGACATCGACTACCTGATGACCAGTCTTTTCGATCCCGTCACCGAAACCTGTGAGATCTGGGCGGTCCGCGATGCGGTTACGGGGACCCCCTTCAGCGAATTGCAGGCAGAACTCCCCTCCGGCATGAGCACTTGCGAAGTATTTGGATTCCAGGGGGACGGCCAACTCGGCTCATGCGATTATGGATTTGAAGCCATCGACGGGTCAATCGAGAGCGATTGTGGTTTCTCCGACGACCCCTACTACCTCTACGGCAATTCCTGCAACGGCTGCGAGACGAATCCTCCCGGTTCTGACGGGACTGTCGTCTTCGATACCTATGTGCGCCAGGGTTTTTATTTCAACGCAAGTGTCTTGTCGGATGTGAGCGGATCGATTCGGACGACCTGCCTGGCGGGCCCGACCGATGCGGATGGCGACGGTATCGCAAATGCGAGTGACAACTGCCCCGACGACTTCAACCCGGACCAAACCGATACGGACTCCGATGGCGAGGGCGACGCCTGCGACGTCGACGACGACAACGACGGCCTGCTCGATACGGTTGAAACCGATACCGGAGACTTCGTCAATACCAGCGATACCGGCAGCGATCCCTTGCGCCTCGACAGCGACGGCGACAATTGGGATGACGGCATGGAGGTGAACTTCTTCCTGACGGATCCCACGGATCCAACCTCAAGCCCCGATTTGAAGATCGGCAAGCTCCTGGCCCCCGATGGCGCAGCGGGCGACACTTTTGGCCAGTCGGTCGCCCTCTCGTCTTCGGGCGAAATCGCGATCGTCGGGGCGGCGGGGGATGATACTCCGGGAGGCGACAACGCGGGTTCCGCCTTCCTATTCGTTCGCAGCGCGAGCGGCACCTGGACCTACCTACAGCAACTGCTGGCCCCGGATGGAGAGGCGGATGATCGCTTCGGCTTCTCCGTCGCACTCTCGGCCGGAGGCGAGATCGCCGTCGTGGGCGCCGATCGGGACGACAACGCAGGCGGAATCGACGCCGGCGCGGCCTACCTTTTCAATCGGGATTCCGGTGGCAACTGGATCTACCAGCAGCAACTCCTCGATCCCGACGGAGCCAGCGGCGACTACTTCGGTCGCTCGGTAGCACTTTCGGACTCGGGCGAGACGCTGCTCGTCGGCGCAACCGACGAAGACAACTCGGGCTTCGGCTCGGCCCAGGTATTCATCCTGGACGCCGAGAGTTCCTGGGTACACGAAACGCAACTTTCGGACCCCCAGGGCTCGCCGAACGACCGCTTCGGAGCCTCGGTCGCCCTTTCGGCTGCCGGGGATCTGGCCCTCGTGGGAGCCTACCAGGACGACCCCACGGAGGGCGGCAGTACCAAGAGCAACGCGGGCTCCGCCCAGATCTTCGCCCGGGATGGCAACGGGATCTGGAGCGCCACGGAACAACTGCTGGCACCCAATGCCACTGCGAATAGTCAGTTCGGCGTGGCGGTCGCCCTTTCGGATACTGGCGATACGGCCCTCGTCGGAGCGGCTTTCGGAGATACCCCTGACGGCGCCAGTGCGGGTTCCGCCTACGTATTCGTCCAGGATGCAGGTGGCGACTGGACCTTCCAGGAACAATTGCTGGCCCCGGATGGAGCGCAGGCCGATTTCTTCGGGATCGCAGTGGCTCTTTCAGCCTCGGGAAATAATGCCCTCGTCGGGGCTTTTCTCGACGACACCCTGGAAGGGGAAGATACCCGGAGCAATACGGGTTCCGCCTACGCGTTCAGCCGGGATGAGGGCGGCGGTTGGATATTCCGGCAACAACTCCTGGCGCCCGATGGGGCACCGAGCGACTTCTTCGGCACCTCGGTCGCCCTCTCGTCCTCGGGCAGCAACGCGCTCGTGGGAGCCGCCGGCGATGATCCGGCCGCAGGGATCGATGCGGGCTCCAGCTACGTATTCGAATTGATTGCCGACGCGGATGGTGACGGCGTCGCGGACTCGAGCGACAACTGCCCCGACACCGCCAACGGGGACCAGGCTGACGCGGATGGCGACGGCCTCGGCGACTCTTGTGATGCATTCCCCAATGATCCGGACTCGGATGACGACGGTCTCTTCGACGGTGTGGAGACCGATACGGGGATCTTCATCGACTCCGATGACACCGGCAGTGATCCCCTGAATCCCGATACGGATGGCGACGGTCTCCTCGACGGTGCGGAGACCCATACGGGGATCTTCATCGATTCCAATGACACCGGCAGCGATCCCCTGAATCCCGATACGGATGACGACGGCGTCGCCGACGGTCGCGACCAGGCTCCCCTCGATGAAGAGAATT
>CAYTAT010000087.1:0-8403 GCA_964435795.1 uncultured Spirochaetaceae bacterium
GGCGTGGTCCACGACGCCGATCTGATGCGGGTGCTAGGCTGGCTTTCAATTTTCCGCCTACCCGCCTTTCCACCCACCCCCACCTACCCGCCCACCCCGTCCCGGAGAATCCGATGCCCGATACGAGCTTTCATGAGGATAATTTTGCGCCCGTTTCCGAAGAAACGACGGCGACCGATCTACCCGTTTGCGGGAGAATTCCCGAAGACCTCGAGGGTCGCCTGCTCCGGATCGGCCCCAATCCGCTGGTCCCCGACGAGAAGAGGCATTGGTTCACCGGCAATGGATTCGTTCACGGTCTGCGCCTGCGCGGTGGGAAGGCCGAGTGGTATCGCAGCCGATTCGTACGCGACGACGAAGTCGTTGAGCTGCGCGGAGGGCCAGCGGTGCCGGGTCCGCGCTTCAGCGAAATGTCCGGCGGCGGAGCAAATACGAATGTGATCGGACACGCTGGGGCCACCTATGCGATCGTGGAGGCCGGGGGCAATCCGGTGGAACTCAGCTACGAGCTGGAGACCCTCGCACGGTCGGATTTTTCGGGCACCCTGCCGGGGCCTTTCAGCGCTCATCCAAAAGTTGATCCCGATCGAGGGGAGATGCACGCCCTCGGATATTTTTTTGGCTGGGAGCATCTGCAATATATCGTCGTGGGAACCGACGGCCGGGTACGCAGGACCGTAGACATTCCCGTGCCCGGCCGCCCCATGATTCACGACTGTGCGATCACGGAAAATTATTTCATCGTCTTCGACCTGCCGGTCATTTTCGACCTCTCGATGATCCAGGAGGGTTACTCCTTTCCCTATCGCTGGAGCGAGGATTATGGAGCCCGGGTTGGCTTGCTTCCCCGGGATGGGGGGAGCGACGATGTCATCTGGTCCGAAGTGGATAACTGCTACGTCTTCCATCCGCTGAACGCCTACGAGGATTCCGAGGGCCGGGTGGTTCTCGATGTAGTCCGACATCCCCGGATGTTCGCCACCAATCTCCTGGCTCCCTCGGAGGGGGCTCCGACCCTCGATCGTTGGCTGCTGGATACCCGGGGCGGTCCCGTCAAGGAGCAGAGGCTGAGTGATCTCGGCCAGGAATTCCCGAGACACGATGAGCGCCGGGTCGGCAAGCCCTACCGCTATGGTTATTGTGGCTGGTCGGGGGAAAAGGGTCTTTATAGCGGGCTCCTCAAGCATGATCTGGAGACCCTCGAAACCCAGAAGCGCGACGATGGTCCCAGCCGTTTCTACCAGGAAGCGGTCTTCGTTCCGAGAACGGCGCAGGCCGACGAGGATGATGGCTGGCTGATGTCCTACGTCCACGATGCCGACCGCAACGCAGCCGAGGTCGTCATCCTTCACGCCCAGGATTTCCTGGGGGATCCCGTCGCCCGCATCGAATTGCCGGTGCGCGTGCCCTTTGGCTTCCACGGGAATTGGGTACCGGACTCCCCATAAGGGAATCCCGGCCGAGATCGGAGCCGATGCCAGCGGGGCGGGAAGGGCGGGAGGCCCGCGATTCGAATTTCATCCGCCTCCCGATCTTCCTCTACTGCTTGCGGGGAGTTGAATAGCGACAGAAGGAGGGCATCCGATGCCCATATCAGGAGCGCATCGCCACAATTCCCGGTGAAAGATCTCGAGGCCTTCCTGGCCTTCGATCGGGATCGCCTTCTCTTCGAGACGGACTTCGTCTATGAGGCTTTCCATGCGAGCGTGTCCCAACAGGGGGCCACTCTTCATCTGAAATGCGCTCCCGGGCTCGATGCGGAACGGATGCATCGCGGGGAGGGGGACATCTGGATGTCTTCCTGGATGCGGAGGGCGTGGAGGAATTCCATGCGGAAGTCAAGCAGGTGGGTGTACGAATCCTTCAGCCCCTGGAAGAAAGACCCCGGGCCAGGTGGACTTCTACGTCGAGGATCCGGACGGGTACAATCTCTCTTTCTCGCAAGCGCAGAATCAGGAATTCCCGAGTCTTCGGATTGCCTCCTGGCCCGGGGGATTCGATCGCATTGATGTGTATTCCGCTCAGCGCCAGTCGGGGTGGAGGCCTCGTTCGAGGCAGAAGGGTTGTGCGAAGAGCGTCTTGCCGTTGAAGCTCCACGCATCCTCCTGATCGCCCAACCAGGCGATGGCTGCCGCGGGAACCGAGGGGGGGGCCGGCTTGAAGTGGGCCGCGATTTCCCCGTCCGGATCGTTCAACGCCATGGCTTCAGTCATGACGAATCCGGGTTCGAGATTGTGAAAGCGTACGCCGCAATCCGGATGCTCCACGGCGAGCACGCCCACCATCCTATGCAAGGCCGCTTTACTGGCCGCATACGCGTATCCCCAGCCCCCCTTTTGGGCCGGTGCGGGGGGATCCGAGAGGCCGGCGTTGGAGACCATGTTGATGATGATTCCATGGCCCCGCTCGAGCATTCCGGGGAGGACGCGCTGGGTGATCTGGATCTGGGCAAAGAAATTCGCACGAAAGAGCGTCTCGATCATTTCTTCGTCGAGATCGAGAAATAACTCCATCGAACCCTGACCCGTAAAGATCCCGTTATTCAGCAGAAGGTCGATGCGACCCCACTCGCGCAGGGTTTCCGAAAACGCGTGCTCGATACTGCTGCTATCGAGAAGGTCGAGGCGATAGGAGAGCGCCGAGCGTCCGAGTGCTCGCACCGCCTCCGCCGTTCGTTCGATGCTGCCGGGAAGAGGGCGCCCATCCGCCGTTTCTCCTTCTTTCAGGGTACGGGCGGTTACGACGATATCGTATCCCCGTTCGGCGAGAGCCAGAGCAGATGCGGCGCCGATTCCCCGGCTCGCTCCGGTGATGAAGGCCACTTTTCGTTCCGTCGTATCTGCCATCGGTCTCGGCATCCTTTTCTAGAGGTCACTTCCTTTCCAGCCATGGGCTGGTGTCGACCCGGCATCATTGCGAGATCCGAATCTATTCCATCGAGGAGGAGCGCGACAGTCTTCCGATTCCCAGGGCAAAAAGGCCCGGCCCCCGAATCGGCGGGAAAAGGGTAGACTTCAGCTCGTAGCCGGATTTCCGAAATGGCTGACGATCGGCAGCTCGTAGCGTTGAGAAGGGCATCAGGAGAGCATGATATGGAGATCCAATTTGAAACGGCAACTGAATTGGCGCGTAGGATCCGCAGCAAGGAAATCAGCTCCCGGGAGCTGACGGATATCTACATTGGGCGAATCGAAGCGCTGGATGCCGAAATCAATGCAGTCGTGGTGCGGGATTTCGAGCGGGCCCGGCGAGCCGCGGATCGCGCGGATAGCACCCTCGCAAAAGGCGGAAGCCTGGGTGCCATACACGGTGTCCCCATCACGATCAAGGAGGCCTATAACATCGAGGGCCTGCCGACGACCTGGGGGATTCCGCAACTCAAGAATAATATCGCGGACGAGGATTCCGAAACCGTCCGGCGCTTCAAGGCCGCGGGAGCCCACTTCATCGGCAAGACGAACGTACCGCTGAACCTGGCCGATTTTCAGAGCTTCAACGAAATCTATGGCACCACCAACAACCCCTGGAATCATGAACGAATTCCGGGTGGCTCGTCGGGCGGATCTGCGGCGGCCCTGGCGGCCGGTTTTACGGCGTTGGAGAGTGGCTCGGATATCGGGGGCTCGATCAGGAATCCCGCCCATTTTTGTGGCGTCTACGGCCATAAGCCAACCTGGAGTGTGGTTCCCCAGCGCGGACATTCTCTGCCGGGTGCCCTGACGACACCCGATATTGCCGTCGTGGGCCCCATGGCCCGAAGTGCGGAGGACCTGGCACTCGCCATGAATATCGTTTCCGGTCCGGAACCCCTCGATTCTCCAGGTTGGCAACTCGTCCTTCCGCAACCCGAGAAGAAGAAGCTCTCGGATTTCCGCGTAGCGCTATGGCCCGACGAAGCGCGGGCGCCGGTGAGTACGGAGGTCGCGGATCGCGTGCAGACCGTCGGGGATCGCCTGGCCCAATTGGGGGCGGTGGTTTCGGATAGCGCTCGCCCGAAATTCGATATCGAGAGGAGTCATCGTATCTATCTCGGTTTGTTGAATGGTGTAATGGCATCTGCGCTTCCCGATTCAGATTTCGAATCGATGAGGCTCGGCGCCGCGGGGTTGGATCCCGACGATCACTCCGACGATGCGACAATGCTGCGAGCGGCTGTTCAAAGCCATCGCGACTGGTTGCGATCGGAAAATGCCAGGGAATCTCTGCGCATGGCCTGGCGAGAATTTTTCGATGAATGGGATATTCTGCTCTGTCCCCAGACCGCCACCCCCGCTTTCGCCCATGATCAACGACCCTTTGGCCTGCGAACGCTTGAGGTGAACGGAGAGTCCCAGCCCTATTTCAAACAACTCTTCTGGGCCGGTTTGATCACCGTGGCCTTTCTTCCGAGTACGGTTTTCCCCACTGGGACCTCATCCGAGGGTCTGCCGATCGGCCTGCAGGCGGTGGGGCCCGAATTCGATGATTATCGTTGTATCGATTTTGCGCGCCTGATGGCCGAGGAATTCGGGGGATTCATACCGCCTCCCGGCTACTGAAAATAGCGGTGGTGATTTTCGGAGGATCAGCGTCAAAAAAGAAAGGGAAGGGGTGATTCGATGTCGTCCGAGGAGGAAAATTTCGGATCCTGCTTCTGTGGATCCCTGCGCTTCAGCATTCGACTGCCAACCCTTTTCTGCGTCCATTGCCACTGCTCGATGTGTCGCCGGGCTCACGGCGCAGGATTCGTGACCTGGATTTCCGTTCCCCGAGAGCAGTTTCGAATCGAGTCGGGAGGAGAGCACCTCTCGCGCTTTTCTTCTTCTGATCACGGAGCCCGATCCTTCTGCACCCGTTGCGGCAGTTCGCTTTTTTGCGAATCCGAAACTCATCCGGAGCGAATCGACATCGTTCTTGCCAATATGGAGACTTCCCTGGATCGTCGTCCGGAAGCCCATGTCTATTTCGACGATCGGGCCGAGTGGATTTTTGTCGAGGACGGCCTCACGCGGCTCGGAGGAGAAACGGGCGTCGAGAAGATCGAGAGCGATTGAGCATAGAGACCACCTGCCATGCACTCGTCGTCGGCCGGGCAGGATCGCCTTCCTCTATCGATCCGCGCTCATCGCTTCCCCCGGCTCGGGTTCTTATGGCCCGGGAGTCGGGGGGCGGGCCGGCATATCCGCCTTCTCTTCCCCGAAGGTCCTGCGGCCGGCCTGGAGCAGGGCGCCCACTGCCAGCAGGCTCGCCAGCAGGTGCAGCCCCCAGCCGATCTCTTCACAGTGTTGCAACAAGCCCAGTCGCGAGAGCAACCAATGCCAGTCGTGAATATGCCCGCCCACGAGAGGAAGGATTTGGGCCCGTGCGTCGGCGAGATAGTGCGCGCTGTACATCAGGCTTTCAGAGATCCAGACCAGGCAGAGGGTTGCGGCCCACTCTTCCTGCCGGCGCTTGAAATGGATCCAGCTGGCGATGGGAAAAGCGAGTTGAAGGATCGTGCCTCCAAGAATCTGAAGCGTCTGACCGAAAAAGGCGAAGAAGACGTGCCCGGCTTCGTGGAAGGCCAGATTCACTCCGTCGATGAAGTGGTACGAATAGGCGAAGCAGAGCCAGAGCACGTAGGCGAAGAGGACCAGCAGGCCGAGTCGACGGAGGAGCATCACCCCACGAATAGCAGGCGAAGCCAGTTCTTTCGAAAAGGGGCTCTCGGCGGTCGAAATCGTCGACCCGCCGGAATGCCAACGGGTGGACTCTTGCCTAAGTTCTCGTCATACCAACCATCGGGAGTATCTCGCCACAGCCCTCCTTCGGCCCCCAAGGGCCGATTGGAACAGCCGATTCCCACTCGAGCAATCGAGTCGGCTGGGGCCTGGCCGGGACTATCATGTTGAAGAGCTATCACCCCTTCGCGTTCTTCGTCTCCGCCTGGAAATATCGGGAACTCGTGCTTCCTTTGACCCGTCGGCGAATCAGCGCTCGCTATCGGGGCTCTTTTCTCGGCATGTCCTGGGCGATTCTGACCCCGCTCATGCTGCTCGCGATCTATACCTTCATCTTTTCGATTGTCTTCCAGAGCAAGTGGGGCCTGGAGTCGGGAAATCAGACGGAATTTGCACTCGTCCTCTTTTCCGGCCTGATCCTATACTCCGTCTTTTCGGATTGTGTCAACGAAGCCCCCTCCCTGCTGGTCGGGAACAAGCTTTACATTCGGCAGCTGGTCTTTCCCACCGAGATCCTCGCCTGGACCTGCGTTCTCGGCAGCCTCTTCAATCTCGCGATCAACTCAGCGATTCTGACGATCTTCTACGCGATCGTGATGGGACCCCCTCCCGCGACCCTATTTTTGCTGCCCCTGATCGCCTTGCCAATTGTTCTGATGACCCTGGGAGCCGTCTGGTTTCTTTCCTCGATCGGCATCTTCGTCCAGGACCTGGCCCAGGTCGTGGGGCTGCTCACGACGGCATTGCTATTTCTGAGTCCGATCTTCTACCCCGCCTCGGCGGTGCCCGAGAGTTTTCAGGCCACCTACACCCTGAATCCCTTCGTGCCCATCCTGGAGATGGCGCGGGATGTGATTTTTTCCGGAGAGCTTCCCGCCTGGCAATCCCTTGGGAAGCTATTTCTGGGCAGTTGGCTCTTCGCCTGGTTGGGATATATCTGGTTCATGAAGGCCAAGAAGGGCTTCGCGGATGTCGTCTGAGGATCCGGAAATGGAGACTCGGATCGGGTCCATGCCGGGACCGGCGATTCGGGCACGGGGTCTCGGCAAGGTCTATCCGATTTACGAGAGGCCGACGCTCCGTCTGAAGCAGATGCTCTGGCCCGGAAAGCGAAAATTCCACGATGAATTCGTCGCGGTTCGCGATGTGGATTTCGAGATTCATCGGGGGGAAACCGTCGGCATCGTGGGTCGAAACGGGTCTGGGAAGTCCACCCTGCTGAACCTGATCTGCGGCACCTTGCAGGCCAGCACAGGTCAGATCGAGGTGAATGGTCATCTCGCCCCGATTCTGACTCTGGGTGCGGGTTTCGATCCGGAATTCACGGGTCGCGAGAACGTCATCATGAATGCCGCGATCATAGGACTCTCGAGGGAGGCGATTGGGGAGCGTCTTCAGGAGATCATCGAATTCGCGGCAATCGGGGATTTCTTCGATCGCCCCGTCAAATTGTATTCCTCGGGGATGTACGCCAGGTTGGCATTCGCGGTGGCGATCAATGCGGATCCGGAGATCATGGTGATCGATGAAGTTCTCTCCGTCGGCGATGAAGCTTTCGCTCGAAAGTGTCATGCGCGGCTGGAGGATATGAAAGCCCAGGGATCGGCGATCCTCTTCGTCTCCCATAATTCCCAGATGGTGATCGAACTCTGCGATCGCGCCCTCCTGCTCGAAGAAGGCGAGCGTCTCATTACCGCCGAACCCAATGCGGTGGTGGCCTACTATCATAAGTTGCTCTACGCGTCGGAGGAAAATCGCGCCACCCTGGTCGAGGAAATCCGCCAACACGATGCCACGGGGCAAAGGGGGCGAGGAGAGGGTGCCGGAAGCTCCAGCGAGAAAATTGCGGACGAGAAGTTGGGCAGCTTCGATCCGGATCTGCGTCCGGAGAGTACGAGTGAATACGAACGCCTGGGCGCGACGATTTCCGACGTCAAGATCCTGAATTCAAAGGACGAGCCGGTCAACCTTCTGACTCGAGGAGGTGAGTATACCTACAGTTATCAGGTCGATTTCTCAGAAGAGGCTTTTGGTGTTCGCTTCGGCATGATGATCAAGAGTGTGACTGGACTCGATCTTGCCGGGCAGGTATCCCATGCTGCGAACGATGTTCTGGAGCACGCGCCGGCTGGCTATCGGGCCCGGGTGGGATTTCGATTCAGGGCAGATCTGGCGCCGGATACCTATTTTCTGAACGCGGGTGTGATGGGAGTATGCGAGGGAGAGGCGGTCTACCTGCATCGCATCCTTGACGCTCTCGCCATGCGCGTCGAAGCGACTGCTGATGATCGGATCACGGGTAGGGTGGATCTCTCGGCATCCGGGAACTGGGTGGAGCTATTCCTCCCGGACTGAGCTTTTCTGGGGACGGAAGAGCGGTCGCCGGGGTGGGAGCTATTTGCGGAGTCCCGGGAGTCGGCCGAAAGGTCGCAGCCATCTCCGGATTCTCATCTTCCCCAGCAGGATGCCCAGCTTCCGCAGGGGCAGGGTCATCCGCCAGCTCCTGGATCTCTGCAATTCCCGAAGGATCTCCTCGCGCTCGGAAAGGCGTTGTCGAGTCCGGCTACGATCATCCGTCAGCTGTCCGATCCGCTTCCGCGTCTCCTGGAGTTCCCTCCGGTCGACTTCTATCCTCGCTGCCGCTGCTGCCGCTCCCTCCTGCTGCAGCCGAAGTTCCTCTTCCAGCCCGGCAGTTCGCTGGCGG
>CAYTAT010000088.1:0-8081 GCA_964435795.1 uncultured Spirochaetaceae bacterium
ACTCCCCAAGGAAGACTGGCTTCCTCTGGGGCGTCCACTTTTCCGGGCAGGGTCACTTCGGGTATTTCCACGCCAAGTATTTGGGTCATGAGGGTCGCCTTGTTCGGGGCTGCCGGACGATAGAGGCAAAGGATAGGGGAGGGCGCATCCAGTTCTCGGACTATCAGGGGCCTCCTGCCGACTCCCATTGCGACCATTGGCAGCGGGCTGCCTGATGGTTGCGCAAAGTCGGCAGATTCCGAGACGACCTCATTCAGGAGGATTCGAGCCGGCTTTTTCGAGTCGTCGCCAGGATTTCGCGACGCCGAATCGGATGGCTATGCGGCGCAGGGATGAGGGAGAAATGAGAGCGCCGAGAGCCGCGCGATGGCGTCGTTCTCTTGGGACGGGGAGGGGTTGCATCCAAATCAGAGCGGGAGCGAAGCCCCCCCCTGGGGGGGGGTCTTCGCAGATAGTTGCCCAGCGATACTCAATTCCGTCTATATTTGTTCCAGTTCGCGAAAATTGCAGATCCTGGAGTCCCCGCCTTTATGCCTGACGATTTCTGCCGCCGCGGTTTTCATGAGACCCTCTTTGGCCCCAAGGGTGCCGTTCGCCTTCTCGCCCTTCTCATGCTGGTGTTATGGGTCGGCTTGATTCTCGAGGGCACGGCCTTCGCAGCCTGTCCAAATCAGTTGGACGACCGACGCGATGTCGCCAGCAATCCGACTGGATACGACTACAACGTCTATTTTACGAACGACGATCCAGCGGACTCGGACTATTTCCCGAGTGGCCGTGCCATCTGGGTGCGAGATACGCTGGCCACCACGCATCCGATCTGGATGGGTGTGCCCTACGGTTTTGAGCCCCCGAATTTTCACGGCGCGGATCCGCAGGATACCTGCATCTACGACTTCCGGACCGGCGTCTTTGCCGACGCCCCCAAGACGCGCATTCGGATCCAGTCCACCACCATGGATACGAAACCTGAGCCGTGGATTCGAAAAGTCACCGGGCACGAACTCTTCCATCACATCCAGTATGCGACCATCGATTTTGATAAATGGGCATCTTGGGGCGCCTGGGTGGTCGAAGGCACCGCTCGCTATATGGAGGATAAGACGTTCGTCGACAACGATACGACGGCGGCCAATACCGCGTACGTGGGTGCGGTGAACAACGTGCTCGGTGATCCGAATCGCAACCTCACGGATCTCTCGTATCGAGCAGCAATCTTCTGGAATTACGCAGCAGAGCAGACGGGCTCAGAGACGGGAGAGCCCGAGTACGGCGTAGACTTCATGCAGCAGTGGTGGGCGAATGCCAATGGGAAGTCTCCGGATAGCTTTGGGAATACCCGTGAGACACTGGTGGATATGGGGGAGATCCGCTCCCTGGAGAGCCTCTTCTCGGATTTTCAGATCTCCATGTACACGCATGATCTCGATGTTTCAAGTCTCGCCGATCCGAGTCCGTATCTCTATGTCGATGAAACAACGACAGGCGGTGGCACGGCATATAACGCTGTCTCCACCACCGACGTCCCTGCAGCGGATACCACATATAGCGATAGCGTCGAGCGCTGGGCGGGACGGCATTTTGAAGCGGTTCTGGATACGACTCAGGAGTGCTCCGTCATCGGCTATTACGGAAAAGCACAGCCAGGCAAGGAACTCGGCTGGGCGATCGTAGGCGTGAAGGATGGAAATCTCGTATCCGATATCTACCAGGGCCGGGGAAATGAGTTCTATCGAGCGATCATCGAGTCACCCTCGACTAGTCGCTTCGGTAAATTGGGCTTTGTCGTCACGGGACTGCGCGATAGCGCGACCTTCGATTATTCCTATGGGGCGGGGCCACCCAGCGGCTCTATCCGACTCCCTTTCAGCCAACGCAAGGCGCGAGTTGGAGATATCGGCGATCCGCCGGAGCGATTTTTGACGCGCTTGCTCCTGCAGGGACCGGCTGGACTCACACCCGATGGTACTGGCATCGTCTCGGTCAAGGGGTTGGATGCCAGTCTATTTGACCTACGGCTCCGCAGCGATACCACGGGTGTCGTCTACGACGATGCAACGATTCTGACTGCTCGCTATGTGGACGGCGAGTATTGGCTTACCGTGCAGTCCCCCGAGATCACCAATCCCGCGGACGGAACCCTCTACGATCTCGAGATCTGTTTCTGCGGAGACTGGGTCAACGGATGCGCGGCCTCCATGACCAGCGCGAAATCCGTGCTCTACGAGAATGAGATCCTCAATCAGGTGCTGACGATGGACCGCTCATTCAGTATGCACTATCCCGAACCGGCGGAGACGGCAAAGATCACTGCCGCTCGAAATGCCGCACGTTCCTACGTCGATGCGGCCAATGACGACGACCTGATGACGGTGGTGGCCTTCGACGGTGATGACGCAGAGTGCAATTTTGACGCCGTGACGATGCCCAATAGCGGCGGGCTCATTCCGGTGGTCGGAAACCAGGCGACCCTCCGCGCTGATGTCAATCTGGTCGTCGAGGCCGGTTGGACGTCGATCGGAGACGGCATCAGGCAGGCGCGGGATGAACTTGCGGCGGCGCTGAATCCGGATGACGTGCGAGCAATTGTGCTCATGAGTGATGGACTCGAGAATGAGGGTGACTTCTGGGCTTCCGCCAATGCAGATTGCGGGACCCCCCCGGTGCGGGACTCTTTCGATCCCGGCCTGGGCGGTCCGGCAGCCGATATGCGCATCGACACGCTCGCTTTTGGCGCCGATTCGAATCAGGAACTGCTCGAGGATATCGCCGATTTTACGGATGGTCTGGCACTGGCTGTCTCCACCGACACGCCTGTTGCAGCGGCCGCGGCTGCCGCCACAGAGGCCAGAGGGCCGGCCTTCAGCTCTCCCGGTCCCCATCAGCTCGAAATTCCGAATCGACTTGCAAACGCCTATCGCACCATCGAAGAGACGATCCGGGGCCAGGATCGCCTCTCCTTCCACGGGCTGGAAATGGCGGCAGGCGTATCCGAGATCGTGCAAATCCATGTAGATGAGGTGGCGGGAGGTGGTGTGGCGGATTCCGTCTTCGCTATCAACTGGCACCTGGAAGCGGCCAATGTCACGGCAAAGCTTTACGCTCCGGGGGGTAGCCTGATCACGCCGGGAACGCCCGGATGGAATATCAACACCGACATGACGAATCAGGTCTACCTCTACGACGGCATCCTGCCGCCGGGTGTATGGGAGGTCGCGCTGACATCGAATATAGATGTCCAGGCGACGATCGCGCTCTCCGGCCGAGTGGTACACGGGGTTGCGATGGAATTGGATCTCTCGCAGGTGCGCGGACACTCGCCCTATAGGGAGTGCGATCATCATGTTTATGGCAATCTCAGAGGCCTGCCTGTAACGGTCATCGCGTCACTATCCGACATCAAGGGTGGCATCAATGGACTTACTGCTGAGGCCGAGGTTCTGAATGCCGATGGCTCCGTGAACCGCCTGACTCTCTTCGACGACGGAGCCCATGAGGACGAGCTTGCGAATGACGGTGTCTACGCGAATCGCTATACGAAGACTCCATTCTTCAGTCGAGGTGGCGTAGCCGACTTCCCCGCCGGCCCGCCTACTGGGCAATGGGGCAGTTACTCGGTGGTGGTCGATGTGACTGGTCGATCGAACTATGGGGAGACCTTCAACCGCAACGAAGAGCGTAGTTACCACGTTTACGAGTTCCCCGAGCAGAGCTGCGACCCCGACTCCGACAATGACGGACTGCCGGATCGCTGGGAGGTTCTCTACGGCCTTGATCCTGCGGATCCTTTTGATGCGGGCCTCGATCCGGATAACGACGGTTTGCTGAGCCGGGACGAATTCTTCGAGGGCACGATCCCCTACGATGCAGATAGCGATGATGGGGGTGAGTCCGACGGCTCAGAGGTGGCGGCGGGCCGTGATCCACTCTACGACAAGGATGACCTGCTTCCGCCGATTCTGGACTACGGAATCGTCACGCACGTCTACCATCAAGCAACTCATTGGCCCGAGCCTGAGATGCTGATTCTCCACTTCCCCGTTCATCCAAACTACACCGCCATGCAGATCTGGCGATTCGATCCCGGTGGCGCGGCATTCCTGCTGCATGACGTAGTCGATCTCACGTTCGATCCATCCGGTGTCTACTACGATAAGGCGCTGAGCAATGGGCTCCCCTATCGCTACTACCTCGTGGCCGAGGGACTCTCGGGCTCTACCACCGGACCGACGGAGATCTTCGCGGGTGTTCCGAAAGCCGATCCCATCCCACCCTATGTAACGATCAGCATCAATAACGGCTATCCGGTGACGGGGTCGAGAGATGTTCTCCTCAGGTTCTCGACCAGCGCCGATACTGTTGAGATGCAGGTCTCGGAGGATTCATCCTTTGATGGCATGGCTTGGACGCCCTTTACCTCCCAGTCGTATCAAAATCTGGCGGCGGGCGGTCCCGGTTCATATCTGGCTACTGTATTTATCCGAGTTCGGGATGCCGCCGGGAATATTTCGTCTCCGTCAGAGGCCACCGTGATTGTGGATGAGGGTGGAGATTTTGACGGCGATAGCATATCCAACGCCCTCGATCCCGATGACGATGGCGATGGAGTTGATGATGTCGACGAGATTGGCACCCATTTGAGCAATTCGCTCGACGCGGAGACAGATGGTGATGGAATCTCGGATGGCGATGAGGTCGCAGCCGGAAC
Source organism: uncultured Spirochaetaceae bacterium (assembly GCA_964435795.1). GTDB lineage: Bacteria > Myxococcota_A > UBA9160 > UBA9160 > UBA4427 > JAZXM01. The sequence goes on from CAYTAT010000088.1 coordinate 4,709, forward strand.
CGACCCGATCGACCACCTGTCGCCGCTCACGATTGTGCCCGCACTGAATGGCTTTTCGCGAATTCTGCTTGTCCTGCTCCTGGCAGCCGTCCTCGCGCTGAGTCGCAAGCGGGCGCACGCATGAGCTGACGGACTTCCCCGGCCCAGTATCGATACTTGGATTCGAGACGGGCGCTGCTGCGCTCGCCGCTGCACGGCATCGTGAGCAGAAACGTCGCGCTCCTTCACTTTCGAGGCCGCACGAGCGGGCGCGACTTCGTGATGCCCCTCAGCTACGTCCGCGAGAAGGGCAGCGTCTCCCTCAAGTTTGCGCTCGGCACGCGCTGGTGGATGAATCTGCGCGAGGAGGGCACGCCAGTCTCGATCGAGATCGCGAGAGCGACCTTTGCGGGCAAGGCAAGCCTCTGGGATGGGGATAGCGAGGCATTGCGCGAACGTGTGTGGCGCTACCTCGCCGCCCTTCCTCGGGACGCCAGGGGTCTACGGAATCAAACTCGACGAGAGCAACAGTCCCGTTGAAGAGAGCCTCGCTGAGGTTGCGCCGGGACTCGTGATCGTTCAAAACGAAGTTGAAATGGAAGCTGAAGTCGAACTCGACTGACTTCCCGGTGCCGAGTCCGCCGGAAATCCCGCATCGCTGCTCTCCCCCCTTCCCACTCGGGAGTGTCCGGCGCGGGTCGTTAGTTCGGGCCCGTCCCGCGGGTGCGGCCCGTCGGGCTTGCCCCAGGTCTACCGCGAGTTCACCGGGTTGCTGCCAAGTAGCTGATTAGAAAGGACTGCTTGGGGTGGCAACGGGATTCGAAAGCAACTCTGCCGGGGGGCTGTTTCCTCGCCTGGTCCCGGCCCGCAAAAGAGGCCGGGGCTCAGGAATTCGACTACAATCAGGGAGTATACGCGGTAGACTACGGCGATATCAATCTCGGAGGTTCTGGAAATGGGGCAAAACGTGGACCCGACCATCGCAGCGGAGATTCCCGGACTGCTTAGCGACGATGGTACGTGGGTCAGTCGCAGACTCTTCTTCGATCCGGAGCTCTATGAGATCGAAAGGCATCGGGTGTTCGGCCGCTCGTGGCTGATGGTGGGGCATGAGAGCCAGATTCCGAATCCGGGGGATTTCTTCCTCTCCTTCATGGGCGAGCAGTCTGTGATCGTGGTTCGCGACAACGAGGGTACGATTCGCGTTCACCTCAACACCTGCCCCCACCGCGGGATGCCCGTCTGCAGGGAAGATCGGGGCAGTGCTCGCACCTTCTTCTGCGCCTATCACGGCTGGAACTTTGGTCGAGACGGCAGTCTTGTGGGCCTCCCCAACCAGCGGGCGTCCTATCCGCAGGACTTCGATAGATCGAACCTCGGCCTCATCGGGGTGCCCCGGATCGAGACCTACTGCGGCCTGATCTTTGCCAACCACGATATGGAGGCCATGTCTCTGGAGGACTACCTGGGAGATATGACCTGGTACCTCGACACGAGCTTGAACCGCCGTGAGGGAGGCGTCGAGGTTGTCGGTGTCCAGAAGTGGCGCATCGGCACGAATTGGAAGCTTCCGGCCGAGAACATGATTGGTGACGTGGCGCACGCGCCCGCCACCCATTCATCCGTCTTTCAGATCGCGCCCGGGGACCCTGCTTCCGACCAGGCCCTGAAGTCGGTGCTCGAGTACGGGCGCAATGTGGCTCTCCCCAACGGTCACGGCGGTACTTTCCGACTCTATCCCAAGGACGACACGGATGGGCGCTTGCCCGGAGAGAGCGCCTTGCGCGGTGTTCCGGGCGTCGGCGAATACCTGGCCTCCATCCAGGCCGAGGCCGAGGAGCGCCTGGGCGATGTGCGCAAGCGTGTGAAGATCGCTACCTGCACGACATTTCCGAACTTCTCGCTGCTCGGAAGCAACTTCACCTTTCGGGTTGCACACCCGCGAGGTCCGATGAAGTCCGAGGTCTGGTCGTGGGTCTTCGTCGACCGGGATGCACCCACCGAAGTGAAGGATGCGATGCGCAAGTTCTTCAGCCTGACATTCGGCCCGGGTGGCATCTTCGAGCAGGACGATGGAGAGAACTGGGAGGGTGTTACCTACGGCGCGTCGGGCGTCGGCACGAGAGATCACGCCTTCCATTACGGCGCGGGGCTCGACGCCGGACACGATTCGGAGCTGCCGGGCACCGTGAGTACGGTGTATAGCGAGCACACGCAGCGGGGTATGTATCGCCGCTGGCACGACCTGATGCTCACTCCATGAATTGTCCAGCGGATGCCCGCAGCGGGCGACGACCCTTGCGAACGACAGACGATAGGAGCCATCGATGAGCGAATCCATAGCCGGCATCCCGGGCACGACCACCAGCCTGGAAGATCAGCACGCAGTGGAACAGTTTCTCTACCGCGAAGCGCGCATGCTCGACGATCGCCTCTACATGGATTGGCTCGGCCTGCTGACCGATGACTGCACCTATAGGGTCCCGATCCGCGAGAATGTCCAGGCCGTTCGCGGCAAGCCCGCGATCACCATCGACGAGGAGTTGACTGGGCTCGCGTATTTTGACGACGACAAGCTCACGCTGACCGCCAAGGCGTTGCGCCTCGGGACCGGGACCGCGTGGGGCGAGAATCCGCCCTCGCGCACGCGGCGCATGGTGAGCAATGTGGAGGTCATGGGGGGAGAGAAGTCGGACGAATTCCTCGTCCATTCGAACCTCGTGCTCTACCGCTCCCGTCGCGTCGACGAGGTGTCGCAATTCGTGGGGCAGCGCCGCGATCTGCTGCGACGAACGGATAAGGGGCTGATGTTGGCCAGGCGGGTCGTGGTGCTGGATATGAACATCTGCGACTCTTCGCATATGGGGAACTTCTTCTGACATGGCTCGCTCCCAAGGAAGCGCCGCCAGTCGGCCCGGCCGCCGCCAGCGCGGTTCGCTCTCGCATGAGGAGATCCTTGAGGCGGGCCTGCTGATCGCGAGGCGGGATGAGCTAGCCGGTCTGACGATGAAGAAGCTGGCCGAAGAGCTGGCCGTGACCCCCATGGCGATCTACCGGCACTTCACGAATAAGGCGGAGGTCGTCGATGGCGTGCTCGACCTCTTCGTGCGCGATGCTGCGGTGACCGAGCACGAGGCGAGCCAGAATCCCGAGGATTGGCAGCGCTGGATACTCTGCACGTTTCGCAGGATGTTCGGCGCCCTGGTAGAGACACCGGGCGTGATGCCATTCCTGACCACGGCTTCACGCTTCGGGCCCTCTGCCATGGCGGTTCTGGACACGATTCTCGGAGTGTTGCGCCAGGCGGGCAAATCGGAGCGTCAGGCCGTCGACGCCTTCGCGGTGATGTGCGCCTACACGATTGGCTCCGCGGGTCTCGCCTCGGCGTCGAGAG
>CAYTAT010000089.1:0-7940 GCA_964435795.1 uncultured Spirochaetaceae bacterium
GCCCACTTGCAGAAAACTCCAACCCCAACAGACCCATTCCTCGAACCACAAGGGGGGGGATGTTAGACTGCCACTCCCTTGAACCGGCGAACTCACCAACGCGCCTCGCCTCGGAGCAGATCTCACTTTGCAAGAACGCTTACTCTTCATCATCGGCTCTCCGCGTTCCGGGTCCACGCTTCTGAGCCGCATGATGGGTGCCCATAGCCAGATCCACGCACCCGCAGAGGCCCATATTCTCACTCCCCTCGCTCATCTCGGATACTACGAACGAGTCGAGACGGCACCCTACGATCCCATCATTAGTCAGCGGGGTATACGGGAAGTCGTGCAGGAACTTCCCAGCCAGGAAAGCGACTACCTCGAAGCACTTCGCGCCTACTCCGATCGCCTCTACAGCGGTCTGCTCGAGGGACGTTCCGAGGGTTGGCTCCTCGACAAGACCCCCGCCTATGCGCTCGTCCTCGATTTCGCCGCGCGCCTCTATCCCGACGCCCACTACGTCGTCCTGACCCGCCACCCGATGGCAATCTGGTCCTCGGTTGTGGATTCCTTTTTCGACGGCGACCACGAGATGGCTCACCGCCACAACGCGCTCCTGGAACGCTATGTCCCCGCAATCGCGGATTTTCTGCGCGAACGACCCGTGCCCATCCTGCACCTTCACTACGAGACGCTGGTCGCCGATCCTGAACGCGCTATGGCGGATGTCTGCAACTTCGTGGGAATTGAATACGAAAACTCCATGGTCAACTACGGCCAGGCCAGCCCCCAGCACTCCGCCTCCCGTGGCCTGGGTGACCCCATGACTGTGGCCGCGCAGACACGACCCACGACCGCCTCGCTTGAAAAATGGGCGACTCAGTGGACTGGACGCCCGGAACGCGTCGATCAGGCACGCTGGATCCTCGCGAGCCTCGATGAGTCCGATCTCGAAGTCTGGGGCTATCCGAAACAGTCCATCGAGGATCAACTCGCCGCAATCGACCCCGCTGCCAAACGCACTTCAGGCCCGGCACTCAGCCGCCATGTGCTTGAGCGACGAATCCTGATGGCCCTGCGACGCCGGGTCGGAAACAATTTGCTGGGCCGGGGAATCCGGAAGATCCGCGAACTCTGCGATCTTCTGCTTCGCTAGGCTCCGAAGCCACCGATGGGGAAATAGAACTCGACGAGAACCCCGTATATTTTCGTCGGCGGAAGAATATGATTCAATCATTCCTGAAATTCATGCGAGAGGCCCTGACCCGCTATTTCGTCGCGGGAGTTCTCGCCCTGGCTCCCCTCGCCATCACGCTATGGGTGATGCTCTGGATCATCAAACGGCTCGACAACCTGCTTCTGCCCCGCCTGATCGACTGGATCATGCCCTCCATCGACAGGCCCCCGGACCTGCCGCCATTGGTCGGAGCCCTATTTACCTTCCTCGTCATTCTCATCTCCGGCGTCATCGTACGCCACCTCTTCGGCCATGAACTCGTCCGCATCGGAGAACGCATCCTGGCCCGAGTCCCGGTGGCCCGGAGCATCTACTCCGGAGTCAAACAACTCTTCGAGGCCATCCTGGCCTCCTCGGGTTCGAAGCAGAGCTTTAGCCGCGTGGTATTGGTCGAATATCCGCGCCGAGGGATCTGGGGCATCGCCTTCGTCACGGGGCCGGTCCGAGGCACGCTGGAGGCCGTATACGCCGAAGAACCCATGCTGAATTGCTTCATCCCCACGACCCCCAATCCCACCTCGGGCTTTTATCTACTGGTCCCCGAAAAAGACACGGTCGAAGTGGCCATGAGCGTCGAAGACGCCTTCAAGGTGATCATGTCGGCGGGACTGGTCACACCGACACCGACCTTCCCCGAGCCCAACTCCGGAGACTCGGAGGACTAGCAGAACCCGTTCCGGAGAATCGAACCTCGTGCCGGCGCAATTGCCCCAAAGCGCAGCTACTTGGCCTCGCTCCTGCCCACCGCGGAAGGCTCATACTCGATTTTTACCAGCACGTATTCGATTTCTCCGCGAGGCCGGCGGACCATCACTTCGTCATCGACCCCTCTGCCGACCAGGCTGCGGCCCACCGGAGAATCGATACTGATCAGGCCACGCGCGGGATTCGATTCGTCGGGGCCCACTACCCGGTATCGAATCCGCCTGCCGGCCTCGTCCTCAAGGGTGACCCAGGCGCCGAAGTAGACCCGATCCGTTCGACGATCCGGATCGGGATGAACCACCGTCAGCGCTTCCAGGCGCTTCCCGAGAAAACGCAGACGGCTATCGATCTCCCGGAGACGCCTCTTCCCATAGATATAATCCGCGTTCTCGGAACGGTCCCCAAGGGCCGCAGCCACGGAGACCTGCTCGGTGACCTTGGGTCTCTCCACGCGCCAGAGATTCTCATGCTCCTCGCGCAGGCGTTCGAATCCCTCGGGCGTTATATAGTCACTGGAAGCCATGCGGGCCCATCCCCATCGGGTGCGTGCCAGCCATCACGTTTTTATTTGAAGACGTCCATTCTGCGGCTTGAGACCTCACCCGGTCACGCGCTATCCTACGTTCATGTCGAATTCAGAACAACCGCCGCCCCAAGATCCGGAATCCCTCGGACCCCCGCCCACCCCCTTCGACCACCCGCTCTTCCTGCCGGTTCTCCTGCTGGCGGGACTGCTCTGGTTCGGATATGACGGCTGGATCAATACGGATCCGGATATGCTGGAGCATCAGACTTTCAACCGATATGGCTTCGGGGTTCTGGTCCTCGCCTTTGGGTGGTTCGGCTACCGCGGCTGGAACGAATGGCGTGAAGACAAGGACAATATCAGGCGAAACTCCCCGCCCCCGGATTCCTCGGCAACTCCCTGAATCCGAGCGGTCTTCGGCGCAAGTCCGGAGGGGCCTCCGCCAGCCAAGAAGAGCATGGTCCCGGGCCGCGGGAGCCTCGGAGCGCAGCGGAAACCGTCACGACGGCCATCGGGATTCCCTCGATCTGTTAGTCTTCTCATCCAATCCGAATGTTTTACCCAGGAGAGGAGGAGAACGCCGATGTTGCTGGACCGATTCAAACTCGACGGCCAGGTTGCACTGGTCACCGGAGCCGGCCGCGGCATCGGCCGGGGCTGTGCCCTGGCCTTCGCGGAAACAGGAGCCCACGTCGTCTGCGCGGCGCGAACCCTGGAAGAAATCGAGGAAACGGCCCGCCAGGCACGGGAGTACGGGGTCGAGGCCCACGCCCAACCCTGTGACGTCAGCGATCTGAAACAACTCGAGGCTGCCGTCGCGGCGACAGTCGAGCGTTTTGGCCGCATCGACATCCTGGTCAACAACGCCGGCGGCTCGCCCCCGCGCGCAGCTCTCGAAACCAGTGACGCCATGTTCAATCGAGCCTTTCAGTTCAACGTCACGACCGCCTTCTCGCTCACTCGCATGGTGGTCCCCCATATGCTGGAAGGCGACGGCGGCGCTGTCGTGAATATTTCCTCTGCGGCCGGTCGCCTGGCCCAGCCGGGATTTGCCGCCTACGGGACGGCCAAAGCCGCGCTCTCCGCACTGACGCGACTCCTTGGCCAGGAATTTGCTCCCCGGGTTCGGGTCAATGCCATCGCGGTAGGCTCCATTGCGACATCGGCCCTGCTGCCCTTCCTCGACGATTCGACTCGCCGGGCCATGGAAGATCTGACGCCGATGAAACGCCTGGGCGAAGTCGACGACATCGCCCTCGCGGCCCTTTACCTCGCCTCCCCCGCTTCGAGTTGGGTCACGGGCAAGATCTTCGAGGTGGACGGCGGTACCGAAAGCACGAGTTGGCCCTTCGAACAGGCCTCGGTCTGAACTCGAAAGCCCGCGGCGACGATGGCCCAGGAGCACGCAACCGGACAGTCGAAGGCGAGATATCGAAGGGCCCCCATCGCATCCGGGAAAATGCCCGGGGGCATCCCCTATATCGTCGCCAATGAAGCGGCGGAGCGTTTCAGCTACTACGGAATGCGCGCCATCCTGGTCGTCTTCATGACCCGCCATCTGGTCGATTCCGGGGGCGGCAGCGATACGATGACAGAGGAAGAGGCCAAGTCTTGGTACCACCTCTTCTCGTCGGCGGTGTACTTCACCCCAATCCTCGGCGCCCTGCTCTCGGATATCGTTCTCGGAAAATACCGCACGATCCTCTCCCTCTCTCTCGTCTACTGCCTCGGGCATCTGGCCCTGGCCCTCGACGATACGAGAAGCGGCCTCGCGCTCGGACTCTCCCTGATCGCGCTCGGTTCCGGGGGTATCAAGCCCTGCGTATCCGCCCACGTGGGCGACCAATTCGGACAATCGAATTCTCACCTCTTGAGCCGGGTCTTCGGCTATTTCTACTTTGCGATCAACCTCGGCGCCTTCATTTCCACCCTTCTAACGCCGCTTCTCCTCGAACACTACGGAGCCCACGTCGCCTTCGGGCTTCCCGGCGCCCTGATGCTCCTCGCCACTCTGGCCTTCTGGTCGGGAAGACGCGAATTCGTCCACATTCCCGCCGATGGAAGTGAATTCCTGCGCCAACTGAGCAGCCGGGAGGGCCTCCAGGCCATCGGCCGCCTCTCGATCATCTTCGCCTTCATCGCGATGTTCTGGGCCCTCTTCGATCAGACGGGCTCTGCCTGGGTCCTCCAGGCCCAGAAGATGGATCGGAATTTCATCGGGATCGAATGGCTGCCCTCCCAAATCCAGGCCATCAATCCGATCCTGATCCTGATCTTCATCCCCATCTTCAACATCTTCATCTACCCCGCCGTATCTAGATATGCCGAGCCCACCCCCCTGCGGCGGATTGCGACGGGGTTCTTCATCACCGTCTTTGCCTACCTGATCACCGCCCAGATCGAAATCTGGATCGACGCGGGAGAAAATCCGAATATCGTCTGGCAGTTGATCGCCTACGTGATTCTCACCGCGGCCGAAGTGCTGATTTCCATCACCGCGCTGGAATTTGCGTACACCCAGGCCCCCAAGGCGCTGAAGTCGATGGTCATGGCTCTCGCCCTGCTCTCCGTTTCCCTCGGTAATCTCTTCACGTCCGCCTTCAATATCGTGATTCAGGACGCCGAGGGTCATAGTCGCCTCGGCGGATCGGATTACTATCTCTTTTTCGCCACCGCGATGCTGCTCACGGCATTCTTCTTCATCCCCGTTGCCAAGCGCTACCGGGGACAGACGTACCTTCATGAAGAGGAGGGAAACCTCCCGACCCCGGGTTGATCCCTCCCCCCCACGATGACAAGATTCCAATAGAAGGACGCGCCTCGTCTCGATGCCACCAGAACCCCTTCCCGAAAAACCCATGGCCCAAGAAGAATCCAACCCATCGCGCACGCTCGGAATCATCGTGAACCCCGCTTCGGGGCGAGACGCCCGTCGACTCTTTGCCCGGGCGGGCAGTTCTACGAACGACAGCAAGCGCAATCAAGTCGAGCGCCTGATCGTCGGGGCTGCCGCGGCCGGAGCGGAGCGCGTCGTACTCACCCGAGACGCTTTTCGGATTGCCCAGGGGGCCTGCGATGCGCTGGGTGTCGATATCGAAGTCGAAATGCACGATCTCGGCTATAGCGGCAAGGCCAGCGATACCCGGGCCGCGGTGGAATTGATGCGGGAGCGGGAATGCGCGGCTCTCGGAGTGCTGGGCGGGGATGGAACGAGCCGTATCGTGGCGAGCACCTGGCCGGATGCTCCCATCCTCCCCCTCTCGACGGGCACCAATAATGTCTTCCCCCAGATGCTCGAGGCGACAGTCGCGGGAGCGGCACTCGGTCTTGTGGCTTCGGGGCGTGTGCCCCTCTCGCGGGTGGCGCGGCGCACGAAAATCGTCCGAGTGGAGATCGAAGGAGAATCCGACGACCTGGCGCTGATAGACGCCGTCCATATGGTGGATGACAGCACGGGAAATCTTCTTCCCTTCGATCCCGAAAAGATGCGAACCCTCGTCCTCTCCCGCGCTCTCCCGGATGCGGTGGGAGTCTCCCCGATCGGAGGGCTGCTCGAAGTCTGTAGCGCCGACGACGAATTCGCCCTCTTGGTCGAATGTGCGGCCCCCGGGAAAGGAGGCCGAACGCTGCTCGCTCCCATTTCGCCGGGATTGTATCGCCCGGTGGAAATCGCCAGCCATCGCCGACTGCCCCTCGGTGAACGCGTCGAAATTCGTGGTGGCGGGCTGATCGCCTGTGACGGAGACCGGGAGAGAGCCCTCTCCCCGAACCAGAGGGCGCACCTCCGGGTCGAGAGAAACGGCCCGTTTCTGATCGAAGCCGCCCGCACACTCGCGGCGGCGGCGGAGAGCGGGCTCTACCTTGACCGGGAGCCCTGGCACGACCACCGCGAGGGCCACGGACCCGACTGCTGCTGATCCGCACTTCCCGATGCCAACGGGTCACCTCTCCAATCCTCTCGGGCAGCGGACCGCGCCACGGCGTTGAAGCCTCTGAACCGCCCCTCACGCCACGGCCAGCCCCGCCTCAAGGCCCATGCGAAAGCGCGAGGCGCCGCCCCGCCGGCCGGATCCGTTTCGCGCCATGGACGGAATCCGCCCTCTCGACCCCATCCAGCGCTTCGAATCCTTCTGCCCGTGGCGAATCGGGGCTAGACTTCTCGACGACGAAAGGAAGGGAATGCTGAGCGAATTGCGCTGGATGATCTTCGTCGTGCTCGGAATCGGGGTCATGGTGGCCGTCTGGCTCGAACCCAACGCGCGCGACCCCAGCGGTGAAGCTGCCGTACCGCGCATCCGGGCGAGCGCAGAGTCGACTCCCCCGGCGGGCAAGCCCGCGATTCCGGCCGAGGATGCCAGCCCCGAAACCCGGGCGCCCTGGCAGGAACGATTCCAGGCCTATCGTTCGGCGCGCGCCGAATTATTGGAGAGCGGGAATCTCCCTGAAGAGGCGAAGTCGGGAGAAATCGAAAAACTCAGGAGCCAGTATTTCGATTCCCTCGAGATTCCAGGGGTCCGAATACTGGATGCCAATGCGATGACTACGGCAGAATAGGGTCATGAGCCAAGACTCCCTCGATAGATCAATCGCCGAGGCTGCCCATCTGGTAGACCGTGCGCAGCGCGTTTTCGTCCTGACCGGTGCCGGCATCTCCACCGATTCCGGCATTCCCGATTTCCGAGGACCCAAGGGAGTCTGGACGCGAAATCCCGAAGCCGAAAAAATGGCGACCCTCCAGCACTATATGGCGGATCCCGAGGTGCGGAAGCGTTCCTGGCAAATGAAACTCGAAGCTTCCGAAGCCGCTCGAAGACCCAATGCGGGCCATGCCGCCCTGGTCCACCTCGAGGAACGCGGCAAACTCCATCTGCTGATGACCCAGAACGTGGACGGCCTGCATCACGATGCGGGGAGTGATCCCGACAGGATCGTCGAGATCCACGGCTCCCTCCGCTCGGTCGTCTGCATGGAATGCAGCGAGGAAGCACCGATGGAACGAGCTCTGATGCGAGTGCGCGCCGGAGAGGAAGATCCGGCCTGCCGCAGCTGCGGGGGCATTCTCAAATCGGCCACGATCTCATTCGGCCAGGGCCTCGTTGCCGACGATCTCGCACGCTCCGAGAATGGCGCGCGCAGTTGCGACCTGATGCTGGCCGTCGGAACAACCCTCGGCGTCTATCCGGCGGCGGCCGTCGTTCCCGTAGCGCGAGAATCTGGAGCCCGGGTCATCATCCTGAATGCCGAACCCACCGAGATGGACAGTCTGGCAGACGTGCTGCTCCGGGGTTCGATCGGCGACATCCTGCCCCGGATCGTCTGCCAATCCTGAATTCGCCTGCTTCTGGATTCACCCGTGCCCGGATTCACCGCATCCGATCCCCTGCCCCGGACTTGCAAGAGCGCGCCGCCGCGACCGGACTCCGAGTGCGCAGGGAGCTAGAAGCGATCCGGACGCATCGCGGCATCCGAGCCACCGTCCGCATACCAGAT
>CAYTAT010000090.1:0-7532 GCA_964435795.1 uncultured Spirochaetaceae bacterium
CAGAAGGCAGTTTGTATATCCTATGCTCACGACTTCAGCATGATCGGAGATTCATATGCTCCAACGGGCCGGAGCCGTCGAAGTCTTCATTCGGGGAAGGTGAACGAGGCAGCGATGCGACGACTCCTCGCGAGATCGGGATTGCTGACCTGTCTCCTTTCCGCCATCCCGGCCCTGGCGACAGACTACTATGTGGCTGCGGACGGCAACGACGCGCATCCCGGAACGCTGTCCGCGCCATTCGCAACGATTCAGCACGCAGCCGACCTCGCGGCCGCCGGGGACACGGTCCACATCCGCGGGGGGAGCTACCACGAGGTCGTCACCATCAACGGCCTCGTTGGAATGGCCGCAACCCCCATCACGTTCACAAACTACGCCGACGAAGAGGTCGTGATCAAGGGAACCACGCCGATCACGTCGGCCTGGTCGGTCCACAGTGGCAGCATCCACAAGACCACGATCCAGCAGGACATCTGGCAGCTTTTCGTCGACGGCAGGGTCCACATCCCCGCGCGCTGGCCGAATATCACCAGCATCTACTGGGACGCCCCGGATGATTCGAGCGGCTGGGATCCCACCCCAGGATCCTACTGGGATAGGGACGACTGGATCGACGACGGGAACGGGAGCTGGGCCAGTGCGACGGCCGTCACGCCGTCGAGCGTGACGAACGACGATGCGGCTCACGATCTGGGCGGTATGGGCGTCAGCCTCGAGGGAGCGGTCATGGTCGGTGCACGGATCTACGCAAGCGGCCAGGACATCTTCCACGAGACGATCACGAGTCACGTGGCGGGCTCCCCAACGCTAGAGCACAGCACCACCTATTACGCCAGCGACGCGACGCAGAAGCACAGCGCTGAGGAGGCCCGCTACTACATCGTCGGCGATCTCGACGCGCTGGATTCACCGGGTGAGTGGTTCTACGACGAGGTCACGGGCGACCTGTACGTGTGGTTCTTCGACGGCGGCCCACCGTCCGGGCGCTCGATTGAAGGACGCACCGAGGGTCATATCCTGAACCTGTGGAACAGCTCCCATCTGAGATTCTCAGGATTGTGGTTCTTCAGCGGTGCAATCTATCTCGATGGCACGACGCACACGAGCTTCGACGAGTGCAGGTTCTCCTACCCGAGCGCGACGAAGGTAATGCTGGGAGAATTGAACCACCTGGATCCCCCCGCCAAGAACGAGACCTACAATGCCAATCCAGCTGAGCTTTCATGGACGAATAGCTGGTTTGAGTACGCCGAGGGCCGCGCGCTGGCGCTGCGCACGTGGAACAACCTGATCGAGAACTCCTACTTCCGGAACAACGCGTGGGGGCCAACGACCTTCGGTGTCGTCTCCGACAAAAAGGGCGGCAATACCACCTATCGCCGGCTGACGATCGAGTCGACCGGTCGTAGCAACGGGTCCAAAACCGGCCCAGGTGCGACGATCGAGTACTGCCGGTACGAGAAATTCTACTTCCGCGGCGATAGTTCGGGATTCCAAATCCCGAGTGGTGGTGCCAGCACCACCGTCCTCCATCACAACTGGAACATCGATGCCTTCAACCGAAACGGGGTGCGTTTCGATGGAGATCCCGCCGGCGAGTACGGCACGATTCACCACTCCGTCTCGTTGCGGGCGAACAAGGGCTTCCGCCTGAAGGGCGACCATCACGAGATCACCAACCTGACGGGCATTGGCTGCAACGACAACGACCTCAACATTGCCTTCACCAAGGGCGGAAATACCAACACGGTCTCAGCGAACCTCGCCGCACAGAAGGTCTTTGACGTCGCCGGAGACAACTCCACCTCATGGTTCGGCCTGTCCGAGGGGGGACAACTCGAGGAGCACCTGCGCGACCCGCACAACTGGGACTTCCGGCCGAGAGCCGGATCGCCGCTGGTGGATGCCGGGAGCGTCTGGGCACCCTACACGGACGGCTACGTCGGGTCAGCCCCCGATATCGGGGCCTACGAGTACGGCGACAGCAACTACTGGATCCCGGGCTACCGATTCGAGCACGCGTCAACGCCGATTCCGCCCAGCGGCGCTACCAACGCGAAACTGGATGCCGACCTGATGTGGCTCGAGGGCCGCGACGCCACCTCTCACGACGTCTACTTTGGCACGGACGCCTCAGCGGTAGCCAACGCCACCACGGCTTCACCGGAGTACGCGGAGAGCCAGACGAATAACATCTTCAGTCCGGGCGCACTGGCCCCCGATACCGTCTACTACTGGCGAATCGACGAAACGACGCCAGACGGGACAATCCCGGGCAGCGTCTGGAGCCTGGACACGACGCTGACCGGCACTGGCGGCGAGGGTGGACCGGTCACGATTCAGGCGACGAGCGACACCTACACCGCTCCAGGGAGTCCCGGCAGCAACTACGGTCTCGACAGCTACATCAATCTAAAGGGCGATCGCACCGGCTGGCTGCAATTCGACGTATCGGGCATCACGGGCACCGTGTTATCGGCAGCCGTCCGCTTCCGCACCAAGCCCGATCCGAGTCGCCTTCCGGTGGGCCCGACCCTCTACGCAGTCGATGACAACGGCTGGGACGAGCTCTCCCTCACCCACGACAATGCTCCGGCGCTAAGCACCACCATCGAGACCCTCTCCGCTCCCTTCGCGACCAGTTCCTGGATCGAGTTCGACGTGACCGCACAGGGGATCGTGAACGGGGTTTATAGCTTCGCCATCACCGACCCGGGCACTAATAAGGTACGCCTTGAGACCAGCGAGTCCGATCCGGCCTTCGCGCCGCAACTCGTCATCGAGCACGACGGGGGTGCCGCCAACAACGGACCGCACTGGGACGAGGTCACCTTCCAGAAGCCAGACGCCACCGTAGACTCCCTCTACGTCGACGAAATTGCGAGCCTGGTGTACGACCTCGACGGGGATCTGCTCACGTTCTCCAGGATCTTCGGACCGAGCTGGCTGGTCGTCGCAGTCGACGGGGTAATCTCCGGAACCCCGGGTCCATCGGATCTGGGGCAGAACAACTGGACGGTGCGCGTCCAGGACGACGAGGGCGCCTTCGAGAATGCGCAGATGCGCTTCAGCGTCATTTTCGGTGACGGCAACGCTCCGCCGATGTTCGACGCCGACACCTTCGACGAGGTCGATGCAAGCGAGGGCGAACTCTACGGAGCCACGCTCGAGGAGCATGCAAGTGATCCGGATCTCGATCCGCTGACCTTTTCGAAGGTCTCTGGGCCTGCATGGCTCATCGTCTCGGTGGACGGCTCTCTCTCCGGTACCCCGGGTGCGGGCGATGTCGGGGAACACAGCTGGACGATCGCCTGCTACGACGGTAATGGCGGAATGGACCAGGCAACGTTGGAGATCCGGGTCGCGCCCGCATCGGGCGGGCCGCCGTCCGTTCCCGCCCTCTCGCCCGCAGCGCTGGTTGCTCTTCTGATGGGAATTTTTTCCGTGGCGGTCCTCGTCGCGCGCCCTCGCTCCTCTACTTGACGTGATAGCTCTCGTCGTGCTCGGGCAGAAGCTCTGAAACCCCTATCCCGTCACGGTTCTCCCTAGGGATTTAACATAGCTCCCATACCCGGACGTGATGCCAGAATGCAGCTTATATGTCCTATGCCCGGGGAGCCGTACATCTCTTCGTTGACGCGAAACTTGTTCATCGTGTCGCAAGTTCCGGTGCCATACATGCGCCGCGAACCCAGCGCTGAGAAGAGCGCGCCACGGAGTATCGGGGACAAGACATTGGCACCGGCCGCTGAACCCGCGAAATGAGCGAGGGTCTTAGGGTCGTGGCGGTCGACCAGTTTGGAAATTTTACCGGAGATTTCCTTGATTGCTTGACCTCAATTGATCTCGACGAATTCGGAACCCACGCGCTTGAGCGGATGAAGAACCCGATCCGGACTGTGTTGCACCGACCCCCAGCGCGTTCCCTTCACACAGGCGTAGCCGCGACTCGCAACGTGTTGTTTGCCCGGACGGATCTCCTTGATCGGGTTGTTCTCGACGCCCACTTCGAGCCCGCCCGTTGCCTCACAAATGCGACAAAAGAAATTTTGGTCTCGGCCATATCGTTTTTCCGTCCCTTCGCTCGAGCTTTACGAGAGGCTCCCGAGGCAGCGGGTGGCCCCGTGATCGCGACCGCCGGCCTGTTGACAGTAATAGGACATAAGCAGACACCCAGGCCAGCGGCAGGGGGCCGCTCGTCGGCTCCATATTCCCCAAGCCCCACCCGGAGCCGCCGAAGTCCCCCGCGAACCCCAAAAGCGAGCCAGGCGCCCCTAGGCGCCCACGGACTGTCTCTCCTGCCTATTTGTGCAGATTTTCATTGCTTCTGCGACCAGATTTGTGAGAGGATGACGCTGGAAAAGTCCTTCGCTTGAGGTCGGCCCGTTGCGCCTCGGCTGGCTTGACTCGCTGCGGAACATGGATCAGTTTACGCTAGGCGCAATTCTCTGGGAGGAGATGCTATGAGACGAATATCCACACGTGCGACATGTGCGAAATGGCTTGGACTTTTCTTCTTAGCTTTCGGTCTGATGTTAGGGTCCAGCGCCCAGGCGCTCACCATTTCGGGAGTGACGATCGGTCCGGCCGGGTCCAACACCGCAGATAACGCCGTAAACGGCGGCAGTGCTTCCAACAACACGAGCGCGACCTCTATCATCACCCCGGGCGGCACCGTCGTCGATTCGGTCGGTGCCAGCGTGGGCGCGCAGGGTCGCTACGCGTCGAACCTGTGGGCGGATGCGAGTCTTACGGGCGTCAATGCCGTCACGAACAACTCCTATAACCTTTCGCTGAGCGTTAGTGCCGATCCGGGTACCTTTTACGACATCACCATCGATAGCCTCTTCCAGGGCGTCCTAGTGCGAACCGACGACTCCTACTTCGGTGAATCCGAGGCCAGCGTCAGCGCAGTCACGGTGTCCATCAACGGGACTGTGAGTGTTCCGCACTCGACGAGCGCACAGTTGTTGGCCCTGGGTTACTACGATGCCACGCAGGTCTTTTCCGAGAGCGGCTCGAGTAGCCTTACGGGTCTGACGGGCACCACCACCTTGGACTTCGTCGTGAACTGGACCTCGAGCGCCGACAACACTGAAGACGACGAGGCTGCGGTATTGCTCGGCCTTGATGAGGCGGGTGGCTCCGTAGGCGGTGTCAGCGCGGGCGAATACGGAAATCTGCCTTCCGCTCGGGACCTGAACGGCGACGGTCATTTCATCACGGTCGGCGCCACCGTGACCGCCATCCCGGAGCCCGGCACACTGGTTCTGCTCGGGATGGGGCTCGCGGGGCTCGCAGCGCACAGGCGTCGAAGCTAGTCACTGCATCCGCTTGGCCCCTCCGAGGGACGCCCCCGGCTCACGCTTCGGTCAACTTGGTAGAGGGTGAGCTGGCTGTCACCAATACGACTCGACTGCGGGTCGCCTGAGAATCAGCGCGGGACCAGCCCGATCGGAACGGGCATCAGGTTCCAGGTGAAGATGTCCCCGGGCTCCTCGCGACGGTGGATCACCCGGCCGACGAGGCGCTTCCCGTCCCATTCGTAGCGTCGTACCAATTTTTCCCTGTCGCTGGCTACGTAAAGTTCATCGCGACCGTCTTCGTCGAGGTCCGCCAGGATCGACGCGTGCTCGAAGCCACCCGAATTGCGATCAATGGACTCGATCTTCCAAGCCCCGCCGGATTGGGGACGCAGAAGCCAGAGTCCGCTGACGAAACCCGCCACCACCATCTCCTTGTCGCCGTCGCCTTCGATGTCTCCGACGGTCAGAAAGCGCGCAAACCGATCGGGGATCCTGGCGATCAGGATGCCGGCGGTGGGGTCGGTGTCCGCCTCGTAGCGCCGGATTTCGACCTGCTTTTCGAGTTGCTGTGTCGGCTTGTCTATCTCGCCCTCGATGACGACGTAGAGTTCGTCCCGTCCATCCCCGTCGACGTCGTCGACGAGGATCTCCTTGGCGTGCCGCAGGCCCAGGTCCGCGACCACGAACCTCCCCTCTCCCTTCCCAGGGACGTATCGCACGACTGTGCCCTTCTGTTCGCTTCCGTCGAGGCGGTTCGGCTCGCTCGGGGTCGCGTAGACCTCGGGCACCCCGTCGCCATCCAGGTCCCCGATCTCGATCTCGTGGACGAAGGTGTCGGGTTGCCGGTCGATCTCCTCGGCCGAAAACCCGTCGCCCGCAGTCGGACGCAGGATCGCAACCACGCCTTGATCGTGGGTGGCCACCGCCAGAGCCTGTCCCCCGTCGCCGTAGAGGTCGGCGATCTCCACGTCGCGTATGCGACTGGAGCGACCGCCGAAGTCCTGTTGCCAGACATTGGTTGCAGCCAGGACTCCGTCCCGCTGCTTCCAGGTCTTCACGGTTGCCTCGCTACCGCTCACCGTGAGCAACCGCGCTTCTCCGGACGGTCCGGGGAAGCTCATGGCCTTGTGGAACACGTTGCTCTGGGGATCCTCGATGGCGACAACCTCCCACATGCCCTGCTGGGAGGGGACCAAGAACTCGAGGGCTGCCGGAAACGGAATCGGCCGCGTTTCCGCCTGAAACACTGGGAAGCGAGCAAGCGAGAGCACCAGGGCTTGGGTTGGCACCGCAGCCGGACTCCCAGCCACGGTGGGTACTGCTGCCGACACCACCGTCGGAGTCTCGGGCGCTTGGGATTGCTGGGCCGGATCGGACGAGTGGTACTCGCTCCCACACGCCATGAGCAAACTGGCGGCCAAGAGCCGAGTGAATTGCGGCCCGGTGCTCACCGTGTCTCTTCACTCAGTACGTCTCGCACCCAATATGCGCCGTCCCAGTGCATGGTGGTTACGATTTCATCGGAAGAACAGTGCGAATCCAATTTTTCGATGCCCATTCAACACCTTTCTCCACTCTCGGCTCTCCACTCTCGGCTCTCCACTCTCGGCTCTCCACTCGGGGCTCAGGATCTTGAAACGCTCGGTCACGGCTCACCCTAGGGATTTAACATAGCTCCCATACCCGGACGTGATGCCAGAACCCAGCTTATATGTCCGATGCTCTCATCGGTATGTCCGCCTCCACTAGAGGGAGGGTGTCCCAATGAAGCGTTTCAATACGCCGGAAGTCTATCTGTCCCCTTACCTCAAGTTGCAAGAGTAACAGAGCGGCTGGATGTTTGACCCTGCCCGGAAAAGTGGACGCCCCAGAGGAAGCCAGTCTTCCTTGGGGAGTTCAAGATGTCCAAGAAAAGAAGTCGAAGACGTTTCACGAAAGAGTTCAAGGCTGAGACCGTGAAACTGGTGAAGCAAAGCGATCGGACGATGTCTGATATCGCAATGGAGCTGGGGATCAGCGCGAAGTCGGTTGGTGAATGCTTTCGAAACGCATCCGAATCTAAAACCGATCATTTCAGCGAAGATGAACGCGCCGAGTTGAAGCGCCTTCGCAAAGAGATCAGCGAGCTTCGGATGGAGAAAGAGATACTCCGAAAAGCGACGGTCTTCGTGTGTCACGAGAACGTGCGGTAGATCCATGCCGCTCGTCAACTACATCAGAGAT
>CAYTAT010000091.1:0-7163 GCA_964435795.1 uncultured Spirochaetaceae bacterium
GGTCGGCTGCCGGGCTTGACAACGACTCCAGAGACCAGCATCTGCTCCGAGGGCATGCTGGGTTGGATCTCGCTGGATGCGGATCAGGCTCGGCAGGCCCTCGACCGTTCCCAGGAGATGGCCGGGCAGATTCGCAGCCGCATCGCCATGCGGGCGATCGTCTTTTCGACCGGCCCCGAGGTGATCCACAACCAGATCGAGGATACGAATGGGCCGACCGTTACGAGGTGGCTCGAGGAGGCGGGTTATAGCGTCTCCGAAGGAGCCGCCCTCGAGGATGATATCGACTTGATCGCGGCCAGCTTGCGGGAGGCGGTGGAGGATCTCGGTTTTGGACTGGTGGTCACGACGGGGGGCGTCGGGGCCGAGGAGAAGGATTGCACGATCGAGGCCCTGCTTTCGATCGACGCGGAGGCCGCCACTCCATACCTCTGCAAATTCGAACGGGGACATGGCCGCCACGTGAAGGATGGAATACGGCTCGGTGTCGCCCAACTGCATGACGCCCTGATCGTGGCCCTGCCGGGTCCGAATAATGAGGTCGAAATCGGGATGGAATATCTGCTCCGGAGCCTGGCTTCGAAGCCGAAAGCGGGGGTGGAAAAGCGGGAGTTGGCCGAGGAGATCGCGCACGCGCTGCGGATGCGACTACGTGAGAAGATGAAGTCTGGGGGTTCTGTAGGGGGCCAGGCTGCGGGGGGGCCAGTTCCTGAGCGCTCGTGAACGCAGCGGAACGATGGGCCGAAATGTCGCTTTCTAGACCGGGAGATCAGGCTCTTCGATTGCCCTTTCCATTTACGCCTTCCATTGGGGCCAGGGCGGCATGATGCTGTACTCGGCTGTTCCCGTACCGACTTCCCCAGTCTCCTCGACCTCGAAGTTGCAGAAGGCTTCGTAGCAATCCAGGCGATTCTCCAAATCGTTCTCGGCCCGCAGCCAGAGTTGAATCGTGCCATGGTGCGCGGTGCTGCGCACATGGATTGTTTCGTCCTCGGATAGGACGAAGGTATAACGAAAGGAGTTCGCACTGCGAACCGACGAAGTCTGATCGTAGGGATAGATTTCGGCCATCGCGTTCAGGATCGGACGACTTCCATCTTTATCGGAGACAAAGCCTCCGATCGCTTTATCCTCAGGCGTCTTGTCGTTGTAGAGGTAGAGGCTAAAGGCATTGATATGGCGATCGGGCAGTTGAATCGAAGGCCAGAAATGCGCTGGGAAGTGCAACTCCTCGACCTGCCACTGATTCGGTGTGTTGAAACGAGAGGTCCAGGTATGATCCCGATGACTCCAGCAGTCGATCTTTCGGGTTTCGCCCTTTGCGGGGCCGTCGTGAATCTGGAAAGTTCCCGTGCAGCTCATTGCCTGTTCGAAGTGTCCGCCGTAGTAGTCGTCGAAGACTGTCATCGGATCGCCATTCGGCGAGGAATTTGCGTAGTTGAAAGGCGCGAATCGGCCCCTGAAATCGAGTTCATAGGAGAATCTTTCCCAATCGAGACAGATTCGAATATGATTCCAGGGGTCGACTACCTCGTAGCTCATGCGACCATCGTTCCACGGTCCGCGATCCTCATCGCATTCGATCGGGAGCGGCACCTTGTTTCCATAGAGCTGCACCACGCCATCGATGACGAAGAGGGATTCGAATCTGGCGTAGCCCTTGTTGCTGAGATGCCAATGGCAGACGCCGTGTATGCCTGCCTCGGGGTCTACGACACTGACCCAGAGGGTATCTCCGAAAAGCACATTATCCGGAGCGTTCCTGAGTGGGTGACGAAATTCATCGGAGTCTTGCAGACCTTCGGGCGCGGAGAATGGCATGGGCTCCCTCCTGGATTGGCGTCATATGGGTGCGAAGTGCGGACTATTGGGCATGGCAGGATAGGTGAGCATTCGGCCAGAATCCAATTCGGGCTCCGGCTCAGTTCCGGGAAATGAGATCGGGCAATCCCCGGATCACCGTTTCTGCGTCGGTGGAGATCTTGTCGAGCAGCGTACTCACGGCGGGCATTTGCTCGATTCTGCCCGCCACCTCACCTCCGAGGAATACGTATTGGTCGGGATCACCGCCTTCGGATAAGAGTCGCATTCCGCGCAACTCCAGGCCTATACCCTCCTTGTAGCCTTCCTGGAAGCCGCGGTTGAATAGCTCGTGGAGTCTTTTTGAGACTTCGTTCTTCAGGTATCTCGCCGGGCCAAAAGCGGAGATTCCGACATGGCTACCCCGCTCATTCGATGTCAGGATCTTCTGCCTCCAGATTTCCGGGAAGTCGCTATCCTGTGTTGCAATGAAGCGGGTACCCATTTGAATGCCGACGGCGCCCATCGAGAGGGCGGCCGCCAGGGTGGCTCCGTCACAGAATCCCCCGGCGCCCACCACCGGCAGCCCGACCGCCCTGACGACCGCGGGAAGCAGCACCATGCTGTGTACGGGCTCGAAGGCCACGTGGCCGCCCCCCTCCCTGCCCGAGGCAATCAGCAGGTCGACTCCGGCCTGCTCGGCCTTCAATGCGTGTTCCACCGAAGGTACGACGTGAAACCATAGGGCCCCGGATTCCCTGATCAGATCGGCCCAGGGCGCGGGGTTTCCAGCGGAGGTGATGACCACTTTGAGCCTGTCCGCAACGGCTTCATCCTGCTGTCTCGTATCGATGACGGCCCTGACGAGGCCCTCGACGAGTTCTCCGAACTCCTCGGCCAGCGGAATGTTGACCCCGAAGACACCTCGCTGCTCCGTAATCTGTCCCGTGACCCATTGCACGATCGCCTTCAGCAATTCATGGGGGCTTCTCTCTCGCCAGGCCTCGTCATCTGCCGAGGCGACAGGTGCGGACATCTTCATGGCGGTCCCGATGCTGCTCACGACCCCCAGTCCACCAGCATTCGCTACGGCGACGCATAGCCGTTCGGTGGTCCAAGGAGCCATTCCACCCTGGATGATGGGATATCTGATCCCCAGTATGTCGGATAGCGCTGTCTTCAACATATCGATCCTTTCGGCGCGGGTCTCCCTCCGGGTCCAGACTATCGGCATATGATGCGCGATTGCCCGCCGAGTCGCTAATTCGACCCCGGCCTACGTTCCTTGCTTTTCGCCCTCGTCGTTGCCGCTCTTCAAGATTCGATAGCGGGTTCGCGATCACTGAGTGCCTGCCAATGCGGGCATCAGAAATCGTTGTCGACCCGGCGGAGGGGGTCGATGACTCAGCGCTTCACCGCGTACTTCTCGAGCTTTGTTTCATCCAACTCAAAGCCGAGTCCGGGGCGGTCGGGCAGCAGCAGATCCCCGTCTTCCCAGACGAAGCTCTCCTTTAAAATCTCGTCGAAGAAGAGCCCCGACTTGTGAATGCTCTCCTGGATCAGGAAGTTCGGAATGGCCGCGTCGAGTTGCAGTGCCGCCGCAGTGATGATCGGCCCTCCCCAGACGTGCGGTGCCAGCAGGACGTAATGTGTTTCGGCAAGTGCAGCAATCTGTCTGGCTCCGGTGATTCCGCCGCAACTCCCCAGATCCGGTTGTGCGTAGTGGCAGGCACCGATCGAGAAGAGGCGCTCGAAGTCGTGGACGAAAGCCAGCCTCTCGCCCGTCGCAATAGGAATTGTCGTACTCGCAGCGATACGTGCCATCTCCTCGGCATTCTCGGGCGGGCAGGGTTCCTCCAGCCAGAGTGGGTCGAATTTCTCGAGTCGCTTTGCGAGCCGTCGTGAAACGGAGGGCGTCATTTGCCCGTGTGTCCCGATCAGGATGTCGGCTTGCGTACCGATCGCCTCTCGGAGCAATTCGATCGTTCGTTCCGCCTGGTCGTATTCGCGAAGGGGCAGTTCGTGTGGCGCTGCGGGGCCGGAGTACGGGATCGGATCCAATTTCAATCCCGTGAATCCCTCGCCGACGAGTCTCCGGCCGGCCTCGGCTACGCCTTCGGGATTCCCGCTCCAATCCCCGGTTGCGGACGCCATATTGCCCTCGGCCAGGTCGGCGTAGATATAGGTATAGGTCCGCATGCGCTCGCGATAGCGCCCACCGAGCAGATCGCAAATAGGTGCGTCGAAATGCTTTCCGCAGATATCCCACATGGCGACATCGAATGCACTGATGATCCCGGCCGAGAAATAGCCCGCGTTCTGGCTGGTAAGGCCTTCGTATATCCGCTTGGTCAGCACTTCGCGATTCAGGGGATCCTGCCCCTTGAGGTAGCGGTCGAAGTTGTCTTGGACGAGTTGAGAGAACGAGCGGTCAAGGCCGTACATACTGAAGAGGACGGCACACTCCCCCCATCCCACGTGTCCATCGTCCGTTTCGAGTCGAAGAAAGAAGAAGAACATGCCGCCCAGATTAGGAGGCGGTGTCAGGATGGTATAGGCTCTCGCGCTCTCGAGTTTCATGCTTCATCTCCTTGCTCTGGGGCAGCTTTGTAGATTTGCGCCATCGCACTCAATGATTTGAGCGATGCCCAATTGATTTCCTCCAGAGCCTACCATTGTGGATGCGGGGGACGCATCTCGAATTCGGGAGTCTGGAGCATCACGTCGGCTCCATGATATCGAATCGGAACCTGCTCGAAGGCGCCTTCGGCCACGCCCGGATGGCCGGACTGAGAGCCCCTGCGGATCCATTCACGGGCCTGCAGGCCGAGCAAAGCAGAGCGTGGCGAGCCCTCCGCTGGCCCGCGGACGAGACGCGGCTCCAGGCCGGGAGTTCAGGCGGACTATGCCTCCTCGGAGGGCATATCGCGAAGGTTCGCGAACTCCGATAGGACTGCCATTGCGCCATCGATTCCTGCTGCCGGAATCACCCCCTTCAGGAGAGTAAAGAAGAGAGCCCGGTCGGGCTTTCTTCTCGCCCCTCTGTCATGCTCGCTTCCGCTCAGTCGAAGAGGTTGGTCAGCCGATTCTTGATCTGATCGGCGATATAGAGCGCCAATGCCTGGATTGTGGGCGTAGGATTGACGCCGGCCGAGGTGACGAAGATGCTCCCATCGACGATGAAGAGGTTCTTGACGTCGTGAGAACGACCCCATTCGTTGACGACCGAATCCTCTGGATCGATGCCCATGCGCGCCGTTCCGAGCAGATGCCAGCCGGCGTTGGGTAGCGGCGATTGCACGAGGATGTCCTGGGCGCCGGCTGCCTTCAGAACCTCGGTCGCCCGATCTGTACCGTGTTGCAGCATTTTCTGGCTGTTCTCGCTCAGCGTGTACGTGACCTTCGGTGCGGGGATTCCATCCGAGTCGACCAGTTCGGGATCGAGGGTGACCGTATTATGAGGTTCGGGAAGGTCTTCGCAGATCGCCGACAGGCCGGCTATGCGGTTGAAGTACGCGCCGAATGTCTCGTGATGTTCCGCCCCCCACGCAACTTTGCCATTCCCCAGACCCATCAACGCTGTCGTCATGGGTCCGAAACCGCGGCTCGACTGCAATGTGTAGCCTCTGACAAAGCCTCGACTCAGCTCCGTCTCGTAGAACTCCTGGCTCCATAGGGCGCAGCCGATGGGTCCCTTGTAGCTATCCAGGGCTTCGTTGAAGACACCCTGCACGTAGGCGTAGGGATGGTGCATGAGGTTCTTGCCAACGAGGCCAGTTCGATTGGCGAGTCCGTCGGGGAAGCGGCTCGACTTCGAATTCAGTAGCAGGCGGGGAGTGCCGATGCCGTTGCAGGCGAGGATCACGATCGCTGCGGACACGCGATGCTGATTTCCATTCTCGTCGTGGTAGATCACGCCGGTCGCCACATCGTCATCGTCAACGAGAATTTCGCGAACGCGGCACCGGGTTCTCAACTCGACACCCGCGCGTTCAGCCGCGGGCCAATAGGTGAGGTCCGAACTCGATTTCGCACCCTGGGCACATCCGCTCATACACGGGCCCAGGTTTACGCATCGGTCCCGTCCCTCGTAGGGTTGCGTCGCGATGGCACTATCCGAAGGCCACCAATGCCATCCGAGCTGATTGAAACCACTCGCCAGCTTCTCTCCGAGTCGGCCGAGCGGAACCGGAGGCAGCTGGACTTCTTTCGGTGGGTACGCGGGATCTCCGGCCAGCCCCGCCACGCCAACCATGCGATCATTCTGCGAATAGAAGGGCTCCAGTCGTGCATAGTCGAGCGGCCAGTCGTCGGCGACTCCGTCGAGTGTCTTCGTGCGGAAGTCCGAGGGATGGAAGCGCGGGAAGTGCGCCGCGTAGAGTACGGTAGCGCCACCGACCCCGTTGAAGTTGGCAATTGTAATCGGCGAATCACTGACGTTGATGGGGTAGTCCTCGGGTTGGCGCCGAATATTCGGGTCGTAGGAGAATGATCCCAGTTGCAGAAGTTCGCTCTCCTGCCTTGTGCTCGGGTACTCGCTGGGATTCGGCCAGCCGCCTTGTTCGAGACAAACGATCCGCATGCCCGTCTCGGCAAGGCTCCAGGCTACCGCCGCCCCCGAAGCCCCAGCGCCTATGATGAGGACGTCAATCGGATCTTCTCTACCGGTCATCTGTATTCCTTGCCCGTCCGATGTTGGCGGGAGTCGAGGGGTTGTGAGAGCGCCCGGGCCCGGAATCAAGCCCCCCCACTATGATGCCATAACTTGGCTTCGTCACTCAATCGGACCGAAAGTCGTGGACTTCTTGCCGAAACGTGGCTTCGCGAGGGTCTCCAGGGGTCGAGAAAGGGAAACGGCCCGACACATCCACCCGCTCAGCCCCCCCCAACAGCCTTGGCCGCAAATTCGGGCCCAACGAGCGGGGCCTTGGACTCCTCCGGCACGAGAATCCAGCCTCCGACTGCCGGGCCAAAGGGGAGGCAGATCGGTTCTCTCAAAGCCGACTTCGAGTAGCGGAGCCAGGACATTCTCCTGGGCCGTATTTCGCTCAGGTTGCCTCGCGGCCCTCTTCTGATCGAGGCCGTGGTGGATGTCAGCGTGGATGTCAGCGTGGAATATGCTCCCAACTGCATCCAATTTCCCATGGTTCGCTCGTGGTGCCCGCCGATGCGTGCCCTCGACGCGGCAGATGAGCTCCAGCTTCTTGGAGACATTCCGCTCCTTCGCGACCACTCCAATGCGACGCAGATCTTCTTTCCGAGAGTCAGATTCCGCCCGATTTCGCGGCAGATCTCTCCCCCCCCCCTCTCCCCCCTTCGTCTCGGTGAATGCCTTCCAATGCTCGAGCATTGGAAACTCCTCT
>CAYTAT010000092.1:0-7059 GCA_964435795.1 uncultured Spirochaetaceae bacterium
CCGCAGTCTGAACATCCCGTCATCAGAAGCCAATCGGGATCCGACGAAAAGATCCTCTATGTCAACAGCGGCTTTACCAGCCATATCAAGGGACTCTCTGCCCGGGAAAGCCGCGCCCTGCTCGACATGCTCTTTGCTTTCATCGCCACGACACCACGAATCCACTGCCGCGTCAGCTGGAAATGCAATACGCTTACGATCTGGGACAACCGATCCACCCAGCACCACGCCATCTGGGATTATTATCCCGATTCACGGCGTGGCGAACGAGTATCCGTCATCGATAGGGAACGGCCAAAGGCATGAGTACAGGATTCATCCTTCTACAACCATAGATTTCCGGGAGAAGAATATGCGTCTGCTCACTGCTCCCACTCCCAATGGGTGGAAGATCTCCATCATGATCGAGGAATTGCGGGAAGCGGGACATGCCCTTCGGAACCTCGATGTAGAAATGGTCGATCTCATGAAAGGGGAACAATTTCAATCCGAATTCACTGCCATCAACCCGAATCAGAAGATCCCTGCGCTCACTGACGAGGGATTCAACCTGATGGAAAGCTGCGCAATCCTGCAATACCTGGGAGAAAAGTTTGAAAGCCCACTGCTTCCCCTCGATCTGCGGCAGAAATTCGAAGTTCTTCAATGGGTCTACTGGCAGGCGGCCAATGTGGGCCCCGTCTTCGGCAACAAGCTGAGCTATACGCGCTATATGAACGACGTTGACCCGGCGCAAAAAGCCCATCCCCTGGAGCGCTTCGCTCGGGAGGGGCAGCGACTGATGGGGGTGCTCAGCCGCCAACTTGAAGGTCGGCGATATATTTACGGTGACCAGTTCACGATCGCAGATATCGCAGTCTACCCATGGGTTCGCGGTTGGAAATGGAGCAAGATACCCATCGTGGGCATTCCCAACCTGGAGGACTGGGTAAAGCGGGTACGAGCTCGGCCCGGAGTCGGGAGGGGACTCTCCTATGGCGTTCCCACGGATGAGATCGATCAGTGGAGTGCCAAGCGGAAAGCTGCAGTCGCGGCGAGCGGAAGCATCATCGCCGCAACGGAAAATCTCGATCGGGACGCGCAAGCGGATGGGATCCCGACGAAACAGTCCAACGAAAGTTGAGCAGATCCCTCCAAAGGGCGGGCAATAGAGAATCCTCTTCGCCACTTTCGAAAGGTTCCTGATTTCTCATCCGAAAAGCCCCGGGTAATTCGAGGACTTGGACTCAAAGCCGGGAAAGATTGAGGCCAGGTCCACCACAGCGAGATGGCGATCCACGATCTCCGCGAAGAGATCGCGAAAATCCGTCGTCGCGGCCAGATCCCTCCCCTGGTAGAGACTGCCAGCCTCAAGGCCAGGCCAGCCGTCTCGCGTCAGAACCCGACCCCCAAGGAGGGCTCCGCCCAGGGCGAATATCGCAGAGCCGTGCCCATGATCACTGCCCAGGCTTCCATTCTCGCCCGCGGTGCGCCCGAATTCCGTCATTACCAGGCATACGACTCGCTTCTGATCCATTCCCAGATCGGCCCAGAAAGCCGCCAGGGCATTCGCCAGTTCCGGTGCCTGGCGGTCGATGCCGTCGACGGCATCGGAATGATGGTCCCAGCCATCGAAATCGAGAGCAATGATTCGGGCACCCACGTTGCCGCGGATGATCCGCGCCGCATCCGCGAGGCGTTCGCCCAGGCGAGTAGTCGGATAGCTGACGCTGGGCTCGGGAAGATTCTCAAGCCCAGCCA
Organism: uncultured Spirochaetaceae bacterium; assembly: GCA_964435795.1. Taxonomy (GTDB): domain Bacteria; phylum Myxococcota_A; class UBA9160; order UBA9160; family UBA4427; genus JAZXM01. Next base: position 1,741 of record CAYTAT010000092.1, read on the forward strand.
GCGCTGAAAAGGCGGTTCCAACCCGATTTCCGAGCAGGGTCTGCTGTACATGAGCGTAGATTGCTTCGAGGGCATCTCTGCGTCGACCCTGGGGATCGCGAGTCACACTAAAGGTGTCGAGGCTTCCCATTCCGAGGGTTGGCTCGGAACCGGCCAGCGAGAGGGAGAGAGGTCCCCCCACGGAGATTCCCGTATAGACATCTGCACCTCCCATCGCCGTGATCGTACGATTGAGCCAGCCATCTTGAACATCGAGCTGACCCGGAGCCGCCCGCTCCATGAAATCCTGGGCCTCGAAATGTGATCGAGAGGGATGAGGACTTCCGCATGCATGAAGTACCGCAAGATCTCCGGATTCATATAGAGGCAAGAGCGGAGCCAGATGTGGATGCAAGCCGAAGAAGCCGTCCAAGTCCAATTCATCGCCGCTTGGGACCCGGATGTTGGGGCGCAGATCGTAATAATCTGAATCGCCGTGGGGAACGGCGAGGGTCAGACCGTCGGCGGCTCCGCGCAGGAAGAGAGCGACGAGTACCGTATCCTCCTCTGCGGCCTGGGCAACGCCATGCACTCGTAACCAGGCCGGTGAAGTCGCAAGGGCGCCCAGGGCGAGTCCGCTGGAGCGAATAAATTGGCGACGTGAATGATCCATCGTGTACTCCTTTCAATGACTCAAGAATTCAGGCGTTGACATGACCAAGGTCGCAGCGGCCTCGACCCTTCGACGATCGGGAGCCCCGACCATTTCGCTCACGGCATCCACGATTTCCAGGCGAATCGCCTGATCGATGCCGGAAGGGGTGAACTGGCGAATGGCACCGTCCACCAACTCCTCGGCGGTACCCTCTTCCACGTCGAATTCGAGACCAAAGGCCAGGCTGGCCCGGACGACCTTTGCCACCCCATTGAAGCGCAGCAGCAGACCTCCTGAACTGGCCCAATACTCAGAACTCTCGGGCAGCCCGGTGGGAGGCGCCGTGGAGTAGAGATTTTCGCCCATCAGATTCAGGGCGTGGTTCAGGCGAATTGAATTCTCGGAGACGTCTCCCCGGCCCGCTCGAATCGCGCTGGCTGCGAAATGCAGAGGCCGCTTTACCTTGCTCCTCTGCTCATCGAGCTCCAGGATCGCCTCATTGAGGAGTTTGTGGGTGATTGCCTCGAGATCGCCTCCGGTCGCGAGCCAGATCGTTTTCAACTCTGCGATCAGTAGCGCTCGATTCTCTTCGGCATCCTCATCCATGAACCTCTCGACGAGCTTGCGGCAGATCCTCTCCGCAGTATTCGGATGATTGGCTAGGAAATGGATGACCCGAAGACCATCCTCTTCTCCGCCATTCGCGACCAGCGAAAGCTGCCCGTCCATGATTTCCTTGGAGCCCTGATCGTGTCCCTCCAGGACGAATTGAAACCCATCCCCCGCCCAAACTCGCGAGACGGCATAGGTAGTCGTCCAGCCCGTGAAGGAACGCGCTACCGCTATGACATCGTCCTGTTCATATCCACCATTTACTCCGAGGGTATGCAACTCCATGATCTCACGGGCATAATTTTCATTCAGACCAAGGTCCCTGCCCCGAGCCCTGAATCCGTCGCGAAAATTGACCTGATTGTCGAGATATTCGAGCATCGCCGGATGGCGCGCTGTGGCCAGAAGGAGATCCTCGAAACGACCGAGGATATGAGGGCGAATCGCGTTGGCCTCATAGTGAATCGATTTCAGGCCCATGGAATTTCCCGAAGAATCGACGTTGAAATGGTTGAACCAGAAATCCGTCAAGATTTCTGCGAGTTGCCGCCGGCTGTAGACCGCACGAAGTATCTTCGCGGACCTCAGTTCCTTGCGCGCATCGTTGGGCGTGCCGAGAAGGCCCTCATTGCCACCGTAATTCTCGAATAGACTGGCCAGATCCATTCGAATACTGGGATATTGCTCGAGCATCGCCTCCATGTCGTCGTCGCGGATGCTCTCGTAGGCCATCTGTTCGTTGACATATCCGAAGATTCCAACTTCGGAGACTCGGCTCTGGCTCCAGGGATCCGGGCCATAACCGAATCGGTTCAGCGCGTGGTCTACAAAGGGGCTGCTGGCTTCGCAACCCATGCAGAAACCCAGGGCCAGACCAGCCAATAAGAAAACCTTCTGCAATGAGAATCGAGTAGACGTGGAGCGCATGATGAGACCTCCTGATTCCTTCAACCCGCGGAATTGAAAAAGGTTGCGCCGAAAGAGGGTGTGATGGAGATCACACTTCCCCGCCCGCCTGGAAGAATTCGCCCCTGCGGAGTTGCGGCTGTCAGAACGAGGACTTCGAAACCCCGCACTCGACCGAAGTACTCATGGATTCGCCCGCCGGATACGAGACCAACACCGCATGCCGACACCTCCTGGCAGACACCACCATGCGATTTCCGCACATGCATCTGGCGATATCGGGAACGGAGAATATGACCCGATCCAGGCCGTGCCCCATATCGCGAAGAATCGTTCCCGGCCCTTTTCGCGATGGCGGCCGCCAATCGGGATCTGGAAATTTTTCCGGAACCCGATCGCTTTGATCTCGACCGGAAATCCGAAGAGAGTCTGACCTTCGGGCGCGGTGTCAAAGCGTGCCCGGGCTCAGACCTTGCCCGGAAGAATACGACGGTCGCCGCCCAGCTCCTGCTGGAACGGCTGCCGAATCTCGAGCTTCTCGATCACGAGGCGGCCCTGCCCCGAAAGAGCATCCTGCGCTGCCCCACAGCCCTGAGGATGCGAGCCTGAAAGGGAGTCCTCTCGGTGGGGGGGGGTATTCGAGTCGCCCGAATGGCCATCCGTCCAATTTCGCGCCCGACGGCAATCATTCCGGCCTGCACGGGAATCAAGAGAACGATGCGGGAAGTGCATGGCGGCCTGGAACGAGCCGGACCGAAGCAGCGCGGCGGGAGAAAGCTGGATCCGCAGAGCCGATCCTGATCTGACGGGGCAGAAGAGCCGACACGAAAGATGCCCCGCTTTCTCGGGAAGCGGTACAATCGAATCTGAAACCATCTCTTTCCATGGCTTCCGCCTGGTCCGGATAAGAGATCCCCTCGAAAGATTGGACGCATTCGATATGGCCGACTTGAAGTCTCCAGATCTGCATCCCGAACTCGTGAAGAGCCTGTTGGAATCCCTGGCCAATTGGGATTCCCGTGCCTCGGTTCCCCTGGCCCTGACCTATATGCGGCGAGGAAATAGTGAAGCGTTGCAGGAGTTCGACGAAATGGCCCTCTCCCATCCGGATAGCGCCGAGATGCTGGAAGGCCGCTTTCTCAGCCCCGTTCCCGATCGGGATCATCTCGCCTCACTTCCCGAGGGAACCCTGGGCAGGGAATTTGAGCAGTTCCTGGCGAAGAATGACCTCGACGAAAACCTCCTGCGCGAATCTGCTTTCATCTCTGCCCACCGCGAACGGGGAGACGAGGCCGGTTATCTGGCGGAGAGAGGCTTCCAACTTCACGATCTATTCCACGTCCTGACCGGATTCGATGTGACCCCTCTTGGCGAAGTCCGCGTAGTCAGCTTTACCGTTGCCCAGATACCGGCCCCCTACCCGGCCATGATCATCGCGAGTCGCCCCCTGCAAATGGTGCTCTACAAGCCTCTACTCCTTCCCGCCGTGATGGACGCGATCACCGAGGGCTGGGCCCTGGGCAGGCGGGCCAAGAACCTCATGGGTGTCCATTGGGAGGAATATTGGGAGTACCCTCTCGGCGACCTGCGCCGAGAATACAATCTTGAGCGATGAAGGCTGGATCTCTTTTCCGGACGAATCCCTCGGGATTTCCAGCTATTCTGAAGTCCATGGTACTCGAAGTCGCCATCTTGAACGTGCTCGAGGATCGAGTCTCCGAATTCCAGGCCGCCTTCGTTCGCGCCCAGGACATCATCGCCTCCATGTCGGGCTACCGGGGCCACGAACTACAGCGGTGCATCGAGAAACCCAACCGTTTTCTCCTCCTGGTACGCTGGGAGGATCTCGAAAGCCATACTCTGGGTTTCAGAAATTCCCCCGAATATCAGGATTGGAAGGAATTATTGCATTCCTTCTACGATCCCTTCCCCGAAGTTGAGCACTACACGCTGATCCAGGATGGTACGTACGTGAATTCCACCACGGGATGATATGATGAATACTTTTCCAAACGCCGTCGAAGTTCTCGATTTGAATTACGAAAATCCCATTCACCGAAAAGGGCTGCTGGAGATTCTCGATTCCTATGCCTCCGATCCGATGGGAGGGGGTGAGGCCCTCCAGCCCGATGTCCGTGAGCGCCTGATTCCCGGCTTGCGAGACCATCCAACCTCGAAAATTCTGCTGGCATGCGAGGCCCAACGCCCCATCGGCATCGCCGTCTGCTTTTTCAATTTCTCGACCTTCCGAGCCCGCCCCCTGCTGAATATCCACGATCTGGCAGTACTGCCGGAATGGCGTGGCAAAGGTATCGGTCGGGCCCTGCTCACGGCCGCGGAAATCCGGGCATTGGAGAAGGGCTGCTGCAAGCTCACCCTGGAAGTTCGGCAGGACAACGGGCGCGCCCGATCCCTCTACGACAGCTTCGGATTTTCCGACTTCGTCGTGGGGGATTCGGAGGCGACATATTTCCTCAGCAAGAATCTGAAGGGAGATTCTGGCACTTGACTCTTCCCCGCCCGCTTCTTCCCCCGCTTTATTCGTCTCCGGAGAAGTCATGTAGAAGAGCATCTGGCACTCGATGCCAAGGGCAAAGAGTCCGGAGTCTTCGAGAGCCGCTTCAAACGATGAGCCTATAGGGGGAGCGCAAAGAGTTTGCGCTCCAGATCTTCCGCATCGCCAAGAATCTTCATCAGACTTTGAGCTTGGAGATCGGGCTATTCGCGAGCCGCCAGTGGAATGAAGCATTCAAAAAAAGACTCCGTCCCGAGGGAGTATGCGAAACTCGCGCCTCGCTACGACCTGCGCTGGAGTTCCTACATCCGCTCCTCTCTGAAGTATACCCTCGCCCGACTTCCGATCCGGGAAGGAGAACGCCTGCTCGACGTAGGTTGCGGTACCGGGCAACTGCTCGAGGCCCTGGAGACGAGACCGTGCAATGCGGAACTGATGGGTGTCGATGCCACCTCGGAAATGCTCGGCATTGCCCGCTCTCGCCTGGCGGAAAGCATCCCTCTCTACGTCGGGCAGGCCGAACGCCTACCCTTCGAAAGTGCATGTTTCGACTGGGTGGTTTCCAGTAGTGTCTTTCATCATATCCGAAAACCCCGGGAGGCCCTGGCGGAGTTCGAACGTATCCTGAAACCCTCCGGCCATCTTGTCATCA
>CAYTAT010000093.1:0-109 GCA_964435795.1 uncultured Spirochaetaceae bacterium
ATTGTGTAAACCATGTCTCCGGAATGAAGTGTCAGCGATGTCTCGCTAAGCACATATCGCAGAAGAGACGCTGCTGGAGCTGGCTTGAGGGTCGGAGGTCGAGCGAGGC
>CAYTAT010000093.1:209-4771 GCA_964435795.1 uncultured Spirochaetaceae bacterium
GCCGAGCGAAGCAAGCGATGCGTAGCATCGCCGTCGAATCCTGCCGGGCGCGCCAAATACGTATCGCAGAAGAGACGCTGCTGGAGCTGGCTTGAGGGTCGGAGGTCGAGCGAGGCGGCAGCCGAGCGAAGCAAGCGATGCGTAGCATCGCCGTCGAATCCTGCCGGGCGCGCCAGGGCCAAGATGCTGATAACCACCGGCCTCGCTTTCCGAATCCTCCGGGAACTCAGGCATTCCTGGCTGGCGTGTTTCGGATATATTTTCGGTGTCGAGGGTTTCGAAGAGGGGGTTCTCGGCGTTTCCAGATCGGAGTCGGCGGGATTGCAATGGATAGAGAGACCTTTCTAGCGTACCGGGAAAACGCGCCCGAAATCGCTCGTCGCCACAGAGAGCTGGATCCGGTGGCTGGCGGGCCGGCTCGCTATTTTCAGTACGCTTTCCCTCCCGGGAGTCGTGTACTGGATCTTGGCAGTGGCAGTGGTCGCGACCTCGCCCAACTCGTGGGCGAAGGCCATACGGCATACGGGGTGGAGCCCGCTCCAGAGATGAAGGCCGAAGCGACCCGGGCCTACCCGGAGTTGTCTGACTTGGTCTTCGAGGGTTCTTTGCCCGGGGATCTGCCCACGGTTGCCCCCCTGAAGGAGCCATTCGACGGCATCCTTTGCTCGGCGGTTCTGCAGCACCTCTCTCGAGCTGAACTCTTCGACAGCGTCTTCGAGATGCGCGCCCTGCTGCGCCCAGGTGGCCGTGTTCTGGTTTCCATTCCAACGCGGCGCACGGATCTGGTGGCGGGCCATCGGGACGCCCAGGGGCGTCTTTTCGAGCTCCACTCTCTCGGTGAGCTTTGCCTGCTCTTTGAGCGTACGGGCTTTCGAGAGATCGAGCGCTGGGAGGGCCGGGATGGCCTTGGCCGAGCCGGAACGAGTTGGGCGACATTTATATTCGAGTTGGGATCTGCGGAGAACGGGCTTTCGACCCGGCCATTGGACCGCATCGAGGCTGTGCTCTGCCGCGATCGAAAGGTATCGACCTACAAGCTGGCCCTGTTGCGCGCTCTCACTGACGTGGCTGCGAGGCGAAGCCGCGAGGTGAAATGGCGAGCGGATGGCAACGTCGCAATTCCCATCGACGCGGTTTCCGAGCAGTGGATCTCGTACTATTGGGCGCTCTTCGAGAGCGACCTCTTCCTGCCCCAGATGAACGGAGAGGCGTCGGCGGGTCGACATAAGCTCGGTTTCTCTGGTCAACTCGACGCGTTGCGCCGAGAATACGAACAGGGCGGGGGGCTCCCCGCATTCCTGGCAGAGTGGCGAACTGGATGTTTTGCACCTGGAGGAAGCGGGTCTTCGATGCGACCGATTCTGAATCCCCTGCTCGCGAAGGTCAAGGCGGCGGTCCGTGATGGTCCCGTTCGTTACGCGGGGCGCTCGACCGAGGGAGAGCCCTTGTTCGCCTGGGATAAGGATACAGCGGATGTTCTGGTCCCCGCGCCGCTATGGCGGGAGATCTCCCTCATGGGGCACTGGATTCGTGACTCTCTTCTTGTGCGTTGGGCTGAACAGAGTGCTCGCTTTGCAGACGCGGGCTACGCGGACGCCAGGGAGAAAGTCAAGGAGCGCGCCCTACGCGTACTCTTGACTCCACCGACTCCGGAGCGGGACACGCGGCTGGCACGAGAGATTTTTGAAGCCATTCCCCCCGCGGAACGTCGTTGCGCCTGGACCGATCAGCGGATCCGCAAGAAATTCGATGTCGACCACTTGATTCCGTTCTCCCTATGGCAGAGCAACGAGTTGTGGAACCTGCTTCCGGCTGCGCACAGAGTGAATGCCAATAAGAGTGATCACCTGCCGGAACGACGGCTTCTGCGGGAGAGGAGATCGGCAATTCTCGAATGTTGGGCCATGCTCGAAGAGAAACATCCCCAACGCTTCAGTGCTGAATTGAGCCGGCTCTCGGGAGGGGATGGCGGGGACCCGGAGGTCGGTTTTTCGGCCCTATGCGAGGCGATCGAAGTGACTGCTATGCAACGGGGATGTGAGCGCTGGTATCCGAAGGGTTAGGGGCGAAATGAAATTTCGGTACGAGATCGCCTCCGGGTAGCGATGCGTAGCATCGCCGTCGAATCCTGCCGGGCGCGCCACGTGTTAGGGTTGGGGCGAGGAGTCTTCTCAGCCGATGAACTTTCGATGCTGGCGCCGGATCAAGATCGTACCGGGTGTTACGCTGAATCTCAGCAAGAGCGGGGCTTCCCTTTCCCTGGGGCCGCGGGGGGCTCATTATACGATCGGGCATGGCGCGGTGGCGCTGCTCTATTGCGCTCAGGCCCGCACTCAGGCCCGCACTCAGGATCGCGCTCAGGCCCTGCGAGCGCTGGGCCTGCACACGGCTGTGCGGGATCTGTGCACGAAGGCCCTGGGCCGGGCCCGCAGGCTGGCCCCTGAGCTGATACGTGCCTATCGGTATCAGCGCGCGCTTTGCTATGAGGCTCTGGGGCATGGCGGGCGGCTGCGCACGGAACTCGAGCGCATTTTCGCGAGTGCCCCGGACTACGAGGACGTGGCCGCGAGGCTGGGTCTCGAGGAGGGGGTTCCCGATGCCCAACACGCGTAGCCTGTTTCGGCCGATCCTGTGGCGGGCGATTCCCGTGCTGGGAATCCTCGTTCTGGCCGTACTGGCCTTTCGCAATGGCGTCGACGTGAGCGGTCATGGGGATATTCCAGACGACACCTTCGTCGTGCAGCTCTATTACGCGATCGGGCTCTTCGCATTGGGGGGCATGGATCTCGGCATGCCCGTGGGCGGACCCCTCGTCTGGCGACGGGTACTCATCGCTTGTTATTTCGCGGCTCCGGTGCTGGCGGCGGCGGCGGTCATCGAGGCGCTATCGCGGGCCATCTGGTCGCGCCTGGTGGCCCTCTGGCCCTGGCGGCGCCATATCGTGGTGGCCGGGGGGGGAAGGGTGGCCCGGGCGGTGGTGGCCGAATGCCGGCGGCAGATGCCCCGGGCTTCCATCCTGGTGGTGGAAAAGACCATGAGGGAAACCCAGGCCAGCCACTTTCGGCGCATGAGGAGGGTGCTCCTGATCAGCGGGGATATGACCGACCGCCAGACCACCGAGATGCTGCGAATTCCCAAAGCGCGCTGCCTGCTGCTGCTCTCCAACGACGAACTCGCCAACGTGGAGCTGGCCGTGCAGTACAAGGATGATTTTGGCGGCGAGGGGGGGCGCCCGATCCTGGTTCGGGTGGCCGACCTGGACCTGGTACAGCGCGCCAATCGCATCCTGGCCAGGGATGGCTGGGAGCCCTGCGTAAACATCCACAAGGCGGTGGCGGAACAGATCTGCCGCGACAGCATCGAGCATATGAAGCAGGTGGAGGGCAAGGAGACGCTGGTCTTTTCGGGCTTCGGGAGATTCTCCCGCACCTATTTGCGGGAATTCATCTCCGTGCGGGGAGTCGAGCAGATCGGTTCCATCGTGGTCATCGATCCCGACGCCGAACTCTGCTGGCAGCGATTCTTCTCGGCCTTGCCGGCCGAGAGCCAGGTGGCCGTGGAGCGGATCGACGTGCTTCGCGAGACGGGTGTCCAGGAGGATCCCCGCATGTGGCGCCCGCTGCTGGATGCCCAGGAGGCCGGGGGAGCTGCGAAGGGCAAGCTGGTCGTTCTGCTGGGGACGAATGACGACCAGTCGAATCTGAAAGCCGCCATGCGGATGCGCGACAAGAACGCCGACGCCTACCTGATGGTGCGGATGTTCGGGGCGTCGCGCTTTGCGGAACAGGTGGCCGAGGACATGAATTTACGCCTGGTGGATATCGAGCAGGAGTTGGAGCAGCAGATCCAGTCCTGGATCGAAGAATTGGCGCGACGAAGCAGCCGGCGCGGCAATTGAGGCGTGGTGGTTGAGGAGTGGCGGTTGACGGTGGCAGTCGGGAGCCCGGGTAGGCTCCAGGAGTTGCTCGGGGGCGCCACGGCCAGGATTTCCCTCCATCGCGTCCGCGTCCAGCAGCTGTCACAGACCCCGGCACGGCTCGGACTTTCGCTCATCCGGGCAGTTCGCGCATAGCGGTGTCGCCGCACCTGGCCATGGCGAGTGGCGAAGGGCGGGGGCTCGCGAGCCTTCCGGATGGCTGAGTGAGCGGGGAACTCGACCGGGTCGGGCTTTGCGGCGGCGAGTCGACATCGTAAATCTCGATCCGCATTCGCGAGCCTGGGCTTCTCTGTGGCCAGGAGTGCGGAAGGAGTGGGACCAAAAGAGGATGCGCTGCGCGAAGAGCGAACGTAGTAGAAGTCCACCGCATTATGAGGGAATATATTTTTTTACCCCCGCCCTATCTTCCTAACGTTCGAAGATGGTGATCGTTCGAAGTCACTCGCACTTCAATGATGGCGGCTTCCTCGACACTTTTGCGGTGGGCTCGCCACCTTATTGGTGGAAGGCATATGTCCACCGGCGGAACTTTCGCATTTGGCAGCGTCGCGAGTGATCCGATCCGGTGGCGTATCCCGACTGGATTTCCCAGGCCCATCGCTGCAGGCTCATCGCTGCAGGCTCA
>CAYTAT010000093.1:4871-6990 GCA_964435795.1 uncultured Spirochaetaceae bacterium
CATCGCTGCAGGCTCATCGCTGCAGGCTCAACGGCGGGAGGGGAGCCGGACGGGGAGAGAAGGAGAGAATTGCCTTTCGTTATTCCCGTGCAGAAACCCCAAATTCGGAGGCTCGATCTGATGTCACACTCCCCCGGTGGTGTTCCGTTCCGCCGCCCGACGATTCAGCGAATGCCCGCGCCGCGCTCCTTTGTGCTCTCGACTCTGTCGCTGCTCCTTTTTGCGATCCCCTTGCTGGCGGAGAAACCCGCTCACTCGCTGACCATCATCGGCGTACATTCGGGAAACGGCGTTTCTTCCGCCGCGAGCGCCGCCGCCGGCTTCAGCAGCGCGAGCGGCGACGACTTTGCGTCCCACGACCCGCTCCCGGTCGTGTCGGATATCGATTTTGCTCCGGGGACGACCGTCACGGCCTCCATCGCCAATGCGCCGGGTGCTGGCACGGGCACCGCCGAGGGTTCCGCGACGCTCAACTTCACGTACGGTACGGCGATCACGGACGACACCTTTGAGTTCCTCTTCGACGCCACGGCGAGCGCGTTGACGGCCCAGAACATACCTCCGGTAGCGCCCGGCCCTGAAGACGCCGATGCCGCCGTCTTCCTCGTATTGAGCGCGATATTCCGTTTGGATTCGGGGATCGGGGGCGCGAGTCCCGACGAATTCCTCGGATTTCTACACCTGGGTGCACTCAGGTCCACGCACCTCTACGAGACGTTTTCTGCCAGCATCCTGGAGGATAGTGTGAACGTGGCCAGCCTCGTATCGGGGGGTCCCGAGGCTTTGGTCCCCCTTTATGCCGATCATTCCTACGAGATCGAGATCGTCTACGACTACATGGTTCCCCACGGCATCGACCCCAGCCAAAGTCTGACCGTCATCGGCTCAATCGGCCAATCGGCCGTTCCCGAGCCCGGCACCGCGTTACTGCTCGCGCTCGGGCTCGTGGGCCTGGCGGCCGGGCGGCGTTGCCAGGTCTCCGCGTCGTAAAGGTCGTAGTGAAGGCCGTGTCGTAAAGGTCATGTAGTGAAGGTCGTGTCGTGAAGGTAGTAGTGAAGGTAATAGTGAAGGTAATAGTGAAGGTCGTGATATCCCCATTCCCGGACTGCGATCCATCCCCCATCTGGGGCATACGCTGACGCGTAGCGCGCCCCGCCCCCGAAGAAAGGAAGGAGTTCGAAATGTCGAGTCCTCGAGCGTTTACCAGGCACGGATTGGGTGGGCCACTGGTCGCACTCGCATTGTTGATACTGCCCGGCGCCAGTGACGCGGCTTCGCACCTCGCCACCTGTTCGCTGAACGGAGTGACTGTTCAGACGAATCTCCGGGTCGGCTACGCGGGGGTTGGTTCGACGACGGCGGGGGATTTTGATGTCAGAAGCGATAGCGACCACATCGTTCCCGCGGCCGGTATTGCGGCGTCGGCGACGAACGCGACCAGCAAGCCCCCCGCGGCGGGTGACGTCAAGGATGTGGCCCAGGGGACGGTCAGAAGCGATTTCGAATACGGGGTCCCGACCGGCCCGTTTTTCCCCTTGGACGACATCAAATTAGAGGTCGCCGGTGTGGCCAGTGCTCTCAACTCCTTTAATTCGGTGGGCAACCCAGCAGCTGCGGAGGTCACGGCATCGGCCCTCGTGGATTTTCATCTCGACGTCCTGTCCGGAGTGGATTGCGACGGCTCCATTGAACTTGAAGCTCTACGCAGCCTCCGCCCCTTTGAACTTCTGATGGAGATCAATGTCATCAAGGATCCCGGAACACCCGCGGCTTCCACCCTCTACACGATGCTCCCGGGCTCTAGCAACCAGGTGGTGGCCCTGTACGAAGGACATTCCTATCAGGTTCGGCTCGACTACCAGTTCCTGGTGCCTTTCGGCATCGATCCTCCCTACAGCATCGAGTACGGGGCCTCGATTTCCTCCACGCCGACGGCGGTTCCGATTTCAGGCGTGGCGCTGGCGATCGCGGGGCTGCTGCTAGTAATCGGATTCGCGGTACTCAGCCACTGGCGTTCCCCCTCCCACTCGGCGACCTGAGCGAGGCGGCCGGGAGGCGGCGCGGGGGGCGCGGGGGGTGGGGGTGATGAAGGAGACGCGAGGAGCGAGGGGGTGTGGGG
>CAYTAT010000094.1:0-6960 GCA_964435795.1 uncultured Spirochaetaceae bacterium
TCCACGTCGTGTACGTCGTCAAAACTTCTTGGACAATGACGGCTCTTGGCTAAGAGACAGTTTTTGATTTCTGATTAGGCCGCCTTCTGGGCCAGGTACTCCTTCTTTCTTCTTTCCATCGTTCTTCTCTTGATCTTCGATCGTTTGCTTCTTTTGGTTAGACATCTCGACACGCTCCTTGGGGTCATGGACCCCGGAATGTGTCTCTTAGCTTAGAGCCTCTGAGTGTCCGAGTTCTGCTGACGGGAAACACTCTCGAAGCGAGGGAGGAGCAAACGCAGTACCATGAAGGACGGAAGAGGCTCTATCGAACCAGGCAGGCAGCCCAGGTTGCCGTCAAAAACTGTCTCTTGGGAAAAGGCATCTCGAGTCCGAAAAGTTTCGACGACGTACAGGTACAGATTGGAGCTTTGTCTCCATGGTGCGCTATCGCAGTCGGCGGAATTTCCTGGATTTCATCCTGACCCCCGAGTTTTCGAAAAACGTCGATCACAAGTGGGCTGCCCTCAGCGGCAGTACCAGCATGGTGGCGGTCCTGGCTATTTCATTCGCGACGGTACGACTCATTCCGCTGCTCATCCCGATTGTCATCGGGCTGCTCCTGGATCGGATCGGAAACCGATCTAGCCACACACCTCGAGCCAACCATTCATCAAAGAAGGAATCCAATCCCCAATGATCAAGCTATACGGCGCCGGCGCCTCTCCCTTCGTCCGCAAGGTCATGGCCGTCCTGGCCATCAAGCAGCTCCCCTACGAGCACATTCCATCCATGCCGTTCTCCGGCGACAAGGAACTGGCCGAGGTCAGCCCACTCAGCAAGATTCCAGCATTGATAGACGGCGAGCTCAACATCGCCGACTCCAAGGTCATCTCCCGCTATCTGGAAAGCGCCTACCCGGAAGTGCCGGTCTACCCCACCGATCTGCAGAACCGCGCTCGCGCGGACTGGTTCGAGGAGTACGGCGGCACCGCGCTGGCCGAATCTGCTGCCGGCATTTTCTTCCACCGTTTCATGCGCCCCAATGTGATGAAGCAGCCGGTCGACGAGAAAGCCGTGGACAAGATCATCAGCAAGAACTTGCCGCCGATGCTGGACTACCTCGAGACTCAGGTACCGGCAGAAGGCTTCATCTTTGGTGATCTCACCGTAGCCGACCTGGCCCTGGCTTCTCCATTTATCAATGCCGGTTATGCCCAATACACCATCGATGCTGGAAAGTGGCCCAAGCTTTCGGCACTAGTAGAGCGGGTCAAGGCGCACAGCGCCATGGCGCCACTGCTGGAAGCTGAAGCGGCCACATTCGGCGCATCCAATTAGAAATTGCGCCACCGAGGAGAACCCAGAATATGAACGTCGAAAACGCCGTCGTCCCCACCACTGAACAGATCAAGGAAATGAGCGAGGAGGGACACGATCGCCCGATCTACATGGTGAACCTGCTCAAGTTCAAGGAGAAGGCCGAGTACGATGACGGCCGGAAAACCGAGATGACCGGGCAGGAAGCGTACGGCCTGTACGGGGCTGAGGTGGTGGCCCACCTCGCCAAGGTGGGCGGCAAGCCGGTAATTGGTGGTCAAGTGACCGGCCTCCGATTGGGCAAGGTCGAGGAGCTCTGGGATACGGTCGCGATCGCGATGTACCCGAACCGTAAGGCGATGCTCGCGATGATCATGGATCCCGATTACCAGAAGAGCGCAGTGCATCGGTCTGCGGGACTCGCGGGACAACTCAACATCGAGATGGTGCTGCCGGAGGGCTGAGCCACTCAGGCCCCCGCAACCCTATACCGGGGCCTGAGTTCGCCAAGCGCGTTCCAGAGAACGACGGCCGGACAATGCAAGGACGCGGCATGACGGACGAGTGCTCACATACTTCGCCAGACTGAGGCCCGGCCCTCGTCTTCGGACCAGGTATCGGCCGGGCGCCTTTGCAAGGGCATCAAGACACATAGAGCATCTGAGAGGAAACCGATGTTGAAAAAACTCCTGCTGGGCTGCGCGGCACTGCTTCTCTTGGCCGTCGCGGTAGTCGGTTGGAGGGTAGTGCGGCCGATCTATCAGATGGTAAGCGCGATTTCGCCTAGCACCGCCCCCGAAGACTACGCCAAGCAAGACGACAGCCGAGTCCAGATTCCTACGACGCTCGAGCTTAGGCCGAGGGCCTACGATCCGCTGAAGAACGTGTATTGGGGCGAGGTTCACGTGCACACGGTCGAGAGCATGGACGCGGTCCTCTTCGGCACGACTGCCACCGTCGAGGATGCCTACCGATTTGCCCGGGGCGAGCCGCTGAGGAGCCCGGGTGGAGAACTCATGCAGCTCTCGCGGCCACTCGACTTCGTGGCCGTCACGGATCACGCCGAAGGCTTCGGCGTACGCACCCGCTGTGGAGAGCTCGATCTGAGCGTCTTCGAGCGGGTGAACTGCTGGCTCATGGAGACCCCAGGCCCTTTGACGGCGATATTCTTGCAGAGCCGCGAGACCAGAATGGCGACCGAGGTCGATCCAGCGCAGCCAGCCGGCGTTTATCGAAACCGCCCCCGAAGCCGCCGGGAGCTGGCCGACGTTCCGATCTGCAGTCGCGGCGAAGGCGGCGTCGAACGCTGCCAGCGTGATAGCAACTCCGATTGGGCACGCTACATCGAGCTAGCCGACCGCCACTACGAGCCCGGCGTGTTCACGACCTTCGCCGCCTACGAGTACTCGCCGGTGCTGGAAGGCGCCGGAAAACACCACCGCAACGTTATCTTCAACGGCAAAGATCTCCCGGGCCACGCAATCTCGTCGCTGGACGTGGGCAGCGCGATCGAACTCTGGCGCGGGCTGGAGGAGGCCTGCACTGGCGACTGCGACTTCTTGACGATCCCGCATAACATGAACAAGGGCTGGGGCCTCTTCTATAGCCGGCACACCTGGGATGGCGGCACCTACGGAGAAGACGACTGGCGCTTGAGGATGCTTCGCGAGCCGCTTGCGGAGATGTATCAGGTAAAGGGTGCATCGGAGTGCGCGCTTGGCGTCGGAGCGACGGACGAGGAGTGCGCCTTCGAACAAGTCCTGAAGCCATGCGAGCAGGCGCAGGAGAACGGCTGCGCGCTCCAATCGTCCTTCGCGCGGCAGGGCCTCAAGATTGGCATGCAGCTCGAGCGCGAGCTCGGCTTCAATCCCCTCGCCTTCGGCTTCGTCGCGGCCACGGACGCCCACAACTCGAACCCCGGCGACGCCGAGGAGTGGGACTTTGTTGGGAAAGTCGGCGTGGTCAGCTCGCCTGCGATCCGGCGGATTCGAGCAATCCCGGGGTCGGAGGCTCCCAATCAAATTCTGACGAACCACGGCTCGGGCGGCCTCGCCGCCGTGTGGGCCGAGGAGAACACGCGGGATGCGATCTTTGCAGGGATGAAGCGCCGAGAAGCCTATGCAACCTCGGGGCCACGCATCCTCCTGCGCTTCTTCGCCGGCTGGGATTTCGACGATGCAATCGTCGAGAATCAGAACCCGGTTGCGGTCGCTACCGCGGGTGGCGTCCCGATGGGAGCCGCGCTGCGGCCGGAGCAGAAAGGGGCCGAGAGCCCGACTTTCTTCGCCTGGGCCGGCGCCGACAGGCTGAGCGCTCCACTCCAGCGCATTCAGGTCATCAAGGGTTGGATCGACGCCGAGGGAGAGACGCACGAGTCGGTGCGCGACGTTGTCTGCGCAGACGGACTCGAGGTCGATCCGAACACACATCGCTGCCCGGACAACGGCGCCTCTGTAGACACCAGTTCCTGCCAGACGCGCGGCGAAAGCGGAGCCAGAGAGCTGATGGTGGCCTGGCAGGACGAGGACTTCGACGCGAGCCAGGGCGCGTTCTACTACGTCCGGGCCCTCCAGAACCCGACCTGCCGCTGGTCGACCTACGACGCGATTCGCCTGGGTATCGAACCGGACCCGCGTGTGCCTGCGACGATCCGCGAGCGGGCCTGGTCCTCACCGATCTGGATCGACGCCTCGTAGCCCGTCACGGGTTCCCCATAGGGTGAACGGTCGGGGCGCCTTGAAGACGTGGTTGTAGAGGTTGCCCATGCGGAGCTTCTCCGCCAAGCCGTACCCGTCGCGAGTCGGCCTTGGGGCCTCGGCTCTGCGCGATCCCGGGCACCACCAGCTCGTCTACATGAGGGCTCGGGGCCTCGTAGAGTCAAGCACTCTGCAGCCCTTCTTCCATGACCCGGGTGATCGTGCCCCCGAACCATTCGAATCGCCTCGACCTCGGCCTGACCGTAGGTCTCGACCGGAAAGTCCTTGAGCTTGCGACCCTTCTCAGAAATCACCGCCAGCGTGCAGCGTGAACATCCATCCCGAAGTATCGTTGCATCGAAGCAATCGACAGTGTCGGCCGCCTTGCCTCCTCTCGTTGGCTGTTGTTGATCTTCCAACTCGAGAATGTCCGATCTGCTCGGGAGGTAGAAACCTTTGTGCTCGCTGGGACTTACGTCGCTGCCCACAGACGCCATGGCCCTATGATGCCTATCCTCCTCAGGGGGGCAGATCAATCGAAACCCAAACTTTGTCGGAGGGCTTGCAATGGACCGCTATCTCGTAATCAACTCGGACGGCCACGCCGGCCTTCCCCCGGAACGCTACCGCGATTACCTCGATCCCCAGTATCGGGACGAGTTCGACCGCCAGCTCAAGGCCCGCATGGAGGCGCTCGCGCAGGCGAACGAACTTCTGGAGATGGCCGAGGAAAGCGCGACCTGGGCCAAGGACAAGCAACACGGTCTGGCCGGCGCCTGGGACTCGGACCGCCGCACCGAGGTGCTCGACGCCGACGGCGTGGCCGCCGAGATCCTCTACGTGGACGGCCTCACGGAACGGAACTCGCCGCCCTTCGGCGGCGACCTGGGGCTCCTGCCGATGGGCGCGGACCCGGAGCTGCAATGGGCTGGCTGCCGCTCGCATAACCGCTGGCTCACCGAGTTCGTGTCCCTCGACCCCGTACGGCGCATCGGGATGGCCCTGATCCCGCCGTTCTGGGACGTCGACGAGTCGGTGCGAGAGATCGAATCGGCCAGCAAGCAGGGCCTCAGCGGGATCATGCTGCCCCACCTGTGGGGGGATCAGGATCCCTACCACCACCCGAGGTTCGACCCGATGTGGGCGGCGTGCCAGGACAACAACATGGTCGTTCATTTCCACTGCGGCGCCTGCCCCATGCAGGACTACTTCGGCACGGAGCTCTTTGGTCAGCAACCCGGAGCCGAGCCTCCTGCCCATCTGCCTGGCGGACTCGGGATCTTCGTCACCGAGGTGGCCTTCTGGCTCGTGCGACCCATCGTGTTCATGATCTGGGGTGGCGTCTTCGAGCGCTTCCCCAGGCTCAAGGCCGTGGTTTCCGAGGGCACGTCGATCTGGGCCCCCGAACTGCTGGCGCTCATGGACCACCGCTACTCCGATCATCACTTCACGGCCAAGCTAGGCAGCGGCTACACCTCGCACATCCCGATGAAGCCGAGCGAGTATTTCCACCGCAACGTGCGGATCGGGAGTTCCTGCATGCCGCGGCGCGAGGCGGAGATGGCCCAGGAGATCGGCGTTACGAACATCATGTGGGGCACGGACTACCCGCACCCCGAAGGCACCTGGCCCTTCACGCGCAAGATGATGATCGAGACCTTCCAGGGCCTGCCCGAGGACGACATCGCGGCGATGCTCGGCGGCAACGCGGCCGACTTCTACGACCTCGACCTCGACAAGCTGAACCCGATCGTCGAACGCATCGGTCCCGAGCGCAGCTGGTTCCGAGACGAAACATCCTGACGAGAAGCCCGACATTGAGCGAATCGCTCTTTGATCGACATCGTGCGATCGACACCGACACACATGTAACGGAGCCGCCCGATACCTGGACCTCCCGCGTAGCCTCGAAGTGGGGCGATACCATTCCGCACCTCGAACTCCTCGAGGGAAGGGAACTCTGGGGCATGGGTGGCAAGAACGCCGGGCTGGGCCCCGGCTTCGTCACGGCTGCGGGCTTCGACGGCACCTTTCCCGAGAGCCGGAAGACCTTCGCCGAATGTCCCAAGGCCTCCTGGGATCCGAACGCCCGCCTGGCCCTGATGGACGAGGACGGCGTCTACGCCCAGATCGTCTATCCCAACGCCGGCGGCTTCGGCTCCGGGGCCTTCCTCAGCCTCGAGGAGTCCGAGCTCATGCTCGCCTGCGTGGAGGCCTGCAACGGCTTCCTGCTCGAGTGGTGCAGCGCCGATCCGAAACGTCTGATCCCTGTGATGGCCAACCCCTTCTGGGATGTCGACGCATGGGTCGGAGAGATCGAGCGCTACGCAGCACTCCGCCACTCTGAAATTACAGATCCAGCCGGACAGACTGCCATATTAGTGGCAGACAACGGCAAAGGGGATCTGTGTGACCGAGGAGCAGCGGGAGATCAAAAGGAAGAAGCGGGTCATCGAGTATGCCGAGTGGAGTGGTGACATCAAGAAGACCTGCCTGCGCTCTGGTATTGCGAGGTCGACGTTCTATTGATGGCGTGATCGCTTTCGTGAGTCGGGGGATCGGGGGCTGACTCGGCGCTGGAATGTTCCCCATAACCATCCGAAGAAGACGTCGGAAGAAGTGGTCGAGAAGATTCTGCATCTGCGCAGGGCCTGCCACATGAGGCCGATCCGAATCGCGTGGTCCCTGGAGCGCTACCACGGCATCAAAACTTCAGATGCCATTGTTTGCAGGATTTGCAAACGGCACGGCATCAATCGGCTGCCCAATCAGCTGCCCAATCGAGTAGACGGGCGAGATTCTGATACGCACCGCTACGAGAATCAACTCCCCGGCCATCCCGTAGAGGTAGACGTCAAGTTCTTGACGCTAAAGCGGAAAAGGGGTGGCCTAATGCGACGCTACCAATACACCGCGATCGACGATGCGACGCGGGTGCGCGCACTGAAGATCTACAAGCGCCATA
>CAYTAT010000095.1:0-6635 GCA_964435795.1 uncultured Spirochaetaceae bacterium
GTGTACCACTCAATTGCGTACCGCGCACGGAGTTTTTCCGCAACCTGCTAGAGCCTCAGATCGGTCTTGTTGATACCGATGATTATTGGGAGGGCGGCTTTGTCATTGCCGTATTATTCGTGCTTCTCACAGCAATTCTTGCCTTGCGTCCCGGCTCCCATGGAACGCAAAGCGTTGCAGCGTCGGAGATCTCGGGAAGTTCGTTGCTGGGAAACGAATCAGAGAAAGGGACTGCGCCGATCCCAGACGAAGGGGCCAGCCGTCCACTTGTGACGCCGAGCGTGATAGCGCTCTGGCTGGCGCTCTCGGCTGGCGCCGTGTTTATGTTGAACGGGCTCACAAATCGGCTGTGCCTCGACATTGCGAGTGTTCCCTTCCGCTGGATTCTCCCCCTTGCGACATACCTCGCCACCTTCGTGATCTCCTTTTCGTCAGACTCTGCTTATCGACAGAAACCTCTCTTCGGACTCGTGATCGCGCTCCTGGCAACTTCCGCCTATCAGCTGCTCGGAACGGATCGTACCAATACCGATCCACATTCAGGCCTGGCGGTTGCGTTTGAATCGCTACCCGCTGTCATCACCTACTACACACTGCTGCTCTTCGGTGTCTGCTCTATCCTGCATGGCGAGTTGCATCGTCTGCGTCCGGCAACCCAATCCCTGACGCTTTTTTGTCTCTGCGTGTCTGCGGGTGGGGCGATGGGTGGACTCTTCGTAGGTCTCGCAGCTCCGCATCTCTTCGGTGGCTACACGGAGTTCGGGGTCGGTCTGGCTCTCTTCCTCACCCTGGGTGTCTATGCGGCGGCGCGGGAGCAGGGAGGTGTTCGCCCGGCCTGGGACGGTTTGAATTGGAGGCTCCGCGCGGCGGGGGTCCTAGGCCTCTGCCTGGTCGGATACGAAGTTTTCATATCCATTCGTGTGCACCCTTCACAGATCCGCGAAGAACGGAACTTCTTCGGCGTGCTGCGTATTGTAGAGGCTGGAGAAGGTGAGGATGCGGTGAGATTCATGATGCACGGAACAACTCTCCACGGGACGCAGTACACCGAAGGCGCCTGGAAAACGACTCCCACGAGCTATTTCGGGCGGCCCTCGGCTCTCGCAACCCTGATGCGTATGCGACCGAAGGGACGGCCCGCGCGTGTCGCGGTGATCGGACTTGGCGCCGGAACGATCGCCGCCTACGCGCGACCAAAAGATAACTTTCGCTTCTACCAGATTGCCCCGGCCGTTGTCTACCTCGCCCGTGATGCTGGGGTTTTCACCTGCCTTGACGAGAGTCAAGGCGAGATAGAGATTCGCACTGGGGACGGTCGCCTCGTTCTTGAGATTGAACAGGCGCGTGGAGAGCGACAGGATTTCGATATATTGATCGTAGATGCTTTCAGTGGGGACGCGGTTCCGGTTCATCTCCTGACGCGTGAGGCCTTCGAGATCTACGAAAAGGCCCTTGCTCCCGAAGGTATAATCGCAGTCCACGTGTCGAATCGTCATTTCGATCTCACGCCTATCGTTGCCCGGGTAGGCGTAGAGTTTGGTCTTGATCACTTGATGATTGTCACAAAACCAGTTCCGGCCTGGCGGACCAATCCATCCAAATGGGTCTTTCTTTCGAATCGGCGGGAAAGGCTCGAGACCATGCGATTCGCCTCGCGTGTTCAACTCATGCAGTTGCGCCTTCCGAGCGAGGTTCACCGCTTTGTCCAAATCGTCAGTTCGCAGTTGGACAGGGTGCCCCTCTGGAGCGATGACTTTACGAATCTTTTCGGCGCGCTGCGGAGAAATTCAGAAACCGAGACGCTGCCAGAATAGTCTCTCCGTACATTCGAGGGAGGGGTCTATTGCTTACGAACACGTTGCCAAGCTTGCTGGGTGAGTGCTCTCTCTAGGCGAGGCTGCCGTTCTTGAATTTTTTTGATGCGGTTCTCGATTGTTTCGAGATCACGGTCGGCGCTCGGATTCTTGACGTAGGGCATGACGGGTACTCTTCTGTCGGCGTAGAAGATCGCTCGTTTTGTGAGCCAGCTAACCGAACCGCGCCAGGCGGGCGGTTTCTGGCCGTAGACGAGTAGTCCGAAGCCATAGCCAGACCCCGCGAAGCGAGGGGCCGTAAAATCGACGACTGTGCGGTCTTCAGTTACAGGTTCGGCGTCCGACGCAAATTCTCGGTATGCCTTGTCGTCGAAGATGAAGAATGAAAGCAGATGCTCAGGCCCGAAGAGGGGGATTCTCTTCATGTCTCGAAAAACATTGGGACGCTTCATCTTTTCCAGGAGCTTGGCAAAGTCTACCTCGAAGGGTTCCGTGTGGCCGATCAGGAGAATCGGCCCGTTGGCGAGTTGTTGCCAGGCTGTGACGTATGGGAAAACGTCGGAAAGCGCTCGGAAGAACATGGCCTCATCTTCCACAGGGAGCTGCCCGACCATCAGCCATTGGACGAGCATGCCACCCGGGGCCAGGCGCTCAGCTGCGTCCTGGTAGAACTCCTTGGTGTAGATATTGACGACGCCGGCGGTGAAAATCTCGGGTGGCTCGAGAAGAATTATGTCGTAGACCTGTTCGGTTCCGAGAACGAAGGTTCGTCCGTCCTCGACGTGAGTTCGCACCTTGGGGTTCGCCAATACGTCGTCATTGGTCCAAAAATACGGGGCTGCCAGGAGTGCATTCGGCGATAGCTCAACGTTGTCCACGAGCGTTACGGAAGGGTAGGAGGTGACGGCTGCAAGGCTATTTCCGACCCCGAAGCAGATATGAAGTACACGGCTGGGCTCTCCCGAGTGGAGGAGCATGGGCAAGTGAGCGAAATAGAAATTCCAGGGCACGGTGTTGGTCCCTGCTGTGCCCCGCTGGTCGTCATAGACGATAGTTCTCTGCTTCTTTGGACCGTATTGGATGACTCCGACGGTATCCGTGGCGCCCTCGTGGTAGAAAACGAGTTCCTGGCCCCCGGCGGTGAACGTGCTCGTAAAGAGATTCGCGGGAACGAGTAGGGCAGCACTCGCAATCGCAGCAGCCGAAAGAACCCCGATGCCAATCCGAAGGCTCCGCTCCCGGATAGCCTGGAACGCGAGAGCTCCTGCCATGGCAAAATTGAGCGCAACGAGAACGACGATACTGCCCCGCATTCCAAGCAGCGGGATGAGGGCAAAAGAGGCGCCAAGAGAGCCGAGAATCGACCCGCAGGTATTCACCGCATAAACCCGCCCCAATCCGAAGCCCAAGCGGTCAATTCCCCGGGTGCAGATATCGGTTGCGAGGGGAAGGGTTGCGCCGAGGAAAACGGTGGGCAAAAAGAGGATCAGGGCGGAGCGTAGGAACATGGTGAAGATGGACTTCCCGAAGCTCGTGATCTCCTCGGCGCCTGTCAGCCCCGCCGAGATCGCGGAGAGATCCCGGAACAGAAGACTCGAGAGAAGAAACCCGATCCCGACGCAGAGTTGTAGGATCGCGAAGAGCAGGATCGGGCGCCGAATTCGGGTCAGCCAGGCGCTGTAAATCGCGCTTCCCAGGGCGATTCCGATCAGAAAGGTCGACAGCATCGTGGTAAATGCGTAGGTCGAGTTGTAGAGGAAGCGCGTCAGGGCCCGTGTCCAGAGGACCTCGTAGGCTAGGGACGCAAAGCCCGAGATCCCGATGCAGGCGAGTACGAGCCACATGGCAAAAGTGGGAATCGCGGCAGGTTCCGGGTCAGATCGCTCCGAATCCGAAGCAGGGGCCTCTCCCGAGCTATCCATCTCGCGACCGGCCGTGTAGCGCCAAGAGATGAGGCCAGCTCCTAAGGCCACGCCAAAATTGATCAACGCGGCGATCTGATTGGACCTTTCGAGACCAAGGTGCTCGATGAAGAAGAAGCCTGCTGCCAGGGTGCCAAGGGTCGCACCGAGTGTATTTAGGAAGTAGAGGATCCCGGCGCTTCTCCCGACTTCAGAACGACGTCGTACGAAAAAGCGCACAAGAATGGGAAATGTGCCCCCCATGAGGACGGTGGGGGGAAGGAGGAGAGTCCCGGCCAGGAGTGCGCGGGCGAGCGCGAATTGCACAGGCGAGAGGTCGAGTTGATGAAGTTCCACGAAAAGAACACGCATCGCTGCGAAGAGACTGGGGACGGCGAGAGCGTAGAGCCCGATAAGCAATTCGAGCAGAGCATAGGCCCGCAGGGGGTTGCTGCGATTGTCGATCCATCTTCCGAAATAGAAGCTGCCCGCAGCTAGGCCAGCCATGAATGTCGCCAGGACGGTGGACACCGCGTAGGTGGAGACACCGAATGTCAACGCGAGCCAGCGCATCCAGATGACTTCGTAAATCAGCGCGGCTACGCCAGAGATAAAGAAAATGAAGAGGATCAGGGATCGGGTCATCGAGACGGAGACTACCACAAATACTACTCCGCCTAGGGACCGGAAGTTCGGTTAGTCAGCGATCAGGCCAATGTGATTTCCAGAAGCGGACATTCAAGCTGGACCCATAAGTTATGGACTCGCTCACCACGCATAAGACCGAGTGGCGCGATCGGCCTGGTTGATCACCTCGATTCGGTATACGCTCTTTGTTGGTTTTCGTCCCCAACCGGAGAATCTGAGGTTATTATTGGGTGTCGTGTAGCCGATATGAAAATTCGGCAACCAGAACGGATCCTGGGAGATTTCCTCGGTACTTTCGGGGTCGAAGTAGTCATGGTGGAATATCTCCTGCCCCGCTCTCAGGCTCCTCCAAGCGGGAATGACGCATCATCGGACCCACACAAAAGCCGGAAGAGCCGGAATTTCAAAGGCCCATTCCAGACACTTGGGCACGTAAGGGACGCTAAAAGAGGGGACACGGCGGCTCTCCAGAGATGGCGGGTGCCCGTCGGCGATTCGATTGGAACGAACTGTTGGGTGTCAGCTGCAACCTCTTGATAGACGGCGGGCGAACCATCGCAACCCTCCGTGGCCAGCCTCGCAAACGAGTGGGGGTTCTGATTGGCATGGGCGTGCTCGACAATCACCGAGGCAAGCTGGTGAGGTCCAGTGCTGGTTGTGTCGACTTCGAAGTCGTAGACCCTCGCGAATTCATGAACAACGAGGTGCTGGGAGCGCGACAGGTTCGGGAACCGGTCGCCTCGGGCGAACTCACGAGCCTCCAGAACGGTCAAATCGCATCGCACGCCGAGAAAGTAAGTCCGAATTCCCTGGAAGACGCGGACGCACGACCAGAGGCTGGCGGGGTCGTAGAGCACTAGGTCGAGGACGAGGTCATGATCTTCGTCTGCGAGCGAGCGAAGCGCCGAGGCAAAGCTCTCCTCGACTCGGCGTGCCACTTCACCTCTTCGGGCTCGTGCGATGGGGCTTCGATCGTCCGTGTCATTGACGAACTCGATTCCTTGGTGTGCGGTCTGCTTCATGCCGACGTACACCGCGGGCAGCATCGCGACCATCGTGTCCGTACTGAGGTGGAGTAGAGGTCGCGCCCACTGCTCCTGAATTGCACGAGACAACGCGATTTTCCCGCTGCTGGACGCGCCGCTGAGAAAGAAGAATCATGGCAACGAGCAATCCCGCCGTCTAACGGACCAGCCCATAACCTGCGGGTCTCGCCGGCTTGGGCGGATCGGAAAGATCGAAGTCTACGCCAAATGAGGTAAGCCGCGCTTTCCGCTCGATGCTCGTACGGAGTTTGCGCGGCGGAGGTCGCTCTTAACTCGGCAAACGCCCCGTCTGGTTCAGGGGCTTATTATGCGGCTGCGGGGGTCGAGTCGGTCACGGACTGCCCATAGGAATTTAGCATAATGCCCATACTCGAACGTTGTGCCAGAATCCAGCTTGCATGTCGTATCCTCCCGGTTCGTCCGCAATGCGAGATAAATGGATGTTCAAGAACAAGCGATTCTGGTTGGTACTGGGTGTGCTATTCGCCCTCGAAGTGGTTCTTAGCGACATCGTTTATCGCGCCGTAGAGGGTGTAGACGCCCCCAATGACATATCGGGAAGCTGTGGGGTGCTCGTGCTCGGAACGGCCGCGAGGACCGACGGGAGTCCTAGTTCGGCCCAGCGCCTGAGGGTCGAGGTCGGCGCGCGGGCATACGATGAATTCGGCTGCTCCCTGATGGTCGTCTCGGGCGGAGCTGTCGGCAACCGCTTCGTCGAGGCCGAAGGGATGGCCGCAATTGCCAGGAAACTGAAGATACCCGAGCAGGATATCTGGATCGAGGCACGCGCTCGTTCAACCTGGGAGAATGTGGGCTGTGCGACCGAGAAACTAGAAGTCTACGACCAGATTCTCATTGCGTCCGATAGCCTTCACGCCCAGCGTGCAAAACGCTACCTCTGCAAACAGCGCCCCGACTTGTGCGAGAGAGTCCATTCGGTAGGAGCGCGCCCGGGGATCGGATTCACCTTCAGGAAACTCGTGGGCTTGCACTATGAAGCGCTTGCATGGCTACGGGATCGCCTGGTCTACGATGGAGGGCTCTCGGAAGACGTCCCAGCATGCAGTGTCGATCCGAGTGGTGCTATCGAATCGTAGAGGAGCAGATTCGTGTTCCTCGATGGGACGCGATAGGTTCCGCCACGGAAATCCCCCTAGCAGGTTGCAGAAAGACGTAGCTCGCGGGCGAGAATCTGGGGTTCCGAGGAGGTTTCTCCCTCGAAGCGA
>CAYTAT010000096.1:0-6286 GCA_964435795.1 uncultured Spirochaetaceae bacterium
TCGGATTGGAGCCAGGCGGAGTTGGATGCCTGGGTGGATGCGGATTATTTCGTTTCCAACGGCGATGTGCAGACGTATTTCCTCGGCGCCCAGAGCGAGGGTTGGGTGGCTTTCGGGAAGATCGGCTTCGCGCATTGGATCAATTTCGGCAGATACGAAGCGCGCGATGACGGACAGCCCACCTCGATGCAAGGCTCCGGCACGTGCCTTTATACCAACCTCTTCTCGGAATCTCCCGAATGCAAGCAGTATTCGGGAAGCGCCTGGACCCCGACGAGTGCGGCAGCGGCCTGCGTGGCCGGGGGCACGGGTGCCTCGCCGGGGACCTGGTCTGCGAGTTCCGAGTGCATGCTGGATTCGATGCTCGGAAGTTGCTCGGCCAGTGATCCGGAGGGGCTCGACTATGTGCTCGAGATCGGCGGCAGTGATCCGGGGGGTTGCGCCACGTCCGAAAGTGCATGTACGGGTTTCCTGGCCGGCATCTTTACCCCCTCGGCCCTCTGCGGGGGCAGCGACGTTCCTGCTACGAGCGCGAGTGCCTGCAGGTATGACAACCTCTTCTCGGGATCTCCCGAGTGCAAGCAGTATTCGGGGAGTGGCTGGACCGACACCAGCGCGGAGGCGGATTGTGCGGCCGGGGCAACGGCCGCCCCGCCCGGGGCCTGGACCGCAAATTCCCAGTGTGCGGTTGAGCCGACCCTGGGGAGTTGTTCCGTGCTGCCTGCTGACGGATTGGATTATGTGATCGAGATCGGGGGCAGCGAACAGCGGGATTGCACGACTTCCGCGCATGCCTGTACCGCCTTCGTAGGCGGAACCTTTATCGCTTCGAGTCATTGTGAGGGCTATAGCCAGCCCCCGATGTCCACCGACCCGACGGAGTCGACCATCTTTAAATGGCCAACGCAAACCTGCGTATCCGCCCTGGAGGGCGAACCCGAAGGAGCCACTGACGGGGAAGTCTGCACCTGGAATTTGATCTCCGCCAGTACCGAGGAGGGGCGCCGATATGTCGACTACGGAAGTTGCGATGTGGTCTACTCGAATCGGCCCTACTACCCGCTCGGGGCCTGGGAGGAGCCGCCGCTCGAGGATCCGCGTTATGATGACGCGACGTGGCTGGCCGAATCGGATTGGGTTGCGTCCCAGGTGAGATCCAGTGCTTGCGTATGTTGCCATAGCGATGCGGCCCCCTCTGGCGCCTCTCGTTGGTCGGTGGATTCGGGCCCGTTGTGGGTCGAAACGATGAGCGACGAAGCGTTGGCACTCTTTTCCGGGCATACGGATTCCAGCGTGCTCGGCGCCTTCGATCCGGCGGATAACAACGGATTTGACCGCGTGAATAGCGCGATGCCCACCACCGATGTCCCCCGGATGCTGGCGTTCTTCCAGGGGGAACTCGAGCGTCGCGGGGTGACGGACACCTTCTTGCAGGGTCTCTTGGACGTCGGGGGTCCGTTGCTTGTGCAGCGGGATTTCGTGCCCGGGGTTTGTGGCGAAGGCGAGGGAATGGATGCTGCCGGTGATCTGGTCTGGACCGGCGCGGAGGCTCGCTACCTCTACGTCCTGTCGGCGGAATCCGCCAACCCCGGCCTGCCTCCGAATTTCGATCTTCCGGAGGGAATCCTATGGCGGGCCGACGTACTGCATGACGTCGACCCCTTCGCCTCGGGAGTCGCCTACGGAATGCTTCCGATGGGGGCGCTACAGCGATTTCCGGAGTCGGGGGCCCCGCAAGCCCTGGTCTCCGGGCAAGAGTATTATCTCTACGTTCTTCAGGATGTGGCGATCCCTCTCGCGCGCTGTCTATTCGAGGCGCCGTGATCGCTATTCCGCATCGAGTCCAGCTTGCGTCGAATGACTAGCGAGAGTTGCGGGGCAGGCCGGCTTTCGAGTGTCGTGACGAAACCGCGTGGGCTCGGGCGGGGGGGCCGCATCAAACTCCACGGCTCCAGCGCCTGGTCGGATCTGTCCCCCGTGGCCGAGTCGCTTCGTCAAGAGCAGGTGGGCAATTTACGTCCCGCAACGGGCTCCGAAAGATGCTTGTTTCAGGATCCAACCCACGGTTGCACCGAGAGCCAGACCGTCCCGCCTGCCGGGCAACAGCGGGTCCGCGCCAGGCCCAATAGGTCTCAGATAGGCGCCAAAGGGCCTTTGGACACGGGCCTCGTGATTCCATGCAGCGGAGGAAGTCGAAGCCATTCGACGACATAAGCCGGTGGCCCAGGACAGAATCGAACTGTCGGCTCCGTCACGGGCTCTGGGCTGCCAACCCAAGTGAATACAGACAGTTGGAGTACCGGTCTTTCGGACGCTGAATCTATGGCGACCGGATTGACAGAGATTCGGGCGCGAGATCCGGCCTGCGGGGCGCGGGGAAGACTTTTTTGGGCGCCGCTCGCCCGGGGCA
This sequence comes from uncultured Spirochaetaceae bacterium, assembly GCA_964435795.1. Classification (GTDB taxonomy): domain Bacteria; phylum Myxococcota_A; class UBA9160; order UBA9160; family UBA4427; genus JAZXM01. The sequence continues at coordinate 2,411 of CAYTAT010000096.1, forward strand.
CTCAGAGGCCCTGAAAGCCGCTTTTATGCTGGGGGTAAGCGGGCAGGGCGGAGTCCCCGATTTGCCGCAGTCGCTCTTCCGAGACCCCCACCCCCTATTTCAGAGCGCTCCCTCCGGCTGGCTATAGCCAGGGTCTTGCTCAAACGAAGAGATTGGGGCCCGTTGCCAGGGTTCGTGCCCGCGCACTCCAGCCCCGAGAATTCGGGTGCCAGATTGAGGCTACCGAGGGCCCGGCCCACATCATCGAGGCCCACCGCGCCGTCGCAATTCAGGTCCAGGGTGCCCTCTCCCCTAATTGTCGATGGGATAATGACAAATTTTCTGGGTGTGGGTTTCAATGCCGTCAATGAACGTGAAAACCATTTCTTCGCCACTCAGCCTGCGAGTGACCGTGTCGAATAAATCAAAGAGTCTGAAGACCATCACTCCATCATCATCAAAGTGAATCGCGGTCCTGAAGTTATTGCAAACCGCACCGATGTCTCTCGCTCCATTTCTTAATGTTCCATCTACACGAAAATCATGAATTGTTCCGTACGCCGTCACCACCACCCGATTCCCACATTGCTCTATGCGTTCCAAATGACCGACACGCCCCGACGTACCCAGCCAGAGGCCCCTCATGTCGACTACTCCTTCCGCCAAGGGCTCAGTGCAATTGGCTAGAATTGGCATGGGCGTCCGTGAAAAACCACATCCTGGGGTATATGCCTTGGGAATCTCATCAGCTGATTTGCCGGAACCATCAAGCTCAGGCAAATTGCAATAATTGATCGTCTTCCCGTCCCGAAGAAAAATCTCCGGATCAGTCGTATCCAAAGGTCTTGGCAGGGCAAAGGCATATACCAGCAGAGAAACGATCAAAACGAGTAGCAATCCGCCAAGCGACAGCACCACACGTAATATCATATTCGACTCAGGCCTCTACTTGCTACTACAGGCAGGTGGCAATGCCGATCACTTGCGTGAAGTGTGTGTAGAGTTTCATGGATGTGTGTAGAATTTCATAGATGTGTATAGAGTTCCATAGAGTAGAGGTAAGCCGGCTTCTGGCACGGCGTTCCTTTGAAGGAGCCTCTCAGGTCTCGCCCAGCAGGCGTTGGTAGAGGCGATTCATCCCACCGATCCAGCGGTCGTAGTCGTTCGTCTTGCGGCGCATATATTCGAGCACCTCGGGATGCGTGAGGATGATGAATCGCTCTTCTGCGAGACCTTCAACCACGATCTCGGCAAGCTCTTCGGGCTCCATCATTCCGTCCCCCGCGGCCGCGCTGGTGGCGAGGGTTCCCGCTTTCTCGCCCGGGGGAGGGGCGGTCATCGCCGTCCTGACGGCCTGGGGACAGAGCATCGAGACGCCAATTCCCTGATGCTTGTAGGTCATGGCCACCCACTCGCCAAAACCGACCGCCGCATGCTTGCTCGTTCCGTAAGCGGCGCCGCCCAATTGGTTCAACAGGCCGGCTGCCGAGGAGGTATTCATCAGATAGCCACCGCCTCTTTCGATCATGCGTGGGACCAGGTGGCGGGCCGCGTAGACATGTGACATGACGTTCACATCCCAGCTGATTTGCCACTCCTCGTTTGGTGATGCGAGATTCATTCCGGCGCCGATACCCGCGTTGGAGCAGAAAAGGTCGATCGGTCCGAAACGGGACTCGGTGTCTTCGATCAGCTGCTTCACCGCAGCCTCGTCTGATACATCGCAGTGCATCGCGGCCGCGCCCGTAGATTTGGCTGTCTCCTTCGCTCCGACTTCGTTTATGTCAGCGGCAACGAGTTGACGTGCACCTTCGGTGTGAAAGCGATGGACGAGCGCACGGCCGATCCCGCTTGCCGCCCCCGTAACTACGATACATTTGTCTTGTATTTTCATGGCTGGAGGGTAGCCCATTGAAGCTGTCTTCTGGCGGAACGTCCGGGTATGAGCTTCCTGTTGAATCCCTACGGGGAGCCCGTGACGGGTGCCGCGCAAGTTGATCCAATGAAAAATCCGGGTTCACCAACTACCCCAGCTGCGCTTGATTGCCGCCGTGAGCAGGACGACCAGGAGCCATACAAGTCCTGGAAAGGGAATCAATGTAAGCAAGATGGCCCCCCCACTCGCCATATTCCCCCAAGTCATCGCGACGGCCGCGGCAACCCATGCCATTGCCAAGATTGTGGATGGTCCGATCGCAAGGACACACTTCTTCACATCCAATTTCATTATGTACCTCGAACATCCCGAATTCCGCCCGTCACGGGGGGCAGGCACTTGACATCCGCCCCAGATCCGAATGTCATGCCGGAGCCCAGCTTGAATACCCTATCCTCGGCGGCGTTTTTCGCTCGAGACTGGAAGACGCGAATGCGATTCACTCGGGCCCGCATCCCGAGCCTTCGATAGGATTCGGGGAGAAAAGGAGCGAACCCAGTATGCAGCGATGGCGCCTCTGGAAGGGCGACCTTCAACTCGCAACCCGTACGGTCGGCTCGCTTCTCCAGATCGGGGCCGATGCCGCGAGCGAGACCCTCGGTTCCGCTCTCCCGCGCAATGCGGCGCAGATCGCTCAGCCCGACGTGATCAACGAACTCGTAAAGCGACACACGCCCCCAGGAGAAAAACCACTGCCGGCGGTCCGTTCGGTTCGGCTTCCGGGAATCGAGTTTGAAAGCAGCAATTGCAAGAACTTTCTCGTGGAGCTCGAGTTCGAGGGTTATAATGCAGAGACAGATCTTCCGAGAACCGCCTACGTAAAGCTTCCCTGCGATGAGCTTGCGACGCGATCTTTCGCCAATACCCTCGGCTTCTGGGCTCTGGAATTCACCTTCTGCGAACGTGTTGCTCAGCGCCTTCCCATACGGGTGCCGCGCGTCTACGCTTGTGCCCAGCGCGGCGCACGCTTTGTTCTCCTGCTCGAAAACCTTCACGAGCTGCCTGGCGCCAAACTCTTCATCAACCGCGACATGGCTTTGGGGACCACTCCTGAGCGGGCCGCCAGGGTGTTGCGCAGTTTCGCAAGGCTGCACGCGGCGTTCTGGAATTGGTCGTCGGCGGAGCGTGAGAAGCTATTGCCCGCAAGGTTCAACACCTTCCTCGCCCCGCGATCGCGGGAGATGACGAGAGCCCTCAACGCCTCGGCTATCGCCCCGGCAATGCGCGCCGCGCCGGACATTCTCTCGGAGCGAGTCGGGCAGACCATGCGAAAAGCCGTCGAAAAATGGGACTCATTGCTCGCTGCCTGGTACGAAGGTCCGCTCACACTCGTACACGGCGACAGCCATCTCGGAAACTGCTTCGAATACCCGACCCAGGACGGCCTGCAAGTAGGGATGATCGACTTCCAGGCCACCCACTGGAGCAAAGGCATGCGGGACGTTCAGTACTTCCTGATCAATTCCCTGGAACCGGATGTCCTGCAAGCAAATGAGAGAGATCTCATCGGGGGCTATTGCGAAGAGCTGGCACAATACGGCGTTTCGCTCTCGAAGCTTGACGCGTTCGAGCAGTACCGCGCTTTCTCGTTTCAGACCCTGATGGTGGGCGTCGTACCGCTGGGATTGAGCAACCTGACGGAACGCGACACAACGGTTCGTGCGATCACTCGGCGTAGCGCAGCGGCGGTGGAGCGTCTCGGCTTTCGCGAATGGATGGAAGCCCTCAAATGATCTCCGTGCGATCGCTTGCGCCAGGCTCCCACCAGGGAGCCTCGTGGCGGGCTCGAGTCGTCGCCTCGGGACTCGCAAATGAAGTCTTCAAGAGATCCCCTATGGCAAGCCCAATGAAACGAGTCCAGTCTCAAGGTTGGGATCTTGGCATGAACATCATGCCGCTTCCCTCTGCTCCCGCCCCAGGCCCGCTGCGTATGCGGCGGGCGTGATCTGATTGAGCGCGCC
>CAYTAT010000097.1:0-4708 GCA_964435795.1 uncultured Spirochaetaceae bacterium
GGGGCTCTGCGAACAGGCGCTGGGGCTCTGCGAACAGGCGCTGGGGCTCTGCGAACAGGCGCTGTGGCTCTGCGAACAGGCGCTGGGGCTCTGCGAACAGGCGCTGGGGCTCTGCGAACAGGCGCTGGGGCTCTGCGAAGCGCTCCGGAAGTCTTCCGCGATGCTCTTCTTCGATGTGTGCGAGGTAAGGGGCCGGAATCAGTAGCGACTATGCCGGAGTCCTGATCGTTGCGGGTGGTCACACACGCAGGGAAACTTCACACCCATGGCCCTTGCGGCTCTGGTGCAATAACGGATCGGCGCTCAGCGGCCTGGCGACCGGATACCGGATGCGGGCACCTCTTGCGGACGGCCACAGCCCCGTAGACCAGGAAGCCTGACCAAAGTAGTCAGCCAAGGGCCGTGAGCCTGAAGCATTCAATCCAAACCCTGGCATGACGTCCGAGTATGGGATCTGGATCCACTTCCCATGGGGAGTCAGCAACAGACCGGGTTCAGCCTCAGTTCTGGCTTTCTGAGGGTAGTGGAAAGGCGACAACTGTGATTTCCTACAGCGGTGCAACTGTTTCTGATTTTCCTTCTCGTACTGGTCAGCGGCTCCGCAAAGGCGGAAGCCGGTGACCACCACGAAGGCCACATCACCCATGGGTCCTCTTCCGGCTATGCGGTGACGGGTCCGGCCCCGATTTCCATCATGGGCAATCGCTCACACGGACAGGGCTCGCTGATGTTCGGCCTGCGCTACAAGGCGATGGGGATGGACGGCCTCAAGGATGGAAGCAACTCAATTTCCCAGGCCGAATTATTTGATCCGACCGGACCCTATGACTACAGGATGCTGCCGAGCTCAATGCTCTCACAGGCCGTAGTTCTCTCTGCCATGTATGCACCGTTTGAGTTCCTGACCCTGTCTGCGATGGCACCCTATATATTCAAGGAAATGACCATGGTGAACCGCATGGGGAAAGAGTCTCGGATGAGCTCAAGTGGAATAGGGGACGTGCGTCTCTTCGCCATGTCCCAGTTGGTGAATCGCAAGAATATCTATTTGCAGATCAAGTTGGGAATTTCGTTTCCATCGGGCTCGATTGACGAGGAAGACCATATGCCGATGTTTGGCACATCGAAGACCCAACTCCCCTATCTCTTGCAGATCGGGTCGGGAACCTGGGATCTTCTTCCCTCGCTGCTGATTGGCGGGAGCAAGGATCGCTTCGCATGGGGGATTCAGGGTGGCGGAGTCATCCGTATGACGACCAACAAGAACGGATACCGGCAGGGCAATGCGTACGAGCTGACGAGTTGGGGGACGTGGGCACTCACCCGTTGGCTAGCTGTCTCGGTACGCCTGGGCTGGAAAGAACGGTTCCAGATAGAGGGATCTGATATTCGATTGCCAGCGGGTGCAATCACGATGACACCTTCGGCCAATCCGAACTATCTCGGCCAGAAACGATTCGATGGCTCCCTTGGCTTTCAACTCCTTGGACAGGAGAGTTGGTTGGCGGGGTACCGACTGGCATTGGAGGCGGGAATGCCCTTATGGGAATCCACCTCGGGCCCGGCTCTCGCTCCCAGTTTCTTTGTCACCTTGGGACTCACCCGGGGCTTTTGACGGGGGCCAGGTGGCGAGACTTCCGGCGCGCGTCCTGGCCGGAAGTGGACTCGAAGGTCATCCAATCCAAGAGACGCCCCATCCCAAGAGACGCCCCATCCCAAGAGACGCCCCATCTTCGGTCATGGTGGCGGTCCGCACCCCGCCGGCTGCCCCTTCTGGAGCCATTTCACAGGCCTCAACGCCGAGTCGAACGTGACGAGATTGACAGGCCAATTCCCGCGACCCGTAACCGTGCCGCCTGAACGGCTCGCCGATGATCCGCTGCCATTGATGCCACCCAAAGCAGAAGAACCTCCCAGGACTGCGCCGTAGAGTTGCCAGAGGCTCAGGCATCCCAGGGCGTTCAGAAATTCCGCGTATTGAGAGTTCGTGATCTCGTATTTCGCAATTCGGCAGCCCTACCCCCCCCCAGACCCAAAAGAGGCGCTGTCCGCAGCATTACCCGGGTCGGCCACGCTCACCCCATCGATGCTGAGTGCGCTCGACGACGCCACGTCGAGCGTGAACACTCCTTCGAAGAAAGAACTGTTCCGAATCAGCCCTTGGGCCCTTCACGATTGCTCGCAAAGAGCTCCCGAAACGAACCCGTCGGCGCTGGAAAGAATCGAGCGACGTCCCGATCCGCCGAAAAGGCTACGCCTCTGGGAGAGAGGAGCAAACCATAGGGAGTGGATCGGCCGGGCCTTGCTCTTGGCTGTTTTGGACGAGCAAAACGGGCATTTCTCAACAGTTGAGTGGCGCAGGGGAGAAGAGTTCATGGATTCAGCGAATGTCAATGTTGCGCCCAGGACTCGGATGCCACCTCGGCCTGCTCATACAATCTGCGGAATAGGAGATTCAAGCTGGTATCCTCAGGTCGTGACGGCTTCTATGGAGCGGGCACGAAAACACCGAACGTGAGGGGAAATTCCCTTTGAGGCCTACGAGAATGAGATCGAGAAGTCAATTGCCGCAGGTGATGATGTTCTCCAGCACGAACCAACGGGGCATGAAAAATGCGAAGATCAATCAATCTCAATAAGGCGACTCCACCCGGTGGAGTTCCCGTCTACGAAATCCTGCCGGAGGCCGATGTCCAGAAGATCATCGATGCCACTTTTTCATTGATGCGTGAAATCGGCGTGGCCTTCGATCCGGACCCCCGTGCTCTCGACCTCTTCGCCGGGGCCGGCTGCGAGATCACTTCAGATGGCATCGTGAAATTCGATCGTGAGCTCGTGGAGGGATGTCTCGACTCGGTAGCGAAGACCGCCAAGGTCTGGAACCGCGACGCTACCGCGTATCTGGAGATCAAAGAGGGAGTCACCTCGTTCTTCCCTGGCATGACCTGCATCAAGGTCTTCGACCTCGAAACCGGAGAGCCGAGGGATAGTACACGGGAAGATCTTGCCACCATCACTCGCGTCGCCGATGCGCTGCCGAATATCGATGGCGTTTGCACGGCAGTCAAAGATGTTTCTGACTCGACCCTTCGTGGCGAGATCGGCGAATTCGTGACAATGGCCGAGAACACCACGAAGCCCCTCGAATATTTATGCGAAGATAGTGTCGCACTCGATGCGGTCATCGAGATGGCTGCAGCGATTCGAGGAGGAATGAGTCAGCTCGCCAAGAAGCCCTACTTCACACATATCATTACGCCGCTTCCTCTCTACTTCGCCGCGACACATAGCGATCAGATCATTCGAGGTGCGGAGTGTGGAATTCCGATTACATCGGGGACAATCTCGATCGGTGGGGGCTCGGCTCCCTACACAATCGCCGGATGCATGACTCATAGCCTGGCCACAGACTTCGCCGCCACGACGCTTTCGCAGCTTGTGAAGAAGGGCTCGTTCTGCATCGGCTCCTCGGAGAATTCCTTCATGGAGCCCGCGACGGGCAGCCTGGGGAATACGGTTCCGGACTTCATGGCCGATATGGCCATGCGCCAGGTCCGGAGCCGTTACGGACTTCCGCCGCTCGCCGGAGGAGGCGGAGGGTCGTCGGCCCGGCGCTTCAACCAGGATGCGGTGATGGATATCGCCACCGGTTTGATGGAGGCCTTCTACCTGCAGCCGGGCACGCTTGATTATTGTGGCGAACTCGATGGCGGGATCACGTACTCACTCCACTCATTGCTGCTCTGCAACGACATCGCTGGCATGCTTCGCTGCATGTGGCGGGGGATTCCCGTCGACGATGAACACCTTGCACTCGATCTCACCAGATCCCTGGGGTTGAAGGGCAATTATCTCGCGCAGAAGCACACCGCGAATCACTGCCGGGACAACTATTGGAAGACGCACTACTTCGGATCCCGACTGCCTCTGAGTTCGAACCTGCTTCCCGACAAGGATCTGATCGAGCGAATCGACGACGATCTACGCGACATCCTGGCTCATCATCGTCCCGAAGCGATGCCGGATTCAACGCGAGAAGCGCTTCGCGCGATCTTCGAGAAATTTGGGACTGACTGCGCGTGATAGGGGATTCGGGTTGATGGGGGCGAGGGGGGGGGGATCGACGCATCTCAATGCTGGTCACGGCAAAACTCCGATATATTCCTTCAGCCACTCGAAGACGCCGATCCCTGCATGCATCCTCGCCGTGCCCGCAGTGTGACGCTAAAGCGAAGCCCTGATCGCTATGCGGCTGCTCGCTACCGGGACCAGCGCGTTTCGTAGTCGCGTCCCCGAAACTGAGCTGGTCCCCCTCAGCCCGCGGCGGCCCGGTGGATGTCCGGCGCACCAGGTGGATACCGATACCGCGCTGCGACCCCAGCCAGACGACCGTGTGCAGGTTGGGGTTCCCATCGAGGGTCATCTCGTCGGGGTTGGCAGACTTCTACGGATCACGATTGGCGGCAAGTGCTCAAGAGGAGCCGCCAGCGCGAAATCCAGACTCGAGACCGACCAGCCAAGACGAAAGCAGGCGCCCGAATCGAAAACTCTGCGGGAGATTCCGAGCTGAAGCAGAACGTCCAACTCGATGCGCCATACCGGCGTGGCGGCCTTGGCAATATTTCGGCCCGGGATGGGGGGGGGGGGGGGGGGCCGCCCCCCCACAAAAAAAAAAAAAAGAAAAAATAACGAATTGCAAAAATCGACT
>CAYTAT010000097.1:4718-6248 GCA_964435795.1 uncultured Spirochaetaceae bacterium
GGGGGGGGCGCGTGGCGGCGCCGGGGGGGGGGGCGGGGGGGCGGGGGGGGGCGTTTGCGCCTCTGCCACCTATGATAGACTTCGTCGCGAATTGGAATCTGCGAGTCGAGTTCTAGAGCCCCGCAAAGAAATGAGTCAAGGCAGAAACGTGTTGCGAAGATCAGCGGTCTCCTCTGTACCTCGTTGGACGTTATTCGTTGGCGCCGCTCTTCTCTGCGCCCTCACCCGCGCACAAGCCCACGGAATCTCCGAGGAGTCCCGCGAGACGATGACGGACGCTGGCGTCCTCGAGTATATCTGGCTGGGCGCCGAGCATATGGTGACCGGCTACGATCACTTGCTCTTTCTCGCCGGGGTGATCTTTTTCCTCACAGGCTTTCGCGACATCGTCTGGTTCATCACTGCCTTCACAATTGGACACTGTATCACGCTGCTGGGAGCCACTCTGGCCGGGGTGACTGCGAATGCCTACCTCATCGATGCCGTCATTGCGGTGAGTGTCATCTACAAAGGCTTCGAGAACCTGGACGGCTTCAAGAAGGTCTTCGATATCCCCGCGCCAAACCTCTTGGCCATGGTCTTTGGTTTCGGCCTTATCCACGGCTTCGGTTTATCGACGCGGCTTCAGGAGTTGCCTCTTCCGGACGAAGGCCTGATCCCCCGCATTCTTGCCTTCAACGTGGGCGTGGAACTCGGCCAGGTGGCAGCCCTTACAGCTATGCTTGGCTTCTTCGCTGCCTGGCGCGCCTCCAAATCCTTTGAGCGCTTTGGAAGAGCCTCCAATATCGCCCTGGTACTCGCTGGGCTAGGGCTCTTCTTCTTCCAGATGAATGGCTATTTTTCCGATGCGCACCACGACCATCATGAAGAGCACGGACATGCCCATCATGAAGAGCACGGACATGCCCATCATGAAGAGCACGGACATGCCCATCGAGCAGCGGATGCCGCTCGTGGGCACGATGCCCAGCATCATGCCCACGACACCAGGACCGAGCATAAACATACCCTTGATGGTCATGCTCATGAACATGCCAGGAAGAAGGCCACCAATCACGATCACGGCGAGCATACGCATAAACACAGCGAGGATCACGCGCACGGTGGCGAAGGCCATGAACACGATAAAAAGCCTGCCTTAGACGATGGGCAGAAAGGCCATGAACATCCTCACGACCATGGCGAGGGACATCAACACTAGCAGGTTGCGGAAAAACGTAGCTCGCGGGCGAGAATCTGGGGTTCCGAGGAGGTTTCTCCCTCGAAGCGAAGCAGAACTACGCCCCGGCTCGGGCTTCGCTGCTACTTCCTTCGGTCGCGAACCAGCTCTTCGTCGTAGAACGTCAGCTTGGACATAGCAGCGGCCTCGAGCTTGAATGGCACGCCGGGAGGGATTCGACGCGCTCGCTTTGCTCGCTGAGTCGAATCCACATCTGCCCAGTCGAAACCGTGCCGCTTGCGACACTCGACTGCCGAGTGTGCTTAGCGAGACATCGCTGACACTTCATTCCGGAGACATGGTTTACACAA
>CAYTAT010000098.1:0-1143 GCA_964435795.1 uncultured Spirochaetaceae bacterium
AGAAGGCGCGGGGCTCGAATCCCTTTCAGGGAGGCGACGATATGATGCCGCGCCCGACGGATCCCCAGGTTATCGACCGACTTCCGGATCATCTTCCCGATGAGTCGCTATTGGTGCCCGGTACGAATCTGATTCGTTATCCGAGCAGTAGCGCCTATATCGGGATTCGCATCTGGCGAAGCACGAGCGCGACGGGCCCCTTCACGGTCTTGACGGAGATTGCACCGGGCTCGCCCACCCTCTACAGGGATGCGGCGGTAGCCGTGGGGACGACCTACTACTATCGCGTCCAGGGCATCGGGGCTTCGGGGGTGGAGAGCGCGTGGAGTCACGTCTTCAGCGGTACTCCGAGCGCGGATCCCTACGCGCCGGTCGGGCGCCTCAGGATTCACCGGGGGGCTCCCTACACGGAGAGCGTCAACGTCGAGCTTCAACTCGAATCGGATGCGGGCGACGTGTTCACTATGTGGATCTCGGATCGATCGGACTTCGCCGGGGCGGTCGTCCAGCCCTACGCGGGGGTGGTCAGCTGGTCCGTGGTGCCAAATCCGATCAGTGGTGTGGCCACTGTCTTCGCGCAATTCTTCGATACCAGTGGCAACGCTTCGGCGGTCTATCACGACAGCATCCAGGTGGTTTCTCCGGGAAGCCTGGGCGAGGTCACCGGTCGTGTTCAGATCGACTCCGACTATCCCTCCCACTCGGACGATTCCGGGGTCCATGTGGCGCTTCTGGAAAGCGGGACATTGGCTCCCACCGATCTGCTTCCCAGCTATACGGATGTGCTCGGAGAGTTTGTCTTTCGAGGAGTTCCGGCGGGCGATTACGAGGTGCGGGCGACGTACAGCCAGCTCGAGCCGGTAGAAAGCACGGCGACGACGCTCCTCGGCGGTTCGAGCGTCGATGTCGGCACGCTGGTGGTGCCCGAGCCCGGGGCCGCGCTGTTGCTCCTCTCCGGAGCGGCCATGTTGCGATTCCTGGTTGGACATCGGGCTCGTCGGAAGGGTTGATTTGCGACCACCGCGGGGGTCCGGGGCGAGAATTTCCTGAAGTTCTCGTCTCGGACACCGGGGTCGCATCGATTCGGTCTGGAGGGCTCGGGCTCGCGTCGAGGGTCCGGGCTCGGGCGTGGGTGTGGCTCGC
>CAYTAT010000098.1:1243-6211 GCA_964435795.1 uncultured Spirochaetaceae bacterium
CTGGAGGGCTCGGGCTCGCGTCGAGGGTCCGGGCTCGGGCGTGGGTGTGGCTCGCGTCGAGGGGGCCCGGAGAGAATCCCGCCGTCTCGGACACCGGGGTCGCATCGATTCGGCCTGGAGGGCTCGGGCTCGGGTGTGGGCGTGGCTCGCGTCGAGGGTCCGGAGAGAATCCCGCCCCGGGGAGATCGCTCGGGAGAGTGCTCTTCCGGCGGGTTTTCAGCGGTCTTGGCTCCCGCCTTCCTCCGTAACAGCGAACTCCCCGGGGAGCGTTGAAGCCCGGGGGGAGGGCGGGTAGTATCGGGCGTCCGGTCCGCCTCCGAGGCGGTCGGGTAATCGCTGACCGAACGAGCCCGGTTCCTGCACCTGCTCCGGATTGAGTTCGGATCGAATCTGGATCAGGAGTGGAGCCGAGAGATGCCCGTAGATGCCCTTAAGGAACGCAAGGATGCCCTCGAGAACGAATTTTTCGCGCGTGAGAACGCCAAGGCCCTCGAGGAACTTCGCGAGCAGGAGAGCGCGATAGCGGCCCGGGAGGATCTGGGCGAAGAGACGGGCATCTACGATGCCCCGACCCTAGACGCCCTGGTGGCCGTGGGAATCACCGCGGAAACCCTGGCGGCTCTATCCCTGGTGCCCCTGGTCGCGGTGGCCTGGGCGGATGGCAAACTCGACGCCGGTGAGCGCAAGGCGATTCTCCAGGCCAGCGATGAACTCGGGCTCGGAGACGCCCAGCGAGTGCTGCTGGATGGCTGGCTCGAGCGCGCACCCGGTGGGGAACTGCTGGAGGCCTGGAAGGGTTATATCGCCTCGCTGCTCGGAGAGTTGCATGCCGAGGCCGTGGCCGAATTGCGAACGCGTCTCGTGGGGGGCGCGCGCCAGGTGGCCGAAGCCGCGGGCGGCTTGCTGGGCCTGGGCAATAAGGTCTCGGCGAGCGAGGCCGCGTTGCTGGCGGAGCTCGACGCCTGCTTCGACGTCTGAAGCCGATGGATGGCTTCGGAGATCGCTCCCGCCGAGTCTTTAATCCCCCATCCCCCATCCCCCAATCCCTGCAATCCCCGCAATCCCCCCGCAATCCCCCCGCATCCCCCCCAGCCCCCTCGGGCCGGGAAGTGCGGGAAGAAGAATCCGGAACAGTCGCGATGATGAAGAGGTCCTGAGAGCCCCGCCCTCGGGCCCGGAGTGAATCCCGAAAGGAGCCCCCGTGCTGCAGCCTTCCCCCCAGAATGTCGCTTTCGGGCCCAGATGGCTGCTTGCAGCCGCGCTCTTCGCCACTCTCATTCCGGGCAGCCCTGCGACGCTTTCCGGCGCCGCGGTCGCGGCTACCGCCAGCGATCTCGACACTTTCAATGCCCTCGGCGGCTACGCGGCCTATCTCGCCGAGCCACTGAATAGCGATCTGCGGCAGGCGGGCGTCTGTGATGAAACGAGCGCCTTCGAGCATTGGCGCGACCACGGGCAGGCTCAGGGGCGGGACTTCGCGGCGGGAGAGTTGCGAAGCGATCATGCGGATGGCAGTCCCGACTCCGACTACGCGATCGACGGGGGATTCAGTTGGCACTATCCGGGGGCCAATACCGTGGTCTTCATCACGGCGGATGCTCCCAAGCCCGAGGGCTGGGCGGGGCGTCAGTTGCTATTGGAGCGCTGCCAGACCTTTAATCTCGGCTCCGAGTATAGCGCCCAGGCCTATCGGAATATCAATACGGATGTCGGGCAGGCCATCGATACAGGTGCGATTCCCGGCTTCTCCTCGGTTACGGATCACTATGTGAAATACGGCTTCAAGGAGGGGCGGCTCACGAACTCGGATTGGGTACAGAGCGATCTCAACGCCTGGAGTGACGCGGATTATTTCTCCCTGAATGCGGACGTTCAGGTCTTCTTCGAGGGAGCACAGAGCGAGGGCTGGATCGCTTTCGGAAAGATCGGCTTCGCGCATTGGATCAACTTCGGCCGCGACGAGGTGAGAAGCGATGGCCAGCCCGTACTGATGGCTGCTTCCTACCAGGTGGAGGTGGGTTTCGGGGTGTTGATCGTCAGTGGTGCGGAAGTCGGAGTCGAGTTGGCTCTCTACGATGAGCAGAACCGCTGGATTGCGACGGGGGTGACGGACGCCGCCGGTGGCTTCACGTTCGCAGGTCTCGGGGGTGGGGGAGAGTATCGAGTTCGGCATCTATCCGGAAGCCGGCTGGGGAGTGCGCCGCTTCGGGTCTTCGGCTCCGTGAGCTTCGACGTTCGTGAGAGCGTGGAGCAGCTTCACGTCACCCATGCGACCCCGGGTGTGGAACTCACGTTGGAGACGAATGCCGGTGCCGCGGCGGGGAGCGGGACCGTTGACGCCCAGGGGAGCCTGGTCTTCCGGCAACTCGATGCGGCCGAGGCCTACCGGATTCTCGACGAGGGGACGGGGGGCAGTACGGAATCCCTGAGTGTGATGTCCGTCGAAGAGAGCCTGCCCGCCGCGAGTTTCTATAGCGACCAGCTGCTGAATCCCGGCTTCAACTACATCCGGACGCGGGATGGCACGACGCTCTCCGCCTACGTGACCCTGCCCGGTCCCATCGAGGAGGGCCCCTATCCCACCCTGGTCAGCTATTCCGGCTATGCGCCCTCGAAACCCGGTGAGCCGCTGGGGTTGGGAGCAGCTGCCGAGGCGGTGCTCTGCGATTCGCTTCCCACGGTCTGCGACGCCCCCAATCACCCGGCCGGAGTGATCGGGGGTCTCTTCGGCTTCGCCACCGTGGGAGTGAATATGCGCGGCACGGGATGTTCGGGGGGTGCCTATGATTTCTTCGAGACCCTGCAGGTGCTCGATGGTTACGACCTGATCGAAGTCGTTGCGGCCCAGAGCTGGGTGCTCCACAACCACGTGGGGATGGCGGGGCTCTCCTACCCGGGCATCAGCCAACTCTTCACCGCCCAGGCCCAGCCCCCCAGTCTGGCGGCCATCACGCCGCTTTCGGTGATCGCGAATACCGCGGCTTCGGTCCTGGCGCCCGGGGGCATCTTCAACGATGGCTTCGCCTTCCAATGGGCGGAGAATGTCTTCAACGATGCGGCGCCCTATGGCCAGGGTTGGGAGGCCGACCGGGTGGCGGTCGAGGCCGCCGAGGGTGCGGATACCTGTGCGGAGAACCAATTGCTGCACGGCCAGGCCCTGGATCCCATCGCCAGGGCCCTCGAGAATCCCTATTACGTGCCCGAGGTGGCCGATCCCCTGAATCCGAGCCTGTTCGCGGATCGCATCGAGGTGCCGCTCTTCCTGACCGGCGCCTGGCAGGATGAGCAGACGGGTCCTCACTTCGCGACCCTATTGGATAGATTCGTGAACGCCCCCGTGCAGCGCTTCACGGTCTTCAACGGCCTGCACTCGGATGGTTATTCGCCCGCGACCCTGGCCGAGTGGAAGGCCTTCCTGGACATCTACGTGGCCCGGCGCGTGCCCATCGATCCGCAGTCCTACACGCTGCTGGCGCCGATGCTGTTCGTAGAGGTCTTCGGTCAATCCCTGGATGCCGTGCCGATCCCCTTCCAGGACGCCGCGACCCTGGAGGACGCCGAGATCGCCTACGAGGCCCAGCCCCGGCTGAGGGTGATCCTCGAGCGCGGCGGCGATTCCGCGCGGGCGGGCATGCCGAGTGACGGCTTCGAGAAGGAATTTTCCGCCTGGCCCCCGACGGAGACCCAGGCGTGGCGACTCTATTTGCACGAGGATGGGAGTCTCGGCGAGAGCGAACCGACGCCGGTCACGGATTCGGCCTCGAAATTCGAGCACGATCCCGAGGCGGGTCAGCGCACCCTGGGTGGTCCGCAACCCTTTTATCATTGGCCGGCCTGCGACTCGCAGGCCGATCCCGCCTGCGTCTCCGATCCGCCCGAGGGCACCGGTTGGGCGCAGCCGGGGGTGGGCAAGGCGCTGGTCTTCGAGGGCGCCCCCCTGGCGCAGGATGTGCTGCTTCTGGGGAGTGCCAGCGTGGATCTCTGGCTGAAGTCGAATGCCGACGATGCGGATCTTGAAGTGTCGCTCATCGAAGTGCGGGCGGACGGCAACGAAACCTACGTGCAATCGGGTTGGTTGCGCGCCAGCCACCGGACTCTCGCCGCCGATGCCACGGAGCTGAGGCCCGTGAAGACCCATCTCGAATCCGACGCCAGTCCTCTGCCCGCCGGCCAATACGAATTGGTTCGCGTGGAGGTGATGCCCTTCGCCCATGTCTTCCGGGCCGGTTCGAGTATCCGCCTGGAGATCGACACGCCGGGTGACAATCGCGAACTCTGGCGCTTCCAACTGACGGATTTTGCGTCTCTGGGCCTGGGCGTGGTCGAACACCAGATCGCCCACTCGGCCACCCATCCCTCGAGCGTGGTGCTGCCGTTGATTCCGGGGGAGGGCGCGCCCGCCGAGAGTACCGCGCCCGCCTGCCCCGGTCTGCGGGGCCAGGCCTGCCGGCCGCATGAGGGCTATGGGAATACGCCCGGGCGCTGAGGGGTGGGGCCCGGGTGTGGTGGGGTGTGGTGAGGGGAGAGGACCGCGGCGCCGAGTCCGGGTGAAGTTCTACTCCAAAGAGAGCTTCGTGGGGTAGGGGTCTTCAGCCGGGTTTTTTGCCGGGGGCCGTTCGCGTCGGAAACGATTGCGCGCAGGCCACGCCGAGGATATACGCGTAGGTGATGCTCACCGCGGGGATGGCCAGGGTGAAATCGACCGTGGAGTGCGCGGCGACGAGAACCGTCGTGGCCAACCCGACCGCGGGATACACGCGATTGCGCCGCCTCCGCGTGAGCCCCCGCCAGCAGATCCAACCGCAATATCCAATGGCAGAAAAGAGCGCCAGGGCGGCGGGAATGCCGAGCTCGAGCATATTTTCGAGGTAGGTGCTGTGGGCGTTGCCC
Source organism: uncultured Spirochaetaceae bacterium (assembly GCA_964435795.1). GTDB lineage: Bacteria > Myxococcota_A > UBA9160 > UBA9160 > UBA4427 > JAZXM01. Next base: position 6,134 of record CAYTAT010000098.1, read on the forward strand.
CAGACCATGGTGTCCTTGATGGTGGAGTCACGGTAGAGGGGAAAGACGTCGGAGAATGTGCCGTAACCGGTGCCGAGG
>CAYTAT010000099.1:0-5732 GCA_964435795.1 uncultured Spirochaetaceae bacterium
CCGTATCGCCGAGTGAAGCGCCCGAGACTCCCGGCACACGCACGAGAAACTCTCGGCCGCCCTCGACGCGCAGGAAGCGGGAGCCTTGGCCGGCAGTTGCGGGCACCTCGTCGCCGGTGCCCGCCCCGTCGACGTAATGGCAGCCCTGAGATTGGAGCATCCAGGCCAGCCGATCCCGCATATCGTCATCGCCAAGCACCTTCGTCGAAGCCTGAAGCAGCTCGTCCATCAGAAGCAGAAGCATAGAATTCCTCATCGAGCCCCCTCAAAGACCATGTCTGCGCAGTCGTGGTACCGCCCGCCATAGCGGCCGAATGACGACAGCGACCTGAACGGGTGCATCGGGACCAAGAGCCCGGTCTACATCCACTCGGCGGGGTCATCGAGGGCGATGTAGAGTGCTCTGCGGCTTGCTCGCAATTGCGCTCCCAGGGCTGATCTGCCCGTCGACGGGTGGCGCATCCCCTGCCGAGGTACGCACCGCCAGACTCGCATGCGGCGAGGCCGTCTACGGACGCTGCGCGACCTGCCACCTTCCGGGCGGGGCCGGGGCTCCCCCGGCCAGGTAGTCCTCCTTGGAGCAGATGTTGCTGTCCACCATGACCAGAAATGCCGACGTATCGGCTTCATCAAGGAACGAGATCAAGCCTCCCATCTGCGCCGCCCAATCGTTAGTGCTTGGGCAGTGTAAGGGATTCACCGATTGGAAATGGCCGAGACTTTGCTGCCGAAGAAAGCCGCCTGGTGGGGCAAAACGCATCCATGCAACCGAAGTCATGGTGCTGCGGATCACCGTTTTAAAGCCGTGGTCGGCCTGCACTCAGGACGGAGGCAACTCCAGAAGACCCAACTGTAGAAATAAAGACAGGTGGTCTGATAGCCCGCGCTGACGTGTGATCAAGCCATCCTTCACTGTCAGTATCGTCACGTCCCTGAAACTGACGGATCCGCCCGTATTTGGATTGCGCCCGGATATTGTCAGACGCACCACGACTTCATCGTCAGCCTCAATGAGCTCATCAATGGTTTCCGCGTAGCCAGGCAGATCCTGCCTGACTTTGCTCGCCAGCGCTGCCACACCCGCTAGCCCTTGCCCCCAGTCGGTAATAGGATAATCCGCCTCAAATTCTGGCGAATAGAAATCGGCCACTCTCTCGGCGTTGCCTTCACTCCAGATGACTTGGCAGGCCTCTCTCACAACGTCTGCTGCTCTACCCATCTGCTGCCTCCTCACTTCCCGGCGACCGGGCTCCGCCGATGAGGGTCGTCAAAGTGTTTCGCTGCCGTCCGTCCCATGGGCTTGCTCGAATACAAATCCTTCGTAGCCCTTGGCCGCCATTTCAGAGATCCGCTGGTAGTAGACGCTGCCACCCAGGTAGACGGAGAAGTAGCGGGGCTTGCCGGGGATGTTTGCGCCGGTCCACCACGAGTCGGTGCGGGGGAAGAGCGTGACGTTGGCGAGTGCGCTGACTTCATTGGCCCAGGCGTCTTCGCTGTCGGCCGTGGGTTCGATGGCGCCGAATTTTTTCTGCTTCAGATGGTCCATGCAGTGGCCAATCCATTCCATCTGCCGCTCGGCGCCAAGCGGCATATTGTAGAATACGCCGGGAGAACCGGGACCGTGGATCATGAAGAGGTTGGGAAATCCCCCGATCGTGAGGCCGAGATAGTTGTGGAAGCGGTCCTGCCAGCGCTCCTCGAGGGTGATGCCTCCGCGTCCCTTGGGATTGAGGCGCAGCATCGAACCGCTGATGGCATCGAATCCGGTTGCCAGCACGAGCATGTCGATTTGATGTTCTCCGCTCCGGGTCATGACGCTATTGGTCGTGAAGCGCTCGATGGGATCCTCGCGGAGGTCGATCAGGCTCACATTGTCACGGTTGAAGCTGTCGAAGTAGCCGTCCTCAAGGATCGGGCGCTTGGTGATCACGAAGTAGTCGGGCAGCAGTTTCTCGGCGGTTGCGGGGTCGTGCACGATTTCACGGATCTTGGCGCGCACGAAGTCAGCCAGCGACTGGTTGGCTTCCTCGCTGATTGCGATATCGCTGTAGAGATCCAGGAAGAACTGGAAGCCACCTTGTTGCCATAACTTTTCGTATAGTGCTTCACGCTGCTCGGGGGTGTCCTCGAGGGCGGAACGCTCCTGGTTGTCGCAGGGAAAGCCTCCAAAATTCGTATGCATCTTCGCGCGGAGGAGATCCCAGTTCGTTCTCGCTTCGGCCATCTCTGCGGATGTGAGGGGGCGATTCCGGGCTGGAAAGGCGTATTGCGGCGTGCGCTGCAGCACCGTTACGTGCGCGGCCTCGCGGGCGATTTCGGGAATCGACTGGATTCCCGAAGAGCCCGTACCGAGCACGGCGACTCGTTTGCCCTGGAAGGAAATAGGTTCATGAGGCCAGAGGCCGGTGTGGTAGCACTCACCCGCGAAGTCATGAATCCCAGGGATGTCGGGCTTGTTCGTCGTCGAAAGCGCGCCCACCGCACAGATGAGGAAGCTTGCGGAGGCGCGGCTGCCGGTGTGGGTCTCTACCGTCCAGCGCTGCGCCGCTTCGTCGTAACGGGCGTCTTTCACCCAGGTTTCGAATTGGATGTCGCGGCGGAGGTCGAAGCGGTCGGCGACATATTCGAGATAGGCGAGTACCGCGGACTGCTCGGATTGGGTCTCGGTCCACTCCCACTCTTGCATGAGTTCTTCCGAGAAGGTGTAGCAGTAGAATGGGCTGCCCGGGCCATCGACCCGTGCACCCGGGTAGCGGTTGTACCACCAGGTGCCACCGATGTCGCTGGCACCATCGTATACCCGAACGGAAAGGCCCATCTCGCGAAGGTGATGCAGGGCGTACATGCCGCTTACACCCGCTCCGATGACCACCACGTCATAGTATTCGATTGATCCGCTATTCATTCTCTACCTCTATCTGATTGATTGCGTCGCACCTGAATAAGAGGATAGGATATTCAGGTCGGCTTCTGGCACGGCGTCCGAGTGCGGCGTCATATTTGATCCCTATGGGGAGCCCGGTGGCGGGGAAGCTGCTGATCCCGCCTGGCACCCACAACTGCCATTCGAACCTCAAAGCAGCCATGCGGGTGTGTGAGCGTAGCCCCGACGCCTACGGGATGGAGCGCGGCTTCGAGACCTCGTCCCTTACCACGCGGGTGGGCGGGGATCTGGGCCTGGAGATCGTCGACATCGTCGAGGAGTTGGGTGCCCAGCTTGAGGGCTGAATTTCCGACTTCGAGCAGCGCCGCAGGGACTGAGCCTCGGGCGCCTTCGGGGCCCGAATGGTAGGCTGGGCTTTAGCCGGGACCCGCGTGAGCGGCCCGGCCGGGCGCGGCGAGAAGCCAGGGGAGACGGGCATGGAAATATTACTTTGGGTGCTGGTGATCGCGCTGGGCGCCGCCAATCTGGTGCTCCTGCTGACGCGCACCGGGGGCTCGGATGACCGGGCCGAGAAGGCCGTGCGTGAAGAGCTGCGCGTCGGCCGCGCCGAATCCGCCGATGCGAGCAAAGCCTTGCGCGGCGAGGTGGCGGGCTCGCTCAAGACCACTACCGAGACCATGACCACGACGATCTCCGAGCTGGGCCGCACCCAGAAGGAGCGCCTTGAGACGGTCACCGGCCAGGTCAAGGAGCTGACCGATACCAGCCACGAGCGCCTCGACCGCCTGCGCGATTCCATCGGTGAGCAACTGAAGGAGCTTCGCGAGGGCAACGAGAAAAAGCTCGATGAAATGCGCAAGACCGTTGACGAGAAGCTTCAGACCACCCTCGAAAAACGCCTGGGTGAATCGTTCAAGCTCGTAAGCGAGCGCCTCGAGGCCGTGCAGCGGGGTCTGGGTGAGATGCAGAACCTTGCCACCGGGGTGGGGGACCTGCAGCGCGTGCTCACCAACGTCAAGTCCCGGGGCACCTGGGCCGAGTACCAACTCGGCAATATTCTTGAGCAGATTCTGACCCCGGATCAATACTCGATGAATGTCGCCACCCGGCCGGGCTCCCGGGAAATCGTGGAGTACGCCGTGAAATTTCCGGGCAGGCTGGGCGATGGCGACCGGCCGGTCTGGCTGCCCATCGATTCAAAATTCCATACCGAGGATTACGACCGTCTCATCGACGCCTCGGCCAATGCCGACCGCGACGCCGTGGAGAGCGCCACCAAAGCCCTGCTCGCGGCAGTACGCAAATCCGCCAAGGACATTTCGACGAAATACATCGAGCCGCCCCACACCACGGATTTCGGCGTCATGTTCGTGCCCACCGAGGGGCTCTATGCCGAAGTCCTGCGCCAGCCCGGCTTCTGCGACGAGATTCAGCAGCAGCACCGGATACTCATCGCCGGCCCCACGACACTCTCCGCCCTGCTCAACAGTCTGCGCATGGGCTTTCGCACCCTCGCCATCGAGAAGCAGGCCAGCGAGGTGTGGCAGGTGCTCGCCGCCGTCAAGGCCGAATTCGGAAAATTTGGTGACGTACTCTCAACGTTGAAGCGCCAGCTCGAAACCGCCAGCCGCACGATCGATAAAACCGGTGTGCGCACCCGGGCCATGGAGAAGAAGCTGAAGGACGTCGAACAACTGCCCGGAGACGAGGCCTCGAGCCTGCTCGGCCTGCCCCCCGGAGATGCACCCGGGGAATTGGGGGACGGGTTTGGAGATACGCTTGGTGACAGTCTTGGGGATGAAGGCGAAGACGAGGCCGGCGAGTAGCTCAAGATTTCCTTGAGGGCAGGGTTCTTCATTTCTCCGCCCTGCGCTGCCTGACTTCGTCAGTGACGTTGACTCTCAACTCCACACACGGTCGGACCTCATTGCGGAGAGGTTGGCAACAGCGCGCAGCGCCCTGATCCTCGGTATTGATCTCGCAAAAACGACGGGCGGCAGTAAGGGTGATCTCCGACAAATCGAGAAGGAAAGAAGAAATTCGTATTTCGTATGTAGGAATTCGAAATCCCCTGCTGGACCAGCATCGTTTCCAAGGCCGGATTTTCATCCGATGAGGCCCTGTCAATCGAAAGGATGCTACCCGGGATCCCGGCGTTACGCGGATTCGCTGCAGCAATACGAATACCCTCTTGTGCCCTCAAGACCTGTCTCATGACTGAGATTTCCTCATTCTTCTCAAGCTTCGAGCGTAGCCACCACTCGAGGGCAGGTATTACCAGGCTCTCGAAGAAGCCGAGCTCTTCCCGTGGCAGACGGCCCTCCATCGCATGATGCAGGCCATTCAGGCCCTCGGCGTGGTCGGCACCACCGGGAAATCAAGAGGCGTGTCAATCTGTACACGGGCGCGGCTGCCGGGATCGATCGCCGCGAGTCCCTTGGCGAAGCGACACGGTTTCGGGGTCGGCCGTCATATTGCTGAAGAGTCAGACATTCGTGGAGTTTGAGGAATGGAGACGCGCATCGCCCCAGAGCAACGGATCCTGCGCCGTCGCAATGCCGGCGAATGCCACGAGATTGGCGAATGTCGAAAGAGAGGTCAGTGCGGGGGTCGGCACGCGGCAGAGGAGCGCGGCTTTCGCGAAAGTCGGGCTTCATGAGTGAAAATTTTCTTCAGAGATGGATATGGACTCCCTATGCTCGGTGTTCAGGATGAAGGTCGGTCACCAGGCTCGTCCGTTGTGGCGCAACTGCATTACTAGACGCAACAGAATGAAGAGAATCGGAGATTCAAGCTGGTTTCCGGCAGAACGTTCGAGTGTGGGCGCTATGTCAAATCCCTAGAGGGA
>CAYTAT010000100.1:0-5442 GCA_964435795.1 uncultured Spirochaetaceae bacterium
GGACGGAAGAGCGCTGCTTGATCAGGCCCGTTCCACAACATTTGACAATATCTCCGAACGCTCGGCATCCGGAATGACATAGCTTTCGAGGCCACAGACCCACGGCCCACACGCTCGCGTGCCTACGCTTCGCCGATCTCGTTACCGAGACCGTCGCCAGGCTCGCTACCGGCTCGGGCGGGCTCACCCTTGGCCGGGCAGGTTTCGCACCTGCGGGACGACAAACGAAATTTCATGGAGTCATCGCAATTCCTCCAATCCCAAATCGACCAGCAGTGCCTGGTCGCATCTATATGTCCTATACTCGATGGGCAATCGCGGGCTCAATCCGTCGGCGGTCCCCAGGAATACCACGCGAAATCGCTGAAGGAACTGCGAAGGAAATATGCAGCTGTTTCCGACCCACCGGAGCCGAAAACCCTGTTTGATCGAATAGGCTGCCTCGAATGGTTATCTGACTGACAGAAGCGATGGGGAGATCCAAGGTGATTTCATGGTGTGGGGACCACTTCGCGTTGACGCGGAAGCCTCTGGGCCGCTCAGGTGAGTTCCTCAAAAGTCATGTCGCTCATCTTCCAGTAGCCGCGCAAATTCGTGATCTTTCCATCATCATCGACGTAGTAGGTGAAAATCCCTCGAACCTTCGACTGGACACCCTTGGGGAGAGTCGTCGTGAGTGTCATGACGTGTGCCGAAGTATTGGCTGCCACGTGAGACTCATGGACTTCAATGGATATTGAAGACTCGGCCATATTCTTGTCGTAGAAATGGCTGAGTTCCTCCTTCCCTCGAACGCCTTCTCCCGTGGGGTTCGTGAAGGCCACGCCGATCGGATCTTCCATGCAGATATTGTCAGCCATGAGAGCCAGCCAGCCCTCCTTATCCTTCCCCTGGACACATCGCCAGGAATTTTTCGCCGCCTCCAGGGCGGGGTACGTCTCACTCATGATCGGGCTTCCTTCCGATTGTGATCATCTCAGTAAAATCCTATCTCAGCATGGGATTCCGGGCATGCAAATCTTGTCTCCTTGGTTAGGATTCCCCCTACACACTGTACCGAATCGATCTTTACAGAATCGCCAGAATTGACCCGAGGAGAAAAATGAAATTCAATCTAACTTTGACTTTTAACCCCCCCGAACACTATGTTGAACTCGCCAAAGCAGCCGATGAATTGGGTTGGGATACGGTCAACGTAGGCGATGGCCTCTTCTTCTTCGATGAAACGTCAGTCGACTACCCCTATTCTGACAGCGGGGCCCGGTACTGGAGCGCCAACACCCCTTTTCTTGATCCTTTCAGCATCATCAGTGCCATGGGCGCAGTCACCCAGAACGTCCGTTTTCTGATCAACGTGCTGAAGCTTCCCGTTCGAAACCCCCTGCTTGTCGCGAAGATGTGCGGCACCGCAGCGTTCCTGACTGACGACCGACTCTCTCTTGGAGTGGGTCTCAGTCCCTGGCCCGAGGATTTCAACATCTGCGGCACGGAGTGGAAAACGCGGGGGGCACGTTGCGCTGAGTCCATCGAAATCCTCCGCGAAGCGCTTTCCGGAGAGTTCTTTGAGCACAAGGGCGAGCACTACAGTTTCCCCAACCTCTCTATCAACCCGGTTCCTCAAACCCCCATGCCCATCTTGATTGGCGGCACCGCTACACCCGTTCTGAAAAGAGCTGCTCGCCTCGCTGATGGATTCGTCTCGCCCAATACAACGGCCGAGAAAATCGGTGAAATGGTCAGGGAAATCCACCAATACAGGAAAGAATACGGCACCGATAACAAGCCCTTTCACCTCGTATCCGTGGCCATCGACGCCTTCGATCTGGACGGGCACAAACGCCTCGAAGACATGGGGATTCATGAGACATGCGATATGCCGTGGCTCTACTACGGTGGAAAATTCAGTTCGCCTCTGAGTGTGAAAATCGATGCCATGAAGCGCTTCACCGATGAAGTCATTGCCAAGATGTAGATTGATCAAATAGCTGGAAAGCGCGGGGTTTCAATGAAGCACTGGATCTCACTGGTCAACGTTCCTGAAGTTGATCAATACATCGAAATTGCACGATTCGCCGAGGAGGTCGGTTTTCATGGGATCACCATGGCCGATCACCTGGTCATGCCCACCCGAATCGAGGAATCCCGCTACCCCTATACGCCCGATGGGAAAATGTGGTGGCCTGAGGATATTCCCTGGCCCGACCCATGGGTGACGCTTACAGCGCTGGGTGTAGCCACCAAGAAACTCCACCTGGCTACCAATATCTACTTGGCCGCCCTCAGAGATCCATTTACCGCGGCCAGGGCCGTCTCCACCGCATCGGTCCTAACTCGGGGTCGCGTACATTGCGGCGTCTCAGTCGGATGGATCAAAGAAGAATACACACTGCTCGGACTTGATTTTCACACGAGAGGTCGGCGGCTGGATGAAACCATCGAAGTGATGAAAAAACTCTGGACCGCGGAGAACGTGAGCCATCAAGGCGAGTTTTTCAGTTTTAAAGATGCGCTGATGTCACCCGCACCCATAGGAAGGGTTCCCATCTGGAGCGGAGGGGCAAGCCCCGCCGCTCTACGCCGAGCCGCCCGGAACGATGGCTGGCTCGGAGTTCCCATGATGGCCAAGGATCTGGTCGAAACCATCAAAGGGCTCTATGAAACGCGTGAGAAGTTGGATAAAGCGGACGAGGCCTTTGATGTGTGTTGTAGCCTCATGGAGCCTCTCAAACCAGACTTGGAGGCCGAACTCGACGCTCTCGGGGCCCATCACAACATGACACTGCCCTGGGTCGTGACTCCCTGGGGCCGAGCACCCTGGCTGGCCGAAGGTGAAGATGTTTCTTCGATCGATACGAAGAAATCGGCGATGGAAAGATTTTCCAATAAGGTCATTCACCGGAGTTGAACCGACGCCGTTCCTGACTGGGAATAGTCTCTCCAGCGAAAAGGACCACACAATGTCGACATTTGAAAATATCTTCAGTCCAATTCGAATCGGCACCATGGAGATCCCGAACCGTCTGGTCATGGCTCCGATGACCGTGGACTATGGGAATGATGACGAGACCCCTTCGGACCGGCAGATCACCTACTATCGGGAACGTGCGCGAGGGGGTGTCGGTCTCATTGGATTGGAAGTCTGCAGCGTCGACCCCGACCACCGTTATCAGCAGCATTCACTAGGCCTTCATAGCGATTTCCAGATCGCAGGTCACAAGAAGCTCGTTGATGCCATCCATGCGGAAGGGGGCCTCGTCCAACCCCAGATCTCGCACCCCGGCCCCGAATCCCTCGCGCCCTTCTTCAAGCAGATCCAGCCCATGGGCCCTTCAGTGATTCGGACGGAAACGACGGGACAAAGCTGTCGAGAAATGACTCAGGACGAAATTGAACGGGTCATTGAACTCTACGGTGACGCGTGCCTTCGTGCCCAGGAATCCGGATACGACGGGATAGAGTTACATGCTGCGCACAGCTACATGATGCTCGGTTCTTTTCTCTCGCCCCTGCGCAATTTTCGTACGGATGACTACGCGGGGCGTCAATTCATGGGGCGTGCCCGCCTCCTTTTGCAAGTGCTCGCCAACATCCGGGGGAAAGTAGGAAAAGACTTCCCCATTACTATCCGGATATCCGGATTCGAACGCGAGTCAGGCGGCCGAGAAATTGGCGACACTCAGAGATTGGCACCCCTCCTGGTCGAAGCCGGCGTGGATTGTTTTCACGTGAGCGGAGGTGTCGGAGACTCTAACACGACACAGATCATCACCGGACCGGAGTTCGATCGGGGCTACAATGTTGTTGCGGCCACCGCGATCAAGCAGGTTGTCGATGTGCCCGTCATGGCTGTCGGACAGAATATGGACCCTCTTTTCATCGAGTCCCTGATCGAAGAGGATCGTCTGGACCTGGTAGCCATGGCTCGCGCTTTGCTCGCCGATCCCGGTTTTCCCGAAAAACTCCGGGAAAATCGCGTCCGGGAGATCAATCGCTGTCATCTCTGCCAGGGATGCGTCGATATCATGACCTCCGAGTTCAACGGCACAGGCTGTGTCATCAATCCGCGTGTGGGCAAAGAAAAGGATTTCCCCCTCGACACCGCCGCAACGAGCAAGAAGGTTGTCGTGATCGGAGGAGGACCGGGCGGCATGGCCACTGCGATGTATGCCAGCCGACGCGGTCATCATGTCATACTGCTCGAAAAAGAAGATGCGCTGGGCGGAGTTTTTCGGTCCGCGTCCATGGTCGTTCCGAACAATCAGGTCCTGCTCGACTCACTGAAGGGCCAGATCGAAGCACTTCCCATCAAGGTCGAGCTCAACCACGAAGCCACCGCGCAATCAATCTCTGAAATCGGCCCCGATGCTGTTGTGGTGGCTACGGGTGGCCTTTTTGAGAGCCCGCGCGTAACTGGCGATGAAGCCGAGCATGTTCTTCGGGGTTCCGCTCTTCTTAGATGGCTCAATGCGATTCGCAGTCAAGAATCTCCCCAGACCAGGCCTTTGGGGAATAAGGTGGTGATCATTGGCGCAGAGCTGATTGGATTGGAATTGGCGGAGTTTCTGGCCAACCAGGGTCATCGAGTTCATGTGGTCGAACCCAGCGGGCGAATGGCGACTCCAGCCGGTCAGAAGCGTCGCGGTGTGCACGCCCTTCAACTTGACCGACTCGGTGTCCCGATCAACACGAGCGTCGGTATCAAGGGGATCACCGACGAGGGCGTCATCCTGGAACTTGAGAGTGGCTTCCAGAAACTGCTTCGGGCGGATAGCGTCATCGTCTCGGGCCATCCTGAGGCCAATGCGGAGGCTTCAAAGCCTTTCGAGAACCTGGCCCCCCAGGTCATCGCACTCGGAGACGCTACAGGGTTTGGCCTCTGCAAGAAGGCCATCGCGGACGCGCTGACCGCCGCTTACGATATCTAGGCCAAGCTCAAGATTCCCCCGAGCACCGAAGAACTATCTGGCACAGAGCCCTTCACCGTCTTCCCGAGCTCTGAGTTCCCGTCCGCATGCGCATCGAAGGGCCTCTTCAAGCCGTTGGCCACACACAGAGGCCCACCCCAACCTCCGCGCGGGATTGCCCACCACCAGAGCATGGGCCGGCACGTCGCGAGTGACCATCGAACCGGTGCCGACGAAAGCATATTCTTCAAGAGTCACACCGCAGGCAATCGTGACACCAGCCCTCACGGGTTCACCCCAGGGTGAACGGTCGGGGTGATCGTTCAGAAAAGTCCGGGCACATCCTTTACACCAAAGGATGCCTTGGATGGAAACCAACTTCAAGAATCAGCGTCGGCATTACGATCGCGACTACGCGAGTGGCCAGGGGTCGCTGAGCCAATCCGGTGACCGTTATCAAATCTCTCGACCCACCGGCTACACGTGGATCGACCGCATTGAGGCCGAGGGCCTGAAGGCGGTCGAAGATCGCTCCCGG
>CAYTAT010000101.1:0-5370 GCA_964435795.1 uncultured Spirochaetaceae bacterium
CATAATGCCCATACTCGGACGTTATGCCAGAACCCAGCTTATATGTCCTATGCTCTGCGTCTATATTTGATAGCGAGCGCCCCCGCCTTGGGCCAGGGCTGGACCCGAGACGCTGTCATTCACCCGCATAGAGGCCGCACGCCATGTATCGAATTTGTCTGCTGTTCACTCTCTTGTCATTCGCTGCCGGTTCCGCGGTGGCAGCCGGTGAGAAAAATATCCATATCCTGGCAACAGGCGGCACCATCGCCGGCAAACAGGCGGATACCTCCAAGCCGGGCTACAAGGCCGGCAGCTTCAGTGTCCAGGACCTGATCGATGCGGTGCCCGGTCTGGGGAATGTGGCGAAGCTGCAGGGGGAGCAGGTGGCCAATATCGGCAGCCAGGACATGAATGACAAGGTCTGGCTGAAACTGGCGCGGCGCGTAAACGAATTGTTGGCGGATCGCAGTGTGGACGGCATTGTCATTACCCATGGTACCGACACCCTGGAGGAGACCTCCTACTTCCTGAACCAGGTGGTCAAGAGCGAGAAGCCTGTGGTACTTACCGCCTCGATGCGCCCTGCAACGGCGATCAGCGCGGATGGACCGATGAATCTCTACCAGGCGACAGTGGTGGCTGCCCACGATGAGGCCAGGGGCCGGGGTGTGCTGGTGGTAATGAACAACCATATCCACTACGCGGCGGAGATCACCAAGACGGTCACTGTAAACCCGGATACCATGAAGTCACCCAATCGCGGCCTGGCGGGCAAGTGCGATGCGGACATCTGTCATTACTACTCGCCGACAATCAAGCTGCACACCACCCGGAGTAAGCTCTCCCTGCCTGACAAGATTGATACCCTTCCCACCGTCGAGATTGTTTACGCCCACGCCAATGCCGGCAGGGGGCTGATGGATGCGGCGGTGAAGCAGGGCGCCAAGGGCCTCGTTGTTGCCGGGGTGGGAGATGGTAATATGACCGACGCCATGCTGGCTGCTGCGACTGAGTACGCGAAGAAGGGTATCGTCATTGTGCGCAGCTCACATGTCGGCGCCGGTGACGTCAAAAGGAATGTCGAAGTGGATGACGATAAGCTTGGCTTTGTCGCCTCAAGGGAAACCAATCCACAGAAGGCCCGGGTAATTCTGCAGCTGGGTCTGCTCCAGGGACTGGATGTTGTGGGTATACAGGATCTCTACGATACCCATTGATACACACGTCGTTTCCCGGAGTGGAGAGGTACCGTGGATATTCTGATTGATCAGCTGCGCAATCACCCCCCGATTGCACTTTTTCTCGCCCTGTCACTGGGATACGTTGCAGGGAAACTGAAAATTGGCAAGTTCGAGCTGGGGGGCGTCGCCGGCAGCTTGCTGGTTGCCGTGTTTATCGGCCAGGTCGGCGGTATCCATGTCAGTGACGATATCAAGGGCCTGTTCTTTGCCCTGTTTATTTTCATGTGCGGTTACAACGGCGGCCCGCAGTTCTTTGCTTCCTTCAACCGCGCTTCCATCAATCGCCTGATCGCCGCTTTCATGATGTGTGTGCTCGGCCTGGCCACGGTCCTGGGTTGCGCCATGCTGGCAGGGCTGGACAAGGGTCTGGCGGCTGGGCTGGCAGCGGGTGGTCTCACCCAGTCGGCCATCATTGGCACGGCGGGCTCCGCCATTGACAACCTGGGCCTGAGTGCCCAGGAGGCCAGCACCCTGAAAACCAATGTGGCGGTGGGCTATTCCATCACCTATATCTTCGGCTCGCTGGGTCCCATACTGATGGTGTCCCTGGTGCCCATTGTCTGTGGATGGAACCTCAGGGAAGAGGCGATCAAGCTGGCTGAAAAGTTCAGTGGTGGCGCCAAGCAGCTGGTTGAGGGCGAGTTCTTTGCCCTCAACCGGGTGACGTCCAGGGCCTACAGGCTCAAGCCGGACAGCGACCTGGTAGGAATGGCCCCTGGCAATATCGAGGAGGCCCTGTCCCTGGAACTGACTGTGGAGTCCATCTTCAGTCGCGCGGATGAGGATAACTACAAAGAAGCTGACCCGGACAACTATGCTTCCCTGCAGGCCGGCGACATCCTGGTACTCAGTGGCCTGGTCGCCGCCTTCGCCGACCTGGATGGCCGCATCGGCGAGGAGGTCGGGGAGTTCAGCGAGAGCCTTAACGTGGTGGAGGAGGCCCGCAAGCTGGTTATCTCCAACAAGGCGCTGGACGGCAGGACTATAAAGGACGTCCGCAGCCACGTCTCCCGGGAACAGCGCCGGGGTGTTTATGTCCGCCAGCTGAGTCGCCAGGGACACGACATCGATACCTTCCCGGCGACGGTGCTTCATCGGGGTGATGAAGTGACACTGGTGGGCCTGCCCAAGGATCTGGATCGCGTTGAGTCCGAGGTAGGCTACCCCTCACCGAAACCCAGCTATACCGACTTTGCTGTCTTTTCCATGGGCATGGTGGTCGGTTACCTGATCGGTGAGATCAGTTTCAAACTCGGTGGCACGGATATCAGTCTGGGTTCCGGCCTTGGTTGCCTGCTCTCCGGCCTTGTGGTGGGTTACCTGCGGGTGCGCTACCCCAAGTGCGGCGCGATCAACAGCGGCGCGGCCAATTTCCTGCAGTCTTTTGGTCTCGCGGTGTTTGTCGCGATTGTGGGACTGAATGCCGGGGCGCCTGCCCTGCAGGCGATCAAGGAGTACGGTGTGCTGCTGCTGTTCCTGGGCATGGTGGTGACCATGCTGCCCCAGGCCGTGCAGCTGATCATCAACTACTACATGCTCAATATCCGCAACCCGGTTGACGCCATGGCAGTCATGGTTGGCAGCCGCAGCGCCAACCCGGGCTTTGCCTCCCTGCTGGAGGCAACCCGGAACAGCACGCCCGTGGCCAACTTCACCATGACCTATGCGGTGGCCAATATTTTCCTGACCCTGTGGGGGCCGATAGTTGTCGCCCTGATTCCCTGAGGACGTACCATGGATCGAAAAGAAGAGCAGCGGCTGGAGCAACTCAGCCCCTTCGAAGTCAAGAACACACTGATCAAGCTGGCCAAGAGCTCCCGGCATCACGCCATGATCAACGCCGGCAGGGGCAATCCCAACTGGGTCGCGACCACGCCGCGGGAGGCCTTCTTCCTGCTGGGGCAGTTCGCCCTGGAGGAGTCCCAGCGATCCGAGTATGTCGGCGCTGGTTTCGGGGGTATCTGCGATCGGGAAGGGGTGGAGAGTCGCTTTGCCACCTACCTGTCCAAGCATGACAGCGATGGTGGTCGATTTCTGCTCAGCGCACTGGGTATCTGTGTTTCCCGCCTTGGACTCAAGGCCGACGATGTGCTGGTGGAGTGGGTGGACGGTATCCTCGGTGATAACTACCCGGTACCGGACCGGATACTGGCCTGCACCGAAGCTATTGTCGCCGCCTATCTGCGGCAGGAGATGGCGGCGGGCGATGTGCCGCCGCCGGAGGGCGAATTTGACTACTTCGCCGTGGAGGGTGGTACCGCTGCCATGGTGTACCTGATGAACAGCCTGAAAACCAACGGCTTTCTCCGTGCAGGTGACCGCATCGCTATGGGTGTCCCCATCTTCACGCCCTATATCGAGTTGCCTGAGCTGGAGGACTACCAGCTCGAGAGTGTCGACCTGGAAGCAGACGAGATGAATGGCTGGCAAATGCCGGAAAGTGAGCTGGAGAAGTTGCGGGACCCGAGCATCCGCGCCTTCTTCCTGGTCAACCCCAGCAACCCGCCCTCGGTCAGTCTCAGCGATGATTCCCTGCGCAAGATTGCCGAAATCGCCAGCGAGCGGGGCGACTTGCTGTTGGTGACAGATGATGTCTACGGCACCTTCACCGATGGCTTTACCTCCCTGGCCACGGTTGCACCCCACCAGACCCTTCTGGTCTATTCCTATTCGAAGTACTTCGGCGCCACGGGCTGGCGACTCGGGGTGATAGGCCTGCACCAGGACAATATCTTCGATCGCTTGTTGCAGGAGCAGGACGCGAGCAGCAAGGAGCGCCTGCGCAAGCGTTACCAGGGGATCAGCCTGGACCCTGACAAGCTGCGCTTCATCGATCGTATTGTCGCGGATTCCCGTGCGGTGGCCCTGAACCACACGGCGGGCCTGTCCACGCCACAGCAGATACAGATGTCCCTGTTCTCCCTGTTCTCCCTCAGTGATTGGGGCGCAGGTTACAAGCAGGAAGCCAAACGCATTGTTCGCTCTCGCTACAAGGCCTTGTACGAGCGCCTGGAGGCCAAGCCCCTGGTGTCCCTGGATGATCCCAATGGCGCTTTCTACTATTCGGAGATAGACATCAGGATTATCGCCACCCGTCGTCACGGTGAGGAATTCTTCGAGTGGATGAAGGAGAATTTCGAGCCACTGGATTTTATTATCCGGCTGGCGCAAGAGAGCGCGATAGTGGTCATGCCGGGCGCGGGCTTTGACGCCCCGGACTGGTCCCTGAGGGTATCCCTGGCCAATCTCTACACGGCGCAGTACCTGGAGTTATCGGAGGGGATCGAAGCGATGCTGCAGGAATACTACGACGCCTACAGGGCAGCGACGGGCAAGTAGTGGATTCATCGCGGCGGCGCCAGCCGGCGCGAACCTCCTTTTGCAGCGCCTGCTGGTAACGCGCCCACTCCCTACGGTAGCGGCTGTCCCTGGCACGCTGTCCCCCCCCTCCACCGCGCATTGAGTCCCCGGAATCGAGCTGGACTGCAAGGAAATGGCGGCTGTCCGAGCTATCCGCCGCCTAGAATGACCAGCTGCAGGATTTCATGCAGCCTCATGGCCTCAGAATGATCGCCATCTCCATGGCAGCGGCCGGCAGCACTCGCCGCGCCCGGGAATCCAGTCTCGCGCGTGCATCGCAGCCACAGGGACAGGGCTCCTCGCACGCCTCCGGCAACGACGAGGAGGCTGGGATCCGCGGTCTTGTTGCAGCCCAGCTCATTTGCCTGTGTAGCATACGCCATGATCCCGTTGACACAGTCTTTGCTCGTTGTTGTGTTGGCTGCTTGCATCGGATCAGCGATTTCCATCAGGGCGACGCGGCCGCCGCATCGGTCTGGCACCAACGGTGGCTCGACCTGTAGTGCGTGCTGCTGGCGTTCCGCAAGACAATGAAGTCGCCGCATCCACCCATACAAAGCTGGCACTCAGCCGCGCCGTCCTCTGCGCACGGCGACTCGCTGTCGTTGCCCAGCCGTCGTCAGCGTGGAGCACAACGTGCATGCTCGGCATCCAGCAGCCGCATCAGTGCACGGCGTGTTGCGCCGTCTGGCAGCGCGCCATCCACACACCGCGGGGGCGTGGCCTTCGCCACCCGTCACGGCTCCCCTGGGGATTTAACATAATGCCCATACTCGGACGTGATGCC
>CAYTAT010000102.1:0-5038 GCA_964435795.1 uncultured Spirochaetaceae bacterium
CTAAGTCCTTGAAAAGATTGGGGGGCGATCGGGGACTCGAACCCCGGACCCGCTGATTAAGAGTCAGCTGCTCTGCCAACTGAGCTATGCGCCCCCGGGGGCCGCTATAGCAAAGCGGTTGCGGTTTGTCGATAGGTGCGCTCACTCTTGGCCGAACAGGACCCGGCGGTACCAGATCAGGCCCAGCATCTCGTGCAGCGCGTGGTAGCTGGCTTGCAGCGATTTGGCGGACGGCAAGAGGGTTCGCAGGCCGGGGCGCGACGCGCGGCTGTAGCTGCTCGGCATCGGGGTGGGCGACAGGCCGGCCGCTTCGAACGCGGCCATGGCGCGCGGCAGGTGCCACGCCTGGGACACCAGATAGACCGCGGTGATCGACGCTCTTTTCGGGATACGGGCGCTGAACAGCGCGTTTTCATGGGTCGAGGCCGCGCGGGTTTCGGTCCATTTCGGCGCGACGCCGAAATCCTCGCGCAGGGTGCGCGCCATCAGCGCCCCGATCGGCGTCGGCCGGTCCGCCGCGCCGCCGCCCGTCACAAGGACCGGCAATCCGGTGGCGCGGTGCAGCCGGACGCCGTACTGCAGCCTTTCAAGGGTCATGGCGTCGACGTTGACGCTGTCGCCGTCGAACGCTGCGTAGCTGTAGCCGGCCGACAGGATGACGATCGCCCTCGGCCGGTCGTCGCCCGCCTCGGCGACTTGCGGCGCATCGATACCCGCTTCCACGGCGACCAGGAGGCGCGACGCGACGAACGATGTGCTCAACAGATAGAGGGCGATGGCGCCGATCGCCGCGATCGCGGCACCGCTGCGCCGGGCCCAGCGCCTTACGACCAGCCCTAGGACGATCACCAGGACCAGATTGGCCGGCGGCAGGGATAGCGTTTTCAAGAGATCGTACATTCGCAGGTTCCGGCGCGCGGTGGCGTACGCTCAGCCGCCCTCACCGTGCCGGCCGACGCGTACGTCGCGGTGCACCGACACGCAGATCAGGAACCCGAACCCGGCCAGAACCGTAATCATCGCCGTACCGCCGAAGGAAATCAGTGGCAAAGGAAGGCCGACGACGGGAATCAGCCCCATCACCATGGCGATATTGATGAACGCGTACAGGAAGAACACCACCACGACGCCCATCGCGAGAAGCCGGCCGAACTGGTTCTGGCAACGCAGGGCGATCGACAGACCGTACAGCAAGAGCAGCGAATAGAGACCGAGCAGGCCGAGGCCTCCGACGAGACCGAATTCCTCGGCCAGCATGGTGAAGATAAAGTCGGTTTGCCGTTCCGGCAGGAATTTCAGATGGCTTTGCGTCCCCTGCATGAAGCCGCGCCCGAACAGGCCCCCGGAGCCTAGCGCGATCTTCGATTGCATGATGTGATAGCCTTCCTTGAGCGGGTCCGCGTCGCTCGACAGGAAGGTCAGGATGCGGTCCTTCTGGTAGTCCAGCAGGAACGGCCAGGCGATCGGCAGCGCGGCGACCCCGGCGGTCAGCACGACGACGAACTTCCAGATCCGTACCCCGGCGAGGAAGAACATCGCGCCGCCGCAGATCACCAGGAAGAGCGCGGTCCCGAGATCGGGCTGACGCTGGATCAGCAGGACGGGCGCCGCGATCAGCAGCAACGGCAAGATCAGGAAATGGGGGCGCGCGATATCCTCGACGTTCAGACGGTGGAAATAGCGCGCCAGCACCATGATCAGCGCGATCTTCATGAATTCGGACGGTTGCAGCTGGACCTGCCCGACCTTTATCCAGCGCTGCGCGTTGTTGATCTCCGTACCGTAGAACTCGACATAGACCAGCAAACCCAGAGTCAGCGCGTAGAACACATAGGCGTAGCGCAACCAGAAGCGGATATCGATCACGGCGATGACGAGCATCATGATCAGGCCGACCGAAAATACGGCGATCTGTTTCGACGCCCAGGGCGATATGTTGCCATTGGCGGCGGAATAGAGCATCGCGAAGCCGATCGACGCGACCGCCGTGACCAGCACAATCAGCGCCCAATTGACCTGCCGGAACTTTTGGGCGAGTCGCATTTCCGAATTGTTGCGAGCCCCAATCATGGTTGCGGCGCTTTCGTCGGCGGCACGGTTGCCGCCGCGACGTCTTTCGCGTCCCCGTCGCGCGCGGAATTGCGCCGTTGGGCGTGCTCCAGGAGGTCGCGGGCGATGGGAGCTGCGACCTTCGAGCCGCCGCCGCCATGTTCGACGACGACCGCGGCGACATATTGCGGCGCATCGACCGGCGCGAAACCGACGAACAGCGCGTGGTCGCGCTCGCGCCACGGCTTCTCGTGGTTTTTGCGGACGCCGCCTTCCCGCTCCGCCATGCTGATCCGCCGCACCTGAGAGGTGCCCGTCTTGCCCCCCATCGCCATGGCCGGATCCTTCAAACGGGACCGGCGCGCCGTGCCCCGTCTATGGTTCACGACCTGATCCATCGCCTGCATGACGATCCGCCGGGAGGTTTCCGAGATATCGACGGACGGAAACTCGGGCTCCGGTTTCGGCGCGACGAAATCGGCCTCGATCCGGTCCCGCGTCAGACGGGGCGTCACCGCGTAGCCGCCATTGACCAGCCGCGCGGTCATCAAGGCGAGCTGCAGGGGCGTCGCCAGAACGTATCCTTGGCCGATCGCAGCGCTCACCGTCTCTCCTTTCTGCCAGCTGCTGCCGATCGCCGCGCGCTTCCAGCCCCGCGTCGGGATCAGCCCCGACTTCTCGCCGGAAATACCGATATCGTGTGTCGCACCGAAACCGAGCCGGCGCGCCATCGCGGCAATCTTGTCGATACCGATTTTCAACGCCACGTCGTAGAAATAGATGTCGCAGGATTCACGTAAGGCATCGACCAACGCCATCCGTCCGTGCCCGTGCTTCTTCCAGCAATGAAACCGCCGGTCTCCCAGCGTCATGTAGCCGCGGCAATAGGTACTGTGTTCGACAGGGATACCGGCTTCGAGGGCGGCGAGCGCAACGGCGATCTTAAAGGTCGAACCCGGTGCGTACAGCCCCGCGATCGCCTTGTTGATGAGCGGCGCGTGCGGGTCGCGCATCAGACCGCGCCATTCGTCGCCGCTCAACCCTTCATTGAACGCGTTCGGATTGAAGCCCGGCGACGACACCATGGCCAGGACATCGCCCCGGTGCGCGTCCATGACCACCGCGGCGGCGCTTTTCTCCTGGGCCAACCTCTCGGCGGTCGCGATCTGCAGGCCGATGTCGAGCGTCAGCGACACTTCCCGGCCCGGTTCGCCCTCTTCGCGGCGCAACTCGCGGATGACCCGGCCGACCGCGTTGACTTCGACCTGGCTGTTGCCCGCCTTGCCGCGCAGCGCGGTGTCGTAGCGCTTCTCGATGCCGCTTTTGCCGATCCGAAAGCCCGGCAGTTCGAGCAACGGATCCCGCCCCGTCAGATCTCTCTCGGACACCGCGGCGACATAGCCGATGACGTGCGCCACCGAAGAACCCAGCGGATAGAAGCGGGACAGCCCGACTTCGATCTGGACGCCCGGCAGGTTCGGCGCGTTGACCTCCAGGCGGCTCACCTCGCCCCAGCTGAGGTTCTCCGCCACCGTGATCGGTACGAAAGCCCTGCGCCGCTCCGCGTCGCGCAGAACGCGCGTTGTGTCGACCGAACCGGTCTCCAGAATCGCTTCCAGCCGCGCCAATGTCGCGGAAAGTTCCTTCGC
Source organism: uncultured Spirochaetaceae bacterium (assembly GCA_964435795.1). Classification (GTDB taxonomy): domain Bacteria; phylum Myxococcota_A; class UBA9160; order UBA9160; family UBA4427; genus JAZXM01. The sequence goes on from CAYTAT010000102.1 coordinate 3,699, forward strand.
CTGCTCTCGTATGACGACGACCCGGTAGTTCTGCACGTTGATAGCGATCGGTTCGCCGAAGCGGTCGAAGATATAGCCGCGCGGCGGCGCCAGCAGGCGCAAATTGATCCGGTTGTCCTCGGCGAGTGTCCGGTAATGATCCGCCTGCAAAACCTGCAGGTAGTACATGCGCGCGCCGAGCCCGGCGAAGAGCGTCATCTGGCCGCCTAAAAGGATGGCCGCGCGGCGGCTGAACAGCTTCTCTCGCGTCTTGTCTGGCTTCACCTTATTCCACCACCGGCAGCGTCCGCTGCATGCGGGCGAACAACCACGCCACAACGGGATAAAGGGCGATCGTCATCAGATATTTGAAATAGGCCGGCCGCGGCGAAATGACCGCCTCCACGAAGGCCGAAATCAGGACCCACTCCACGATCAGCGCACCCGCCGCGACAACCATGAAACCCCACCACACGACAAGGAAGGACTTGCCGTAGAAAAACAGCCGCTGCGAAACGCAAATGCCGTAGACCGCCAGAAAGATCAACGTGTTAATGCCCAACGGGCCACCTGATAGAATATCCTGCAGGAATCCTATGATGAAGATCGCCGGGGCCGGCAGCAGATCGGCACGATGCAGACCCCAATAATAGACCGCCATCAGGGCCAGCATGGGAACGACGAAGCTGACCTCCGGCAGGCGCAAAGGGATGACGCTGACCACGACAAGGCACAGGCTGACCAGCAGCGGGGTCATGATCCGCGCAACGAAGTCGAGCCGTTGCCAGACGGTTCCTTTCATCCTCTTGCCGGGCTCCTAAAGGGTCGTTCTTTCTGACACCCTATCGCAATTCAACGGTCACATCCGATGCCAAATCGTTGATTTAGTATTCCTGGTCCGCGGCGCGGCGCCGCTCGCTGTCCAGGACGCCGGCCAGCCCGTAATCGATGATACGGACATACTCAAGTTCGGATGTCGTAACGAACGTCTCGACCCTGATGCCGTTGGCGTCGATCGACGAAACCGCGCCGATCTGAATACCCGGTGGGAAGACGCCGCCCTGCCCCGAGGTCATGATCCGGGCACCCTGCCGGACCTGCGCATTGGCGGCGAGGTAAATCAATTTCGGCCGCAACGAGTTGTCGCCCGCCAGCACCGCACGTTCGCGGTCCGGGCCGACGACGACGGGAATCCGGCTGTTCAAATCGTCGATCAGCAAAACGCGCGAAGACCGCACCCCGATATCGACGACCCGGCCAATCAAGCCTTCGCCGACCACGACCGGCAGGCCAATGCGGACACCGTCGCGCCGGCCGGCATTGACCAGCATGCTGCGCACGAAGGTGCCGCCGGTGTCGGC
>CAYTAT010000103.1:0-4949 GCA_964435795.1 uncultured Spirochaetaceae bacterium
AGCTGCTTTCTGGCATCACGTCCGGGTATGGGAGCTATGTTGAGTCCCCAGGGGGAACCGTGACGGGCTTCGCGTGATTCGTTCTGTACGGGCCTGAGGTGCGGTCAGATTCAAAGCCCAATCCGCACAACTCTCGGGTGCAGCGAAGGCTCTTAGCGCGCGTTCGTCGAGAGGAAGAGCAGCATCAGTTTCTCGACCATCTGTGCGAAAGGCGGGACGAAGAGTAGTCCCAATACCCATCCCAGGCCAACACCACCGCAGAGCTTCGCGTAAGTCACGTTATTCATGGTCATTGACTCCGGGGTGCCATCTCGAAAATCCATGTGTCGCCGTCAACCACACTCGTTGCGATCTCGGAGATCGCCTCTGGCGATGTGCCTCCGGCGTATTTTTGTGCCAGTTTTTTTGCGACGCCATCAAGGACGGTCGGGTCGTTGATGCGCAGTAACTCCCGCTCGTATCGTACTCCGTTGATGCGCGCGACGACAAGGTTGCTTCCGTCTTCAACTTGAAATGCCCAGTCTTTCCATAGCTTGCCTAGAAAAGACCGCATATACCCAGAAGGGACATAGACCTTCCCGTCGCTCTCCATGACGAAGATCCGCCTTGAGCTGACAGGGTCATTTGTCTGTAATTCGATAAAGAACACGTCGTCTGTGAAAGACCAGTCGGGTTCTGGACCCGAATACAACTCACCCGAAATCAACTCGCCGCCGGGGAAGAGAACTGAGGGCCCATCTGCATTCTGGTTCTTGAGCTTTAGAGTGATCAGCGTGAGCGCCAAAAGGAGGACGATCATTCCCGCGATCTGGAAAATCGCTCTTCCCATTGGTTTCCTTCCTGGTTGGGTTTGCGCAGGATACAGATTTTGAACACCCTGTCGCGGGCCGTCGGCCTCTCTTTTCTGCGGCATTGCTTGAGGCAAGAGTGTTGGAAAAGTCCGAACGAAACTGATCAGGTGCCTGAAGCTCGGGGAAATTCGACCAAGGTCTTGGAAACAGCTTCATTGATCAACTTCTGCGAGTCGTCGTTTCGAGACAAATGCTTTGAGGCCCAGCCAACCCAGACCGCTTGCTCCGGTTTTTGCTCGTAGACTTCAAGGCTCAGTGTGCCTTCCGTATATTGCTGCACATCGTGGGCATAGGACATATAAGCTGGGTCCTGGCATAACGTCCGGGTATGGGAGCTATGTTAAATTCCCAGGGGAAACCGTGACGGGCGAGCCGCGGACTATCAGCTCCCCGATTAACGGTCGTGGCCGAGTGAGACAACAGGATCAATGGCAGAAGCAGATTCAGTCGTGCCCAGCCGGCGCCCGCCAACGCCCGGTAGCTTGGAGCCTTGCCCGGGAACCCGCGGCGCAAATGTAAGTTGGAGCCTTGATGCCGGCTACCCTCTCAGCTTGAACATCCTATTTCTCAATCGGGTCATACTGTGACCGCGGTCTTCTTTGATTTGGACAACACCCTCGTCGACCATTCTGGCGCCGAACGCGCTGCGTCGATCCTCTTGTACGAAGTAATTGCAGATCGGACTGTCGCATCCTCGCCAGAGGACTTTGTCCAATTGTGGACTCGGGCACAGGACCGGCACTTCGATCGTTATGTCGCCGGTGAAATTTCGTTTCAGGAACAGCGTCGTGAGCGAATTAGCGAAGTCTTAGGAACGAAGCTTTCCGAAGCAGATGCGGATGACTTATTCTCGATTTATCTTGGGCACTACGAGGATAGTTGGCGAGCCTACCGTGACGTCCTGCCATGTTTGGAGTCGCTTTGCGCGGACCATGTCGCAGTCATCACGAATGGCGATGCAGCCCAGCAGCGCAAAAAACTGCGCCGCACCGAACTGACCGACCGATTCGACGACGTCATCACATCCGCGAACTTTGGCTACTCAAAGCCTGACCCTCGGATTTTTCAATACGCTTGCGAGCGCGCGTCCACAAATCCCTCTGACGCCATCCACATCGGAGATTCGCTCACGGTTGACTACCAGGGCGCCTGCGCCGCTGGCCTTCGCGGAGTCCTGTTAGTGCGAGAGGGCTCGACTATGCCGACGGATGCATCGATCACGACGGTCCGAAGCCTTAATGAACTCCCGTCCCTAGTCGGCGGATAGGGACTTCCCGCGACGCGAGCCTCTTGGACCGAAGGACGACTTTTTTGAATTCCAGCCCTAACCGGGTTTCGGGAGGCCACGCGAGGCTCACCCCCGGTTCGGCACTCCCGATACCGGATCCACGCATTATATTAAGATGAAAACCTATGATTTTCTCAAGCAGAAGTCGTTAGGATTGAGTCGTTTTTCATACGTCCGGGTGAGGGTCCTCTCCCACCAAGGAGTTCATGCGTCCAATACAGCAGCAAAGCAGAAGCGGGAGAAATGGAGATGCAGAAGAGTACTGGCGGGCCGATCAACCTGACGCCGAGAAGCGCGGGGCGCAGATATTTCCAGGCGGGATTGGTGGGCGCGGCCGCCGGCCTCTTGGTTTTATCCGCAATATTCCTCGCGCCCGGCATCGCTGGGGCAGCGCCTACCGCGGTTGGCGAGATCATCGCCTTGGCCGAGGTCGAGATCGGTTGCTCCGATGGGGGCACCGACTGCAGCCGCGTCGAGTGCACGGTGGCCAACCCCACGCGCTACGTCGTCGAAGGGCGTGCGCGTTCGGCGTCGGGACGCTTCACGGCTTCCTACTCGAGCCCCGGCTTCAACCTCAACGACGGGACGGGCGGTCTCTTCATCGCAACGCCGAAGGGCAGCAATCTCGAAGTGGAGCGGGGTGAAAGAGTGCGGGTCACGGGCACGAGCCACTGCAGTTCGGGAACCCTATCACTCACCAACGTAACCGTCGAAGAAGCACCCGACAAAGGGCCCGTGGTTTTCGCACCGCGCCAGGTGGGCCAGTTGACGCACGCCCCCCCGATCGAGGGCGATCCCGAGGTAACAGCCAACTGGTGCGATTGCCTGACGCCTTTTTCCGCCACTGAGGGCGATGTAATCACCGTCCGCGGAACGGCGGTGGCCGACCTGGCTGTTGATAGCACTTATGGCTTCAAGCTTTTTCTGGATGACGGCACTGGGGTGGCTCAAGTTTTCATCGATGCGGACTCCGGAGTGCGCGTGGATAAAATTCGCAACCGCCTGTTGGTCGAAGGCAAAGACCTCTGCGTCACCGGGGTCGTGGGCCAGTTCACGGGCGTGGGTTTTGAACTGCTGCCGCGCACCACCCGTGACATCCGCCAAGCACGCCCCGACCGCGACAATCCCTGCCGGCGCTGAGGGTGCGGTTTTCGGTGGGTGGCGAGTAACCCCGGGGCATTGCTTGAGCCTGTTCAAGCCGAGGACGACCTCAATCGCCACCCGAAAGGCTTTCGGCCCCCCATGCCGGCCCAGTGAACACCCGGGCAAGGGAGACGCCCGCGGCTAGCAAAGCGCGGTACAGTGAGTGCCTTGGGTCGGACCTGGGGAGAAGACGATCGAGGCTCCCCCCAGTGGCTTGATATAGTAGCCACACTCCGCTCAACCCTCGGTCAGCCCCGAACAGCCAGCTTTCGAGAAATCTTTTCGAGGCGATTCGCCCGCCCCCAACAAGGAGAACCCGATGAGTGCACCCAGCCCGTGGCATTCCACAGCGTGCATCTTGTGCGAATGCAACTGCGGCATCGAAATTCAGCTCGGCGGTAGAGCATAGGACATACAAGCTGGGTTCTGGCATCACGTCCGGGTATGGGAGGCTAGCGGCTCAGGGGCAAGGCGAGAGGCGGGGACATTCAAGCTGCTTTCTCGCACGGTGTCCGGGTATGGGGATGATATCAAGTCTCTATGGGGAGCCAGTGACCGGAGGCAAATCGCTTGCAATCCCCAGCCCTCCCAAGGGTACGCCAGGAGTGAGGTACGCCCAGGAGTTGCCAGCAGGCGGGCAGCGAGATTTTCTGGGGCATTTCGGGAGACAGGGGGAGAGGGGATCTGGACTAACGTCGACTGTTATGAAATGAGACGGGCAGGACCAGCTTCCATTGAAGGTTTCGTTTTCTTCGATCACTTCGTTTCCCATTCGCCAGGTCGTAGGCCTGAAAAAACTTCCCGATTCCGCTGGGTGTTGGCGAATGTTGGCTCCGCGAAAAGGAATTGGAGATACCGACTTCGGGGCGTCGATGGCGAAGCAGCAAGCATCAACTTCTGTTGGCAATTTCGGCGGATTGGATTCGCTTTCGATTCGACTCCCCGAAGGGTGGGTCCGCGGGTAGCGTCCGGTTCCTGCGTGGTCAATTGTTGCGGTTCGGGAAGAACCGGGGGACACACGACCGGCGAAGCAGTTGGCTACGGCTTCAGGCACCACCCATGGTGCGCACGTTGCTATATCGGTGACCACGAGCTCACTATATTATCAATAGCCTATGCTCTAGCCAGGTCGACGTGGGCCCCTAGCGAGCGCTCCGGGTTGATGCAGGCATCGAAATGATTGAGGAGATTTTCATGTACGCGAAAGCGATCAGATCTATCTTGGCGCTCTTATTCGTGACAACGCTCGGCTGCTTGACCGCATGGCCAATCGGCGCGGATGAGAGGCGCGAGCTCACCGCGTGGGCCAAGACGCTCACAGAGTCACAACGCGAGCAGATCGAGCATCAGCATCACGCACTCGACGATCAACAAGCGCCCCACAAGAAAAGGGAAGCTCAGGCGCTCGCAGAACTCAATGCGATGACGGTCCGTGAGGACGCTGACCTTGCCGAAATCGACGCAAAGATCGCTGAGTTGATGGAGGCCAAAACACAGATCATGCGGCTTCGATACGGACACCTCGTCGAAATGCGTCGCGTGCTGACTGACGAGCAAAAAATCAACTACGACAAGGGTGTGCTGAAGAGATCCGCGGTTCGGTAGATTGCCTGTAAGCGCTCAGGGAAGTACGTCGCCACTCATCACGAACGGAGCGCTGTGGGATC
>CAYTAT010000104.1:0-4622 GCA_964435795.1 uncultured Spirochaetaceae bacterium
GATTATAAATTTGCCTCTACGATCATCAGTGACCGCAACGGGGGCGATGACCACCGCCTTCACAATTGGATCGACACACCATTTCCCCATCACTCCTCTCGCCCTAAGTACACATTTCACGATGGCCTGGCGACAAAGACGTTATCCGAAGCGGGACTGCTCAGGGAGTTTGCGAATTCGTTCCTGGTCGTAGCGAGCAAGCAGGATTCTCCATTGATCGCGGACCCGACTTGGATCGCAAAGAAGTATTCCCTGAGTCGGAAGAAGAAGCTTCGCTGTGTCACGACACTCAGAGCGGAGCCAGGGGTCAAGATCGAGAAGAAGAGACTATCCGGTGAGGCTCAGGAAATCGCCATTGAATACGGATCCATGAAGGTAAAGCACAACGTTGGTGATGCCGAGTGGCACGATGGCGATCTGATGATTTTCGATGCCTTCAGCGCATTCTTCGAAAAAGATTTTTGTGCCGGGATCTCATCAGTGCTCCAAACCTACTATGGAGTGCTCATTGAAGAATACGATGCCAAGAGAAGGGACGAAGAAGGCTACCCGCTCCTGAGGGGCGAAGCGGTGGATTTCATCCTCAGGAATGTCGTCAAGCGAGATGGTAAATTCATGGCTATCGATAACGAGTGGGCCGTCGAGGGGACGGTTGCCGCAGATTTCGTGCTCTATAGATGCATTCTCTTCGACATCATCAAATCGCAGGCTCCGTGGATAGAGGGCATGATCAATCGGAGATATGGTTTGACCGGATTGATTCGGGGGAGCAGGGATCGGTTCATCATCGAGATGATCAGGGGCCTCCTCCCCATGTACGGCGGCAGGCGACATAAGGAGAACAAGAGACTGCAGAAGCAATTCGGGGATTCCATTGGCGTAGATCGCCACGACATTTCCAACGAGTAGGGCCTTTACGGGCCAGACTTCCAAACCGATGCTGAGATCACTCCCTGGCGCGCTTCAACCCGGGAGAGCAGGCAGTGGGTCTTGAAGAGATGGGGTCCCGCGGAACCACGACCGGAGAATGCTCGATAACCCGTAGATCGAGCCCTCCAAGCACAGTTTCCGAGATGAGCGCGCCCATGCCAACTACTCTTTTCCGGGAAGAACGATGCATGGGCCAGGCTCGATTCTCCGCGCAAGGACTTGAGCGAATTCAGGCCCGACCCTCCGCTCGGCGGGGGGCATCGAACAAAGTCGCATACTCTCGGATTTGCATGCCTCAGGGGAGGGGACCCGGACTCGGATCGGATCTCACCCTCGGTTTCTCCTATTCCCATGAAGCAGAGGGCGTGGCAGCGTGCACCCGGAGACCAATCGGTCCATGACGCCACCGGGGGCCTGAATTTTTTTTCTGGCTACACTCCCGCATCTTCCCGCAAGCCATTCCGGACTCTTTCGGCCCCGCCTCGCCCAGAGCGAGCGGATCCTCGTAGCATGGAGCAACGACTCCACGACCACCAGGCAACCATCGATGTCAGATAGCGGAACCCGATCGGGATTGAGATCCCTCTACCGAAGACTCGCACCCGTAATGCGTCAGGAGCGGCGGCTCTACCTGCTCGGCACATTCTTCGTACTGCTCAGCATCGGGACCACTCTCAGCTATCCACAGATCGTCAGGATCATCGTCGATGAAGGCATCCTCGGCGACCGCATCGACATCATCAGCCCCCTCGCCCTGGCCATGGCCGCCCTGCTCATCGTGGAATCCTTCTCCATCGCGAGACTCTTTCACTGCTTCGGGCGGGCGGCGCGAAAAAACGTGGAAGCACTTCGCCTGCAACTCGTCGCGCACCTGATGGAGCAGGAGACCGCCTTCTTCGATCGGGAGAGTTCGAGCGACCTCATGGCGCGCCTGATGGGCGATATCACGCAGATCAATCAGCTGCTCTCGAATTTGCTCCCCGTGGCGATCCGTCAGAGTTTCTTTCTGGTGGCGGGTACGGGACTCGTGATTCACGCCTCGCCACTCCTCGCACTCTCGATCGCGATCATCTGGCCCCCCATTGCGTACGGGTCCTCAAAATTGGGAAATCGCGCGCGCCGGGCGGCCCAGGATCTCCAGACCTCCGAGTCCCAGGTGGCCCAGTCGGCTCTCGAAGCCCTGGATAGCGTACGCACCGTGCGCGCCTACGCACGCGAGGAATACGAGGTGAATCGTTTCCGCCGATTCATCCGAGCCTCGATTCAAAACGCCCAGAAGGGGATCCGAGCCCATGCTCAACTCGAGGGATTCTCGAAGATCTCCGGGGAAGCCGCCGTCGTGGGGGGGATCTGGGCAGGCGGAGAACTGATCGCCACCGGCTATCTGACACCGGGCGCCCTCATCTCCTTCATCCTCTATGCGGGACTGGTGGCGAGATCCACCCGGAACCTTTCGAATTTCGCCGCGGCCACCCTCCGGATTCACGGCACGACCGAGCAGATCTTCTCGTATCTGGATCGCGAGACGCGTATGCCCCTGGAAGGGGGCCTGAAGCCGGATCGGATCGACGGAGAGATCGCTTTCGAGGGTGTCCGCTTCCGCTATGGCGGCGAGGGCGGCGAGGGCGGCGACGACAGCGAGGGCGGCGACGACAGCGAGAACCATCCCCACGGTCTCGTGGGCATCGACCTGACGGTCAAAAGGGGCGAGGAGGTGGCGATCGTCGGGCCCTCGGGATCGGGCAAGAGCACCCTCGTACGCCTCGCCACGCGCTTCTACGACCCCGATGCGGGCGTCATCCGCTTCGACGGAATCGACCTGCGCGAACTCGACCCCGGCTGGCTGCGCACTCACATCACCTACGTATCCCAGGATTCATCGCTTTTCGCACGTTCCCTCGGCGAGAATCTCCGCTACGGGCGGGAGGATGACAATGAGGAGGACATCGCGTGGGCCGTCCAGGCGGCGGACGCGAGCGAGCTCATTGCCTCCCAACCCCTGGGCTACGAAACCGAGGTGGGCGACCACGGCTCCCGCTTATCCGGGGGGCAACGGCAGCGCATCGCCCTGGCCCGGGCCCTGCTCTGCAGACCGCCGGTGCTGATCCTCGACGAGGCCACCAGCGCCCTCGATTCTGAATCCGAAGCGCGCATCAAGGAATCCCTGCGCAAGCTCCCCTTCAAACCCACGGTGATCTGGATCGCCCATCGGCTCTCGACGATCGTGGACGTAGCCCGCGTGGTGGTCGTCGATCGCGGTCGCATCATCGCAGACGGCTCCCACGCCGAATTGATGCAACACTCCGACGCCTACAGGGATCTCGTCGAGACCCAATTGGTGAAGGAATAGTTGCCCTTACCCCCAAGGAGAGTCCCTTCGGATGCGCGTCGTCCTGACCACGAACTTTTCACCCTGGTCCGCCTATAGCGGCGGAGGTCAGCGCTCGACCCACCATCTCGCCTGTGCGCTCTCGCACCGGGGTCATGACGTAAGCGTGGTCTTTACCAAAACCCCCTGGGAGCGCATCGAACCCCCCGAACCCCTCCCCTACCGCATCCGCTGGGCGGCTCTATATCATTTCCGGAGCCAGAGCCAGGCCCCCTTGCGCCCACTCACCGCCCTCACGGTTGCGCGGGAGGTCGAAGCCCTCTGCAACGATGGCGAGCCCCTGATCGTACACGGCCAGGGAGAGGAAGCCGCAGCAATCCCTCGCCTGGCCAGACGCCGGGCCATCGGCTTCGTATTGACGTCGCGCTACCCGGATCTGCCAGACGTCTGGCTCTCGGACCCGCCGGCCTCGCGCTGGAAGAAATGGGCCTGGACGCTGATCCTCCCCAAATACGCAAACCTGGGTGTCGCGGCCCGGGGGGCCGCGACTTGCTGTCCACCCAGCCATTTCGGAGGGGACCTGCTACGACGCGCCTATGACATCCCCCGCGAGCGCATCGAGCCCGTCCACAACGGTGTGCCGGACGCCTTCCTCGAATACCGTTGGAGTACTCGGACGGACGATAAACGACCCCTGCTCTTCTTCGGGCGTTTCGCACACTCCAAGGGTATCGACACCCTCCTCGCAGCCCTCGCCCGCCTGGGCAAGGACGCACCCCGGCTAAGGGTCGTTGGAAAGGGGCCCGACGAGGGCAAGCTCAGGACTCAAGCTCGCACGCTCGGCATCGAAGAACGCTTGGAGTGGCTGCCCTGGGCGGATCACGACACCCTTGGACGGCTGCTCGAGGATACCCGGGCGGTGGCGCTGCCCTCCCGGGAAGAGAATTTCAGTCTGGCCGTCCTCTCCTGCATGGCAGTGGGCACGCCCCTGATCACCACCGACGTGGGCGGCACCCTCGAAGTCGCGGAGAATGGCGTCAACTGTCTGGTCTGCCCAGCGGGAGACGTGGGAACTCTCGAGCAAGCGCTACGCCGCATACTCGAAGATCCCGAGGCGGCTCTGGAACGAGCCTCCCGCGCTCGCGAACGGGTGCGCAGAGATTTCACCTGGGACGCCGCTGCGGCCCACTTCGAACGCATCTACGAACGCGTGCTGCCCGACGCGGTCTGATCCGGGCGCCCGATCCGGACGGCGCTCTCTCCCGATTCCAGAACTCCCGCACCGGATCCCCGATCGGGGGACGGGCTCGGGGGGGGGGGAACCGGGGCGGGGCCGTCGGGGATAGGCGATTCGAAGAAAACC
>CAYTAT010000105.1:0-4038 GCA_964435795.1 uncultured Spirochaetaceae bacterium
GTCATCGCAATTCCTCCAATCCCAATCGACCAGCAGTGCCTGGTCGCATCTGAATGTCCTATCCCCAGACGCGCTACCGCAGGATCGCCAGGAATCAGGCCCGGGCGCAGACGATGTTCGCACTCCCAAGCCTCTACGCGCTGCGCCACCAGCTCATGCCACCGGGCACAGGTGCGTCCTGTGATCGACCAGGCTCTTCTACGGTCCCGCCCAACGTCCACACACCGCGAGGTGAGGACCTTCGGCGCCAGCTCGCTCAGTGTTCGCTGCCTGCTCAGGGCAGCGTGCGCAGAGCTTCGTTAGCTGGAAGTGTGCCCTTCGGCAGCCTGCTGACTTCCCAGCGCCTCGATGCCAGACGGGTCGATCGCATGTGCCGCCAGCGCGCCGGAGATAACGGCCGCTTCGACACCGGGCCCTGGAAAGACACTCGAACCCGCAAGGACGAGCCCTCTCACGGGTGTCTTTGCTGGAGGCCGCTCGACTCGGATCGCCGGGCCGTAGATCGCTCCCCCCTCGGTCCACGCAAAGTGCTCGAAGGTGCGCGGCGTGCTGTCCTCGCGGAAGATGATGCCCTCCGCGAGGCCTGGAACGAGCTTCGCCGCCTGCTCCACCAGGGCATCGCATGCCTTTAGTTTCCGCGATGCGTAGTCCGGATCGTCGCGCTTCCAGCGAAGCGCCTCTTCCTTGCTCACGAACGAGAGAAGCTCGATTCCCGCACAACCGGGCGGAGCAATCTCAGGATCGACCAACGACGGAATCGACATCGCGAAGCCGAGACCCGCCCCATCGCTCACGATGGTGATGGGTTCGACGTCCGGTACGAAGTCGACCACGAGCTGAACCGCCAGGCCGGAGGTCGAGGTCTCGAGCTTCCCGAAACGCGACGCGAACTCCTCGGGAAGCGCTACGTCCTTCAACAGATCGCCAATGGTCCGCGAGAGATCGGCATTGCTGACTACGGCCGGTGCCAGGATCTCGGCGCCGTCAGTCAGTCGGATTCCGCGAACTGCATCGTTAGCGACGAGAATACGCTCCACGCTCGACTTGAAATGCACGGCTCCGCCGTTCTCGCGTATCACCTGTACGAGTAGGTCGGGGAAGCGCTGAGAACCTCCGGCGGGATAGCGCCCGCCGTTGAAGTAGTAGCCGAATATGGGCGCCATATTGCCCACGGTGAGGTCCTTCGGACGATCCGTCAGATAGCCGGTCAGAACGGTGAGTAGCTGCTTCAGCTTCGGGTCCGTGAGAAACTCGTCGAGCATTTCGAGGAAGGGCATGTGACGCCACTTGAGCGTCGTCGGGTGTTCGGCGCTGAAGGTCAGCATCCCCTCGACGGTCTGCGGTGGCCTCGGAACGCCCAGCGACCAGTCCGCAGCCGAGTACAACCCGTCGTGCACCTTCTTGATCTCCGCGAATAGCGCTTCCACGCGGTGTCGGTCGACAGGGAATCGCAGGCCTAGTTCGTCGACGAACGTCCGCCAGTCTTCTGGCACGACGATTCGCTGGTCACCAACCACATACTCCTGGCTCACCGTGCGCCAATCGATTCGCTCTTGTGCTTCGACGAGCCTGAGGATGTTGTCGATCGTACCGCCCGCGTGCGTGCCACTGACATCGTGCACGCCGGCGTCGAACTGAACACGCGCCCGACCGTCCTGCGTGTGGACCATGCGTTTCCACGAGTGGCAGAATCCACCGGGAATCGTGTGCTGCTCCACCACTGTTACGCGGTGCCCTCGCTTTGCGAGAAGCGCGCCCGCAGTGAGACCACCCACACCGGAGCCGATCACGATCACATCGCAGTCACGCGAGGAGTGCTCGGCAACTCCGAGCTCGGGCGGCTCCCAATCCCACGGGTTCGCCGCGTCGATCTGATCTTGCAGCGCTTTCAACACGTCACCGGAAGAATCGACCTGGATTCCCAGCCCCTCGAGCTTCCGCTCCGAATACCAACGACCGACTCGGGTCGAGGCGACTCCCATCGCGGTCATGACGACGCCCGCCGCGATGTGAAGCATCGGCGGCCCGAACTCCGAGACCAGCGCGGCAGCGCCGAAAATCACCGCCCACGCACCGGTCAGCACCTTGTTGGTCTCGAGAAAGACTGGACTGCTCCAGATTTCGCGAGGATTGCTGAGCCGGGCAATGACGGATGTCCAGGGCCGGCCAACTGCGACACTCAACGCAGAGACCGCCGACAGTGTGAGATAGATCCAGGTCGTGATGAGCATTGTCTCTCCTCGGCTATCGAAGCTCGATCTCGATCGTGAGCGATTCGTCCGTGACTTCGAACGAGAAAGCTTCGAAGTCGGGTGGCCCGAAGCGGCCGCGCGCATTGTTGCTAAACCCGTACCGCTCTTTCGGAATGCGCAGGAAGTTCTTGTCGAGCTCCTCGTTCGCGTTCATATCCAGGAACACGGAGATGCCGTACGTTCCCGGCGAGACATCCGAGAAGACCAGTTCGACCACATCGCCGATTGCGGCGGCCGCGACAACACCCGCTCGCCGGTCGGCGTCATAGTCGGCAGCACTGGCGAAGAGCGCGGCGCGAACTTCTCCGCCGGACTCGAGCCCGGTGATGCGAACGGTGACGTCGGCAGCGAACGCAGTGGATGCGAACGCCAGGACGAGGACGACTGAAACCAGTACTAGAACGCGCTTCTTCATCGTATGGGACCTCCAGGCTCCGCTAGGAACCACCAACCGACCCGCCCTTTGAGTCCGACGCCAACGCACGAAGTTCGTCGAGAATCTCCGCACACCAGGCGAGCTCCGCCTCACGTTTGCGTTCTCCGTAGCGAAGGGTCATCAGCCAGTAGCGCTGGTCGATCGGTGCATCTTTGGCAGATTCGAGGCGCGCCCGCGTCTCGCGGTAGCGCGCCTGCGTTTCTTCGAGTTCGACGGCGAACGCCTCGACGAGCTGAATCGAAACGGCAGGCGAAACGCGAGCGCCGAAGAACAATTTGAGGAGCCGCTCGTCACGGACCGGCTGTGATGGGACGCTCGGGTTCGCCAGCCATTCATCCAGCTCGGCGCGACCCGTGGCCGACAGCGAGTAGATGTTGCGGGGGCGTCCGCCCTCCGATTCGGTCTTCTCGACCGACGCCAGCCCTTCGCTCACGAGCCGCGCCAGCATGGGGTAGATGCGCCCGTAGCTCTCGTTCCAGAAGTACGAGATCGACCCGTCGATCAGCTTCCTCAGGTCGTATCCGGACATCGTTCCCCAGGACAAGAAGCCCAGCAGGGCCACCTTCGTGCGATTCGTCTTCGCCATACGACCATCCTAATATATCCTTAGGATATATTCAACGGATATATCATTGATCAGACGACGCTCATGCGAAAGCGCGCCTGCAGCTGCTGACTGCACGCTGCCGCCGCAATCCAGGGCGACCGCGGGGCTGGAGGTTCGACCACTGCCCGAACGGGTGAGACCAATCGAAACGGCTGCAATTTCAGCCGCTTGGCGCGTCGCTGAAATCAGCGTGGGCCCGCGGCGATGCAACAGCGGCCCATATTCGCGCCCCGAATCCGGTTCGACGACCGGCGCCCTGCCCTACACGAGCCCGCGCAGGTGCACGGCCTCGTTCAGGCTGATCACGCTCCGCTCTCCGCTGCTCGCGGCCATGAAGCGGTTGATGCTGGCATAGCGTGCGTCGAAGAAGAGCTGGAAGCCCATCCCGAGCACATGGGCGGCCCACGCGTTGATCACACCTCCGTGGCACGCGACCGCCACACGGCGGCCGCGATTCGTGTCGATGATCTCCTCCATCGCCGCGACCACGTCGACGAAGAACTGCTCGAGGTCCATCCCGGGCGGATAGCCGAGCTTCATGAATTCCTTCCACTCCGCGTAGTTCGTCCTGCGAAGCTGTTCGAGGGGCACGTACGTGTCCGAGTCGCGATCGTACTCGGCGATGCGCGGCTCGACGTCGATCTCGAGACCGAGCTTCTCTGCGAGCGGCAACGCCGTCTGGTGGGCGCGACGCAGCGGGCTCGAGTAGATGCGATCGACGCCGTCGAGGGAGAGATGCCCCG
>CAYTAT010000106.1:0-3697 GCA_964435795.1 uncultured Spirochaetaceae bacterium
GAACCGATTTCACCGTCCAGGGCACCCTCATCCCCGAACCCTCGACCGCCTTGCTAATCGGCCTCGGGACGATTCTGGTCACCTTGCGAAGAAACCGAAAATCCAGGAATGGCGAGCCGCCACATCCGCAACCAGACACCTTCCCCGCGCAATCGGAATAATCCATGTGCGCCGCCCCCTGAATTCAACACACACCAGGACATTTCAGAACATTTCAGATCGCGCACCGCAGGATACTGTCAGGTTCGTATCGATCGGAGGACAACATGATTTCTCTTCTCAACCGAATTCTCATCGGGTCGCTATTGCTGCTGCCCCTGGCGATCGCGAATCCTGCCCGGTCGACTCCACCCGACTACTCGAGCAGTTCCGATCTCGTTGAGCCCAACGGTTTCCCCGGCGTATGCGATAGCCCCTGCTTTATTGCGGCGGTATCCGTGGAGGTCTGGCTTCCCGGCAACCCCTCCAATCCGCTTCCCCTGGCGGGAAATAACACCTATATCTACAAACTGACGCATACCGGCGGCAGCGGTGCTTTCGTACCGGCCCTGACGGACTTCGAAATCGAGGTCGACATCAGCCAGGTAAGCGCCGCAGGACATATCGCGAGTTCCCCGGGAATTGAGCCGAGCCAGACGGACGTGGCAGATCCCACCGTATCCTGGAGGTTTCTCACGATTCCCGTTGCGGATGGTGAATCGAGCAAGCTGCTCTACATCCACTCGCCCCTGATGCCCGGAGCGGCCGGCAATAATAGTGCATCGGTCACCTCCCAGGCCTCGCTCACAGCACCTGGGAACTGCCTCGGGCCCCTGGATCCGCCGGTGCAGGAGGAATGCAACCTGCTGGTCGAAAAAGAAGGTTGCGTCGTTCAGCCTCCGGACGTCGACGACGACGCCTGCGAGGGCAAACTGACATCCTTTACATTCCAATACACGGGCCTGGGCTGTGATGCGAGCAGTCATCTCCAGCATCCCCGCCGAACCAAGTGCGTGGGCGGTGCGGACGGAGAGGATCCCGTCAACATTTTTGTCAGCGGAAAACGCCGCAAGCGCTGGAGCTGGCACTCGGGCTGGTGGGGCAAGAAGCACCATAAGAAAGCACTTTACATCGCGGCGACCGATGTCAATGTGGGCGATTCCATCGTCGTCGACGCCTCATCGGTCAATCGAAAGCATATCGGCAAGAAGACGCGACTGGTCATCACCAACTCCGGTGGCGGTCATGAAGTGATCGAATTCAGTCGCTTCGAAACCTCCTGCAGACAGCCGTTCGGGCCGGGCATGGTCTTTGGCAGCGCTCTCATTACGTCGGTGACCTCGACGGAAGGTGGTACGGTGGCACTCGAGGAATCCGATGATGAATGCGTGACATCGATCGACCTCGTGCCAGCGCCCCACTGCGAAGGGAAACTCCAAGACCTCCACCTGCGCTATACGGGAAGCGATTGCGGACAGTCTGTACACTCCCAGTCCACGGGCGCCGCGAACTGCATAGATGCGGCGCAGCCCACCACCGACCCGGTCTCGATCACACTGAGCGATGGCGGCTCGGGGTCGAGCACCTACAAGACGTTCGTCGACGTGCGGGCCGGGGACATCGTCAATCTCAAGGCCAGCACTCACGGCAAGTCGGCCCTCACCCAGGCCACGGGCTACGAGATCCGCCATGGGAAGACGAACTCCTTGATCCAGCATGGCTACTTCCATTCCTCCTGCTCCGAATCGCTGGATCTTGGCGATCAGCACGGAGGTCTGCAGGTCTACTCGGTCGATTCCTCGGATGGCGGCAGCACGGCCCTCGGCTCGGAAGTCGAATACACCTACGTGGTCACGAATCCGAACGATGACCCGGTGGACTTCGTCAGTGTGGATGACGATCTACTGGGCAATATCGCGAGCGGCGTATCGATTCCCGCCGGAGGGACGGCAACTTTCGTAACGACGGCCATGATCGAAGAGGAAACCACCAATACGGTCACAGCCAATGGTCAGGTCGGCAGCCTGCAATGTATTGCGGGCACAGCCTCGGCGACGATCACGGTAACGCCGCCGCCTGAAGAACCACAGATCTGCACCGAAAAGATCGCGGCCATGCTGCTTCAGTACACCGGCCCCGACATCCTCGGAGCCACGGTGGAATTCAAGGCGAATTCCTTCAAGAAGCATCCGGTCACCTACTCCAATGTGGATCTGACCGCCGGGACGATCCTGAGTGTGCCGAGTGAAAACGGCTTTACGATCGATGGAACGGCGCATAGCGAATCGGATCTGGGATCCAAGACCACGATCAGCATCAACGGCGTGTCGGAAAAGATTCGCACCAACTGCTCGGTTCCCTTCGCGACCAACCAACCGGCCCCCCTTCACAATCCGAAGGGAGCTCCCTCTCCGAATTGGATGGTGGTCGATTTCACGCAGAAGCATAAGGATGACGACGACGACGATGACGATTAGGCAGATCGCGCTCAAAGCATCCACCTGATCGCCGCCTGTCAGCGGAAGCCCCGACTCGGGGCTTCCGCTGACAGGCCCCAGGCATGCGAAATTTTCTTCTCTTTCGCAGTCGGCCATCCAATGTTGCGTCGTCGTGAAGTAGGGAAGTAGGGAAGTAGGGAAGTAGGGAAATCGGAGCGGCGGCTCGTTCCGAGCGAAAGCTCGATCCCATTCGCATATCGGACGTGGGCGATCGCGTCATTCTGCCTCACGATGCCCTCTGCGCCTCTATCCATCGGCCCGGCGGCCGAGGGCGTCACGCGCGCTGAAGTGCGACCCGGAGAGGCGATAGCAGATTTCCTCCCCATGGCCGCCATATTCCATTTCCTGTCCGGAATCCACCACGGAAGCCAGCCGAAAGCGGGATGGCTATCCTCATGCGAAAGCCATGTCCCCGAGCATCCTTCTCATCGCGCTATTTCTCGCTCTTCTGGGGCTCGCCATGCTGGCGGGCTTCGGAGGACTCAAGCAGCCGGGGGGTTGGCGCCGTGGCGCGGGGGGGATCCTGATGGGATCGGCTCTGCTGCTACTTCTGCTGGCGGGCGGATCGGATCCGGAGAAGCGTCCAATCGATTCCCGGGGCTCCGTTCAGGGCCCGCAGTCGGGGGCGGAAGACGGGGAGGCGACGCTGCCCCCGGTTTCTTCGCTTGCCCCCCCAGCGGCCTCTCCCCCCGGAGCGGAGGAGACGAGAGCCCCGGCAAGAATTCGCGATCCCAATACCCGCACGGGAGGCATGGAGGACGGCGCCCTGAGCAAGACCCGAACGGCCATCCGCCTCTTTGGAGATGCCCGGGTGAAGCCGATGTACGACCGCCGTTCCGATGCCATGGAGGGTGTCCAGATTACCCGTGTCAGCGAGGAGAGCTTCTGGCATGAATTGGGTATCCGAGAGGGAGATATCGTCCTCGAAATCAATGGTCGCCCGATCGAAGACCACAACTCGAGCGTGGCGCTGATGAATTCGCTTTCCCGGGAATACGTGCTGATCCTGCGCGTTCGGAGCCAGGATGGCAGCGAGCGTTACCTGGAATACCGCACGCCCGAATCGCCAGACCACGCCCGGCGCTGAGACGCGCGAATCGGAAAGAAGGAGCCGGCACCTCCGGGCGGAGGATCCGGCAGCGAGCGGGGTGATCGCGAAGGGGGCGGTACGGGAATCACGCTCCTCAGGGGAGTCATTGTCCTATGGGGATCATTGTCTT
>CAYTAT010000107.1:0-3670 GCA_964435795.1 uncultured Spirochaetaceae bacterium
CGTCAAGCTCATTCAGGATGGTCCCCGCTGCGGCGTTATCGTTGAGGACGAGGCCCGGAGGAAGCAGTCGCGTCAGGGGATCGAGAAGTACAAGTCGAGCATCCGCCGTGTGGTCCACCTGATTCGCTACTGCATCACGCAGTTCCGGCCCCAGGTGCTCCCCGGTGAGCCCCAAAAGGTCCACGAAGCGGATTCTGCTGAAAATCAGTTCTCGATTTCGGAGCCTCCACGCCTGGAATGTCTCTCCCTCAGTAGAACACTGCGGCCAAGTTGCCCGGAGCGCGGCATCGAACCGCCGATGAAACTCCTCCCTGTCATCTTCCATCGAAACCAGAACGGTCCCGCATGGCTTCTTTGCCGCATAAGGCCCGAACGGGAGCCCCAGTGCCCTCGTGATCGCCAGCATGATCTGCAGGTGGCCCTTGCCGGTTCCACCCGTGGCGACAAGGAGGCCCGAGATTCGGTCAGGGAGAAAACCATCGATGATGAAATCACGCGGCTTGGGCTCTTGGTCGAGCACCCAGTCGATACTCGTCCGGGCGATGTCGAATCTGGAATGACGGTCGATTTCCGCCCGCTGCTCATGCGTCAGCGCGCTCAGTTCCTCATCGACTTCAAAGGCGTCAGCAAGCCCGTACCCTGCCTCCAGGGCGTCGCTGGCATCGTGCAGCCCATCGGTGGCAACCACGACCTCGACTATATGCCCCTGATTCCGAAGCAGATCACGCCAGTTCTCAGCGTGCCTCTCACCCTTGTTGTCGGCGTCCCCAACATCCGCGACGACCACGAAACGGCTCGATGTCTTCGCCTTAAAGTACTTGGCATAGGGTTCGAGGCTCTTCCCTGCACCGCCTATGTTGCAGGTCGCGACTCCACCATGACGGCAAACATCTTCGGCGTTCTTCTCGCCCTCGACGACATGGATCGTCTCACCGGATGCCATCGCCTCGATCAGTTCCGGCAGTCGGTAGGGAACAGGCTTCGTCCCAGAGCTAGTTTCAGACCAGCCCGGCCCCTGGCGAGACGCCTGTGCGAAAGTCTTGGTGCGCCCTTCAGGGCCCTCTGACTCAAACCGGCCGACCACGATATAGGGTTGGGAACTGGCGTCGTCGTAGACGTAATCATGTGCAAGGCTGTACCGGGTTCCTCCCCGCTGCTTGCCTTGGTTCTTCCAGTGTGAGGTGAGGGCCTCAAGACTCTCGTGGTTCGGAAGGTTTTTCTCTCTTCTCGGAGAGAGCGTTTGCTGCTCCAGGCTGACAGGGCGCGCCCCGGTAGCCCGCGCCCCCAGCCCGTGGACCTCTCCGCACTTGCAGTCGCCCTCGGCCCTGTGCGCGTACGTGTCACCCCCTCTGTGAGGGGCCAGTCCGTTCGCGTACTCGCTTCGTGTGCAGTGGAGATACTGCCCGTCAGTGGAACGCAATCCGTAGCAACGGACGCCCTTGTGCTTGGGCATGGCTTCGTGCCCACCGCAGACTGGGCACGGACTGTTCTTCGTCCACCGCTGGCCCCTACCGACTGGTTTGTGCATCGGCCGGCCCTTGGGTTCGAGCAGTGTCAGGGTGGTCGCATCGACGTAGGCGAAGCGCAGCCGCCCCTTCTTTATCGGAGGGGGTCATCCGGTGCCCTCCTGACTGGAGGGGTTACCGTCGAGCTTTTCCGGTTCTCCCTTTGCTACGAGCGTCGGCTTATCGGTGCTTGGGGCGTGGCATGACAACTCGTCACCGTGGTCAGACGCAAACCACTGCCGGACCTGCCTTACAAGTCGGGGATTTCGAGTCCTTGCCAGGAGCCGAAGCCCCGAATCCTGGGGGTCGCCCTCGAAGAGGGCCACAATATGGCTGCTCATTTTCAGATCTCCATCCGCGGGCTTAATTGCCCTGCATCTGGAGACCGTCACAGCATCGGCAAATCGTTTACACCCGAGGGGAGTCCGAGCTTGGAGCGGGCCCGCCATAGGTAAACGCGCACGGTGCTCGGAGCTAATCCGAGCGAGGCGGCGATCTCTGTCTGCTTTTCTCCGCTGCAGTGTCGAACGTAAGCTTCGCGTTCGCGCGATGACAGGTGGACCCCGCGCCGGCTCTCAAAGCTCTCAACTAGTGCGGCCAAGGCTGTCAGACCTTCCCCTTCTTCCCGACTTTCGCTTTCGGGAACACAGACGAGCGCCGCGCTCTCGAATGCCTCTCTGTTCGCAGGGTCGCGTTCAGCATCTTCAAGGTTACGCATGGGTTTATTTTTGGAGCGACCGGAGGTCTCTCGTTTGAGGTCGATCCGTCGTGACAGGATGCGAAGACGCAGTATCGCGAGGAAGTAGTGGGTGGGTCTATCAAGAGTTTTCCACCAGTACCGCGACATTCGCCGGCGCGGGGAAAGGGGTGGCCCATACTCGACCCACTGCCCATCGGGCTTCAGTTCCCCGACCTTCTTTGCGTGTGGCGGCTTCCAGCTTTTTTTGAGCAGTTCGGCGACCCTGGCCAGCATTTCAGGGTCTGCATTGCGTCGGAGGCGTTTCTTGACCCAACGCTTCAATTCTGGGGTGCCCTTGTTCTCAGCATTCCGACCTTCGTCGATCAAGTCGTACTTCGCTTCTCCCCGTTCTGCAGACTCGAAGTGCAGGGGGCCGTTGGGGGTGCTCAGCACATGGCGCTCCGGTGCAACTTGCTCGTCCTGCGGGAAGTTGGTTTCGGCCCACTCGTTGATCAGCGTACTGACTAGCTGCGCCTCCTCTTCCTCCCCGTTACAGAAATCCGATACCAGGCCCTGTAGGGTGCTGATCACACTGGTGGCCGGAGTTGTAAGGCTGGCTGTTGGCGACTCCATCACCGCATTGATCGCGGCTCGAAGACGGTCGAGTTTGTCGGGGTCGGCACCTAGGAGGGCATCGATGTACTTCCGGTGCTCGTCGCTCTCGGCAGATCGCCTTTTCTGAGCCATATCGCTGCACCTCGCGACTGCACCATCGGGAGGGAGCGGGGCTGGCCGCGTGGTGCAACGCGACCCTCGTCGCGAACGAGTGCCCCTGAAACCCACGTATACCATCGCAGCCCGGTGAAGTGAAGCCGGACTACAGGATTGCCGTGGGCTCCCGGTCTTCGTCTCTCGGGGCACGTACCGCCCAGGTGGCTCGCTCGGGCTCTGGCTCGACAGGGGCAGCCTCGGGTGCATTGTCGGCTTCTACGAGCATTGGGGCATCCGGTACGGGGTTTGCCTGGGCCTGCGCGAAGCCACCTGTGTAGTCCTTCACGACCACCAGGGGGCCTTCAGACTGCACGCTCAAACGCTCGGGCCACACACGCTTGAGCAAGAGTTCGAGGGCCCGCATATCCCCCTCTTCGCACTTCTCCACCAACACCTGGGCAATTCGCTCCATCCGGGTCTCGTTGGAGCCCGCAGGCACCTCGGCCAGCTTGCGCTCGATCTCGGCCCTCAGTCCCCGCCCCTTGGGTCTTCCGCCAGGGTTGGGGCTCGTGCCCTTGAGCCACTTTCCTTGAGAATCACGTGCTTCCATCGCTGTGTCCCCCCGAAAGGCATCATACCCTGGCAACCGTGTGCTCACCCTGACGAGCAGGCAGAGAGCAGGCCGAGGCGGACGGACCCCCAGCCAAGGGGAGCCTGATTTATCTGATGCGATTCAATAAATCGGCCCTGCGCTCTAGAGCCCCTAACAGGTTGC
>CAYTAT010000108.1:0-3605 GCA_964435795.1 uncultured Spirochaetaceae bacterium
TGGGTGGTTCCTTGCCAAGTCCCACCCAGGGTGAAACTTGCTGCGCTGGCGCTGGTGCTGCAGAGAATCGCAGCGAGAAGTACCGCCAGACTCGCTAAACCTTTTCCGAACAGAGTACGCATATCCACTCCCTATCAATCAATAAAATTGAGGTTCGCTCCTTTGGAAGTGGCGGAGAGGCGAGTTAAGTGGCGAAAAAAATCCTCAAAAATTGATAAATCTTCAAAAAATCCACAAGATTCGTAACTATCTGATTAGAAAAGTTTTTTCACGATCGCATCGAGCCCGATTTTCAGTCCCGGGTGTTCCTGAGCCGGACGAGGCCCGGGGCGGAGGATTCGGAAGCACCCAATGGGTCCAGATCCGCTCCCGCCCCCTCTGGGGGGGGCCAAGGGAGGGAAGCAGTCGGGGAGAGCGGACATAGAGAGGACGGCTGAGGGAGAGCAGGGTCCGCCAGGACGTGGACCGACCGCAGGGTTATACAGCAGGTATGGTTATACAGCAGGTATATAGAGGGGCCCCACCGGGAGATCCGGGATCGGTTCGGGGAGCGGACGGGAGACTCGATCCAGGCCCTGGGGATTGGCGGCAGGCGACTCGTGCCCGGAATGACTCGCTCGGCTGTCACCCTCCTCCTCTTCTCTCTCTTCTCTCTTCTCTGCCCTCCACCCCTCACTTCCCTCACTTCATGCCCCCCCGGGGAGCGGGCCATTGACTCCGCTCCCGGGCGGTGGAATCGGAGTCGGATCAGCGCTCCGCGGAGTCCATCGCGATTTTCGAGCCGTATGGAACAGGATGCCGCGGGCAACGCCCCGCCCCCTATCGGCTAAACACATCGACGACTACTGCCTACTACTGCTACCTACCACCGCGCCCACGGACCCCTGGGACGACCACCCGCCTGCAATGATGCTGCCGGGATTGCTGCCGGGGCGGCGCGCTCGGCGGCAAGAGCCGAGTCTCCACGAGAGAATTCCCGACGCCGCGAGGGCGAAATCCCCGGGGCGGCAGTAAGGATGGAAGAGAACCCCATGCTCGAGAACCGTCGCGACCCGACAGCGCCGCATTCGCGCCTCCTGGCGCCAGTTCACTCTCGACCTCGCTCTCCACTCAACCCTCAGCCCCGCCCTCAGCTCAACCCTCAGCCCCGCCCTCAGCTCAACCCTCCGCCCCGCCCTCAACCCCGGAGTTTCCGACCATCCCGGCGTCGCCGCTTCGCCTCCGGCTTGGCGAGAGCGTGGCTGGCGGCAGCATTGCTGACGGCGATTCTCGCATCGACGGCTGCGGCCCAGGAAATTCTCACCGTATTCACGGCGCGCAAGATCGTCACCATGGAGCCCTCCCTTCCCAGCGCCGAGGCCATCGCGGTTCAGCGCGGACGCATCGTCTCCCTCGGCAGCCTGGAAAGTCTGGCCCCTTGGCTCGAGAGTCGGGAGCACCGCATCGATAGGCGATTCGATGACGCTTTCCTGATGCCCGGGCTGATCGACAACCATCTGCATCCCCTGATGGCGGCGCTGCTGCTCCCGATGGATTTCATCACTCCCGATGACTGGGATCTACCCGATGGGCGGGTACAGGGTGTTCAGGACCGAGACGCCTATCTCGCGCGGCTGACAGAACTCGAGGCCTCTACCCCGACCGGCCTTCCCCTCTTCACCTGGGGCTACCACGCCCTCTTCCACGGAAAGCTGGGGCGGGCCGATCTCGACGCCCTCTCGAGGCAGCGACCGATCATCGTCTGGCACCGTTCCTTCCACGAGATCTACATGAATAGTGCGGCCCTCGAAGCCGCGGGCATCACCCCGGAGATCGTCGGTGAACATCCCCAGGTCGATCTCGCCAACGGACACTTCTTCGAAACCGGGGCCGGAGTGGCCCTGGCGGCCCTGAGCGAGGAACTCTTCGCCCCCGCACGCCTCAAACTGGGGCTGGAGATGCTGCGTGAACTCGTGCATCGCGGCGGCATCACCACCATGGCCGACATGGCGGCCGGGCTCATGACGGGGAGCGTCGAAAACGATCTGGCCCTGATGCGCACGGCGCTCGACAACGACCAGACGCCTTTCCGGACGTTGCTGGTACCGGAGGGGGCCGGGGCAGCAGTGGCTGCGGGGAGCAACGCCGCGGCCCTGCTCCAAATCGAAGCCCTGGCGGATACGGGATCCACGCGCCTGCTCCACGCCCGCAAACAGGTGAAGCTTCTGGCGGATGGCGCCTTCTTTTCCCAGCTGATGCAAATGGGCCCCCCCGGTTATATCGACGGGCACCACGGCGAATGGCTGATGGAACCCGACGCGCTGCTCGCGGCGGCACGCACCTATTGGAACGCCGGCTATACGATCCACGTGCACGCCAACGGCGACGAAGGCGTGGGCGCCACCCTCGACGTCCTGAAGACCCTGCTTGAGGAGAAGCCGCGCTTCGACCACCGCTTCACCTTTCATCATTACGGCTACTCGACTCCGGAGCAGGATCGGCAGTTGGCCAACCTGGGCGCGGGGGTCAGCGCCCAGCCCAATTACCTTCACGTCCTGGCCGATACCTACAGTCGACTCGGAATGGGAGAGGATCGGGCCTCGCAACTCACCCGACTGGGCAGCCTGCAGCGGGCCGGCGCCTCGGTCTCCTTGCACTCGGATCTGACGATGGCACCGAGCCAACCGCTATTCCTGGCCTGGATCGCCGCCACGCGCATTTCCTCGAGCGGCCGCGTCTGGGCGGAGAACGAAAGACTGACGGTCGAGCAGGCGCTACGAGCCATCACCAGCGAGGCCGCCCGAGCGATTCGCATGGAGAATGAAATCGGCAGTCTGCGAGCCGGCAAGCGGGCCGACTTCACGGTGCTGGATCGCGATCCCCTGCAGACCCCGGCCCTGCAACTCCGGGACATTCGCATCCGCGCCACGGTCTTCGAAGGACGGGTCTATCCGATCGAAGAGCGCCGGAATACCTCCCCGGGCAGATGAGCGAGTTGTGTAGAGCCCCCGAGAGCGATCTGCGTTAGTTTTCATCTACTGGTGCGAAAATTTCTTGCAAAGCTCTTCCTCCGGCTCACGGGGTGGCGGCCGGAGGGATCCCCTCCCGACTGCCAGCGCTATGTCATCGTGGCAGCACCCCATACTTCGAATTGGGACTTTCCGATGCTGATCGCCTTTGCGTGGCGATTCGAGGTTCCGATCGCGTGGGTGGGCAAGATCTCGCTCTTTCGCGGCCCCTTCGGCGCGCTGATGCGTGCCCTCGGTGGAATACCCGTGCGCCGGAACGGGCCCGAGGGATTGGTTTCCCAGCTCGCAAATTCCCTGAGAGAGGGTCCGCCCCGGGGTCTCGTGATGCCCGTCGAAGGCTCCCGCGCGTGGCGCAAGAATTGGAAGTCGGGCTTCTACCATATCGCCCGGGAGGCCGGGCTACCGGTCGTGCTCTCCTACCTCGATTACAAGCGCCGGATCGGAGGTTTTGGGGCCTCTTTTCTTCCGAGCGAAAATCTCTCCCTCGACATGGATTTCGTACGCGAATTCTATGCGGACAAGATCGCTCTCTACCCGGAGAACTTCGGGCCCGTGTGTCTCGCCGAGGAAAGCACCGGAGCGTCCATCGGGGGCAGC
>CAYTAT010000109.1:0-3522 GCA_964435795.1 uncultured Spirochaetaceae bacterium
GAACCGGAACGACTTCACCAGAGCCCGGCAACTCTTCGCTCCCCTACCGCAGCACCACCGGAGTCTGCGGCCGATTCGACTATCCGGAAGATTTCCGTTATTTTTCAGCTGCTTGAGATCGGCGCGCCCTCGCGTATTCCAGCGCGATTGCCCCTCTTCTCGCCCGCTCCCATCAGCTTGCGCAGATCCCTCGTCCATCCCCGTTCCCCGCCAGGTTTTCGAGGGTGATTCCGAAAGAATTTTCATAGCTGTGACCTGCTTCACAGGTGCTGCCCGTATGTTCTGGCAGGATTCAGGTTGCAGGGACGGAAAGGCCGCCCCGCTGAAGTTGAATCGCCAGAAGAGATCGACATTCTCCGGAATCTGGGGGTGCCTCATGAAAGCCACTCGCCTGTCCACACTCGGAATCGTCGCAGGGATCGTCTTCGCGCAAGCGGGGCTTGCTTCGGCCGCCTACGAGGTGACGATCGCTTCGGAGTCCTCCCGCGTAACTCCCGTTCTTTCGCCTCCTCAGGAGACCTGGAAGGATTCGGACGTCTCCCTCTATTTCGAGTATCCGGTCCTGGATCGTCGGGAATTTCCGGGCGAGAAGGCGGCCTTGAGCCCGGATGCCGATTCCGGCCGGAAGAGAGTTTTCCATTTCTGCCGATCCTCCGCCGGGCGGGACCCGGGGCTTCTCGTTCGGATTCCGAGCTATCTCTCCCTGCGTCGCCCTCTCTGCAAACGAGTGCAAAAAGGCTTCCAAACTGCATTCTCTTTCTAGGGCCGGGTCGAGCGGCTGGCGCCGTAGACTCGCTCATCAACCTGAAAACACGGGACAACCATCATGGATAGAATCGCTTATAGGGTCGCCACACTTTTGATTCTCTGCCTTCTGCCGGCGTCGGCCGGGGCGCGAAGTTCTCGTGTCGCCGAGGTTCCAAACGGCTCCGTGAACGGCTGTCTCACCTGCCATACAGGCAACGGGGGGCCGCGGAATTCCCTGGGCCTGGCGATTGAAAACGATTTTCTCGATGTCCCGGGTTTTTCCGGATCGGTTCAGTGGGGCGCCGCCCTGGCGGCTCTCGATTCCGACGCAGACGGTCTCACCAATGGCGCCGAACTCCTCGATCCCGAGGGAACCTGGTCGCCCGGAGACGCGGATCCCGGAGACGCTTTCCGGGTGGTTACCCATCCCGGAGTCGCCGAACTCGACACGACGACCTTCGACGCCCTGGGCGGCTACACCGCCTACCTCGCGAATCCGGAGAATAGCGATCTCTTCAATGTAGAAGCGGGCGTCTGCGACGAGACGACGGCTTTCGAGCATTGGCGGGATACGGGTTTCGCCGAGGGTCGTGGCTTTGCGGAAGGCGAACTCCGCACGGACAATAGCGACGGCAGCCCGGACTCCGACTACGAGATCGACGGGGGTTTCAGCTGGGAGTATCCGGCTGCGAATACCGTGGTCTTCATCACCGCGAATGCGCCGAAGCCCGCGGGTTGGGATGGGCGGGATCTGCTGCTGGAGCGCTGCCAGACCTTCAACATCGGCTCGTATTATACGGCCGAGGCCTATCGGACGATCAACGTGGACGTGGCCGTCGCAATCGATGGGGGGCAGATTCCCGGTTTTTCATCGGTGACGGATCATTACGTGAAGTATGGATTCAAGGAGGGTCGTCTCACGAATTCGGATTGGAGCCAGGCGGAGTTGGATGCCTGGGTGGATGCGGATTATTTCGTTTTCAACGGCGATGTGCAGACGTATTTCCTCGGCGCCCAGAGCGAGGGCTGGATCGCCTTCGGGAAGATCGGCTTCGCGCATTGGATCAATTTTGGCAGCTACGAAGGGCGCAATGACGGGCAACCCGACCGCCCGACTCCCTTCAACCTGGCCCAGATCAAGTCGGGCCGACGCGAAACGGCGATCCGATTCCTGACCGAAGCGGGTGAGGGCGGTGATGCCGAGAGCGTGAACGCGGACGCCCCTCCCGACTTCGGGAGCGATTACGTCACTCCCTTCAATACCGTGCTCACGCCCGTGGGCGCTACGCCGAATATCAACCACTTCTACTCTCAGCTACAGGCTTTCAGCTACGACAGCCTCTACCTGATCGTGAGCGAAGATATTCCGGGCAGTCCCTCCGCCAGGGTCGTGGTGCGTCGAGTCTCCGATTTCGGAGAAATGATCTCCAGCCCGGTGGGCGAGTGGGGCAATCCCCGCTGGCATCCGAGCGACCCCAGCAAATTGGTCCATTTCGACTCCAACGCCGATGACGCGCTGCTGCTGCAGTTGACCGATGTCGTGACGGGCGAAACCACGCCCCTCTTCGAATTTCCCCCGGACTACCAGCGCTATCTCGGCAATCAATCCTTCGATGAACTCAGTCGCGACGGCCGCTGGATCGCCGGCCAGGCGGTGGGTGTCGGCCCCTGGTCGAGGATCTTCAGCTTCAATCTCGAGACCGCCAGCCTGGGCGCCGAGTTGGATCCCGAGGCCCTATACGCGGGTCCCTGCACCCCGGATCCCGAATTTGGACCCGTCGACCCGGATTGGGTTGGGGTCTCGCCTCTTGGCAATTACCTGATGGTGCAGTGGGCGACGTCGGGCACCGAGCGCTGCCAGGGTCTCGAGAGTTACGATATCCAGACGGGCGACTACCTGGGACATGTCACCGCGGGGCATCCCCATGCCGATCTCAGCGTGCTGGCGGATGGGATTACCGAGGTCTTCGTCACGAATGAATTGACGGGCCCCGAAATGGGTCAGAATTGGGTGAACGGTGAAGCGGCGACCGCATTCGACTCCGCCTATCCCGCCCTGTCGTATCGGGAACTTCCCGGGCAGCCCAATGGAGAGTCCGCAATCCACCATCTCTACCTCATCGATTGGGGGGGCTTCGAACACATTTCCTGCCGCGGGCCTTATGGCTACTGCGTGGTCACGGGATATCCGAGTCCGGAGAATGGCGACCGGGATCCCCTGGAAGACGAGATCTATCTCATCCTCCTGGACGGCAGCGGCGTTTTCCGACTCGCTCATCACCATTCATCGGGCGCGGATTATTGGAGCCAGCCCAAAGCGAGCCTGTCGGCCGACGGCCGCTACGTGATCTTTGACTCCGACTGGGGGCTTCAGGACGAAACCCTTTCCTACATCATCGATCTCTCTCAGGTTCCGGACGTCAGTCCGTGAACCTGAGAACTTGTGATATTCTTGCCAAGAGTTCTCGCCGAGGAGAAAGTCAATGAATCGCCAGATCTCTCCTTTCCGCCACAGGCTCGCAGTTCTGCTCTCAGTCGTTCCGGCGTTTTGAAGATTTCCTGAAGGGCCAGCATGCCCCCCCCTGACTTCATAAAGTCTTCATGCGGATTTGCGCACGATGCAGTAGATTGCTCCTGACCGGAGAGATCTTTCCAGAGGGTTCTGCCAACCAGAAGTACCCGCCAAGCAGAAGTACCCGCCAAGCAGAAGTACCCGCCAACCAGAAGTACCCGCCAAGGAGAAACTCCATGAATCGCTGTCTTTCCCTTCCCGCC
>CAYTAT010000110.1:0-3481 GCA_964435795.1 uncultured Spirochaetaceae bacterium
GCGCAGGGCCGCCTCTACAAGTTTGGCCGTGATGACCGTGCGGACCGAGGGCTTCAGTATTTTGAATACGAAGAGGGAGTCTGGCGCATCGATCTGAAGAGTGAACTCGAACGCCTGAGAAAGGATTTCAGTGCCTTCGTGACGCGATCCAATCTTGCACCGGACGAGGCAGCCTTCTTCATCCTCGAGACGAGGCTCCTGCGGAAGGTGACGCCTGCGGACTTCATGCCGCCCGCATCCGGTTCCGGTACAGAGAAGAGCGACGTCTCCGTTTCGCAAGCCCAGGCGGGCGGCGATTTCCTACGGGTAGTCGCCATCCGCGAATCGCTGGACGATCCGCACGAGAACGCAGCGACGATCGAAGACAGGCAAGAGTCCTTGCGTTCCGTACTTTCTGTCGGCGACTTCTTCGGAGACGAGAATGGGCATCGTCTCGTGCGCGTCGCCGATGACAGGGCATGGCTTGAGCGTGACGGGGGCAGCCTTGTCCTACGCCTAGAACCCGAGGGGCCGCCGCTCGACCAACGCCTGCGTGTCGACGGAGCGTCTACTGCGACCCTGTCGCTTCTGAAGCAGGCTCGGCTTGGCCAATATCGAGAGGGGTTGATGGCTCAGTGGCGAAACGTCGGCTTGCGCGCGCGGCCACAGCTCTTGCAGCAAGGGTGGCTCGTCCCGGAGTTTGCGCCGGGCCACGAAACGATGCTGGGTCTTCGCGTTAGGAAGCTCGTCGAGGGGAGTTTCTGGCACCAACTCGGGCTGGCCGAGGGCGACCTGCTCGAACGGGTGAACGGCGGCCCCATCGATTCCATGGATCGTTGGCAGGAACTCCTACGCGCTGCAGAGACAGATCAGGAAATTT
This sequence comes from uncultured Spirochaetaceae bacterium, assembly GCA_964435795.1. Classification (GTDB taxonomy): domain Bacteria; phylum Myxococcota_A; class UBA9160; order UBA9160; family UBA4427; genus JAZXM01. Next base: position 860 of record CAYTAT010000110.1, read on the forward strand.
CAGTTGTCGTTCTACGAGACGGGCAAAAGCGGAGGTTTCATCTAAAAACCGTCCCCCCTCGCGGCTCAAGAAAGTAGGAAAACCAACCCCGGAAAAGCGGCCTCCGACAGTCGGGGATCGGGTCGGCTGTCTGCGGTACTGGGGTCTAGGTCCCCCGCCAGGCCTCGCGCGCTCGAAACCAAAGTTGCGCAGTAGCCGGCCCTTTCGTCGCGCCGTGCGGCTAGGCCGCACGGCGCTCGCGAGACCGGTCTCGCCCTCCATCTTTTGCCGATGTCCCGGGCGGGTGGGGCGGGGGGCTCGCGCGCTACGAGCTAGTCGCGTAGCGCTGATTGAGCGCGGTGCCTGGGAAGAGCCTGGAGCAACCCGATTCCAGCGGCCAGCATGACGAGAGATCCGGATTCGGGGACTGGACAGACCAGATCGAACTTCCCCTATGCCTCGTGCGGGTAGACATTCGAGCTGCCCGAAAGAGACTGCGTGCCTTGTAGCTTGAGTGTCAGCGTGCCGCTGGCCGGGTCCTGGTAGTACGCGCCGTTGTAGGCCGGGTTGTTGAAGTTGCGGATCTCGCTTCCGGTCGTGGCGTGGTCGATCGAGCCGTTAGGCGCGGAGGGCCACACCTCGAGTTCGTAGTCGGAGAGCTTGGCGCAACTCGACGCCAGATTGGTCGCCCGTCACGGCTCCCCCTAAGGATTTAACGTAGCTCCCATACTCGGACGTGATGCCAGAACCCAGCTTATATGTCCTATGCCCCTGCATCGCGACACTATACCGACGACACAGCCCACGCGATCCAGACCGGAATATCTCCGGCCCCGCCCTCAGGCTCCTCCAAGCGGGAATGACGGATCATCGGAGCCACACAAAATCCGGAAGAGCCGGATTTCTTAAGCGCGGGTCCCGCGGATCTTCAAATTCCGGCCCGACTACCTCTGAACTCTTCGTAGAAGCCCCTCCGATGCCAGCGATTTGTCGCGGGGGGAGGACCCGTGGAGGGGATGGACAAATATGACCCCCTCGCCCCCGGGCGCTGATTCCCGACGGCAGTGCGATTCCTGCTCATTATGTTGCACGGTGCTAAGGGTCGATGAACTCCGAAAAGTCGCGGAAGTCTCATGTGTCCATCAGGATGTCGAGGGCCCGGGATGTTCCCCGTCACGGTTCGTTGGTATTCCTCTACAGATTTCTTAAGCTAGGCCCTATGGCGACTGTCTTGGAGGCGATCCCTGAGGATCTTCAGCCCGAGGTCGAGGCGGCCCTGGCTTGGTTCAACGCGAGCGAGAGCGGAGACTTTGAAGTCACCGGGATCGTGGATCCTCCCGAGGGCGCCGGCGAAGGCGGAGACCTTCGGCTTGTCCTCTGTGGTGGCGGGGCTTGTCGGCAGGAGACCTTCCGGGTGGCCTCCTCACCCTCAGGGCCGCAAGTCGATTGGCTTTCCGGTGATCGGCCCGTCGCCAGCGAGGACGTTGCCGAGCTCGATCCGCCACCGGGAGCTCGCCGGAACTGGATCGACGAAATTTCGGGGCGGCATGCCTTCACTGTGCTGCTCTTCTACCGCGGCTTCTGGTGACCTCCCTGTCGCCTCGAGTTGCGGGGCTTCATGAAGGCGGGCGTGGTCGACGCGATTCGAGCGGCCGGGGGTGAGGTCTACGCGGTCACCAGTGAGCCCCAGGCGCTTGCTTCGCGTGCCCAGCTGGATTGGGAGCTGTCCTTTGAGTGCGTTGGGGACCCACACCATGAAATCGCCGCTGGCGTGAGCGAGCGGGGCTGGTTCGACCTGCGCACCAGCGAGGTCAATGATTTCTTGATTCGGGACACGAAATGGGAAGTGTCCCATCCCAAGGGCTTCTTTCAGCCCGGAACGCTGGCGATTACATCCGACCAACGGGTGCTCTACCGCTGGCGCTCGATCCCAACACGGAAGAATGCCGGCGGTGCGACCAGTCGGCCGACGCCTGAACACGTCTGGGGCCGGGTTCAGGAAGCGCTCTCCTTCGATTCAGCCCAGGACGTCGTTCTGGACAATGAACCCACCCTGGATAGCAGGCCGCCCCCTTTTGCTTTCTTTGCATTGGTTCTGATGGCTCACGGTTGGTTCCTTAGACCGAGGGCCTTCACGTACCAGGGCGATGGCAAGATCCCCACGGACCGCTTCCCGATGGTGCTGCTGCGTCTCGTTGTCTTCTTGTCATTGTGGGCCGCTGCCTTCGCTCTGCTACCCGGCCTCTGGGTTGGAGTGGCGCTTGCCCTCTATCTGCCCATCGCGATCCGCGGCTTTCGGCAGATTTACACGACCTTTGAGAACGAGCAGACCTAGGGCGGCGAGGCAGCAGGGCTGGGACTCTTCTTCCCGGTCTAGTCTGAACCATGCCTAAAAGGTCTGGACACCTTTGAGTTCAGGGGGATGAGGGCCATCGGCTCTCCTCGACTAAGTTGTTGTACCGACACACCCACTTGGGAGAGGAATCGATGACCCTCGAAGAGAAGGGTCACCTTCAGCGCCTGCGGCTCTTCCGCCGAGCCGAAGAACTCGGCAATGTGAGCCAAGCCTGCCGAGAGGCCGGTCTGGCCCGCTCGCTCTACGACCAGCTCCGGGGCCCTTTCCTCGCGTACGGTCCCATCGGC
>CAYTAT010000111.1:0-2663 GCA_964435795.1 uncultured Spirochaetaceae bacterium
CGGGGCCGTGGATCAGCCTTCTATTGATACCCTCGCGGTGTTCGGCCCACTGGCCTGCGGATTAAGATCTCGGCACCAAACGGCGTTATCGAATCGTGATGCGGTCAGCTCTCCTCCTCCACATTGTCGCCTTCAACCCAGCCGCATCGCTGGCAGGACGGCCGAAAGAACCATGGAACCGTGATGGTAGTCTGGCCGAATTTGATATCACGGATTGACAGAAGAGATCCGCATCGCAGACAGCGGCTTGTGCGAAGAAGCACGATGCCCATCGCTGCTGCATAGAGAACTGCGACCACCACCACCATCTGTCGAGCGAAATTGCTTTCGAGGGTCACTATCGTAACGCCGATTGGAATGAACCCGATGGTCCCCCAATCCCGTATACGCCGCCGCCTGCGTGCTAGTGTCTTCACGATTCACTCCAGTGGGGAGTCGCGCACGAAGATTGGATCGAACCCGCCCCTGATGATTGAGAAGCCGACACCAGGACCAAAGATGCCTGCGACGCCTCTGAACTCGTTCAAGTCAGGCCCCGTGAACACCTTGATGGTGACGACGAAAGCGCTGATATCCACCGTGTGGAGGTCCTTGGCGAACAACGCATCGGGGCCACCTCGAATGAAGAACGGAATCACGTCGGCGTCAAACTCAGAACCAACAATGGGAGAGGTCCTGCCCCCACCCGGCTTCTGGAAGTCACCGAACTCCGACGTAAACGAATAGCCCGCGCTCGCCTTGGTGACCCCGAGGTTTCCTGACTCGCTGCGGCCAAACGTTACGCCCAGGAATCCTGAGGCATCAACTCCTGACCGCCCTATCACCGCTGTGCCGCCCCCCAGCGCACCCGCCGTCCAGTAATCCTGCCCACCCTGGCCGACATTAGCCGACCCCACCGCGTTCAGCATCGTTTGTGTTTCAAGCGTGGGGCCATCGTTGAGCATGAAGGGCCCGCCGAAGTTGTTGGCGAGCAGACTACCCCCCTCAAACGCCCACGACGGCACGCCTCGATCAAGCGATCCGATGCCCCTTGAGGACCGGCCCGTGGGGTCGTTGTAGATGTAGGGGTTGTGCTCCGCGAATGCGTAGCGTTGTGTGGAGGCGATGCCTTCGGGGTCGGGTTGCAGGAAGCGGCCCGTGGTGGGGTCGTAGTGGCGGGCCCGCATATAGACCAGGCCGCTGGCCCCCTCGATGGGGCGGCTCGCAAAGCCCCGCTCGATGCTCAAGTCTTGGGGTTGTACTTCTCGTTTCTTTGAAAGGCCCCGATGATCTTTCCGTCTGCGTCGACCCTCCACGCGCCGATAATCGCTTCGGGCGGGACTTCGTCGCCCTCAGCAAAAGTACCGGCAATGCGGTAGACCCACCCATTTGGGTTCTTTCTGGCCTCTTCGATCTCTCCAGGCAGGGGCTCTTGTGTACCAGTCATCTCGTTCCCAGGCTATCGGCCCACTTGGTGTGAAAGTCGGCCTGCTGCTCTATGGTTCCAACTAATCCACGGCGTAGGGAGCAAGGAGGGTTCTGTTTTGGAGACTCTGATATCATTCGTCATCGCGGCGGCAATCGTGGCGCTTCCGGCGTGGCGCATCTGTGCCCGAGCAGGGCTCTCCCCGTACCTGTCGTTGGTTGTGTTCGTTCCCATGGGATTCCTGATCCTGCTTGTCCTGTTGGCTTTCGCTGAATGGCCGGCGTTCCGGAAGGATGTGAGACAGTAATGTTTGGCCTCGGAATCACAGAGCTTTTCATCCTTATCGTCCTTCTAGTCATTCTTGGAGTACCCACTTGGCTCTCTGCGCGGGTGTTGACCAAGGCCGGTTTGTCGCGGTGGTGGGCATTCACGCAGATTGTGCCCGGGCTCAACTTCGTCATGATTTGGGTGTTTGCGTTCTCACGCTGGCCCGCAGAGAATGCCATTTCGGAGGTCGGTGCCCCCGATCAGTAGGCGCAACAGCTGAGTCATCTGCTTCAGCTCGGCTCATGTAGCGGTACAGCGGCTTGTCGGATCCCTCTGCCCCCTTGTGGCAGGGGTTCAGACCAATGTCACACAGCTCTGAGCAGATCGTTGGTCGCGTCCGGAAAAACTAGCTCATCGACGCCACCCTGGTTGCCGTGGAGGCGGGTCGCACCACCGGGTGTCGATCGCACGCCCTTGATATCTAGAATTCTACCTTCCGCAACGAAGCCTCCAGAGTTATTTCTAGCGCCTGCGTAGCCGCCGATCCTTTGTTACTCGGGCGGTCGCGAAGGTTCGGCGGCGAACCGAGTTTGCAAGAAGCCGCCCAGCGGCCCGGCGATCAGAGCAGCGAGCGCCATGAGCGGACCAGCCGCAGGTGCAGCGAGCACCGCAAGCACGGCGCCGAAACCACCGACCAGCGAAGAGCCAAGGAGCCATTGGCTCGGCCGCATGCGTGCGGCGATGAATGCGCCCGATGCGGAGGCGATGGCAGAACGAATGCCGAGGAGCAGCGGGCTTGCGGACGAATCGGCTGAGGCGGCTAGGAGTATTAGTCCGAGGATCCCGTACGTAAGGATGCTCAATACGCCTGCTAAACAGAGCACCCCCAGTAGCGGGCGCTCGGCCCTACTGTCCGGGACGGCTACACCGTGAGATTGATCATGTCTCGCTTTCATCATCTCTCCGCCCTGCGAAGCGCGGCATTTCGCCG
>CAYTAT010000111.1:2679-3338 GCA_964435795.1 uncultured Spirochaetaceae bacterium
TTTTCTGCCAAGCTTCGCTATCCCGCAACCAAAACTGTGTCGCCCGGCCTCCATCGCAGTCCAAAACCGTCCGGAACTGTCCGAAAGTGTCCGCTTGTGTCCGGGTTATTACGGAGGGGGAGGGGGCTTAGGGCAATGCTGGCGAAAACTCAGACTTCGCGGGCGCTTCCTCAATTCCCCACCACCAACCCATCACCATTTTATGAAACGCAATATCCTGATAACCAACCTATAATAGTGACTGGTTAATGATGAGTTGGGCAGGGAGGGGCCGAGTGACACGCAACGCCTGTGCGTCCGCCCTCTTGCTGGTGGCTGTCTTCCGCGCAGGCGTAGCCTTCGGCGAGTCCGAACTCACGATCAGCGAGTTTGCACGAAACAAGATCAGTGCCTCGATCCCGCTTGCAGTAACCGTGCCTTCGAATCTCGTCCCGTTCGATCCCGAGAACGCCACGGAAACGTGGTGGGTTACTCCCGAGCAGGCGGAGCGGCTTCGTCAGGGCCTCTCCACGACGAGCGATGCCGCTCACTTCACCGTGAAAGTCACAATGAACCTCGGCTATGACGCCGAGGCGGGTATGTTCCGAGACCCCAGCGGCACCGAGAAGGAGATGGCCGCAACGCTGCGTGCGAGTGGCATGAAAGACGTCGTGGTCGAG
>CAYTAT010000112.1:0-1624 GCA_964435795.1 uncultured Spirochaetaceae bacterium
GGGTATGCCGGCCCCCTCTCCAAGGCCGAGCGGAGGAAGCAGCCCATTTCCTCCTGGTGCTATGGGTATGCAGGCCCCCTCTCCCAGACCGAGTGGAGGAGGCATGCCTCCGGGTGCCGTGGGTATGCCCGCGCCACAGCCGCGCTAACTGTTACGAGCTAGCTCAATTTAAATTGAGTTTGGTACGGCTCTTGGCATCAAGGCCCGTTAGGTAGTTTTGCATTTTATCCAATCCCCAACCGTCATTCTGGCAGTCACTGTTTTGTTTGTTGCCTGCGGCAATCATGAAGTTTCGGAACATGTCCCAAAAAGCAGGACGAAACAGAAGAATTCTGGCTATGTAAGCAACGAGACCAAGGCGGAAAAACCAGATGCCGCAGCCCAAATACTGAAACAGAAGAAGTCTGACTTTTTAAGCAACAAGACCAAGGCAGAAAAAGGGGATGCCGTGGCGCAGACCCTGATGGCTGACAATTATGCATTGGGCCGGGGTGTGAAGGTGGATTTCCAGGAAGCGCTGAAATGGTATCGCAAGGCAGCGGCACAAGATGAACCCCGGGCACAGTTCAACCTGGGATACATGTACTATAACGGTGAGGCGTTGCCGCGCGATTACAAGAAGGCCGTGGAATGGCTGACCAAGGCGGCCAGGCAGGGCAACCGGGGTGCCCAGGCGAACCTGGGCTTGATGTACGACAACGGCGAGGGCGTGCCCGAGGATGATGTCGAGGCCATCAAGTGGTTCCGCAAGGCAGCCGACCAGGGCGAGCCGATGGCGCAGTTTAACATGGGCTGGATGTACGACAGCGGTGAGGGAGTAAAGGAGGACAAGGCTGAGGCGCTTAAATGGTATCTAAAGTCTGCTTATAGCGGCCATGTCGAGGCGCCTAATTTTATCGGCATCCTGTACGATGATGGAGGAGGCACAGCGGAGGATGACGTTGCCGCCTATGCGTGGTGGCTTATTGGGAAGAAGCGCGGGGATGAGGCGCCTCAAAACAACATGGATTTCCTCGGCGAACAACTGACACCCGAACAATTGGCCAAGGCCAGGGAATTATCCGCCAAACTTGAGAAAGAGATGGCAGCCGCTCAAGGCAGGCCATAATCCCCTGCCCTTTTCAGCCACGGGAGAACCTGCGTCAACACTCAGGCCACAAGTGGGGCTGATCCCGTGTGCTCCATTATGGATTTTCCCTGGGAGGAGAATAGATTTATTTTGTTTTTTCGGGCAAATCTGCTAAAGTTTGGGGAGGTTTTGCCAATTAAGCATTAAACCCGGGACTTCCGGGGAAGTTTGTTTTGATTAACAAGAAACATGGATATCGCCGGGCAGGGAATACCTCATGGGTTTCCAGAGAGCCCAAGGCGATGCTTTGTTGCTCTAATTTCCAGACAGCCATGTCTTTCTGGAGATTTATGGGAATGGCCTTGCTGACAATTGCCTGGCTAGGGCTCGATGCAGCTGTGCGCCCCACTGGGCCCACCACTCCTGGTGGCACAACTCCCGGCGGCCCAAAGACGACTCCCACCACACCCGGCGGCCCAAAGACGACTCCCCCCACAACTCCCGGCGGCCCAAAGACGACTCCCCCCACAACTCCCGGCGGCCCAAAGACGACTC
>CAYTAT010000112.1:1724-3283 GCA_964435795.1 uncultured Spirochaetaceae bacterium
CGCCCATCCCTGCCATAAGCATGTCAGCCCAGCCGGCAGCGGCGGGCGGCGGTGGCGGCAACGCGACGGCTCCCGGGATTGGCTTGCCTCAAACCAGTGCAGCAAGGCGTGTCATGCGATTAACCACACGAATCCGAAGAACTCCCGCGCCAAGTGGAGGCGCCAATGGCGGCATCGGCAGTGGTGGCGGCCCAGGCACCACCATGCCCATACCCGGGCTTCCATCGCCGGGCACGGGAAACAATCCCACTCCCGGCAAGGGCACCTCGCCAGGCGCAGGTTCCACTGCAGGTAAAACGACGACCACAGGCCCTGGAAGCGGCAAGGGTGGAGGCGTGACCCCCGCGGTAATGCCTGCGACTCCTGGTGGATTATTCGGGGCGGGTGCAAATGGTTCAACGACTACCATCAAGATCAATACCACGCAAAACACCCCTACCGCGCCTGGGAGCGGCACCACCACTACCGGCCCCAAGACGGGCGGCCCCGGCGCCACGCCCGGCGCACCAACCAAGCCTGGCTCCAGTGCAGGCCCGGCAACACCGGGTAATGCAGGCGGCACCACCACCACCGGGGCCAAGGGCGGCACGCCACGCCCGGCGGTTCAGCTGCGCTGACACCCTTTAAACGGTTGGCATTTGCAGGGTGACATTTTGGCGGATAACTGCCACATTTTTTACAGTGTTTAAAGACATACATCAACCTCCCCGCTCAATGCGGCCCAGGGAAGCCCCATCAACCGACCGGCGTGTTGAGGAAGGCTCTGCTTCCCTGCGCGGGCTGGTGCTTTTGGTCATGGTGATGGCCCTGCTCCCGCTGACCTTGGGAAATCTATTTGCCCAATTGGCCCCCACCCCCGGCGGGCCCAATACGCCCCAGCCCCCCGGTGGCAGCACCACCACAACGACCCCGGGTGGCCCCAAGGGCCCCATTCCCGGGGCTCCCAAGACAACTTTTCCCGGTGGGCCAAGCACAACTCCACCCCCGGTTATTTCTCCACCACCGGTCATCCCTGCGCCCTCAAGGGGAGGCGGCGGGGGCAGGTTATCCATGCGCATTCGCAGGACACCCCCTCCCACCCAGGGCACTGCGGGGGGAGCGGGCGGTGCTGCCCAGCAGCCCCAAGGCGGCGTGGCCCGGGCCTTGCGTTTAACCGCCCGGATCAGGCGCACTCCCATGCCCAGTATCGCCCTTGGCGGTGGCATGGGCGGCATGGGTGGCATGGGCGGTGGTCTACCCGCAGGAGGCGGTTCCTCCCCTAACCCCACCAAGGGCAATGGCGGCCTGCCGGGAGGTGCGGGTGTCCCGGCAATCGGTCTAAATGGCTTACCTATGGGGGGCGGCATGATGATGGGCGGCGGGCTTCCGATTGGTGGCATGGGAGGCATGATGGGCTTACCACCTATGGCGGGCGGCATTTCCACCACCACCACCAATACCAAGGGCGGCGGCGTGATGATGGGCGGCGGCGGCATGATGATGGGCGCCGGCGGACTTCCGATTGGCGGCATGGGTGGCATGGGCGGCATGGGCGGCATGGGCGGCGGTTTTGGCGTAAG
>CAYTAT010000113.1:0-3024 GCA_964435795.1 uncultured Spirochaetaceae bacterium
GACACCGCGAATCCGGGATGATAATCCCGAATTGAACAGAAATCCAATATTGACGATATGTTCAATCGCGAAAATCTACGGATTTGGATCGATTTTCAGGCCCTGATTCCCGATCCCCGACGTCTCGACCGGGGCGAGGCGGGGCTGGAGGCCTCGCCGCACGTCGAGGGATTTTTCTTCGGGCTAAACTCCGCGCAGCCGCGGGGCTCCTCCGTACCTCCGAATCCGCCGGCACTCGGTCGGGCTCTGAAGCCACCGATCAGAAGCGGGAATCGGGAATCAATGCGATCAGCCCATTCATCGCGGCGCGCCATCCCGGATACGACTGCGGTCCGTCTTTTCGCGCCCCGGCGCGGAGTGCGAAAGGGGAGTTCGATGAGTCGTCGCGGGGCGCGCGCCCGCTGGCTTCCGTGACGGGCCTGCGAATCCCGGGGTTTCCGGGGCGCATCGAAAGCGTCGATCTCGGCACTCTCTGGATCTTCGGCGCCTGGAGCGTCTATGTCATCACCGCCTATCGCCCGATCATGACCATCGGGACGCCCTGGGGAGGAATTCTTCACGAGGTTCTGCGTTCGGCCATCTTCCTGGCGCCCGTTCTTTTCATGCTGCCGCGCGGAGTGGCCATGGGGTGGGGGGGTGCGAGTCAGCGGGGGGCACTCGGGATGGTCTTTGGGGTGTCGATCGTCTGGGCGCTGGTCGCCGCCTGCGCGGCGGTCGGACTCCAGGCAAAGGCCTGGAATACGCAGGGCCTGACCCCGAGTTTCTGGCTGACCACGTTTTCGACGGCTGTCGTCGTGGAGGAAATCGCTTTTCGTGGGATGCTGCTGCGGGGCTGGTTGGAACTCGGCCGCCCCTGGGCGGTGACGGTGACGGCCGCACTCTTCGTCGCAATCCATTGGCCGGGCTGGTGGTGGCTGGAGAGGATGGCGACCCCTCTCGATTGGCTCTCGACCAGCGCCTCCATCTTCGTGCTCGGGCTCTTGCTCGGGAGCCTCTATCGCCGCTATCGCAGTATCTGGCCCGGCGTTCTCCTGCATGCGGTCAACAATTTCGTGGCCCAGGTATTCATCTGATTCGGAGTCGCCTCCGATTGATTCGCGTTCTTCCTTTTCCTCCTCTTCTTCCCCCTTCCTTTTCCTCCTCTTCTTCCCCCTTCCCCTCCCTCCTCTTCTTCCCCTTTCCCTCCCTTCCCCGCTTTCTCGTCCGGGCTTCTCTCCTTCAAGCCCCCCCCGATTTCCCCTATCCTTGCTCCGGCGTGGTGATGGGAGGAAATTCAAGCAGAATCCATCGAGAGCCCTCTCTCTTCTTTCCGGGCAAACCACGTGTCTTCAGCCCGGATCCGAAGGGTCGAAGAGCCCGATGAGCGAGCGCGTGAAGGCTCCCCGGAATGGCCCGCAAAATAGAGGAGGCAGATACGATGGTGATGGACGATTCCCCCGCTCGCTGGTCCTTCATTCCCGGGAGTGGCTCGGCTTCACTCGACGTCGCGCGCAGTGAGGGCGCCTATTTTTACACTTCCGAGGGGTTCGAGATTCTGGATGCCGCGGGTGGCGCCGTGGTCGCCAATATCGGTCATGGGAGGGCGGAAGTCGCCGATGCGATGGCCCAGGCCATCGTGCGGGAAGGCTACGTGGTGCCGCCCTTTTCGACCCCGAGTCGGCTGCGGGTGGTCGATCGCTTGCGGGCGAGTTGGTTGCCCGAGTCGCTGCAATACGCGTATTTCGGATCGGGCGGTTCGGATACCATGGACGCCGCGATCCGCCTGGCGCGGCAATACGCCGTGGCTCGGGGAGAGCAGAAGCGCTGGAAGATTCTCAGCCGGGAACTCTCCTACCATGGAACGAGCGTCGCCACCCTGGCTGCGGGGCGACAGACCAAACGCCGCTCCAACCTGGGCCCACTTCTCTACGACTGGCCCACGGCGCCCGCCTGCTATTGCCTGCGCTGCCCCCTGGAGCGCAGCTATCCGGATTGCGGCGTCGCCTGCGTGGAGGAAATCGAAAAGCGGATCGCCGAGGCGGGACCGGAGACCGTGGCCGCCGTTGTCGCCGAGCCGATCGGGGGTTCCACTGCCGCGGCCCTGAATCCTCCCGATGAGTATTGGCCCCGCCTTCGGGAAATTTGCACGCGGCACGGCATCCTGCTCATCGCCGATGAGGTGATGACGGGTTTTGGTCGTACCGGCCGGGCTTTCGGGGTCGATCATTTCAATGTCGTTCCGGATATCCTCGTAGGGGGCAAGGGACTCGGGGGGGGCTACGCGCCGATCTGTGGCCTTTTCAGCCATGAAGAAATCGTATCCTGCCTCGCCGAAGCGGGGGATGAATTGATGTTCTTCACCTATGGCGCCCTGCCGGGCTCCTGCGCGGCCGCCGACAAGGTGCTCGAAATCATGGAGCGCGAGCAATTGGTGGCGAGGGCGGAAGAGATGGGAGAGAAACTCCGCGAGCGCCTCGGAAAACTCGACGATCACCCCCACGTGGCCGAGATTCGTGGACGGGGACTGATGTGGGGCGTGGAATTCGTGAAGGATCGCGATCGGCTGGAATGTTTTTCTCCCGAGGATCGTTTTACGAGCCGGGTCGTGGCCGCGGGACTCGGGGAGGGCGTCTTCTTCTACCCCTCTGGCGTCGATCCTGCACGCGACGCCATCATGCTTGGCCCCCCCCTGATCATCGGAGAAGAAGAGATCGAGATCATTGCGGGAGGGCTCGAACGCGCCCTCGATTCCGCCCTTCGCCGCACGCTGGGCGGGGGCTGAGAGCCCACTCCCCTCGCTCATGGGTGGCGGTTCCGCCGCATCCCGGATCCGAAGAGGGGTCGCAAATGGGATCATGGACCCAAAGGACTGGAATCCGCCTCGTCGAAACCGACCGAGTCGATCCGCGCGCGTTTGCCTGCTGGGCGCCCCGCAGACGATGGCTCGGGAGGCCTATTCGCTCGCAGATCTGATGATTCGTGAGGATCCGGGCGTGGTCCACGACGCCGATCTGATGCGGGTGCTAGGCTGGCTTTCAATTTTCC
>CAYTAT010000114.1:0-2841 GCA_964435795.1 uncultured Spirochaetaceae bacterium
ATAATGCCCATACTCGGACGTTATGCCAGAACCCAGCTGTAGAGTAGCCCCGGCCTGTCCGATCTTTCGGTTCGCGGAAAGACGGCACGATTTCCGACGTTTCCCGGTAGCGGTTGATTACGACCATCCCCGGGCTCTCGACGGCTACGGGCTCCCAGGACATGGCCTTCAGTTCCGCCGCCGAGGGCACAACATCGATATCCCTGACATTGCTATCGAACGCCTCGGATAGTTCCCATTTGGCGAGAGTCCCCGGCGCAAACTCTTGATGCGTTTGCGCTGGGGCGTTCGCTGTTTTCGAGGGCTCGAAACTGAAATTCGAGAAATGGCCGCCGTTCACGAAACCCCAGAGTCCGAGCGAGCCCCCTCCTGACCCGCGCTTCAGCTCGTCCACTACGAGAACGGGCTCTTCCATATTGTCGAAATAGACCCTCGCACCCAGGCCGGAGATCTCGATCCGGGCGTGCACCCAATCGTCATGGCGAATATGGGCCGGAGATGTGAATCCTTCGCCGCTGTAGATCTGCCACGCCGCCGAAGAGTTGAAAGAGGGCGTGTATTGCACGGCATCGGGGCGATCGCTCTTATGCGCCCTGAAGTAGACGATTTCGTAGTCCCCTTCGCTCTCAAGACGGAAAACCACCCCCAGGAAAGAGAGGCGATTGGGGGCAGCGATGTCGACTTCGATCACTCCGTCTTCAAGAGTCGCGTCTTTCAGGAGAGCCAGGCCTGATCTCAAGAAGAGACTCTTGCGCCCCAGGTAGTCTTCGACTCTTCCATTCCCGTCCTTGATCTCCCATCGCTGAGAATCGAATGGGATCGTCTCCGAGTGCCCTGTTCTGCTGAAAGCCGGGAGGCTCAAGAGGGCCGCTGCGAGAAAGACGGAAAATCGACTCACGGATTGGCCTCAAGATTTGGGTTCTCAGAGAAATTATGATCGACGCAAATCATCGAGTTAGCGGCAGCACCTTGTCGATCAGCGCCTGCTGGAAACTGGCAGGTGACTCCATCGGGATCATGTGTGCGCTGTCTTCGAACCATACGATCTCGACGCTTGGGGCTTCCAGAACCTCGGCCCATTCCTCGACGAGAGGGTAGGGCGTGTTCCAATCGTGTTTTCCGGTGAAGAAGAAGACCGGAACCTCGAGCCTGGGGATCTGTGCTTGAAAATCGACTGCGTCGATCGCGTCCCATAGGGCGTCGATACTCGCTGAAAAGCAGGACAGGAAGGAAAGGCGGGTTCCGACGGTGTACTCGGGCCCGGTCAGGAGAGGCCAGAGAAAGGACTTCGCGCGGTCCGTTGCGTGAACGGTGCCGCCATAGCTCATCAACCAGCGGCGCTGCTCGCTGACTTGGTCATAGTTCGCATAGGGAGGCGTTATGGTTCTGAGCAGGGAAAGTGCGTCCTGGTCGCCGCGACGCTCTGCTTCAGCCACGACCCAGTTGTACGAGAGCACCTCATTCTGTCGACCGTTGACGAGTTGCCCGAGGCCCACGTAGGCGTAGTAGAGATCCGGACGCGCTCGCACAGCGCGCGCGCCTACAATGCTTCCCCACGAGTGGCCCAGGAGGACAACTCGCCCATCGCCGCCGAAGCGCGAAGCCAATTTCTCGCTCAACTCGATCGTGTCGTCGACGATCTGGCCGGGCTCCAGGCCTTCGTAGTCGGTCCCCTCGCACGAAGCGCCCGCCCCGCGCTGGTCCCAGTGGACAACGACGAAATGCTTCTCGAGTTCGTCCGAGTAGGCCGGCGCCATTGGCAGATGGGCGAAGCCCGGGCCGCCATGCAGGAAGAGGAGGACCGGTGCTGATTGATCATGTCCGCGAATGAGAACGGTCTGCTCAACGCCGCCGAGTTCTATCCGCTCCAGTGCCGCGATGGAATTCGGTCCGTCGATGGGCGAGGTCGAAGCCGGACGCAGAACAACCAGGCCTCCTGCGATCACGATTAGAGCAAGCACGAGGGCGGCCGAGGCGCTCAGCGATCTTTGTACTCGCATGGGCTGTGCTTCTCTTGAAAACTGCTGAGTAGAGACCCCGGGGATCGAGGCGTGCTTGCGAGGGTAGCTGATACGGGATCCTTTCTCGACGAAAGGGTAGCGCCACTCTTTGTGGGGGTCTGAGTCGGAGTCGGCGGGAGCGTGTAGCGCGGACGACTCGAAAGGCCCATCTTTGGCGGGTGGACCCCCCAAGCGATGAAGGGATCACTTCTTCGCAAGACAGGGAATGCCAGACCGTCAGGAGCCGAGCCGATGTCCTTCCAGCCCGCCGAGTTGATCGTGAATGTCGAAGAGTTGTCCTGGGTGCCCGTGGGTGATGGGGCCTGGGCAAAGCTGCTGCGAGCGTGTCCTGAAACGGGAACCTGGACGGTCATGCTGAAGCAGTCCGCCGGCACCTTCGCTCCGCCCCACAGGCACCTTGGCCCCGCGGACTTCTACGTGTTGGAGGGCCGAATCGAATATCGGGGAGGGGTCACCGAGGCGGGATATTTCGCTCGGGAGCCGATGGGGGCCGAGCATGCCAAGACATCCTTTCCCGAGGAGACCGTCTACCTCTTTACTTCATACGGTCCCCTGGCGATGTACGGGCCCGACGGAAATATCGCGGGCATAATGGACGCTGAGGCCTGGCACAAGATGCTCTCGCCGTCGAAGTAGCCCATCAAACCAGAAGGATGCTGAGGTCGATCCGGGTCCTCTCCATCTCACCAAGCCCATAGGCAAACCCGAGGGAGTTCCAGGACTATGCCCGAGCCCACCCAGGCCTATCTCGTAGCCAACGCACGCTTTTGACCTGACCCCCTCATATCGATCCGAATATACATGCCGGATCGATATGAAG
>CAYTAT010000115.1:0-2741 GCA_964435795.1 uncultured Spirochaetaceae bacterium
GCTAGTCCGAATCCGACTAACAGGCGAATTGAAGGCTCGGGATTGCCCCGACTAGGCCACAAGCAACCCGGGCCACGACGCCAAACTTACCCTGTAACCGCAAGAGCGGTCGAACTGGGGTGAGTCGGATGGAATCACCTAAAGAAGCACCTACGGCTTGCATAGGGCCGTACATCACCAGCCCAACATAAGTTGGCAACATCCCAGGGGGCAGATGGGGGGGGCCTTGCAGATCAGGCCCCTAACACGCCGCTAAAAGGCACGCCACGGGGTACCACTGCCCCGATCCGCTGTATGCACAGCGTCTCTAGCAGTCGCGGGCCCAAACCACCACCACACCGATCCACCCATCCCGAGGAAACCAACGCCCCCCTTACCTACGTATTTGCTGTAGCTCGTGTTTGACGAGGCGCCTTGGTTGTAGTGCAGGTTGGCGTCATCGAAGAGAACCGCGATGGACAACACGGTGACGCCGATGGTGGCTTCGGTGTCGAGAGTCACCGGGACTTCTATTCTACATGCGGGGGTAACCGGCCCGCGCGCCCGCGCAATCTGCGGAGGTGAAATCCTGCGACTGCCAAGTTCCCCCCAGCGTGAAGCTGATCGCGCCGGCATTGCTGGCTCCGAGGACGAGCAGGGCCATGCCCAATGCACTCGCGAGCCAGAGGCGTAGCAACGCCCCGCGTAGGAAGTTCGGGCTCGGGCCCCCAGTGATCGCGCCGAAAAAAGAACAAACAACCGCTGTAAACTTCCGCATGACATATCTCCTTCCCAAGAGGAAAAAGGTGCAATTCATTTTCATTTTCTCATGAAGGAGGTGCCAAACTCAAGAGAAAGCTTTACTTGATGGCGTACCATTCGCAGAAAAGTGTCTAGGGCGTACGAGGGCGGCTTAGGACTGTGGTAAGGTGCCACACTGGGGGCTTTGAGGTTGGCTTTTGCTAGCTCTGGCCCCGAGCAATCGGAAGAATGACACCACCCTGCCCGCCATCCATTGCCGCTGCAATTCGGGCACCGACGAGTTCAGATGCGTCTGCCACTGTACTTTCGGCAAGGTGGGAGTAGCGGCTCGTCGTCCCGACTTGACTCTGGCCCAAGATGCCGCCAATAACCTGAAGGTTCAGGCCCGCTTTGGTGCCCATGCTGGCGAGCGAATGCCGCAGATCATGCAGACGTACGTCCTGAAGTCCTGCCCTCGTACGAACTTCGCCCCATATCGCTGCGATTCCTCTGAGTGGTTTGTCCGCTGAACTCAGCGAGGGGATTACCCACGTCTCACTTCGACGCCTCAGGCCGAGCCCCTGCAGGATGGCTACCGCCGGATCATTGAGTTGGATCGTCTTGGGGCCAGTCTTTGAGTCTTTCTTTCGGATTTCCTTTCGCTCGAAATCCACTTCTGGCCAGCAGAGTTCGAGGATCTCACTCCTTCGTGCCCCAGTCACGGCAATCAGGCGAATCGCCGCGATACCTTCACGCCATTCAGGACGCTCTTGCCCCACATCGCCTAGCGCCACACCCAAGGGTTCGAATACCGCGTCCGAAAGGAAGTCTCACGATGCTTTTCGGACATCCGCACGATGCCGAAGGCCGGATTCGTCCCTTCGGGACGCAATCCCCAGCCAATCGCGCAGTTCATCAGGACGCTCGTCATGCTCAGAGCGCGATTGCAGGAATAGGGCTTTTCTCGGAGTCGATTACGCAAAGTTTCCACATCAGCCCGAGTCACCTCCGACACCCTTTTCATGCCAAGTGTGGGCAATACGTAGTTTTTCAGAGTCTTCTCATACTCTTCGTACTCTCGAATGGAACGGGGCTTCAGGGTAGTGGGGGCTTTGTCGGCCAGATATCTCTGGGCAAGCACCTCGACTGTCGGGCTGTTTCTTGCCTTCGCTCTTTGCGCAGCAGGATCTGCGCCCAGGGCTGCCTATGCAAGGAGTCTTTTTGCATGGGTCTTGGTGGTCGCGCCGGCGTGGAGAGCCTTTTCGTTGAACCTACGGCAATCCTGCGCGTCTGACGGCCATTTCTACACTGAACCACGTAGCGCAGTCGGCCTGACGGATAGACGCGCACACCGAATCCGGACAGTTCTTCGTCCCACACGAAGTAGCCAGTCTGATCGGGCTTGAGCTTGTCGATTGTGCATTGCGTCAACTTGGCCATTACGAAATTCCCCGGAAGCACTACGGAAGCACTACGGAAGCATGGTGCATAGAATTCAGGCGTATCAGTGCGTATCACAGGGTAGTGTAATTCCGTCTACGCCTCTAATCCATCGCAGGAAAACGTAACGCACAGTAGTCAGTGGTAACGATGAATGCTGCTGAGGCGGTTGCGCGGGAATCAATCCAGCAGGAGTTCCAGGCCAACGTCTCCGGGGTTCGCGAATTCAGCGGTGCGGGTCTGGGGGTCGTTCTGATTCCGGGTCATGGCATCTCCGTCTCGATCCAGGCGCGCCGTCAAATCAATCGGGCCCTCGAAGCTCATCCCGGGAATCATCAATTGATCCGGGCCGATTTCAAAATCCAGGGGGAAGCTCGGATCGGGGATTCGCAGCACGGCCAGGGGCGGGCCCGCGTCGTTACCCTGGGGCCTCGCGATCACGAAGAGAGTGCCGCTCGCGGAGGCCGCGGACTCTGCGAGGCGGATGCGACCGCGGATGCTGGCCCCGCTGCGCGCGGCGTCACGGGGATTGGCTTCGCTCGTAGCGCGTCGCGAGGGATCGGCTCTGAGGGCTCCGGCGG
>CAYTAT010000116.1:0-2591 GCA_964435795.1 uncultured Spirochaetaceae bacterium
TCTTCATGCCAAGATCCCAACCTTGAGACTGGACTCGTTTCATTGGGCTTGCCAGGGGCTCTCCAATTCGGTGAAGATCTCCGACGCGGCGACCTACCTCGCGCTCTTCTCCCAGACCGAGACATGCGAGTTGCTCTCATCGGTGAACGGCTCGCGGCTCCAATCCGCCCAGCGCTCGCACAGCGTCATGCCTGCGAGACGCGCCATCAGGTCGAGTTCGGCCGGCCAGACGTAGCGGTACGGCGCCGAGAAGGTCCGGAGTTTGCCGTCCTCGATCCAGTAGTGGTGCGAGGAGAGGATTTGAGCGACGAAATCCGTGTACTCGTCGAAGCCGAGGTGGGTCCGACCCACGTCGAATGCGCGCAGCCGTTCGCCCGGCGGCACCCGCCGCAGTTCGGGTACGAAGAGCTCGATGACGAAATGGCCACCGGCTTCGAGGTGAGCGGCAGCGTTCTGGAAGCACGCGACCTGTTCGTCCTGCGTGATCAGGTTCGTGATCGTGTTGAATACGAGGTACGCGAGTCGGAACGTGCCGTCGACCCGGGTCGTCGCGAAATCCCCCGCGGTGGTCGCGACCCGCCCGGCACCCGGCTTTCTGCGGAGTTCTTCGAGCATCGCCTCGGAGATGTCGATTCCATGCACCGGCACGCCTCGCTCGCTAAGGGGGAGCGCGACCCGACCGGTACCGACCCCGAACTCGAGCGCGGCGCCGTCGCCGGCCAATGCCTCGAGGAAGTCGACCGTGGGGTCGAGCACCTCGGGTCGGTACTGATGGGCCGAGGTCTCGTCATAGCGCGCGGCGATCTCTTCGTCGAAGTGGACCTTGGTCAAGCTCACCTCCCGGCCGCGGCCACCCTGGGCTCTGCAACCAATTCCGGATTCGGAACGATGATGTCCTGCAGGGTCGGATCACGTCACTCCGCATGCCACGATCCGTGAGGGCAGCCCGCAGCCCTCGGCTGCGCACCTCGTCTCGAACTCGCGTCCACGACGGGAATCCGCCGCTGATCTCCGCGCTCGTCAGCCCTCGATGACCTTGCCACCTTTTCTTCGCAATCCCATCATCTCCACGTACTCGTCCGGGGTTGCCGGTTCCCTCCCCAGCGCGGTGGTGATCGACACGATCTGCTTATAGAGCGCCGAATTCGACTCGATCAGGTCGTCTTTATGAGGGTACATCCAGATCGTATCTTCCATCCCGATCCGGATGTTCAAGCCGAGCAATATGGATAGGGTCGCGACATGACTGGATGCCCGTCCTCCTGCGGCGCACATGATCTTCGAGTCCGGATCAATCTCCCGGATTCTTCTCACATAGCCCATCAGCGTATCGACCATCGACATCGGCGTATACATGGGGCTGCATCCGACGAGTCCCGGCAGCAGAATCCAATAATAGGGTTTGCTCATGAGACCGGGTTCGATGAGGTAGCGTCTGGCATTGTCGATATCGCCATCGCTATATACCGCGATCTGGGGTTTGACATGATTCTTCTCGCATAATTCCGCCTTCTTGATCATCGCATGCGGCGGTTTGACGAGAAGGGAATCTCCGACGTAGGAGGCAACCGTATTCACTGGCGTCTGGTCGACGAGACCCTCTTCGAGCGCCGTCGTCACCCGCGCCCAATCTCCCGGGAAAGTCGGCACCAGACAACCGCAGACCAGAACATCGGGATATTGCTCTCGAATCGGGTCGATGACTTGATGCAGCTTGTTCAGGTCGAGCACGTTGATGCCGTTGTCGTCTCTGACGTGGATATGGACATTTGCCGCGCCGGCCGCACAACACTCGAGCGCTTCCTTCTTGATCTCCTCGACACTCATCGGGTGGTGCGGGTTCGTATTCTTCGAGTGCATCGCGCCGACAACCGCAGAACATATCGCGATCTTTTCTGGAATATCCCATTTGGGCTGCACCTCGATCTCGGGTGCATAGACGCTCCTCAGTGGGTTCAGAAACTCCGGCAGCCCATACGGTTTCACTATGACCGTATCCATCTCCTCATCGGAGATATGGTGATTGACTCGGTCCCAGTCGATTTTATCGCCCATCGTGCGCTCCCTTTTAATCTCTCCGGACACGCTGCCCATCTTCCGATGGGATGCCCTTGGATTGATCCTGCAATCGCCGCTTTCAGCCATCGATTCAGATGAAACCGCGTCGCCAACACAGAAGCGGAGAATGTCCGGCCCAAAGCTGTGGACACCGAATGTAGCCAACGACGAGCCGAACTGCTGCTTCCGCGCTCGCCACAGGCGGTAGGATGCTGAGCAGAGGGGGGGGGCAGAGGTCGAAGCCGCAACGTCAACTCCTCCATCGAGCCCGAGATCCAGAAGAGGCCCGACCTCGATATTCGGCCAGCCGCGTCTGCGTGCAAAGAAGATGGCTGTCTCGAGCAGGAACGCGCCAACGTTTTGCGAGCACGCCAATGCTTTGCGACCGCACCAATGCTTTTCAACCAATAGCCGAGCAAGACGGATAGATCCGAAATCTCTCCGAAGTGTCCGCCAGCGCAAATCGCCGCGCATCCCTCCCCTTGTGGTTCGAGGAATGGGTCTGTTGGGGTTGGAGTTTTCTGCAAGTGGGC